>NZ_JBFAWF010000011.1:0-262479 GCF_040680195.1 Streptomyces sp. NPDC052109 | reverse complement strand
CGGCTCCGGCAACAACGACCCGCTGACCGCGCTCGACGTGGCCGGCCACGAGATGAGCCACGGCGTCACCTCCAACACCGCGGGCCTCGACTACACCGGTGAGTCCGGTGGCCTCAACGAGGCCACCAGCGACATCATGGGCACCGGCGTGGAGTTCTACGCCAACAACAGCTCCGACCCCGGTGACTACCTCATCGGCGAGAAGATCAACATCAACGGCGACGGCACCCCGCTGCGCTACATGGACAAGCCGAGCAAGGACGGCGGGTCGGCCGACAGCTGGTACTCCGGTGTCGGCAACCTCGACGTGCACTACTCCTCGGGCCCGGCGAACCACATGTTCTACCTGCTCTCCGAGGGCAGCGGCACCAAGGTCATCAACGGCGTGACCTACAACAGCCCGACGTCCGACGGCGTCGCCGTGACCGGCATCGGCCGCGCCGCCGCGCTGCAGATCTGGTACAAGGCGCTGACGTCGTACATGACGTCGAGCACCAACTACGCCGGTGCCCGCACCGCCGCGCTGAACGCGGCCACCGCGCTGTACGGCGCCAACTCGGCCCAGTACGCGGGAGTCGCCAACGCCTTCGCCGGCATCAACGTCGGCAGCCATGTCACCCCGCCGGGCAACGGGGTGACGGTCACCAACCCGGGCAACCAGACCTCCACCGTCGGCACCGCCGTCAGCCTCCAGGTGCAGGCGAGCAGCACCAACAGCGGTGCCCTGACGTACAGCGCCTCCGGACTGCCGGCCGGGCTGTCGATCAACAGCTCCACCGGGCTGATCACCGGCACGCCGACCACGGCGGGGACGTCCAACACCACGGTCACGGTGACCGACTCCACCGGCGCGACCGGTACCGCGAGCTTCACCTGGACGGTCAACCCCAGTGGCGGTGGCGGCGGTTGCACGTCGACCCAGCTGCTGAGCAACCCCGGCTTCGAGTCCGGAAGCACCGGCTGGACCGCGACCAGCGGCGTCATCACCACCGACAGCGGTGAGGCGGCGCACGGCGGCTCCTACAAGGCGTGGCTGGACGGCTACGGCTCCTCGCACACCGACACGCTGTCCCAGTCGGTGACGATCCCCGCGGGCTGCAAGGCGACCCTGACCTTCTACCTGCACATCGACAGCGCGGAGACGACCACCAGCACCGCGTACGACAAGCTGACGGTCACCGCCGGTTCGAAGACCCTGGCGACGTACTCGAACCTCAACAAGGCCTCCGGCTACAGCCAGAAGTCCTTCGACCTGTCCTCGCTGGCGGGCCAGACGGTCACGCTGAAGTTCAACGGCGTGGAGGACTCCTCGCTGCAGACCAGCTTCGTGGTGGACGACACCGCCCTCACGACCGGCTGAGCCACACATGACGGTCCCGCGCCCCGGCAGCCGGCCGGGGCGCGGGATCCTCGCGTGTCAGCCGAGCGGATCCA
The DNA here is from genome assembly GCF_040680195.1 of Streptomyces sp. NPDC052109. Classification (NCBI taxonomy): domain Bacteria; kingdom Bacillati; phylum Actinomycetota; class Actinomycetes; order Kitasatosporales; family Streptomycetaceae; genus Streptomyces; species Streptomyces sp. NPDC052109. The sequence continues at coordinate 261,045 of NZ_JBFAWF010000011.1, read as the reverse complement.
GCGTCAGGTACGCCTGCTGCGGACTGCCGTCGTGCACCAGCGACTCCTGGTTGCCGACGTCGTCGAAGGCGAACGCGTAGGCCTTGCCGTCGGCCATCTGCCCGTGGACCGCACGCGCGTACTGGTTCGTCACCGCGTCCTGGTAGAAGGCGGCCGTGGAGGTGTCCGGCTGGTTGGGGTTGACCAGCAGGGTGGAGCGGTTGAAACCGGCGCAGAGGGTCCGGGAGATGGGCCCGCGGACGGTGTCGTTGGGCGCGTCGAGCAGCTTGTGGCAGCCGAACACGCTGTCCGCGTCGGGTTTCTGGAAACTGGTGACGACCGCGCCCGAGGGATTGGTGAAGTTCATGACGTTGCCCGAGACCCGGCCGTAGTACTTGGTGCCCGGCTGGTCGGCGAACGGAGTGACGGTCAGCGTCGCCGTCGAGTACTTCTGCCAGACCCGGTTGACGTAGTCGTCCATGACGTTCGCCGGCAGGGCGCCGGTCTCCACGCCGTACAGCGGTGAGAGGGCGCGCAGCACGGTTCCGTCGGAGCGGGTCTGGATCAGGCCGGACCAGCCGCCCGACTGGCTCCGCAGCGCGTTGAAGAAGCCGGTGTACCCCCCGGCCTTCAGGTGCCCGGTGCTGCTCACGCTGCCGTCGGAACGCTGCACCCCGACCGCGTACGGCGCGGAGAACATGTCCACCTGGGTGCTGTTCAGCCACAGCCCGGAGTCGTTGAGAGTGTACTCGGACCAGTTGAACAGGATGTTCCGGTTGGGGTCGGAGGGGTTCTGCACGGCCGGCTGGACCAGGCCGCCGGTGGTCAGCCGGAAGTCGAGCTTCTGGCCGTAGGAGAAGTAGATACGGCCGGAGAACTTCGGTATCCGGATCGTCTTGGACTGCCCGGCGCCCGGGCCATCGATCGCGGCGTCCGGGGCCGGCGTCGGGGGGTTGCCGCCTGCCGGCCAGGCGTGGAAGGTGCCGCCCGCGTCGGCCCAGCCCTGCTGACCGGAGGACAGCTGGGTGCCGAGGTCGTAGACGTAGACCGGTTCGGAACGGCCCGAGTTGTTGGTGATCTTCAGCGGAATGGTGTCCGGGACCGCGGCAGCGGCGTGGTCCGGGGCGCCGAACGCGAGCACTCCGCCGACCAGGGCCGCAGCGGCCGCCAAGGGTAGCGCGGGGCGCGTGAGGTGATGTGGCACTCTCCTACCTCCGTGTGGGGTCGGGGCCGTACGGATATTGGTCCGTACCTGGTTGAGAGCGCTCTCAGACTCGTACCGAGACGAGTTCATGTCAATGGGATGAACAGACCGGGCTACGGCGCCCACCCTGCGGCGGGCGCCGTGAACCGGTGTCAGAAGGTGCGCTCGAGCAGGCCGAGCAGCGCCGCCCAGTGCCGCTCGTCGGCCTCCTTGTCGTACGCCGGAGTGTCCGCCTGCGTGTAGCCGTGGTGGGCGCCCTCGTAGACCTCGCAGGTGTGCCGGACCCCGGCGTCGGTCAGGGCCTTCTCGAAGCGCTCGATCTGCTCGGGCGGCAGCGAGTGGTCGTTGTCGGCGTGTCCGAGGTACAGCTCCGCGGTGATGCGCGGGGCACCCAGGTGAGGGCTGGTCGGATCGTCGGTGGCGAGGCCACCGCCGTGGAACCCGGCTGCGGCCGCCACCCGGTCCGGATGCGCCGCCGCCGTCCACAGGGCGAGCCGGGCGCCCATGCAGTAGCCGGTGATTCCGACCGGCCCGTCGGTGACCAGCGGGCTGTCGGCCATCCAGCGCAGATAGGCGGCGGAGTCCCGCGCGATCAGGTCCGGGGTCAGCGCGAACACGATCGGGCCGAGCTTCTTCCAGATGGTGGGGTCGGCGCCCGGGTCGATGAACTCGGGCAGTTCCACGACCGGAGCGCGGCCGAGACGGTAGGTCACGTTGGGCACCAGCACGGTGTAGCCGGCGGCGGCCAGCCGGTCGGCCATCTTCCTCAGGTGCGGCCGAAGGCCGTAGGCGTCCTGGTAGAACAGCACACCCGGACGGGGCTCTCCGTCCGCGGGGTGGACGAGGTACGCGTCGGCGACGCCGTCCTCGGTCTGGATGTCGAGGTCGGTTCCCTGGACATCGGTCATGGTGAGCAGGCCTCCCTTGGGGAACGGGCGTCGGACGGCGGTCGCCCCCGGCGCCAGGGGTACCGCCCATGCTGTCACGCAAGATCCGGAACCTCGCACCCGGTGCCCCGGGAGCTCACTCGAAGCGGCTGGTGTCCCCCGCACCCCGCCGTACGATCTCCGCCTCGCCGCTGGAGAAGTCCACGACCGTGGTCGGCTCCGTGCCGCAGTCGCCGGAGTCGACCACCGCGTCCACTACGTGGTCGAGCCGGTCCTTGATCTCCCAGCCCTGCGTCAGCGGTTCGGCCTCGTCCGGCAGCAGGAGCGTGCTGGACAGCAGCGGCTCGCCCAGCTCCGCCAGCAGTGTCTGGGTGACCACGTGGTCGGGGATGCGCACGCCCACGGTCTTCTTCTTCGGGTGCAGCAGTTTGCGCGGCACCTCGCGGGTGGCCGGGAGGATGAAGGTGTAGCTGCCGGGCGTGGACGCCTTCACGGCCCGGAAGACGTCGTTGTCCACCCGCACGAACTGGCCGAGCTGCGCGAAGTCCCGGCACATCAGCGTGAAGTGGTGCCGGTCGTCCAGACGGCGGATGGCGCGGATCCGGTCCATGCCGTCCCGGCTGCCCAGCCGGCAGCCCAGCGCGTAACAGGAGTCGGTCGGGTATGCGATGAGCGCTTCCGAGCGCACCGCGTCGGCGATCTGGGCGATGCTGCGCGGCTGCGGATTGTCAGGGTGCACGTCGAAGTACTTCGCCACCCGTCGAGCTTATGCCGTCCCGGACAACCCGCGCGCACCCACGCGCCCACCGCCCCCCGCGACCTCGGCTCCGTGCGGCAGGGCCCGTGCCGGCAACGTCACCCGGTCGCCCCGCGATGTCGTTGTGTAGGCGCCGGATTCCGGGGCATGCGACCTGTGAGCCGTCCTGGGCCTCCCCCCGCCCCGGACGCGACGTCTCCGTCGGCGACTCACCCCCCCCGGGTCGCCGGCGGAGCCACGTCCGGCGCCGGAGCGCGGCACATCGGGTGACGTGCGCGGGCGCAAGACCCGGGGCCCGTGCCGGACGCGTCGCCCAGCCCCTCGGCGTGCACGCCCAGACCGTGCGGGGACACGTCCGCGCGGCCGAACCCGTTCCGGAACGCCGGGTGACGGCCGGGGGCGGCGATCCGTACGAGGTCGTCCTCGCCCAGCTCGTGGCCGGCACCGCACATGGTTTCGGCAGTCCGCGGGGCACGACCGGAACGGGGGACCGGTCGCGGCCCCGCGCCCCGCCCTCAGGCTCCCAGCCGGACCGGGATCTCCTGCCAGCCGTGCGCGATGAACGACGGCACGTGCCGCAACTCGTCGGGGTCGACGGCCAGGCGCAGCTCCGGGAAACGGGTGAACAGCGCGGGCAGCGCCGTCAGCGCCTCCAGCCGGGCCAGGGGAGCGCCGACGCAGCGGTGCACACCGATCCCGAACGCGAGATGGTCCTCGGCCCCGCGCGCCGCTTCGAAGACGGCCGCGTCCGGGCCGTAGTGCGCGGGATCCAGGCCCGCGGCCGCGTACGCGGTGATGATCGCGTCCCCGGCCGGGATCGTCACGTCCCCCACCTTCAGGTCCTCCACCGCGAACCGCAGCGGGAGCGCGGCGATGGACGGATGCACCCGCAGCGTCTCGTCGACCACCGCGCCCCATCCCACCGCCCCGGAGCGCACCGCCGCCAGCTGCTCCGGGCCGGACAGCAACGCGACCACCGCGTTGCCGATGAGGTTGACGGTCGTCTCGAAGCCGGCACCGATCACCAGCAGCAGCGTGTGCAGCAACTCCTCGTCCGAGAGCCGGTCGCCGTCCTCGTCCCGGACCCGGATCAGCTCCGTGGTGACGTCGTCGCCCGGATGCCTCCGCCGGTGCTCGATCAGCGCGCCGAACACCGAGCCGATCCGCTGCTGCACGGAGGCGGCGGACTCGGGACTCTGGTCGGAGGTGTCCATGATGTCGGCGATGAGCCTCGCCGCGTCGGGCCGTAACTCCTCGTACACGCCGAGCAGTTCGCAGATCATGCGCATCGGCAGGGGATGCGCCAGACCGGCCCGCAGGTCGACCACCCGGCCGGCCGCCCCCTCCGCCGCCAGCGCGTCCAGCAGCTCGGTGGTGAGGGCCGCCACACGCGGCCGCATCGCCTCGGTACGGCGGTGGGTGAAGCTCGGCGCGACCAGCTTGCGCAGCCGGGCGTGGTCGGCGCCGTACGTGGAGAGCATGTTGACCACCCCCACCCAGGTCGCCATCCAGCTCCAGGACGGATGTCGGGCCAGCTCCGGCCACAGCCGCCAGTGCAGGCGTGCGTCCTTGCTGACCCGGGGATCGAGGATGAGGTCCTTGAGGGAGGCGTGGCCGGTGGGTGCCCATGCGGGGATGCCGCCGGGCAGTTCGACCGGTACGACGGGGCCGCGTGCGCGCAGCCGGGCGCTCTCGGCCACGATGTCGGAGCCGAAGGGGTCGAGGGCGATGCGGTCGGTGACGGTCACGTCTGGTCTCCTGGGCGAGCGGCCCTCTTGCGAGGCGGTCGCCCCTCAGTAGACGCCGTCATCGCCGACAAGCACACAGCGCGGGCTCGCCGGGGTTGGAAACCGGCCGAGCCGACGTCTCATCCGGCGCGTGCGACTGGCAGGTTGTAGACGTGCCCGGGCCAGATGATCCTCGAGATCGCCGCGCCCGGCACGATGCTGGGCTCCTGGGACCGGTGGCCGGTGTCGATGTCGAGGAGTGCCAGGAGTGCCAGGAGTGTGTGTCCACGGCGGGCAGACGGTCGGCGACTGGTACCCGGGCGGGGAACCCCGGTGGCCGATCCATCCCTGCACGTCGAAGATGCCCGGTCCGTATCCGGCCCCCTTGGCGGAGCCGGCCCGCGGAGTGGTGAACCGCTGCTTGCGGTGGGGCACCGCCCATCCGCCTCCCGTCCGTTAACCGGCCCGTGGCGACCGTGGGCGCCCAGGTGTGCGGATCGCGGAGGGGCGCGGGACGATCGGGCCGGCCGCCCAGCCCCACGACGGATTCCGGTCGCCCGAGTCGGCTTCCTTGCCGTCGGCCCTGTGTGTGGTGTAGCGCGCGGCGTAGTCCTGCGCGTGCGGAGCGGGCGACTCGTTGCCGGTCGGGAAGACCGTGTGCGTCATGGCGGTAGTGGCCGGACCGAGGAAACCGCCGTGGTGCGGAGCTGCGTTGCGGGTCCGAGGCCGGTGCCGTGAAGGATGCCGCGTCCTCGGAGTAGGCGGGCAGCCCGCTGCGCATGTCGACGATCGCGCAGGGCACGTGCGCCTCGGGCATCACCTTCCGTACGGCGGCGTCGAGTTGGCGTGCCGCGCGGGGGCGAGGTCACGTACCGCCGAAAATCGGGGGCTCCCTGAGTCGGCGGTGAACGCACGGTGGCGCCGCTGCCGGCCCGGTGGCGACCGGTGCCGTCGGCGTCCCCGTCGTGACGGCGACCGCGGCCCCCGGCGGACGCGTGCGGCCGATCCACATGGTCTGACTTCGGGCACGTGAGAGGTGAAGGTGCCGTGAGCGGGACGTCCGAGCCCGGACCCGCCCAGCGCGGGGAGCGCTGCATCCGCCGGCGGAATGTTTGTCCGGCGGGATGCTTGTCCGACGGGCGGAGCGCCCCGTTCGAGCGACGCCCTCACCCGACCCGGTGAGCCGGCCGGGCGAGGCGTGCCGGTGGCGGCCCGGCCGCGTTGCCCCGGCATGAACCGTTTGGACCCGGCGAACCGCTTGGATTGGCTGGACCGGATCGAAAGCCTGGACCGGATGCGCCGGATGCGCCGGCTCTCGCAGGTGGACCGGTCCCGGGAACCGATCTACGCCGGACTCGTGGCCGAGTGGCGGGCGCAGGGACGGACGGTACCCGCGGAACCGGACGCCCTGTGGTCCGTGCCCGGTGCGCGGCCTGTGCGCGGGCGGACGTGAGCCGTCACTGCCCGCACGGCGGCGCGAGGACGGCGAGGGTCCCGTTGGCCTGCCGCAGCGCCTCCTCCAAGGCGCCGGGCGAGTGGAGCGCGCCGGTGCCGTCCGGCGGCACGAGCCACTCGAGAAAACGCGCGGGCCGGTACGGCGGCGGTACGGCGACCCAGGCCCCCTTGGTCGCGTACCGCAGACCGGCGCCCACCCAGTCCCCGGCAGGGTCCGGGGGCAGGAAGAATCCGACCCGGCCCGCCGCCGTGTCGATCAGCGTCGGCCCGGGCACCGGCACGCCGGGCTGCCACAGCAGGTCGAGGGTGAGCAGGCCCAGCCGGTCGGGGACGGTCAGCACGTCCCAGAAACGGCCCGCCTCCAGCAGTGCGACGCCCTCGCCGTGATCCCACTCCCACTTGCAGGAGCGCGGGTCCGCCGCCGCCGCGGCCAGCCACTCCACGCCCCGCATCCACATCGTGTTCGTCATGCACTGCTCCGGGTGTCCGCACTGGCCCGCGCTCGGCGCAGGGCACGACCGCGACCGGGCACTCCGTGCGCCTGCACACCAACCCGGCATATGCATGCTCGTAGATATTTCTACGTGGCGGAAGGGGTGGCGCGGCCTGGCGTTTGAGCCGGGACGTTCGAAATCCGGCCGTGGGTTCGTCAGCTGACGGATGGGTGACGCGTCACCCTCTCGGTTGTCACGCCCCCTGGGGGCGCTCGATTGGATCGCTGTCTCAATTGATTCATGCGTCAAACCTTGAGATCAGTGCTGTTTCGGTCGTACGCTCACGGAATTCGTCACCATCTCCAGCGAGGTACCCCATGGACCGCACGCGTCTGCACGCCCTCCTGGCCCGCGAGAGCGCCGAGGCCGAGGGGCGCAACCCGCGCTCGCGCGCCGCTTATGCGCGGGCCGGTCACCTCTTCGGCCGGGTGCCGATGACCTGGATGAACAAGACGGCCGGTGCCTTTCCGCGCTATCTGGCGGGGGCGCGTGGCGCCCGGGTCACGGACGTCGACGGGCACGAGTACATCGACTTCTGCCTCGGCGACACCGGGGCGATGGCCGGCCACTCGCCCGCCCCGGTCACCGAGGCCGTGCAGCGGCGGTTCGCCGAACTGGGCGGGGCCACGGCGATGCTGCCCACGGAGGACGCCGAGTGGGTCGGCGCCGACCTGACCCGCCGGTTCGGCCTGGCGCACTGGAGCTTCTCGCTGACCGCCACGGACGCCAACCGCTGGGCGATCCGGCTCGCCCGTGCCGTCACCGGGCGCCCGAAGATCCTGGTGAACAGCTACTGCTACCACGGCAGCGTCGACGAGTCCCTGATCGTCGTCGGCCCGGACGGCACGGGCACCGCACGCCCCGGCAACGTCGGCGCCCCCTGCGACGTGACGCTGACCAGCCGGGTGGCCGAGTTCAACGACCTCACGGGCCTGGAGCGCGCACTGGCCCACGGTGACGTCGCCGCCGTCCTCATGGAGCCCGCGCTCACCAACATCGGCATCGTCCTGCCGGAGCCCGGGTACCTCGCCGGCGTCCGCGAGCTGACCCGGCGCTACGGCAGCCTGCTCATCAACGACGAGACCCACACCTTCTCCGCGGGGCCCGGCGGCTGCACGGCCGCCTGGGACCTGGAACCCGACCTGCTGACCATCGGCAAGGCCATCGGCGGCGGCATCCCGGCCGGCGCCTACGGGCTCTCCGCCGAACTCGCCGAGCGGATCCTGGCCCGCACCGACCTGGACCTCGTCGACATGGGCGGCGTCGGTGGCACCCTCGCGGGCAACGCGCTGTCGGTCGCCGCGATGCGGGCCACCCTCGAACACGTCCTCACCGAGGAGGCGTTCGCCAGGATGGCGGGGCTCTCCGAGCGCTTCGAGGCGGGTGTCCGGGCGGGCATCGAGGCGCACCGGCTGCCGTGGTCCGTGAGCCGGCTCGGGGCCCGCACCGAGTACCGTTTCACCACCCCGGCGCCGCGCACCGGCACCGAGTCCGCGGCCGCATCCGATCCCGAGCTGGAGGACTTCCTGCACCTCTACCTCGCCAACCGCGGCATCCTGCTGACCCCGTTCCACAACATGGCGCTCATGTGCCCCGACACCACCGAGCGGGACGTCGACACCCACACCGAGGTCTTCGCCGCAGCCCTCGCCGAACTGGCGGGCTGAGACCCGCGGCCGGACCCGCCCGCAACACCCGCACGAAAGGACACGCGTGGACGAGATCGACCGGGCCATCCTGCGCGAGCTGCAGACCGACGGCCGTATCGCCTACGCCGACCTGGGCCCCAAGGTCGGTCTGTCCGCCTCGGCGGCCCGGCAGCGCCTGCAACGCCTGCTGGACTCCAGAGCCGTCCAGGTGGTCGGGGTCACCGACCCGATGGCCATGGGCGGGCAGGCCATGGCCCTGCTCGGCATCGGCGTCGACGGTGACCCCCGCACCGTCGCCGACGCCCTCGCCGAACGCCCGGAGGTCGTCTACTCGGTGCTGACCTCCGGCGGATTCGACCTGTTCGCCGAGGTGGTCGCCCCCGGCCCGAAGGCCCTGCTGGACTTCGTCAACGACGTGGTACGCCCCCTGGAGGGCGTCCGCGAGATCCGGTCGTTCCCCTACTTCGGCATCCACACCCACCGCTTCCTGTGGGACGTGGGCTGACCGGCGGGGCGGTCAGGCGGTGGGCGTCCCGGGCGACAGCACCAGCATGGTGACGTCGTCGCGGACCTCGTAGCGCAGGCGGACGAGCTCCGCCCACACCGCCCCGGGAAGCCCGGCGGACGCCGTGGCGGTCAGGGCGGCCAGCCGCGCGGGCAGCGGGTAGAAGGCGTCCTCGCCGTCCCGCGCCTCCCACACCCCGTCGGAGGCGAGGAAGAGCCGGTCACCCGGGTCCAGCGTCACCGTGATCTCCTTCGGCGACTCGACACCGACCAGCCCGATGCCCAGTGGCGGTCCCGGCGGGACCGCCACCTCCAGGGCCTGCTCCGCGTGCAGCAGGACGGGCGCCGGATGACCGCAGGCCACCACCCGGACCGCCCGCCCGTCGGGGGGGAACTCCAGCAGCACGCCGGTGGCGAACAGCTCCGCGTGCCGTACGTCCGCCGAGTCCACCGCCAGCCTGCGGTCCATCCGCGCGGCGACCGACTCCAGGTCCGGCTGGTCCAGCACGGCCTCCCGGAACGCCCCCAGCAGCGACACCACCGTCGCGACCGCCGACAGCCCGTGCCCCTGTACGTCGCCCATCACCGCCCGCACGCCGTACGGTCCCTCCCGCACGTCGAAGAAGTCCCCGCCCACCAGCGTCCCGTCCTGCGCGGCCCGGTAGAACCCCGTGCACTCCACGCTTCCCACCCGCCCCGGCAGCGTCGGCATCACGGCCCGCTGCACGGCTTCGCCGATCGCCCGCTCCGCGTCCAGCTGGGCGTCCCGGCGGCTGCGCACGTACGACACGAACACACTCAGGACGGCCACGAACACGATGGTGAGCAGATCGGTGTTGCCGGGGCGGTTCAGATGGGTGGCGGGGACGTTCAGCACCGCGACCACCCCGGCGCCGAGGAGCGCGGTGCCCAGCGGGCCGTAGGACAGAACGGCCAGTGGGGGGATGGCCCCGAGCAGGAAGCCCAGGTCACGGGCGTGGGTGGTGGCCACCGTGGCCGTGCTGACGGCCACGAGCAGCAGCACGGGCAGCACCCGCACCCACCACGGCGGCGGAGCTCCCCGCAACCAGCCGCGAGCCTCCCGGTCCCGATGCGACGACCCGTCGCGCACCGATGTCACATCCCCAAGCTACGCCGCCGCCCGCCGCCGGGCCTCCCGCCCGGGAGCACCGCCTTCCCCCCGGGCCGCCCTGACCAGGCGCCCGATCCCGCGTCGTGCCGGAAGGGGGACCGGACACTGCGGGGGCGCGGCACCTTCCGGGCCGAGGGCGTTGCCGGTGCCGGGTGCCACGCCGGCCCAGCGGCTTCGACGGGCCTACGACGAGATGCGGCGCCACGTGTCCTTCGTCGCCGGACGGCCCGCTCCCCGAGTTCCCGCTGGGAACGGGGAGGGGAGGGCAGGGGCCGGCGGACGGCTGACGGGTGCCGTGCCGTCCGGGCCAGGGTGGCGCCGACCAGTCGATTCCCGACCTCGCACGCCGCCTCCCGCACCGCCACCCGCCGTGCCGGGCCGGAGCGGGCGGGCGGAGGTGGCGGGGCCGGGGACTAGTCCCTCTTCTCTGCCAGGCGTGCCTCCGCCGTGGCGAGGATCTCGGTGACGCGGAGGCCGAACGCGGCGTCGCAGGCCTGGGGACGGCCCGTGCGGACGGCGGTCAGCAGGGCGTCGGTGGCCCGGGCGAGCGCGGGGATCGCGCCTTCGGAGCTCCCCGGCATCAGCGTCACGCCCGACTCGCCCCGCAGTTCCACATCGGCCCCGGCCGCCGCCGGCGGCGCGGTCAGGCTCAGCGTGAGCGTGCTCGACGCGCCCGTGGCGTGGTCGAGGACCAGATGCACGGTGTCCGCGGGGCCGTGCGCCGCTGCCACGATCTGGCGTACGTCGCCGAGGACCGGCAGCAGGACCGACAGCGCGTGCGGGCCGACGTCCCACAGCGCGCCCCTCTCCCGTCGCCACGGCGAGGCCGCGAACGGGCTGTCGGAGGTGAACACGGCTCCCAGCCACTGCGCGCGCGCCGTGAACCAGCCCGCCACCGCCGCCTGTTCCTCGATCCAGGCCTCCGGCTCCTTCTGGAAGCGGGCCGTGAAGAAGACGACCGAGGCCACCCCGGCCCGCTCCACCGCGGCCACGACGGCGCGCCCCTCGGCGACCGACAGCGCGAGCGGCTTGTCCAGCAGCAGATGACGGCCCGCCCGTGCCGCCCGCAGCGCCAACTCGACCTGCACGGACGGCGGCAGTGCCACGGCCACCGCGTCCACGTCGGCCAGCAGCGCGTCCACGTCGTCGTAGGCGGGCACGCCGTACTGCTCCGCCAGTGCCTTGGCCGCCTCCGGCCGGCGGCCCCACACCCCGGCGAACTCCGCGCCGGTGTGCCCGGCTAGAGCGGGGGCATGGGCAGCCTGGGCCCACGGGCCCGTTCCCAGCAGTCCGATACGCATGTGCCGTTCCTTTCTCCGAGCCGATTCCCGCACCCTCATGACGCTGCGCTGCGGTCGCCGTCCGCACACCTGCCGCTGCGGTCCCCGCCTTCGGCAAGCCACGTGGCGATCGTCGCGGCGATGGGCTGACCTGTGTCCATCTCGACGAAACCGAACTGGCCCGACTGGTTGCACTCCAGGAACCACCAGATTCCGTCGGAGTCCTCGGCGAAGTCGAATGCGCCGTACGCCAGTTCCGCGCCCGCCATGTACCGCCGCACCCCCTCGGCGACGCGCGGGGGCACGGCCGAGGGCAGCCAGGGAGAGACCGAAGGGGCGAAACGGACGTCCACGTCGTCCGGGTGGCCGTCCGGGTCGACCGGCTTGCGTGCGGCCAGCAGCGTGTCGCCGACGACGGTGAGGCGGATGTCGGCGCGCTTGGCGACCCGCCGTTGCAGCAGCGTCGGACCGAAGGCCACCGCCGAGAAGTCGGTGTCCGGCGCGACCCGGCTCGTCGGCACCGCCCGCGGCGGCTCCTGCGGATGCGCGCCGGACACCGGTTTGACCACGAGGTCCGGGAAGCGCTCCGCGAACTCCCGCGCCGCCTGCGGGAACGTCGTGATCAGCGTGGCCGGCACGGCGAGGCCGCTGCGCTGGGCGAGGTGCAGCTGCCAGGGCTTGTGACGGGCGCGGCGGGCCGCGTCCGGGTGGTTCATCCAGCGTGCGTCGGTGGTGCGCAGCATGCCGTACAACGCCTGTGACGACTCCTCCGTCAGCCAGGCGGACGGCTGGGCGGCACGAGCGGCCGCGTCCCCCGGTCTGCGCACCCAGACGGAGCGCAGGCCGCTCATGCTCACCAGGCGCCCGCCGACGGACAGGTGTCCGCGGCAGGCGCCCCGCACGTACTCGCCCGACAGCGCCACCCCGTTGGTCAGATCCGCGGGATCGAGCCGGGCGACGGGCACGCCGGCCTCGCTCAGCCGGAGGACCACCATGTCCGCCGTCACGTCTTCTTCAGTGGTCAGGATGAGCACGGTCATCTTCGAAGGCCCGCGGTTCAGTCGTCGAAGTGCGTCTTGGAGCCCGCGGTCGAGGTCGTGGTCCCCAGAGCTCTCAGGGTCGCGTGGTCGGTGGCGGCGATCCGCCCGTCCGGGAGGACGTTCAACTGCAGTCCGGAGTCGTACGCATACGGAATGGTGACGTCCAACTGCACAGCGGGCCGCGCGTAGTTGAGCGTGAACGGTTGCATGGTCTCTCCCTGATTCGGCTTTCACGTCCTTATACGAATCGAACGAGTGATTGGTTTCCTCACGCTGAGTAACCGCAGCTCGGAGAGGGCGTCCAGAAGGGGTGCCCGCAGGACAGCAAGCCTGCATGGCACAGGACGCCGGGGAAGCCCGGGGCGTTGCGCTTCCACGGCTGTGTGCGGGATCACTCCGCGAGCGCCGCCGCGTTCCGCGCCACCGCCAGGGCCTGTTCCGCGTACCCGCGTCCGAACAGCACCGCGTGCACCAGCAGCGGGAACAACTGGTGCACGCCCACCCGTTCCCGCCAGCCCGCCGCGAGTGGCGCCACCTCCTCGTATCCCGCGAGCACCCGGTCCAGATGAGGGCAGCCGAACAGCTGAAGCATCGCCAGGTCGGTCTCCCGGTGCCCGCCGTGCGCGGCCGGATCGATGAGCCGGACCTCGCCGTCGGTGCCCCACAGCACGTTCCCGTTCCACAGGTCCCCGTGCAGGCGCGCGGGCGGCTCGGCGGGGCCGGCCAGCTCCGGAATGCGGGCACACACCCGCTCGAACACGGCTGTCTCGCCCGCGCGGAGCGTGCCGCGGTCGACCGCACCGCGCACATACGGCAGCACGCGGTGCTCGGCGTACCAGCGGGGCCAGTCGGTGCCCCGCACATTGCGCATGGGGGCGAGGCCGATGAAAGCGTCCACGGGGCCGTCGGGCGGCGGCGCTCCGAAATCCGAAGCACCCGCGGCGTGCAGGGCGGCCAAGGCCTGGCCGAAACGCAGCGCCGCCGCGGGGTCGGAGCGCCCGGTCGGCACCCGCTCCGTCACCAGCCAGCGTTCGTCGTGACCGAGCACCGCCGGGACCCGGACCGCGCCCGCGGCGGCGAGCCAGCGCAGCCCCGCCACCTCCGCGCGTACGGCACCGGGGGCGTCACCGCGCTTGACCATCACCGGCGCCCCACCGTCCAGCGTCACCTCGGCCGGCGATCCGGAGGGCGTCCGTGCTCCGGTGACCGGGCGTCCGGTGAGCCGGGACGCCACCTGTCCCGGATCCTCGCGATCCTCGTCTCGGTTGGCCACCGCCCCAGCGTACGACCCGCAACGGAGCCCGACAGCAGGGCACTTCGACCGTTGCTACGACAGTTTTCAGCCAAACCCAGGCGGTAACTACCCGTGCTGAATCCGTACCGCTAGCGTGAGGGCGCCGCGTCGCCACACCAGGGGCACAGGGCCCTGCCGGGACTAGCGCGCGGCGGAGGATTTCCCCTTTGACCACAGCATCCGTGCTGATGGCCGACGTCTTCGAAGTCCAGCCGTACACCTCCCACTGCGAAGTCATCCTGGGCGAGGGCGCACATGCCGTGATCGGCGTGTCCCCGGGCAACAGCTACTTCTCCGGCCGCCGCCTGCGCGACCTCGCCCGCTGGGGGCTGGACCACTTCGACAGGGTCGACTTCGTCTACACCGACCTGTACGTCGCCGAGATGTACGAGGCGTCCGGCTATCCACCGGACGAGGCCCGGCGCAAGGCGGTGAAGAACCTGCGCGGGGTGCGCGCCAAGGTCCGTGACGCGGTGTCGGCGGCCGACCCCGAGGGGCTGCGGCTGGACTGGCACCCGATGTCGGAGTTCCGTACCAACCCGGCCTACCAGGACATCCACCGGCAGCTCCAGGCGCGCCTGGCCGCCGACGGGGCCTTCCGGGCGGTCTGCGATGCCCTGGTGAATCGTTTCCTCAGTGCGCGTGGCGGAGAGCCGACCGAGCGGCAGCGCGCGGTCTGCCTGGAGTACGTGTGCGCCGAGGCTCCGCTGTTCCTGGACACCCCCGCCATCCTCAAGGTGCCCTCCTCCCTCAACTGCTACCACCAACTGCTGCCGATGGCCGAACTGTTGTACTCCCGCGGCGCCGGCCTGCGCGCCTCCCGCAACCAGGGCCACGCCATCGTCACCCCCGCCGCCGTCGAAGGAACCGCCGCATGACCACTGCCCCCGGCATCCGCGCCGACCACCCGCCCCTGCTCGACTTCCCGTTCTCCTGGGACGGCACCCGGGTACCCGCCGAGGTCGAGGACCTGCGCGCCGCCACCCCCGTACGGCGCGTGCGGACCATCGCCGGCGACGAGGCCTGGCTCGTGTCCTCGTACGAATTGTGCGCGCAGGTCCTGAGGGACGACCGGTTCTCCCTGAAGGACACCTCGGCCCCCGGAGTCCCCCGGCAGTACGCGCTCACGATCCCGCCAGAGGTCGTGAACAACATGGGCAACATCACGGGCGCCGGGCTGCGCAGGGCGGTGCTGAAGGCCCTCAACCCCAAGTCGCCGGGCCTGATGGAATGGCTGCGCGAGGAGGCGCACCGGCTGGCGGACCGGATGGTGGCCGAGGGTCCGACGGCCGACCTGCGCGGCGCGTTCTGCGAGCCCTACTCGGCGGGCATGCACTGCCGCATCCTCGGTATCCCGCAGACCGAGGGCCCGGCCTTTCTGCGCAGCCTCGACATCGCCTTCATGAACTCGGCGTGCCCGATCACCGGCGCGAAGATCAACTGGGACCGGGACATCGCCCGGATGACAGCCCTGCTCGACGACCCCGCCACGCACGGGCTGATGGGCGAACTCGCCGCCCTGCGCGACGACCCCGACTACGCCCACCTCACCGACGAGATGCTGGCCACCGTCGGGGTCACCATGTTCGGCGCCGGCGTGATCTCCACGTCCGGCTTCCTCGCGATGGCCCTGGTCCACCTGCTCACCCATCCCATCGCCCGGGACCTCCTGCGCGACCGCCCGGACCTGATCGGCCAGGGTGTCGAGGAACTCCTCAGGGTCAACCTCTCCATCGGCGACGCCCTGCCCCGCCTCGCCCTGGAGGACGTCCGGCTCGGCGGCGTCGACGTCCGCAAGGGAGAACTCGTCCTGGTGCTGGTGGAGGGCGCCAACCTCGACCCGGCGAAGTTCCCCGACCCGCACCGCTTCGACGTCCACCGTGACAACACCGCCGACCACCTCTCCTTCGGCGGCGGTGCCCACTACTGCCCCGCGACCGCGCTCGGCCGGGCGCACGCCCGGATCGCCCTGGAGGTCCTCCTCGACCGCCTCCCGGATCTCGCACTCGCCGTACCGCCCGCCCAACTGGTCTGGCGCACCGGCTTCATGAAGCGGATCCCCGAACGGCTCCCGGTCACCTGGTAATCCGCGTCACCCTGCGCTCGCCGCTCGCCGCCCCCGCCCGACACCCCGGGCGGGGATGCCGGTGGGATCGCCCGGAGCGGCGGCGCACGGTGGGGCGGCCCTGGGGGTGGTGCTCACGGAGATTGGCCGGGGGGTGGTCCCTGCGGGGCCGGCTCGGCCTGCCGTCGGCGGTCGATGGACCGGTGCCGGGCGCGTTCCTCGCGGGTCGGCCGGAGGACCGTCCGACGGCCGGCAGGGCGGGGCGTCAGTGGCGATCGGCAGGACGCTGGTTCGCGGGACAACGCGCGGTCGACGGGTCGGCTCCAGGTGTGCTCCGCGATAGGCGGGCGCGGAGACGGGTGAGTGCCTGACGGGGTGTGCGGCCGGGGGAGACCCCCTGATGGCCGGCTCGGAGTCGGGTCGGTGCCCGACAGGGTGTGAGCCCAGGTGACGGTCCCCGCGAGGCGGTCCCGGGTCCGGCCGGTGCGCCGACGGCGTGCCGGCCGAGTGCGTGCTCCGCAGGGTCGACGGCGGCGCAGGCCCGAGCCCTGCAGGGGCGCTGGACGAGGGCGTTCACCTCAGGGGCCGGCCCCGCCCGGTCAACGGTGTCCGGCCGGTGGCCGGGCGGGGTGAGGGAAACAGGGGGCCCGGCGACCAGCCCGGTGCTCCGTCAGGTGCCGGCGGGGTACGACGACCGGGTCAGCCCCACCGGGTTGCCCGGCGGGAGGAGGCCCGAGGTCTCGACCGTGCGGGTCAGTGGCTCCAGCAGATCGGCCAGGCGCGCGGCGCGGTCGGTGCCGAGTGTGGTCCACGGGGCCGAGGCCGCCGCGTCCGTCAGCGTCTCCACCTCCGCGCGTACGGCCGTGCCGGCCGGGGTGAGCGAGCCGTCGGCCGCCAGCAGGCCCTGCTCACGCAACCGTGTCCCGGCCGCGTCCCAGTCCGCCTGCTCCCACTTGCGCGTCTCCCGCAGGAACGCCCCGTCGGACTCGCCGGCGGCCACCTTGAGCAGCATGGCCTCGACCGGCCCGATCCCCTGGCTCACCAGCACGGCGACATGGGAGTCGCCGCGGTGCTCGCGCAGCGTCGTCAGGCCCTGCCACAGGCGTGCCGTGGCGCGGTCCGGGCGCTCCAGCGCCTGGTTGGCGGCGGCCAGCATCCGCCCCTCGGTGTCCGCCGCCGCAGCCGCCTCCCAGGCCAGGTCGGCGGCCTCCGCGAACTCGGCCGAGCCGACGGCCTCCGGACCGAACAGGCCGGTCATCGCCGCGTCCAGGGCGTCCAGCCGGGCGGCCAGCACGTCGACGGGAGCCGCGTACGTCCAGGCGTCCGGCAGGGCCCGGCCCACCCGGTCGGGGTGGAAGACGTAGAAACAACTCGTCACGACGGACGGGGGGACCGCGCCGAGCGGTGCCGCGCGCAGGGCGAAATACCCCATCCAGTATCCGCGCATGCCGAGCGCGTCCGCCGCCCGGCGGACCTCCGGCGCGAAATAGACGAGATCGTGCACCGGCTCGTACCGCTCCCACAGGGTCCGCGCCATTGCGTCCGCCACCGCTTCCTCCCACCGCCGACCTGTCGTGCTGCCGGCACCAGCCTGCTTTATGACGACAGTCATAACAAGGGGGGCCGGACCAGGGCCGGCACATGCGAAAGGCCTCGGCCCCGTAGGCCCGGACGTCACGTGGGCAGTGCCCGGACGCGGCCGATGGCGTTGCCGGTCAGTTCGGTGAACCACACGGCCCGGTCGGGTCCGGTCGCCAGACGGAACGGGGTCCTGTCGGCGCCGTCCGGCACGGGGAAGGTGGTGACCTTGCCGTTCGGGGTGATCCTGCCGATCCGGCCCGACTGGTCGGCGTACCAGATCCGGCCGTCGGGCCCGCGCGTGATGCCGCTCGGGCCGCTGCCGGGGTCGGGCAGCGGAATCCGGGTGACGCGGCCGGCGTAGGTGAGCCGGTCGACCGAGTTCGTTCCCGACGTGGTGACCCACACGCCGTCCGGTCCGGTGGCGATGTCGTCGGGGAAGGGCGACGCGCCGGGCAGCGGGTACTCCGTGATCCGGCCCGAGACGGTGATCCGTCCGACCTTCCCGCTGTCGATCTCGGTGAACCACAGCGCGCCGTCGGCGCCGGCGGCGATGGAGTACGGTCCGGCCAGTGGCGTCGGCACCGGGTACTCCGTGAACCGGCCGGAGGCGGTGAGCCGGCCGATCTTGTTCGCGTTTCCCTCGGCGAACCACAGGGCCCGGTCCGGCCCGACGGCGATCCCCGACGGCGCGCTGTCGGGCGTGGGGATCGAGAACTCCCTGAGACGGCCGGAGGTGGTCAGCCGGCCGATCCTGTTCGCGCTCGTCTCGGTGAACCACAGGGCGCGGTCGGGGCCCTCGGTGACCTCGGTCGGGCCGGTGTCCGCAGCGGAGGTGGGGAAGTCGGTCGTGGTGCCGTCGAGCGCGATCCGCCCGATCCGTCCGACAGCGTTCTCCGCGAACCACAGGGCACGGTCCGGCCCCGCGGTGATGCCGGCGGGGAAGGCGCCGGCGGTGGTGGTCACCGGATACTCCGTCACGGACCCGACGTCGGCCCGGGCCGGGGCGGCGACGGCGATGACGCCGACCAGCGCACCCAGGAACGCCGTGCGCAGCCGACGGCTTCCTCGTCCGAGCAGGGTGGCCTCGGGCATGGCGCGCCCCTTCTCGGCGGCCGGAGCGGGGAGCGCCGCCGGAATGTGATGGACAGTCGGATCGAGGCTACGGCTGCTCGCACGGCCGTACGAGCCGGCCGCTCCAGGAGGGGGAGGACTTTCCACCCGTCGGCCCAGGGCGCGTCACGACACGGCGCCACCTGGTTCACGACCGCCTCGGACGCCGCCCGGCCGGCCTTCCCGCGCAGGGCCCGCAGCACGCCGAACCCGTCGATGCCGAGCCCGAGCCCGACCTGCTCTGGAGGCAGCCGAAACACCTCGGTGACCTCACCCGGCTGCCGGGCAGCCGGGTGGCCGACGGCATGGCGCGGGCGCCCGGTCGGGGAAGCGGGAAACGACGCGCCGGGATATTCCCCCGGACGGGGGCATGCGGAGCGCGATCACTGGGGCAGACGGGTGGCGATGATGACCCGGCTGGGCGGCTCGGATGGTGGGAGCTTGCGCCCTCGCTGACGGTGGTTCATGTCGAGGCCGGGTCTTTCCAGCTGATGAGGTATCCGCTGCCCGGTCACGGCGGAAGGACATCGCTATGCGTTCTGCCCGCATGTTTCTGGCCTCGGCGGCCGTCACCGCCGCTCTGGCCTTCGCCGTGCCCAGTGCCGCGTTCGCCGTTCCAGCGGGCGACGACGGGGGCCGCGACAACTCCTCCTACGGCCGGGGACACGACCATGGCTCCGGCGGTGACCGGGACCGCGGTTCCGGCCGCGACCGCGGCCGAGGCGACGACTCGGGCCGCGACAATGATCACGGCAACGGCCGCGACGACGGCCGCGGACACGACGAGCCGCGCGGTGGCATTCACACGGGCGGCGGTGCGTTGGCCACCGTGCGTGGTGACGGCCACGGCTCCGACGACGACGACCACGGCGGTGGCGACGACCACGGCTCCGACGACGACAACGGGGGTGGCGACGAGCACGGGGGTGGCGACGAGCACGGCGGTGGCGACGAGCACGGGGGCGGCGACGAGCACGGCGGTCGCGGCGAGCACGGTCGTGGCGGTGGCCACGACGACGGCCGGGGGGTGCGCGGGGGCGTGCACGCGGGTGGCGGATTCCTCGCCACGGCGCACGGCGACGACTGGGGCTCGGGTCGTGACGACGACGGGTTCGGCTCCGGGAACGGCCGTGATGGCGGTCGGGACGGGGGTCGCGACGGCTGGGGGCGTGAGGGCGGCGGTCGTGACGGCGGGGGGCGTGACGGCGGAGGTCGTGACGGCGGCGGTGACAACGAGCGGGGCGGCCACGAGCGGCCGCACGGCGGTATGCACACCGGTGGCGGCGCGCTCGCCGCTCCGAGCGTCACCGCGGGCGGTCTGGCCGTGCTGGCAGCAGGCGCCGGTGGCATGTACCTGCTGCGGCGCAAGAAGGCCGGCGGGTCGGCGTCCTGATCCGACGATTCGTTCCAGAGGCTGCGGTCGCCGCCGACGCGCCCGGCGTGTCGGCGGCCCGCACCTCCGGCGGGCGGCCCCCGGCGTTCCCCTGTACGTACGTCCCCTGGTCCCCCTGCGCGCCGGGCAGCAGTTCCCGGCGCCCCTGTCCTGATACCCGTGCTGCCGTGACCGAGTGAGGTGGTTCCCGATGGCAGCAGATCCCTCCTCCCCGACCCCCGCGGAACCCTCGCCGGACGGGCGGAGTTCCAGCCGTGGCGGGCGGCGGATGACGCTGTGGGGCGTGGCGATCCTCCTCTTCGCGGTCACCGTGTTCGGCGGTCACCACACCTCCGACGACACGCCGCACGCCTCCCGCGCCGCGGGCGCGAGCGCCCCCGCCCCGGCCGATCCGTACGCCGATCCCAAAGCCGATCCGAGAAGCGATCCCAAAGCCGAGCCGAAGAGCGATCGGGAGGCCAGGTCGAAGAGCGATGCGGAGGCCGATCCCGACGACGACCGCTCCGCGCTGCCCCGCTCCACACCGACCCGCCTGCTCATCCCCAAGATCTCCGTGGACGCTCCGTTCACCACCCTGGCCCTCGGTGCCTCGGGCCAGCTCGCTCCGCCGCCCGGGGACGACACCAACCTCGTCGGGTGGTACGCCAAGGGTGTCGCGCCCGGTGAGAAGGGCACCGCGATCATCGCCGGGCACGTCGACACGACGACCTCCGCGGCCGTCTTCGCCAACCTCGACGAGCTGAAAGCCGGCGACACCTTCACCGTGCAGCGCGCCGACGGACGCGATGCCGACTTCGTCGTGGACGACGCCGAGACCTTCGCCAAGGACGAGTTCCCCAGCAAGCGCGTCTACGCCGACGCGGAGCGCCCCGAGGTCCGGCTCATCACCTGTGCCGGGGAGTACGACCACGACGCGAAGGACTACACCGACAATCTCGTGGTCTTCGCCCACCTGGTGTGAACCGGCCCGAAGGCGTCATGCGGCGCCGTCGCCGAAAGGGCCGCCCGGCGCGAACGCCAGTGCCGCGAACCGCTCGCCGATCCGGCGGTGCGCGGCGGCGTCCGGGTGGAGGCCGTCGGGCAGCGGCAGTTCGACGAAGTCGGCGTCGCCGTACAGCTCACGGCCGTCGAGGTAGTGCAGGCGCGGATCCTCGGCGGACCGCTCGCGCACGATCCGGGCCAGTTCCTGCCGGATGACACCCAGGGTGAGTTTCCCGGCCGCCTTCTCCGCCGGGTCCCCGCCGGCCAGGAACCGCAACTGCCCCTCGCCCAGGGCGGAGAAGTCCGGGACGGTGGGGCCCGGCGCGTCCTCGTGCATGGGGCACAGGATCGGCGAGACGACGAGCAGCGGAGTGTCGGGGTGCCCGTCGCGGATGGTGTCGAGGAAGCCGTGGACGGCGGGACCGAACGCGCGCAGCCGCATCAGATCGGCGTTGACCACGTTGATGCCGAGCTTGACGCTGATCAGGTCGGCTGGCGTGTCGCGCAGCGTGCGAGCCGTGAACGGATCGAGCAGCGCGCTGCCGCCCAGCCCCAGATTGATCAGCTCCACGCCGCCGAGGGACGCGGCCAGCGCCGGCCAGGTGGTGGTCGGGCTCGCGGCGTCGGAACCGTGACTGATGGAACTGCCGTGGTGCAGCCACACCGTGCCCGCCCCGTCCGGCACGGCCTCGACGGGCGCGTCGGTGCGCAGCTCGACGAGTTCGGTCGTCTCGTTGTGCGGCAGCCAGATCTCCACGACCTTGACGGCGTCGGGCAGCCCGGTGAAGCGCACGGTGCCCAACGGGCCCGGCCGGCGCTCGGTGGTCCCGGCGGACATGTCGATCGTCAGCGTGTTGCCGCCGGTGACCCGGCCGCTGCCGGCTGGACGTCCGTCGACGAGCAGGTCGTACACGCCGTCCGGAGACGGCGGTGCGCCGACATAGTTCCGTTTGGTCGGCAGGGTGTCCAGCTCGACCGTGGTCGCGCGGGTGCGGAACACCAGCCGTACGCCCGAGGGCTGGGACTCCACCATGGCCAGCTGCGGGTCGGCGCACTGTGCGCGGGCGCGGGCGGGCAGCCGGTGGGGCAGCAGTCCGTGTGCGGTGCGCTCCAGGTCCAGCGCACCGCGCAGGAGTTCCGGGGTGAGGGGGGTGGTGTGCAAGGTGTCGGCCTGCCTTCGCAGAGGTCGTGGGCGGTCAGTCGGTCGGCCAGTCGCGCAGCAGCGAGTCGAGGGCGTCCAGGATCCGTGTCCAGGACTCCTGGGAGTCGGGGGTGCTGTGGCTGAACCCGCCGGCCGTCTCCAGGCTGACGTAGCCGTGGAAGACGCTGCCGAGGAGGCGTACGGCGTGGGTCTGGTCGGGTTCGGCCAGGTCGTAGCCGCGCAGGATGGCCCGGGTCATCTGGGCGTGCCGGCCTCCCGCGCTCGCCGCTGCCGCCTCGGGGTCGAGCGGGTGGCGGGTCGCCGCATAGCGGCCGGGGTGGGCGCGGGCGTAGTCGCGGTAGACGTCGGCGAAGGCGACCAGGGCATCCTTGCCGGCCCGGCCGGCGAGCGCGTCGGCGGCGCGGTCGGCCAGCTCCTCCAGGGCGAGCTGCGCGATCCGGGTCTTCAGGTCCTGGGAGTTCTTCAGGTGTGAGTACAGGCTCGCGACCTTGACGTCGAACCGCCGGGCCAGCGCCGACACTGTCACCTGCTCGAAACCGAGTTCGTCGGCCAGCTCCGCGCCCGCACGGACCAGCCGCTCGGTCGACAGACCCGCGCGCACCATCGTCCCTCTCCCCTCTGCCAAAAGCGATTATGCAGCTTCCTAAAGCTTTTAGGCAAACAGAAGAGTGCTTTAGCCCGGAGGGAGGCCGGTCGAGCCGGTCAGCGGGCCGTGGACTCGCGGATCACGGGGGAGATCCGCGAGACCGCGCGACACGCCCCTCGCCACGGTGTCCGTCACACAGAACGGGCACGCTGCGCACCAGCTCCGCAGACAGGGGGCGACCCGGGACGCCGGCGCGGACCGTAATTGACTCGCAGACGGCAGGAACCGGAACCTACTCTGCCCGGCATGGCAAAGGCACCCGTTCTCACACCCCGGGCGGACGACTTCCCGCGCTGGTACCAGGACCTGATCACCAAGGCGGAGCTGGCCGACAACGGCCCGGTGCGCGGCACCATGGTCATCCGACCGTACGGGTACGGCCTGTGGGAACGGACGCAGCAGGAGATGGACGCCCGGATCAAGGCGACCGGCACTCAGAACGCGTACTTCCCGCTGCTCATCCCGGAGTCGTATCTGACCAGGGAGGCCGAGCACGTCGAGGGCTTCGCGCCCGAGCTCGCGGTCGTCACCCACGCGGGCGGCAAGGAGCTGGAGGAGCCCGTCGTGGTCCGCCCCACCTCCGAGACGATCGTCAACGAGTACTTCGCCAAGTGGGTCCGGAGCTACCGCGATCTGCCCCTGCTGATCAACCAGTGGGCGAACGTGGTGCGTTGGGAGCTGCGCCCGCGAATGTTCCTGCGCACGACGGAGTTCCTGTGGCAGGAGGGCCACACCGCGCACGCCACGTACGAGGAGGCGCGCGACTTCGCGGCACGCGTCCAGAACGAGGTTTACGGCGATTTCCTGCGCGAAGTGCTCGCCATGGACTTCGTCTCCGGACGCAAGACGGTCGGGGAACGGTTCGCCGGAGCGATCAACACCCGCACGCTCGAGAGCATGATGGGTGACGGCAAGGCCCTGCAGATGGTCACCAGCCACGAACTGGGCCAGAACTTCGCCAAGGCCTTCGACACGCGGTACGTGTCCAAGGACGGGCGGCAGGAGTACGTCTGGCAGACCTCCTGGGGCTCCACCACCCGCATGATCGGCGCGCTGGTGATGACCCACGGCGACGACGACGGGCTGCGCCTCCCGCCCCGCCTGGCCCCGGTCCAGGCGGTGGTCCTCGCCGTCAAGGGCGACGAGGAGGTGCTGACCGGCGTCCGCGCGATCGGCGACCGGCTGAGGAAGGCGGGCGTACGTGTCCACGTCGACGACCGCACGGACGTGCCCTTCGGCCGGCGCGCGGTCGACTGGGAGCTCAAGGGCGTGCCCGTACGGATCGAGGTGGGGCCGCGCGACGTGGCGAACGGCACCGCCGTGCTGGTCCGGCGCATCCCGGGCACGAAGGAAGCGGTCGCGGTCGAGGCGCTGTCCGCCCTCCTGCCCGGGGCGCTGGAGCAGGACCAGGCGCTGCTGCTGGCGCAGTCCCGCCGGCGTCGTGAGGAGCGCACGGCCGAGGTGACCACGATCGAGGAGGCCGCGGAGGCCGCGAGCACCGGCTGGGCACGCATCCCCTGGGCCACGCTGGGCCCGGAGGGCGAGGCCGCACTCGCCGAACGGGGCGTGTCGGTCCGCTGCCTGATCGCGGCGGACGGCTCGGTGCCCGAGAGCGACGACCAGCCGGGGAACGTGGCCCTCGTGGGGCGGGCGTACTGACGGACCGGCAGGCGGCGGCCGGGGCGCGCCCACCGGCAGAGGCGGTGTGCTCGCCGGAGGTTTTGGTGGGCCGCCGGCGGTGGCGGCGCCCATGCCGACGGCCCTGGGACAGGCGTGGGCAGCCGCGGCCCGCGACCGCCCGCAGCGCTGCCGCGCCCACGGGGCGGCCCCGCCGCGGGCGCCCCGCATGGGCGGCCGCTCACGGGATCCGCTACCTGGAGGGCGCCGTCATGACCCCCGCTCCCAGCACCGGAACACCCCGGGCGGTCTTCCTGCACAGCGGACCGCGGGCCCTGTACGAGGAGCACCGGCCCGTGCTGGCGACGCTGGGCGGCACACACACCCACCTCGGTGAGGAGATCGGGCGCGCCGCCACCTTCGACATCGCACTGCTCGACCTCTACCGGACGGCCATGGCGGGCTACGCGCACGCCGTGGCGATCGCCCGGGCGGAAGGGGTCACCGCCGGGGAGCTCGCACCCTTCGCACAGGGCATCGGCGCGATCCTGCCGCCCCTCATCGCCGAGTTCGCGCGGAACGCCGACGACGGCACCTGCTCCGGGGCGATCAGTCCCGTCATCTCGGCCGCCTCCACCATGGCCCACGTCATCGCCGTCTCCGAGGCCCACGGCATCGACGCCGGCGTGATGCGCGCCGTGGAAGGCATGGCCCGGCGCACCATCGGCCTCGGTCACGGCACGGACGGCTTCATCCGGGTCGCGGAGGTACTGGGCCGGCGGTGAGACGGAGCGGCCCGGTCGGGGGACGGGCGTGCCGGTCCGGTCCGGAGGCGGAGCGTGCGGGCCGGCCGGTGTGCGTCTCGCGGTGTGCCGCACTCGGCTCGGGGTGGGGGAGGGACGAGCCGAGGCGCGGCCGACGCGTTCGTGTCCCCTACGCGCGGCCGGCACTTCGGCACCGCCGTGACCGCGTCGGTCCATCCCCCGCTCACCCGCCGCCTCGGCTCAGCGGGCCCGCACGGGCCCGCACAGGTCGGCGGACCTGCGACTTGTGTCGGGCGCGCTGCAGTGCGACGCTTCGGTCCGCCGGTCGCGACCAGGGCCGGCGGTGGCTGTGAGCTCGGGTTTTGCCGGCGAGGCGGACATGTCCCCCTCGGACCGGCCGCGGACGGAGACGGGGAGTGGCGCGATGGAGCTGGAGCTGCGGCACCTGCGGGTGCTGTGCGCGATCGCCGACGCCGGGAGCGTGGGGCGTGCCGCGGTACAGCTCGGCTACTCGCAGCCCGCCGTGAGCACCCAGCTGCGGCGCATCGAGCGCCACCTCGGCGAGCCGCTGTTCGAGCGTGGCACGAGCGGAGTGCGGCCGACTCGGTACGGTGCCGAGATCGTCGCCCAGGCCCGCGACGTGCTGGCCCGCGCCGACGCCATCGGCCATCGCCCGGCCGCCGCACGGGCACGCCGTACCCTGCGCGTGGCGGCGACCAACTCGCCCATGCTGTCCGGCACGGTCTCCCGCGTCCGCGCCCGGCTGCCGGACCTGTCTCTCGCGGTCACCAGCGTCTACGCCTCCTCGCGGATCGTGGAACTGCTGGAGGAGGGCGCGGTGGACGCGGCCATCGCCGCCGACTATCCGGGCATGGAGCTGCGCCACTCGGGTGCGGTCAGGCACCGCGGGATCGTCACCGAGCCGACGTTCGTCGCCCTCCCCTCCAGACACCGGCTGCGCCAGTGCGCCCAGGTGCAGCTCGCCGACCTGGCGGAGGACGCCTGGTTCGTGACCCCCGACGACGGCGCCGGCTGGCCCGGAGTGTTCTACGACGCCTGCGCGGCGGCCGGGTTCACACCGGTCACCGTGCACGAGTTCCTCGGCGACCAGACCCAGCTGCAGAGCATGATCGCCGACGGCCTCGGGGTGTCCCTCGTGCAGCCGACGCTGCGGCCGATCCCGCACGTCGTGGTGAAGCCGTTGGTCGGGTCCCCGCTGTGGTGCCGCTATGTGCTGGCCTGGCGGACCGGCACCGTCACCGACGAGGTCGTGGAGGCACTCTCCCAGTCCGCCACCGCCGCCTACCGCGACCTCGTCGCCCAGGCACCCCATCTGCGGGCCTGGGCCTCACGCACCTGGAGCGCCGCGGGGGCGTAGCGGCCCCGCGCTCCCGCCGGCGGCGCTTCAAAGGCGCGCCGTGATGTTATGGCCGGGCAGTGACATGTGCTATGTCACACGGCATTGTTGGGGCGGGTGGCCCGCTGAGACAGTGCCTCACACGCCTCAACTCCCCACCGAGGCGCATCCCTTCGTGGAGGAATCAAGATGCGCTATCGCTTCGCGCTGCCCAGACGCATCCCCGGCCGGAGCCGTCCTCGTACGGCCGGACGCCTGGCCGGCGCCGCGGCCGTCTGTGTCACCGTGGCCGGACTGCTGTCCACACCCGCGCTGGCGGCACCGCAGCCGCCGCACGCCGGTGCTGCCGCCGCGCACCGGCAGCACTGGGCCAAGCCGTCGCCGACCGGTGCGACCACGGCCGGCACCGAGAATCCGGCGAGCCGGCCCCGGCGGCTCAGCCCGGCCCAACTCCCGCCCCTGCGGCCCCTGTCGTCCCGCCCGGCCCGCCGCGCGGCCAAGGTGGCGTCCTGCACTCCGGCCGACTTCGGCAGCCGTTCCGGCTCCGCACTCGTCGCCTTCGTGAAGGCCTCGCCCACGGACTGTGTCGACACACTCTTCTCGGTGACCGGAAAGGACGCGCACGACGTCTTCCGCCAGGCCCAGATGCTCAGCGTGGCCGCCGCGTACACCCGCACGGCCAAGCTGTACCGCGGCGACAACACCGGCGGCCTGGAGCAGCTGGTCCTCTTCCTGCGGGCCGGGTACTACGTGCAGTTCAACCACTCCGCCGACGTGGGCCCGTACTCCACCCGCCTCACCACGGCCGTCACGGCCGGCCTGGACGCCTTCTTCGCCCGGTCTCACTCCGGTGATGTCACGGCGGTGAACGGGGACATCCTCGGTGAGACCGTCATCCTCACCGACAGCACGGACCAGCAGGGCCGCTATCTGTCCGTCTACCGGCGGCTGCTGGACGACTACGACAGCTCGTACGACTCCGTGGACAGCATGGTCAGGGCCGTCAACGACGTCTACACGCCGCTGTGGCGCGGCAACTGGAACCCTGACTACGTCAAGGCGGTCGAGGCCGACCCGCGCATCATCGACACCCTGTACGACTTCGCCCTCGCCAACACCGACCAGCTCGGCACCGACCTGGCGTTCCTGGACTCCAACGCCGGGATGAACCTCGCCCGTTACGTCGAGCACCCCGAACTGCAGGACACCGTCCGCCCGTTGACCAGGGACCTGCTGGACGAGACCGCGATCACCGGTCCCACGGCGGGACTCTGGGTCGCCGTGGCCACGCAGGCGAACTCCTACGACGGCGCCAACTGCGCCTACTACGACGTCTGTGACCTGCCCGGCAAGCTGACCAGGGCCGTTCTGCCGGTCAGCCACCGGTGCGACGCGAACGTCAGCATCCTCGCCCAGTCGCTGACCTCCGCCGACCTCGAGGCCGCCTGCGCCAGCGTGCTGAACCAGAGCGCCTACTTCCGCGGCGTGGTGAAAGCCGACGCGGCGATACCAGGCCAGCACGTGTCCACCATCCAGCTCGTGGTCTTCGCGAGCCGCACCGACTACCAGACCTACGCGGGCCCGATCTACGGCATCGACACCGACAACGGCGGCATGACGCTGGACGGCGACCCGTCGGACCCGGCCAACCACGTGACGTCGATCATGTACCAGAAGCCCGAGGACGACGGTTTCACGGCCCGGATCTGGAACCTCAACCACGAGTACACGCACTTCCTCGACGGCCGCGACGACATGAAGGGCGACTTCGCCCAGGAGACCACCGTGCCGGACGTGTGGTGGATCGAGGGCGTGGCCGAGTACGTCTCCTACAGCTACCGGGGCATCGCCGACGACCAGGCGATCCAGGAGGCCGGCAAGCACACGTACGAGCTGAGCACTCTGTTCGAGAACACCTACGACAACAGCGATGTGACCCGCACCTATCCGTGGGGCTATCTCGCCGTGCGCTACATGGCCGAGAACCACCCCGACGACCTCCAGCGCATGCTCGCCCGCTTCCGCGTCGGTGACTACGCCGGCGGATACGCCGTCTACCACGACGGCATCGGCACCCGCTACGACGCCGACTTCGACCAGTGGCTCACGGCGTGTGCCGCGGGCGCCTGCGCCAAGCCCGTCAGGGCCTGAGCACGCGCCCAGCAGGACGGCCGCCGACCGGAACCCCCGGTCGG
The DNA here is from genome assembly GCF_040680195.1 of Streptomyces sp. NPDC052109. NCBI lineage: Bacteria > Bacillati > Actinomycetota > Actinomycetes > Kitasatosporales > Streptomycetaceae > Streptomyces > Streptomyces sp. NPDC052109. The sequence goes on along the minus strand of NZ_JBFAWF010000011.1, from coordinate 232,772 downwards.
CGGCCGCAGTCCTGCGTCGGGAACCGTCAGACGGCCGTCGCCGGGTAGGTCGGGTACTCCACGCCCGACACGTGCTGGACGACGCGGACGACCTGGCAGGAGTAGCCGAACTCGTTGTCGTACCAGAGGTAGAGGATCGCGTTGTCCCCGTCGACCTTCAGGGCGCCGGCGTCCACGATCGAGGCGTGGCGCGAGCCGATGAAGTCGCTGGAGACCGCGTCGGGCGCCGTGATGAAGTCGATCTGGCGCTTGAGCGGCGAGGTCAGCGACACCTCGCGCAGGTAGTCGTGGACCTCCTCGCGGGTGGTCTCGCGGGCCAGCTGAAGGTTGAGAATCGCGATAGAGACGTCCGGCACGGGGACGCGGATCGAGCTGCCGCTGATCTTCGCCTTGAGGTCCGGCAGCGCCTTGGCGACGGCGGAGGCTGCACCGGTCTCGGTGATCACCATGTTGAGCGGCGCGGAGCGGCCACGGCGCTCGGACTTGTGGTAGTTGTCCAGCAGGTTCTGGTCGTTGGTGAAGGAGTGGACGGTCTCCACGTGGCCGCGCAGCACGCCGTACTCGTCGTCCATCGCCTTCAGCGGCGGGACGATCGCGTTGGTGGTGCAGGAGGCGCAGGAAAGGATCTGCTCGTCCGGCTTGATGGTGTCGTGGTTGACGCCGTGCACGATGTTCGGGACGTCGCCCTTGCCCGGCGCGGTCAGCACAACCTTCTCGATGCCGGGACGCAGGTGCTTGGACAGGCCCTCGCGGTCGCGCCACTTGCCGGTGTTGTCGATGAGGATGGCGTCCCGGATGCCGTACTCGGTGTAGTCCACGGCCGACGGGTCGTCGGCGTAGATCACCTTGATTTCGTTGCCGTTGGCGACGATCGTGCTGCTGTCCTCGTCGACCGTGATGGTGCCCTGGAACTGGCCGTGGATGGAGTCGCGGCGCAGCAGCGAGGCACGCTTGACGATGTCCTGGGCGCCGCCGCCGCGCACGACGATGGCGCGCAGCATGAGGCCGTTGCCGGAGCCGGCCTTCTCGATCAGCAGGCGGGCGACGAGCCGGCCGATCCGGCCGAAGCCGTACAGGACGACGTCGCGGGGCTCACGGCGCTCGATCTTGTTGGCGCCGGTTGCGCCGGCGACGGCCTCGGCGGTGAACTCCTCCACGCTCAGACCGCGCTCGTCGGCCTTGTAGGTGGTGGCCAGCATGCCGAGGTCGATCTGGGAGGGCCCGAGGTCGAGCGTGGTCAGGGCCTTCAGGAAGGGCATGGTCTCGGTGACCGACAGCTCGGCGCCGGCGATCTGCCGGGCGAAGCGGTGCGTCTTGAGGATGCTGACCACCGACTTGTTCACCAGGGAGCGGCTGTGCAGCAGGACGGTGACGTCCCGCTCGCGGTGCAGCTTCCCGATGAGCGGGATCATCGACTCCGCGATCTCCTCGCGGATCTTCCAGTTGGTGAACGAGTCGTCGTTGACAGTCACGGATCCATCTTTCGAGCTAGGCAGCGCTCATATGGTAACCACACACCTCAAGTGGTCCGTGCCGGGGTGACGGAGTAAGGGATTTGCACTGATTCCTTGACTGATTCCTGATTCAGGGTGGAAGTCCGTAAGAAACCCGAGTCGCGGATTGCACGTCTTACCTGGCGTGCCCAAGGTCAAAAGAGTGAGCACCTCCTCCGTACCGCGGCCCGAGTCGGCCGCCGCCCCGTCCCGGCCCCTGCGCCCGCCGACCCTGCCTCGGATCGCCCGGCGCCAGTTCCCCGAGGGGGCGCTCCCTGCCCTCGCCCTCTTCGCGGCCGTCCGGTTCGCCGGGGTCCTCACGGTGATCCTCGCCAACGCGGTCCGGGGCCATCCGCTCGTCAAGAGCCTGGCGCACTCCTGGGACTCCCGCTGGTACCTGCACATCGCCGCCCACGGCTACGGCGACAAGATCTGGATCAGTCCGCAGGGCGCCGTCCAGGCCGACTGGGCGTTCTTCCCCCTGTACCCGGGCCTGATCAGGGCGATGACCACCGTCCTGCCGTTCCTCACCCCAGGCCAGGCCGCGCTGCTCATCGCCTGGAGCGCGGCGGGCGTGGCGGCGTACGGCGTGTACGTCATCGGCCACCACCTCTACGGGCGCGGCGTCGCCACGGCGCTGGTCGCGCTGTGGGCCGCCCTGCCGCACTCCGTCGAACTGACCATCGCCTACACCGAGTCGCTGTTCGCCGCGCTCGCCGTCTGGTCCCTGTACTGCGTGCTCAAGGGCCGCTGGCTGTGGGCCGGCGTCCTGGCCGCGCTGGCGGGGCTGTCCCGGCCCAGTGGTTTCGCCATCGCCGTGGCCGTGTCCCTCGCCGCCGGCTACGAGGCGCTGCGGCAGCGCGGCCGGGTACCGGCGAGCCTGTGGGCCGGTGCCGTACTCGCCCCCCTGGGCTGGCTCGGCTATGTGCTGTGGGTGGGCAGCCAGACGGGCGACCTGCTCGGCGGCTACTTCAAGGTGCAGAGCGCCTGGGACTCCCGCTTCGACTTCGGCCTCGGTTCGGCGCGCTTCCTGAAGACCCTGCTGGTGCACGGCGGCGGGGTGGTCTATCCGGCGGCCCTGGTGATCGTCGCGGCAGGCGTCCTGCTGTTCGCGCTGCTGTGCCTGGAGCGCGCCCCGCTGGCCCTGGTGGTCTTCGCGGGGGTCCTGATCCTGCTCGTGGTCGGCGGCTCCGGGTCGTTCTCCTCCAAGCCGCGATTCCTCCTGCCGGCCTTCCCGCTCCTCATCCCCATGGCCCGCGCCCTGACCCGGACCTGGCGGGTCCGGCCGGCCCACGCCGTGGTCGTCTACGGCGGCCTCACCGTCGTGTCCCTGTTGTTCGGTGCCTACGTGACGGCGGTGGCCCGCTCCCCGCTGTGAGCCATCGCCGGCCCGTCACGCGGGTTGCCGCGCCCGCCCTGCCGTGCGCCGCCCGGAGCGGCGAGCGCCGAGGTCGCCGGCAGGGTGCTGCTACAGACCGGCGAGCGGTAGCCGAGCCCGCCGTCGATCGCGGCGCCGCCCAGGCCCGGAGCGAGGGCGGCGCCGACGTTCGATGAGGACCTCGCGAACGCGCCCGCGAGGGACGAGGAGCAGCCACCGGCCCAGGAGCAGCGCGGCCCCGCCCCGGCCAGGGCGGGCAGGGGCCGCCGGCTCGCCGACGTCACCCCGGCGAAGGCCCCGGCGCCGAACAGCGCCGGCACGCCCGTACCCAGCCGGCACCGAGTCCGGTCACCCCGCGTGGCCGGCGGTGCGGGACAGGTGAGCGGGCGCAGCACCCGCGGTTCCGCCCGGACGCAGGCGCCGGGCCGTCCGCCTCGGTACGGCTGCCTCGGTACGGCCGCCCGGCACCCGACCGGGCGATGGCGACCGGCGGGCGCGCCCACCACGCAGGTCGGCGTGGTGCCGCCGTGCAGGACGGAGGTGGCCCTGAGCCTGGCGTCCGGAGCGGCCAGAGCGAAGGGCGTCAGGACTCCACACACCGTGTCGTGGGCGGGTTGCGAGAACGCGGACCCGCGAAGTACACGCCGGTGAGTGAAGTCGCATCGGACATCCAGTCGCGCGCGGGCCACTGCGTGCGGAACGGCGGTCCGGTGGTGGCGTACGGCCCCGGCCTTCAGGCCGGCACCGGAACGACGACCAAGCGCCACCGGACGGCCGGTGGCGAGCGCCTGGATGCCTCGGGACTGGAAACGGGCGGCACGCCGGCGCGGGAGCGCACGGGCATGCCACCCGGTTTCGGACTGCTGAACGCCGCTGCGGTCAGCGCGGGTTGAAGACGACGCTTGCGAAGCGCGCGCCGCTGGGCGCCGAGTTGCCGGGGGCGAGCCGCAGCGCCGTGCCCTTGCACTTCTTCTGCGTGTAGACGACCAGCGGCTTCTTCATCTCGTTGCGCGCGCCACGCGCTTCCTGGGCCATGTCGAAGCACTTGTGCTCCGGCGGGTTCTCGATGGAGTACGCCTTGCCCTTGGGGCCCAGCCAGACGAACGTGCCGTTCGCGGCGAACGCGGCACCGGTGGTGGTCAGAGCGAGGACGAGCCCGCCGAGAACGGCGACGAGCGGACGGCCGAGGCGCATGGAGAGGTCCTTCCTGAGGGGTGAGCAGGGCAATGGTCGGGAAGCGGACCGAAGTCGCAGCCGTAATCTCCCACTACGGCCCGGCGGGACCCCGGCCCCGACACGGTCGGTTACGCCGTTCGGGGGACGGGCGGATCGACGGCCCCCGAAACCCCACTGCGGCCCCAACTGCGCGTGGGCGTTGTGCGAAGACCGTGAATCGGGGTAGGCGGGGGACGTCCGAGGAAAGGATCGTCATGACGACCTACGTGATCAGCGTCCCCGGCACCTTCACGGGCGACGTCGGGACGGACACCCGTACCCGCCTGGCCAGGGCACTCAGCCCCGCCGACCCGCACGGCACCCGCATGGGCAGCGCCGAGGGCCTGGACGTGCTCAGCGTCAACGAGGACAACACCTTCACGCTCCGCCTGACCGTCGAGTCGGACACCGGTCCGCACGCCGAGCAGGAGGCCCGGCAACTCGCCGACTCGGCCCTCAGGGACGCCGGACTGGACGAGCACAGCGCGCCCCTGGGACCGGCCGTGATCACCGGGATCGACTCCGAGGTGCGCTGACCGGGAGCAGGACCGCGTCACCCGCTCACGGGGCGAGATCATTCGGGTTGGGTAAAATCTAGACATTTGCCGCACATTCAGGCGGCAGGCCGCCGCAGGCCACCACCCCGCCGGAAGTGACCGATGCCCCGCAAGCGCTCCACGGACGACAGCGACGAACTGCTGGCCAGGCTCGGCTCGCTCACCGCCCAGGCACGCGAGCGCGCGGAGCTGCAGCGCACCCAGGTCGAGCTGGCCATCGCCCTGCAGCGCGGCATGCTGCCCCGGGACCTGCCCAGCGCACCCGGACTGCACCTCGCCGTCCGCTACACGCCCGCCAACCTCGGTCTCAACGTGGGCGGCGACTGGTACGACGCGTTCGCCCTGCCCGACGGCCGGATCGGGCTGTCCATCGGCGACGTCCAGGGGCACAACATCGAGGCCGCCGCCTTCATGGGCCAGGTGCGGGCCGGACTGCGCGCCCTCGCCTCCGTGACCGGAGAGCCGGGCGAACTTCTCGCCCGCACCAACGACCTGCTGCTCTCGCTGGGCACCGACCTGTTCGCCACCTGCACCTTCATGCGGCTCGACCCGGCCACGGGAGGGCTGGAGAGCGCCCGGGCCGGTCACATCCCGTTCGTGTGGGCCACGGCGGACGGAAAGTCCGGCGTCGTCGACGACGAGGGAGGGCCGCCGCTCGGCATCGACAAGGGCATGGAGTACCCGGTGAGCAGGCACCGGCTCACCACGGGCGGCGTGTTCGTCCTGCTCACCGACGGCGTGGTGGAGGGCCCCTCGCTGAACATCGAGGACGGTCTCGACCAGGTGGTACGGCTCGCCGGCATCGCCGCCGTCGCCGGTCTGGCGGCCCACGCGCTGGCCGCCGCCGTGATCAAGGGCGCGGAGAGCGTCGGCCACGAGGACGACGCCGCGGTCCTGGTCGTCGGCCTGGACGACCCCGGAAGCCAGCCGTGACGGGCAGCCCGGACCGGTTACCGCGGACGCGAACCCGGTTCCGGTCCTCGCCCCCCCGACCGGCGAGTGGGAAGACGGACGCGGAGGGCGACCGACCGTCGCCCGCGGCCGCCGTCCGCGTCCGCAGGCGCGAGGACGGATGTGCGCGGGGACGGATCCTGCACGGCGGCCGTTGCCGGCCCGGGCCGGCGAGCGGAGACGGGCCCAGGTGAGCGGCCGCGGGCGGCCCGGGCCGTCCGGGCGAGGACGGACTCCGGGTGAGCAGCCGTGGACGGCCCCGGCCGGCCAAGGCGAGTACGGACCCGGAAAACCGCCATGGCCGTCCCCGGCCGGCGCCGGTCCAGCCCCGATCGCCCAGGTCGGCCGACGCCCCTTGCGCATGCCGTCCGGATTCAGCCATAGAGCCGGACGGCAGCGGCTCTCGCCTCGCGACCCGGGGCCGGCGGTGTGAGATTGCTGTGGTGGGTACCGAGGTTCTCCGCCGTCCGGGCGGGTACGCCGTCCAGGTACTGGCCGTCGCGGCCTGCTACTACGCCGCGGCCCGGCTCGGACTCCTGCGCCAGCTCTCCGTCGAGGGCGCCGTCGTCACCCCCATCTGGCCACCGACCGGCGTCGCCGTCGCCGCCCTGCTGATCCTCGGCCTGCGCTGCTGGCCCGGGATCACCCTCGGCGCCTTGTTCGCGGTGATGTCCCTGACCACGTTCCGCGTCGACGTGCTCGGCACCCTGGCCGGCCAGACCGCCGCACCGGTGTGCGCCGCCCTCCTGCTGCGCCGGGCCCGCTTCCACACCGATCTGGGCCGGCTGCGCGACGGTCTCGTCCTGGTGTTCCTCGGCGCGATGAGCGCCATGCTGATCAGCTCGACCGTCGGCGTCGGCCTCCTCGTCCTCGCGGGCAAGCTGAACGCGGCCCACTTCTGGCCCGTCTGGCTGGCCTGGTGGGTGGGCGACGCCATGGGCGTACTGCTCGTCACCCCCCTGCTGCTGTCGCTGCACGGCGCGCGCTGGCCGCCGCCCCTGGCCCGCTGGAAGGAGGCGACCGCCCTCGCAGTCGTCGCGTGCATTCTGGTGCCGGTCGCCATCTACACCTCGATCAGCCCGCTCTTCCTCGTCTACCCGCTCATCATCTGGGCCGCTCTGCGCTTCCAGCTCGTGGGCAGCATGCTGTGCGCGCTGCTGACGTCCGTGCTGGCCACGGTCGCGGCGACCGACGGTGCCGGGTCATTCGCCGGGCTGAGCCCGATCGAGATCATGGCGAAACTCCAGGCGTTCAACGGCGCGATGGCCCTGACCGCACTCCTGCTGTCAGCCCTGATCACCGAGCAGCGCAACACCCGGCGCTCGGTGGAGAAGGCCTGCCAGGAACTGGTGGAGGTCCTCCAGCACCTCACCGCCGGCGAAGCACCGCCGCCACGGGCACAGCCGGGTCCCGAGGGCGCGGGCGAACCGGACGACCGGCCCTGACCCGGCCGTACCCCCGCAGCGGTCCGGGTGCACCGGCCGGGACCGGGACGGTTCCGGTTCACCGGCCGGACCGGTTCACCGCTCCACGTCGTCGCTGCCCGACTCCGACGAGCCCGAACGCGACCGGACGTCGCGGGGCGTGGGCGTCGGCGGGTGCGCGGAGCCGGTGGCGCCGGGCGCGCCGCCGCTCGTGCCGTAGCCGCCCGGGATGCCTGGCGGCATGTCCGCGGCGGCCTCGGCCTCGCTCACATGGCGTCGGGCCCGGACGCCCGGCCGGCGCTCCGGGTACGGGTAGTCGAACGGCTGGGCGGAGGCCCGTTCGCGCTCGGCCTCGCGCTGCCTGTGTGCGGCCCGCTCGGCGGCGGTCGCGCCCTCTTCCGGTTCGGTGTCGTGCATGCGGTCCTTGTCCTTCATGCGGCGCCGGGTACCCGGGGGGTGCCCGGCGCCAACCCCCTCCCGGCGTGTCGAACGGGCGGTCCGGGGCACTGGGAGACGATGGGCGGAGCCCGGACGGGCCCGGGGGCGGACCGGAGGGACAGGCGCGGCATGGAGCAGCGGACGGGGAGCGCGGCGGACCGGCGGACCGGAACGGCCGGGCCCGGCTCCACCCGCGCGCAACGGCGGGACGGCACGGCGGCACGACCGCAGGACCCTCCGGTACGACCACAGGACCTCACGGCACGGCCGCCGGACGACGCGGAACGGCCCCCGGGTCCCGCCGTAGGCCCGGCCCCCGCCACCGACGCGCGCCGCCGCATCCCGCGCACCGACCAGCTGCTGCGTGACCCCCGGCTGTCCGTGGCGGCGAGCCGGCTCGGCGCCGGCGTGGTGAAGGCCGCCGTACGCACGGCGCAGGAACGCGCCCGCGAGGGGCACATCCCGCCCGAGCAGGTGCCGGAGACGGCCCTCGCCCTGCTGCCCGGCACCGCGAGCGGCCTGCGCCCGGTGCTCAACGCCACCGGGGTGCTGCTGCACACCAACCTCGGCCGGGCCCCACTGTCGGGTGCCGCCCGGCAGGCCGTCCAGGAGGCCGCCGGGCCCACGGACGTGGAGCTCGACCTGGCGACCGGCGCGCGTGCCCGCCGCGGCCGCAGCGCCCTCGCCGCCCTGCGCGAGCGCGTGCCGTCCGCCGGGGACGCACATGTCGTCAACAACGGCGCCGCCGCACTCGTCCTCGCGGCCACCGCCCTCGCGGCCGGCCGGGAGATCGTCGTCAGCCGGGGCGAGATGGTGGAGATCGGCGACGGCTTCCGCCTGCCCGACCTGCTCGTCTCGACCGGCGCCCGGCTCCGCGAGGTCGGCACGACCAACCGCACGACCGCCGCCGACTACGCGGCCGCGCTCGGCCCCGACACCGGGTTCGTGCTCAAGGTGCATCCGTCCAACTTCCGCATCACCGGCTTCACCCGCTCGGCCGAGATCGGCGAGCTCACCGGTCTCGGCGTCCCGGTCGTCGTCGACATCGGCTCCGGACTGTTCGCCCCGCATCCCGCGCTGCCCGAGGAACCCGACGCCGAGACGCAGCTGCTTGCCGGTGCCTCGCTGGTCACCGCGAGCGGCGACAAACTCCTCGGCGGGCCCCAGTGCGGACTGCTGCTCGGCGACGGGGACCTGGTCCGTTCCCTCGCCCGGCATCCGCTGGCCCGCGCCCTGCGCGTCGACAAGCTGACCCTGGCCGCCCTGGAGGCCACCCTCACCGGCCCGCCCACCCCGACGGCCCGCGCCCTCACCGCCGACCCGGCCGGTCTCCACGCTCGCGCAGACCGGCTCGCCGCCGTCCTCGCCGCCGACGGGATCGACGTACGGGTCGTCGGGTCCGCCGCGACCGTCGGCGGCGGAGGCGCCCCCGGAGTGACCCTGTCCAGCGCGGCGCTCTCCCTGCCCGAGCCGTACGCAGCCGCCCTGCGTACGGGCCCCGACCCCGTCGTCGGACGGCTGGAGGCGGGCCGCTGCCTGCTGGATCTGCGCGCGGTGCCCGAGCAGGACGACGAACGGCTGGCCGCAGCGGTGCGGTCGGCCCGGCCGGCCCGGGAAGGGCGGGCGTGATGCGGGTGCTGGCCACCGCCGGCCACGTCGACCACGGCAAGTCCGCCCTGGTACGGGCCCTCACCGGCATGGAACCGGACCGCTATGCGGAGGAGCGCCGCCGGGGACTCACCCTCGACCTGGGCTTCGTGTGGACGCGGCTCGGTCCGGACGGGGAGCAGCTCGCCTTCGTCGACGTGCCCGGGCACGAACGCTTCGTGCCGACCATGCTGGCCGGTGTGGGGCCGGTGCCCGCCGTACTGTTCGTGGTCGCCGCCGACCAGGGCTGGCAGCCCCAGTCCGAGGAGCACCTGGCCGTCCTCCACGCGCTCGGCGTCCGGCACGCCGTTCTCGCGGTGACCCGCAGCGACCTCGCGGACCCCGAACCCGTACGCATCGACGCCGTCGACCGGCTGGCCCGGACCTCCCTCGGCAAGGTGCCCGCGGTCGCCGTGAGCGCCGTCACCGGTGCCGGACTCGACGAGCTGCGCGGGGAACTGACGCGACTGGCAGGCGAGTTGACCGATCCCGATCCCGGTGCCGACGTACGGCTGTGGCTCGACCGGGCGTTCACCGTACGCGGGCACGGCACCGTGGTCACCGGCACCCTTGCCGCGGGGACCCTGCGCGTCGGCGACCGGCTGGTCACCGGGGACGGCTCCACCGTGCTCCGGGTGCGCGGCCTGCAGAGTCTGCAGGAGGAACGGACGGCGGTCAGCGGAGTGGCCCGCGTGGCGGTCAACGTGCACGGACCTGGCGACGACCGGCTGCGCCGGGGCCAGGTGCTGCTGACCCCGGACCGCTGGCTGCGCGGCGAGGTGCTCGACGTACGGGTCACCGGCGAGCCGGTGGCCGAGCTGCCCCGTCAGGTCACCCTGCACATCGGCACCGCCGCCGTCCCCGTCACCGTCCGCCCGCTCGGTGAGGACACCGCCCGGCTCGCCCTGGCCCGGGGCCTGCCGCTGCGGGTCGGTGACCGCGCGGTGCTGCGCGAACCGGGCGGCAGCCGCACGCCCTGCGGGGTCACCGTCCTCGACATACGGCCGCCCCGGCTGACCCGGCGCGGCGCCGGCCGGGCCCGCGCCGCCGAACTCGCCGCCCTGACCGGCCGCCCCGACGGCACCGCCGAACTGCGCCGCCGCAAGCTGATCCGGCGCGCCGACCTCCTCGCGATGGGCGTCCCGGCCCCCGCCGAGCCCGTCGCGGGGGACTGGCTGGCGGACGACGCGCACTGGACCGGACTGAAGGACCGGCTGGCCGGCGAGGTGGAGCGGTACGCGAAGGAACACCCGCTGGAGCCGGGCCTGCCCGCCGAGGCGGCCCGCCGGCTGCTCGGCCTGCCGGACCGGGCCCTCGTCGACGCCCTGGTCGAGGCCGTACCCCGACTCCGGGGCCGGCAGGGGCGGTTGTACGCGGCCGGCAGGCTCCGGCCCGCCCTGCCCCCGCCCGTCCAGGCCGCCGTGGACGCGCTGCGCAAGGACCTCGGCCATGCGCCCTTCCGCGCCCCGGAGGCCGGCCGGCTCGCCGAACTGGGCCTGGACCGAAGGGCGTTGGCGGCCGCCGTCGCCTCCGGCGCGCTGCTGCGGATCGCCGACGGGATCGTGCTGCTGCCCGGCGCCGACACCGATGCCGCCGCCGTGCTGCGCACCCTGCCCCAGCCGTTCACGCTTCAAGAGGCCCGGCGCGCGCTGGACACCACCCGCCGGGTGGCCGTACCGCTGCTGGAGTTCCTGGACGCCCGCGGCCACACCGAGCGGGTCGACGACCAGCGCCGGCGCTGCCGCGGCGACGCGCTGCACGGAGGCGGACGGGAATCGAACCCGCCGGCCCGAGATCCTCGGGCCCCTCGGTTTTGAAGACCGGGAGGGCCACCAGGCACCCACACGCCTCCACCGCTCGTCAGGCTACTGCCCCAGGAGACCGCGGATATGACATCGACATCCCCATCCGTCCGTGAGGCGCCCGTCCGGCTCACCCAGTACGCCCACGGCGGCGGCTGCGCCTGCAAGATCCCGCCGGGAGAGCTGGAGGAGGTGGTCGCCGGGCTGACCGTGCCGGCGCTCGCCGGGGGTGACACCCCGCTGCTCGTCGGGCTCGCCACCGGCGACGACGCCGCGGTGGTCACACACCGGGGCACGGCGGTCGTCTGCACGGCCGACTTCTTCACCCCGGTCGTGGACGACCCCTACGACTGGGGACGTATCGCCGCCGCCAACGCCCTGTCCGACGTGTACGCGATGGGCGGCCGGCCGGTCCTCGCCCTGAACCTGCTGGCGTGGCCGCGCGACCGGCTCCCCTTCGACCTGGCCCGCGAGGTGCTGCGCGGAGGCCTGGACATCGCCACCGAGGCCGGCTGCCACGTCGGCGGCGGGCACAGCGTCGACGACCCGGAACCGAAGTACGGCATGGCCGTCACCGGCCTTGCCGATCCCGAGCGGCTGCTGCGCAACGACGCCGGACGGCCCGGGCAGCCGCTGTCGCTGACCAAGCCGCTCGGCGTGGGCGTGCTGAACAACCGGCACAAGGTCACCGGCGAGCGGTTCGAACAGGCCGTCGCCACGATGACGGCGCTCAACCGGGACGCCTCGCAGGCCGCCCTTGCCGCCGGGGCCACCTGTGCCACCGACGTCACGGGGTTCGGTTTCCTCGGCCATCTCCACAAGCTGGCCCGCGCCTCCGGCGTGAGCGCCGTGGTCGACACCGCCGCCGTCCCGTATCTGGACGGCGCCCGGGAGGCCGTACGGGACGGGTACGTCAGCGGCGGCACCCGGCGCAACCTCGAATGGGTCGCCCCGCACACCGACTTCGGGGACACCGACGCCGACACCCGGCTGCTGTTGGCCGACGCGCAGACCTCCGGCGGGCTGCTGGTCGTCGGCGAGGTGCCCGGGGCGCCGGTGGTGGGGGAGCTCGTACCGCGCGGCCCCCACTCCCTCGTGCTCAGGTAGCACTCAGGGTTCGGTACCCGTGTGCTGGTCGATGCCCGCCCGGGCCCGGTAGCCGCGCACCAGCTCCACCGAGGCCGGACCCCGCGGCCGGCGGCCCGGGCGGATGTCCACGGCGAACGCCTTCGACTCCTGGATGTGCGTGTTCGGGTCCAGGGACAGATGCAGCAACTCGTTGGCCGCGTCCCCGGTGCTGTAGCCGTTGGGCCCCCAGTGGTACGGCAGCCCCACCTGGTGGAGCCGGCGCCCCTGCACCGTCAGCGGCGCCATCCGGTCCGTCACCAGCACCCGGGCCTCGATCACCCCGCGAGCGCTGACGATCGTCGCCCACCCGGCGTGTTCCAGGCCACGCTCGGCCGCGAGCTCCGGGGAGACCTCGCAGAAGAACTCCGGTTGCAGCTCGGCCAGATACGGCTGCCAGCGGGACATGCCACCCGCCGTGTGGTGCTCGGTGAGCCGGTAGGTGGTGGCCACGAACGGGAACACCTGTGAGCCGGGCTCGTCGCCGCTCGGCTGGTAGCGGTTGTCGGGGATCGGCGTGATCAACTGCCGCACCGGGTTGCGCTGCTGGGCGTAGAGCAGGTTCGGGAACGGCGAGTCCTGCGGCTCGTAGTGGGCCGGCAGCGGTCCGTCGGTCAGTCCGGACGGCACGTACAGCCAGGCCTTGCCGTCGGCCTGCATGATGAACGGGTCGGTGCCGGACAGTGCCTCCGGGCCGGTCGCGCCCTCGGGCGGCTCGTGGTCGGGTGACTTGTCCTTCTTGAAGTCCGGTACATCGTGCCCGGCCCACTCGCCCTTGTCCGGGTCCCACCACACCAGTGCCTTCCGCTCGCTCCACGGCCTGCCCTCGGGGTCGGCGGAGGCGCGGTTGTACAGGATCCGCCGGTTGGCGGGCCAGGCCCACGCCCACTCGGCCGCCACCCAGTCCTGCTCCCGGCCCGGTGTGCGGCGGGCCGCCTGGTTGACGCCGTCGGCGTACACACCGCAGTAGATCCAGCAGCCGCAGGCGGTGGAGCCGTCGGGCTTGAGCTCCTCGTACGAGGAGAGCGGGGCGCCCTCCGCGTCATGGCCGTTGACCTCGGCGAGCACGGCCTCCGCGCTCGGTTCGGCGTGCCGGCCCCTCGTCGGATAGTCCCAGGTCAGGTCGAGCACCGGCCGGTCCATCTCGTCGGCCGACCCGGCGAGCTTCTCCCGGATGATCCGGCCCAGGTGGTAGGTGAACCACAGATCGCTGCGTGCCTCGCCGGGCGGCTCGACCGCCATGTGGTGCCACTGCAGCAGCCGCTGTGTGTTGGTGAAGCTGCCGTCCTTCTCGGTGTGCGCGGCGGCCGGCAGGAAGAACACCTCGGTGCGGATGTCCTCGGTGCGCAGCTCGCCGGTCTCGATCTCGGGCCCGTCCTTCCACCAGGTCGCCGACTCGATCAGCGAGAAGTCGCGCACGACCATCCAGTCCAGGTTCGCCATGCCGAGCCGCATCACCTTGGAGTTGGCGTTGCCGACCGCCGGGTTCTCGCCGTACAGGAAGTAGCCCTTGCAGGTGCCCTCCAGCTGGGCCATGGCCGTCTCGTACGCCGAGTGGCTGCCGGTCAGCCGGGGCAGGTAGTCGAAGCAGAAGTCGTTCTCGGCCGTCGCCGCGTCACCCCAGTACGCCTTGAGCAGGCTCACCAGGTACGAGCGCATGTTGCCCCAGTAGCCCTTGTGGGCCGCCTCTGCCTGCACGAACGCGTCCAGGCCCTGTTTCTGGTGGGCGTGCGGCATCGGGATGTAGCCCGGCAGCAGGTTGAACAGGGTCGGGATGTCCGTGGAACCCTGGATGGAGGCGTGCCCGCGCAGCGCCAGGATGCCGCCGCCCGGACGGCCCATGTTGCCCAGCAGGGTCTGCAGGATGCAGGCGGCCCGGATGTACTGCACTCCGACCGTGTGCTGCGTCCAGCCGACCGCGTACGCGAACGCCGTCGTCCGCTCGCGTCCCGAGTTCTCCGTGACCAGCCGGCACACCTGCAGGAACAGGTCCTGCGGCACTCCGCAGACCTGCTCCACCATCTCCGGCGTGTAGCGGGCGTAGTGCCGCTTGAGCACCTGGAACACACAGCGCGGATCGGTCAGCGACTCGTCCCGCTCCGGCTCGCCCTCGCCGATCACCGCGCCGCCGGCGCCGTGCGCCTCGCCGCGTGCCGCCTCGGTCACCGAACTGCCGCCGCCGGTGCGCTCCTCGTACTCCTGGTCGCGCTCCCCGGACGCCGCCTGGATCTCACTGCCCTCGTACTGCCAACTGCTGTTGTCGTAGGAGCGGTTGTCGGTGTCGAGGCCGGAGAAGACACCTGCCAGGTCCTCGGTGTCGTGGAAGTCCTCGCGCAGGATCACCGGGGCGTTGCTGTAGGCCACGATGTAGTCGCGGAAGTACTTCTCGTGCTCCAGCACGTAGTTGATGATCCCGCCGAGGAAGGCGATGTCCGTGCCCGCGCGCAGCGGAACGTGCACGTCGGCCAGCGCACTGGTGCGGGTGAACCGCGGATCGACGTGGATCACCTTCGCGCCCCGCGCCTTCGCCTCCATCACCCACTGGAACCCGACCGGATGGCACTCGGCCATGTTCGAGCCCTCGATGACGATGCAGTCCGCGTGCTGCAGGTCCTGCTGGAAGGTGGTCGCGCCGCCGCGTCCGAACGAGGTTCCCAGACTGGGAACGGTGGAGGAGTGTCAAACACGCGCCTGGTTCTCGATCTGGATCGCTCCCAGCGCCGTGAACAACTTCTTGATGAGGTAGTTCTCCTCGTTGTCGAGCGTGGCCCCGCCCAGACTCGCGATGCCCCGGGTGCGCCGGGTGCGGGTCTCGTCGACCTCCCACTCCCAGCCCGCCCGGCGCGCCTCGATCACCCGGTCGGCGATCATGTCCATCGCCGTGTCCAGGTCCAGCCGCTCCCACTCGGTGCCGTGCGGGCGCCGGTAGAGGACCTGGTACTCACGGGCGTCCCCGGTGGTCAGCTGCAGGCTGGCCGCGCCCTTGGGGCACAGCCGCCCGCGCGAGATCGGGGAGTCCGGGTCGCCCTCGATCTGGGTGACCTTCTCGTCCTGGACGTACACGTTCTGGCCGCAACCCACCGCACAGTACGGGCAGACGGACTTCACCACCCGGTCCGCCGTGGCCACCCGGGGCTCCAGCCGCCCGCTCTGCCGGCTCTTCGCCGCGGCGCCCCGGCCCAGCGGATCGGTGCCCCTCAGCTGGCGGTAGACCGGCCACGAGTCGATCCAGGTGCGCACGCCCACAGCCGCTCCTTCCGCTCGGTCCCTCGATTTTCCCGCATGTGTGCGGCCACGGCATCTCCCGCCCCGGTGAGCCGCGGAGTACCCCGGCCGGGCGCGGCCAAACGGACCCGGCAGGTGTGGGGACCCCGATCCGGGGGACTCCGCCGCTGCGGGGTGTCGGCCTACGGACCGTGCCGGGGTGGCCGTAGGGTCCGGGTGGTCACGGCCCCGAGCAAGGTGACGGGAGTGATCGCACGAGCGTCATGGGCGTCGGGGAGAAGGCGGCGGCGCGGTGAGGCAGCGTCACATCTTCGGGACCGTCTTCACAGTGGAATCGATCGTCGCGGGCTGCGTGTTCCTGGTGATCCTCGGCCTGCTCGCCCGGGTCCTGGTACGGCGGCGGACCGAGGTGTCCGACCGGCCCGAGGCCCGCGCCGGGAGGCGATCCCCTGGCCCGCTGGCCGCCCCCGCATCCTGCTGTTCGACGTCAACGAAACGCTCACCGACATGTCTCCGCTCGCCGGCCGCCTGGAAGAGGTCGGTCTCCCCGGCCGCCTGCCGGCCGCCTGGTTCGCCGGGGTGCTGCGCGACGGCGTGGCCCTGACGCTCGCCGGGGGCCACGCGTCCTCCGCGGCCGTCGCCGGGGACGGGCTGAGGGCGCTCGCAGCGGACGAAGCGGGCGCCACCGACGCGGAACAGGCCGCGGCACATGTCCTCGCCGCGCTGCCGGAGTCGCCCCTGCACTCCGACGTGCCCGGCGGAGTACGAGCCCTGCGCGCTGCCGGGTTCCGGCTCGCCACCCTGACGAACGGCTCCGCAGACACCACCCGTGCGGTGCTCGACCGGGCCGGACCGAACGACTGCTTCGACACACAGCTGGACGTCACGGGCCCGGGCCGCTGGAAGCCCGCTCGCGTGGCCTACGTCCACGCACTGGACGCCACGGGTGTGCCGGCCGGTGCGGCACTGCTGATCTCCGTGCATCCCTGGGACATCGACGGCGCCGCCCGGGTGGGCCTGGCCACCGCCTGGCTGCGGCTAACGGCCCGCCCGTACCCCGCGACAGCCCGCCCCGCCGACCTGACCGTCACCGCGCTGCCGGACCTCGCGGCCCGCGTCGCGGCCACGTGAGCGGCGCTCCTCGCCGCCGTGGCCGACTCTTGCGCCGACCACGCCGTGCCCTGACCGCTCCGGCCGGGGCCCGCCCGGGAGGGCGCCGGTCCGGCGGCGACCGTCATCGGGTGCGGCCCGCCCGCCGGCCGAAAGTCTCGCGACCGCGAACTTTTCCCCCCGTGCACGCATCACATCCGGATGGAAGGCAACTTGCACAGTCGGGAACGAAGGGACGCACACCCGTCATGATTCGTCAGCACTTCGTACGCGCCACGCTCGCCGCGACCACCGTCGCCGGACTGGGGATCGCCGGCGCCGGGGTGGCACAGGCCTCCGGATCCGGTGCCGTGGCCGGCACACCCACCTGCGCCGTCTCGGGGCTGACCGCCTCGTTCGGAGAGACCCTGGCCGGCGGCATGAACCACCAGGGGGTGGTGGTGAAGCTGAAGAACACCAGCGCGCACACCTGCCTGCTGCGGGGCTACCCCGGCCTCGGCCTGGAGAACGCCTCGCACCGCACGCTCCACTCGACCACCCACTGGGGCGACACCTGGTACGCGAAGAGCCCTGCCAAGACCACCCTGACGCTCCGCAAGGGCCAGAGCGCCGAGGCGGTCATATCGTGGACGCACGCCAACACCGGCACCTCGGGCGCGGTCCACGCCGCCTACCTGGACGTCACCCCGCCCGCGGCGACCAGCCACAAGACGCTGAAGTTCCCGCAGTGGGTCGACTTCGGCGACCTCCGGGTCACCGCTCTCGCGTACCGGATCCACGTCAACCCCTGAGCAGTCGCTCCCGCTGCGGCACGACCGTGTACTTCGGGTCCTCGGCGGAGACAACCCCGGCGTGGAACACGCCGAAGCGCAGGGCCGCCGAGCCAGTGAGCAAGGCGGCTCCGGCCGCCAGGGCCAGGCGCCGGTCCCGCCCGCCGAACAGGGCGAGGGCCGCGCCGCCCGCCGTCAGCACCTCCGCCGCGCGCACCAGCAGGTGCGGCCTGCCGTGCTCGAAGGGCTCCGCGGCCAGGCCCATGCGCCGCCTCATCGCCTGGAACGCGCTCAGCTCCAGGGCCGCCCCGAGCACGGCCAGCCGACGGGCCGGCCCGGCCTGAGCGGTCGGCGCCGCGGCCAGGGCCAGACCGGAGGCAGCGGTGGCGGCGGAGCCCGCGAAGACGAACGGCAGCTCGCGGTATCCCTCGTGCCAGGACGGCACCGCCGTGTCCGAGAGCAGTACCGCCGTGTAGGTCGCCACCGCCGGGCCGAGCACGGCGGCAGCCGCGGTGGCGGCCGAGCCCAGCAGCCGGTACCGGCCCGCCACCTCGGTCGCCGCGGCGGCCAGCGTGAGCGGGGCGTACCCCGCCAGCAGCCACGAGCCCACGCTCATCGGGGACGTGGGCTTGAAGACGCGCAGCATGTTCAGGAACCGGCCCGGCCTGCCCAGGTCGTGGACGAGCGCGGCCAGCGACAGGGAGATCGCGCCGGCCGCCCCGAGCTTCGCGGGAGCCGCGAGCCCCGGCCGCCCGGTGACCTGGCCCCCCGCCGCGAGCAGCGAGGACGCTCCCGCCAGGCCACCGAGATACAGATATCCGGCGATGTCCGGCGCCCTCCACGTCGGCTTGTTCAGCACGGGTTTGCCGTAGTACGAGGAGAACTCCGCCTCGGGCACCATCGGCCGTTCGCCGCGCCCGCGCCGTCCTCTGCGGCGGCCCGCGCGGGCACCGGTCGGGGCCTCCCGGCCGGGCCGTGCGCCCTGGACACCGTCCCGGGTGACGTCGGACTCGCTCATCGCGGCCTCCTCACGAAGCTGCCCAGGGCCAGGGCCATCAGCGAGCCGGCGGCCAGCGCCGCGTGCCGCCACATGTCCGGCAGGTCCCGGGTGGTGACCACCGGGTCGGGCGGAAGACCGTAGACCTCGGGCTCGTCCAGCAGCAGGAAGAACGCGCCGTCGCCGCCGACCCCGTCGTCCGGGCTCTCGCCGTACAGCCGCGCGTCGGCCACGCCGGCCGCGTGGAGCTGCGCCACCCGCGTCCGCGCCCGCTCCCGCAGCTCCTCGAGCGGGCCGAACTGGATGGAGTCCGTGGGGCAGGACTTGGCGCAGGCGGGCTCCATGCCGACGCCCAGCCGGTCGTAGCACAGCGTGCACTTCCAGACCCGGCCGTCTTCCTCGCGCTGGTCGATGACGCCGTAGGGACAGGCGGGCACGCAGTAGCCGCAGCCGTTGCAGACGTCCTCCTGGACGACGACCGTGCCGAACTCGGTGCGGAACAACGCCCCGGTGGGGCACACGTCCAGGCAGGCCGCGTGCGTGCAGTGCTTGCACACGTCGGAGGCCATCAGCCAGCGCAGTTCGGTGCGGCCGTCCGGGGAGACGGGGGAGATCTGCCCGGCGGGAGCGCCTGTGGGCGCCTGCCCGGGCGGGGGAGTGGTGGCTCCCGGGCCGGGAGAGGCCGCGTCGGTGCCGAGCTGCGCGGCGGCGGCGAACACGTCGACGTCGTCGTGTGCCACCCCCGGCTCCTGCCCGCCGAACGGCTTGCGCTGCTCGATGAAGGCGACATGCCGCCAGGTGTCGGCGCCCAGCCCCTGGGTGTTGTCGTACGACATGCCGGTCCATACGAGACCGTCCTCCGGGATGGCGTTCCACTCCTTGCACGCCACCTCGCACGCCTTGCAGCCGATGCACACCGAGGTGTCGGTGAAGAAGCCCATCCGCGGCGGGGCGTCCGGATAGCCGGAGGCGCCGGCCACGTCCGGCTGCGGGCCGTACAGCGGGTTTCCGCCTACCTCGGCGCCGTCCCTCATCGCCGTACCTCCTTGCTCACGATTCCTCGCCCCCCTCGGGTACCTCGCCCGGCGCCGCCCGCACGAACTCCACCCGGCGTTTCTGCCAGGCGGTCGCCGGCATCTCCACGCTCCGGCCGAAGTACCAGCGGCTCAGGGCGTTGCGCAGCCGGTGCCGGTGGAACCAGCGCCAGACCTGCGTGCCCTCCCCGCGCGGCCGGGGCGTGTCGCGCACGAGGATGCGGTAGGCGTCCTCACGGGAGAGCAGGGTGTGCGCCTCCTCGTAACCGCCGCCCGCGGTGCGGCGCACCTCGGCCGTCGTCTCGTCGGGGAGCGAGTAGCCGCAGAAGCCCTCCAGCAGGGAGAACAGGAACAGCGTCACACCGACCGTCCAGGTGACCTCCCTCGGCCGCCGGAACGCCCCGGTGAAGAAGACCCGCAGCAGGTGCACGCCGATCGCCGCGACGAACACCAGGGCGGCCCAGTGGCGCATCTGCCGCATCGGCAGCCCACCGCGGACGTCGAAGCTGATGTGCAGCACCGAGGCGTACGCCTCGGTGGTCATCGTGCCGCGCAGTGGCGCGTACGAGCCGGTGTACGGGCGTTCCGTCATGTCCGGGTGGAAGAGGAACGTCAGCCAGACACCCGTCAGCACCAGCACCATCAGGCTGTACAGCGCCAACTCGCCCAGCAGGAACGACCAGTGGTCCGGGAACGACTTGCGCAGGAACTCCTTGCCGGCCGAGGAGACCGGCAGCCGCTGGTCCAGCGCCGACACCAGGCGCTCACCCCGTCCCCCGCCCCGGGCCGACCGCCGCTCCTCGGACTCCGCCACCGCGTGCTCGCCTTCCGCCAGTGCTTAGTCCCTCACTCTCGGTGCTCCCTCTCGAGCGTGGCACGGGTGCCCCGGCTCCGCGCGCCCGAAACGGCGGCCGGGCTCGTTTGCCGGTGCGGCGCCCGGCTACCCGGCGCGGCGGACAGGTGCGGGTGCGAGGAGGTGGGCGTGGTGAACGTGTCCGAGGCCGTCGCGGCCCGGCTGGGGGCCTGCGGGGTGAAAACGGGTCTACGGTGTGCCGGGACTGGAGGTCGACCCGCTGGCCGGCGTCCTGGGCGGCGGGCCGGGGGTGCCGTGGTTCGTCCAGGCGCGCGGCGCTGAGTCCGCCGCCCTCATGGCGTGCGCCGACGCCAAGCTCACCGGCCGTCTCGGCTGCTGCCTCGCTCCGCCCGGCGCGGGTGCCCTCCGGCTGCTGGGCGGGCTCTACGACGCGGCGGCGGACCGGGCACCGGTGCTCGCCGTCGTGGGCGAGGAAACGACCGTCCGGCCGGACGGCGGACGTGTGGTGCGTCATCTGGCCGAGGTCTCGGTGTTCCGCGAGCAGGTCTCCGGACCGGAACTGATGGGCGACGCCCTGAACCGTGCCACACGGGCCGCGCTCACCGACCGGGGTGTCGCGAGCCTCGTCGTCCCCCGCCACGTCCTCGCCGCAACGGCGCCTCCCGGGCTGGGCGACTCCGTACAGGTGGGCCTCTGGCCGCCGGTGCGTCCCCCGGACGAACGGGACGTCCGGCGGGCGGCCGAGGTGCTGGACGGCGCCGGGAGGCCGGCCGTGGTCGTGGGCAATGCCGGGCGTGCGGCTTGCGGGCAGGCGGTCGGGGTGGCGTCGCTCCTGGGTGTCGCCACGACGGCCCTGGCCCGCGACGCCCTCCCCGACGACCTGTCCTGCGTCACGGGAGTGGTGGGCCCCTTCGGCAGCGAGGCGGAGGGCGGCGCTCCTGCGGGAGTGCGACACGCTGCTCCTCGTGGGTGCGGAGGACCTCGATCCGGCCCTGCTGCCGGAAGCCGCTTGCACGGCGACGCCACCGCGGCCCTCGAAACGCTCATCCCGCTGCTGCGGCGCGCCACCGACCGGCCGTGGCGCGCGCGGGGCGAGAGCACGGTGCGCTCCTGGCGGGCCGAGGGCCAGACGAGGGCGAGCCGCTACTTCGGTACGTCCGTCAACCCGCGTTCGGTCGTCGCCGAGCTGTCCGAGCGGCTGCCGGACCGGTCCGCCGTCGTCACCGACGCGGGGACCTCGCTGGACTGGTGGATCCGCCATCTCCGGCTCCGCAACGGCATGCGCTCGCTGCTGTCCGGCCACCTCGGGCTGCCCGGCGCCGCCGTGCCCTACGCCGTGGCCGCCCGGTTCGCCCCCCCGACCGGCCGGTCGTCGCCCTCGTCGGTGACGGCGCCTTCCAGTCCGGTGGCCTGAACGAACTGATCACGGTCCGCCGCCATCTGGACCGGCTGGCGGGCCTTCCGCCGCTGGTGTTCTGCGTGTTGAACAACGGCGACCTGAACCGGCTCACCTGGCAGCGCCGGGCCGCGGCCGGCGACCCGCTGGTCCCGCAGTCCGCCGAGGTCCCCGCCATGCCGTACGCCGAGTGGGCGCGGCTCGCGGGCCTGCCGGCCGTACGCTGCGACCGTCCCCGGCACGTCGCCTCGGTGCGGTCGGACGTGCTCCGCCAACCCGGCCCGGTGGTACTGGAGTTCGTGGTGGACGGGGAGATCCCGCCGGAGTGGGCCGCCCGACCGGCGGCTTCGGGCCGTACGGAGAGGCGCCCACGCGCATCCGCGGCGCAAACCCTTCGGGTACCCGACTGAAGCGCCTGCATGCTTCTCGGCCACCGATGAATCCCGTCACAGGCGAAGCTCGGCCGATCGCTTTGTGCAAGCCCTCCGAGCCGGGTTACCCTGCGGCGTATTTTCTCATCGAGCAAATCCGTGAACTGCGGAAATGCACTCACCATTCGCCGGGTCAGGCCGCGTGCCCGGCGCTGGTTCCGAGTCCTCCGCACGAGGGCTCCTGGGGAGCGGAACGAGGGTGCACATGGCCGGCAAGGCGACCGGGACCGACGCGGTCCCGGGTGAGGAACTGAGAAGACTGCTCGCGGGGCTGACCGCGGTGCGCGACGGAGACTTCGGCACCCGGCTGCCGGACGACTCCACGGGGCTCATGGGTGACATCGCCACCGTCTTCAACGGGATGGTCGACCAGTTGTCCGTGTTCACCTCCGAAGTCACCCGGGTGGCGCGAGAGGTGGGCACCGAGGGCACCCTCGGCGGCCAGGCGCAGGTGCCGGGGGTCTCCGGTACCTGGGCCGACCTGACCGACTCCGTCAACGCGATGGCGGGCAACCTCACCACACAGGTCCGCGACATCGCCCAGGTGGCCACCGCCGTGGCCAAGGGCGACCTGTCGCAGAAGATCGACGTGCCCGCGCGCGGCGAGATCCTCCAGCTGAAGGAGACCGTCAACACGATGGTCGACCAGCTCTCCGCCTTCGCGGACGAGGTGACCCGGGTGGCCCGTGAGGTGGGCACCGAGGGCCGGCTCGGCGGACAGGCCCAGGTGCCGGGCGTCGCCGGTGTCTGGCGTGACCTGACGGATTCGGTCAATTTCATGGCCGGCAACCTCACCGCCCAGGTGCGCAACGTCGCCCAGGTGACGACGGCGGTGGCGCAGGGTGATCTCTCGCAGAAGATCACGGTGGACGCCCGGGGCGAGATCCTGGAGCTGAAGAACACCATCAACACGATGGTGGATCAGCTGTCGGCGTTCGCGGACGAGGTGACCCGGGTGGCCCGCGAGGTGGGCACCGAGGGCCGGCTCGGCGGACAGGCGGACGTGAAGGGCGTCAAGGGCACCTGGCGTGACCTGACGGATTCGGTCAATTTCATGGGCGGCAATCTCACCGCCCAGGTGCGCAACGTCGCCCAGGTGGCCACGGCGGTGGCGCAGGGTGATCTCTCGCAGAAGATCACGGTGGACGCCCGGGGCGAGATCCTGGAGCTGAAGAACACCATCAACACGATGGTGGATCAGCTGTCCGCGTTCGCGGACGAGGTGACCCGGGTGGCCCGCGAGGTGGGCACCGAGGGCCGGCTCGGCGGACAGGCGCAGGTGCGCGGGGTCGCCGGCACCTGGAAGGACCTCACCGACAACGTCAACGTGATGGCCTCCAATCTCACCGGTCAGGTGCGCTCCATCGCCCAGGTCGCCACGGCCGTCGCCAAGGGCGACCTCTCGCAGAAGATCACCGTCGAGGCCAAGGGCGAGGTGGCCGCGCTCGCCGACGTGATCAACACCATGGTCGACACCCTGTCGGCGTTCGCCGACGAGGTCACCCGCGTGGCCCGCGAGGTCGGTACCGAGGGGCGGCTGGGCGGTCAGGCCCACGTGCCCAACGTGGCCGGCACCTGGAAGGACCTCACCGACAACGTCAACTCCATGGCCAACAACCTCACCGGCCAGGTCCGCAACATCGCCCTGGTGACGACGGCCGTGGCCAAGGGCGATCTGTCCAAGAAGATCGACGTCGACGCTCGCGGCGAGATCCTCGAACTGAAGACGACCATCAACACGATGGTGGATCAGCTGTCGGCGTTCGCGGACGAGGTGACCCGGGTGGCCCGCGAGGTCGGTACCGAGGGCCGGCTCGGCGGACAGGCCGAGGTCGAGGGCGTGTCCGGCACCTGGAAGCGGCTCACCGAGAACGTCAACGAACTCGCCGGGAACCTGACCCGGCAGGTCCGCGCCATCGCCGACGTGGCCAGCGCCGTCGCCGAGGGCGACCTGACCCGGTCCATCACCGTCGACGCCTCCGGCGAGGTCGCCGACCTCAAGGACAACATCAACTCCATGGTGGAGTCCCTGCGCGAGACCACCCGGGCCAACCAGGAACAGGACTGGCTCAAGACCAACCTCGCCCGGATCTCCGGCCTCATGCAGGGCCACCGCGACCTGCCCGTCGTGGCCGAGCTGATCATGGACGAGCTGGTGCCCCAGGTGTCCGCGCAGTACGGCGCGTTCTACCTCGCCGAGGACGGCACGACGGGGCCCGAGCTGAGGCTCGTCGGCTCCTACGGCCGCCCCGAGGAGGACGAGCGTCCCGACCGGATCCCGTTCGGCCGGTCCCTGGTCGGCCAGGCCGCGCGCAGCCGCCGTACGATCGCCGTGGACGAACTGCCGCCCGGGTACGTCACCATCTCCTCCGGGCTCGGACGGATCGAGCCCAGCGCGCTGTTGCTGCTGCCCATCCTCTTCGAGGAGCAGGTCCTCGGCGTGATCGAGCTCGCCTCCGTCACCCGGTTCACCGCGATCCAGCGGGACTTCCTCCAGCAGCTCGTGGACACCATCGGCGTCAACGTCAACACGATCGTCGCCAACGCCCGCACGGACGAGCTCCTCGAGGAGTCCCAGCGCCTCACCAGCGAACTGCGGGCCCGCTCCGCCGAGTTGCAGGCCCGGCAGGAGGAGCTGCAGCAGTCCAATGCCGAGCTGGAGGAGAAGGCCTCGCTGCTCGCCGACCAGAACCGCGACATCGAGGCGAAGAACCTGCAGATCGAGCAGGCCCGGCAGGAGCTGGAGGCGCGGGCCCAGCAGTTGTCGCTCGCCTCGAAGTACAAGTCCGAGTTCCTCGCCAACATGAGCCACGAGCTGCGCACTCCGCTCAACAGCCTGCTCATCCTGGCCCAGTTGCTCGCCCAGAACCCGTCCCGCAACCTCACCCCGAAACAGGTCGAGTACGCGGGCATCATCCACTCGGCGGGCTCGGACCTGCTCCAGCTGATCAACGACATCCTCGACCTGTCCAAGGTGGAGGCCGGCAAGATGGACGTGACGCCGGAGCGGGTTTCGCTGCGGCAGCTCATCGAGTACGTCGAGGCCACCTTCCGGCCGATGACCTCGCAGAAGAGCCTCCAGTTCACCGTCACCACCTCGGCCGGCGCCCCGGTCGACCTGCTCACCGACGACTCCCGGCTCCGGCAGATCCTGCGCAACCTGCTGTCCAACGCGGTGAAGTTCACCGAACAGGGCGGGGTGGAACTGCGCGTCGAACCCGCCGCCGACGACGAGGTGCCCCAGGACGTGGTACGCGGCGGCGCGGTGGTCGCGTTCCGGGTCACGGACACCGGCATCGGCATCCCGGAGCAGCAACTGGAGACCATCTTCGGCGCGTTCCAGCAGGCGGACGGCACCACCAGCCGCAAGTACGGCGGCACCGGGCTCGGCCTGTCCATCACCCGGGAGATCGCCCATCTGCTCGGTGGCGCCGTCACCGTCGACAGCACACCGGGCAAGGGCAGCACCTTCACGCTGTTCCTGCCCGTGGCCCGGCCCGACTTCGACGAACACCTGCGTGGAGCCCGCGTCATCGCCAAATCGGCCGAACAGGAGCGCAGGGAGGGGGCGATCGGGCACGAGCGGACGGAGAGGGTACCCCGCGGCCTCACGAAGGGGCAGCGCGCGCGCAGGCTGCTCGTCGTGGAGGAACGGCCGCGCGGCCTGCTCACCCTGGTCGCGGAGAGCGTCGTCGGCGACCTGGAACACGCCCACGCCGACGACGTGCCCGTGGACATCATCACGGCGATCGGCGCCCAGGAAGCCGCCGGCGCCCTCGCCGCCGAGGCCTGCCACTGCGTCGTCGTGGAACAGGGCGGTCCCGACGGGGAGTCGGCCCGGTTCCTGGAGGCGCTGCGCGGCGACTCGGCGCTCGCGGGCGTCCCCGTCCTGGTGCACGGCTCCCACCGCGCCGGGCAACCGGACGCGGAGCCGGGCGGCTCGCCGGAGTACCTGACCAGCCTGGACGAGCTGCGGGAACGGATCGCCCTGCACCTGTCCGCCGAGGAGCCCGGCGAGGTGCTCACCCTGGTCCGCACCGAGGAACTCCCGCACCCCCCGCCGGACCTGGCCGACGAGCGCACCCGCGGCCGTACCGTCCTGGTCGTCGACGACGACGCCCGGAACCTGTTCGCACTCAGCGGCATCCTCGAACTGCACGGCTTCCGCGTGCTGCACGCGGAGAACGGCCGCAAGGGCATCGAGACGCTGATGAACAATCCGGACGTCGAACTCGTCCTGATGGACGTGATGATGCCTGAGATGGACGGATACGCGGCCACCGCCGAGATTCGCCGCTTGCCGCAGTACGCGGACCTGCCGGTGATCGCCGTGACGGCCAAGGCGATGCAGGGCGACCGGGAGAAGAGCCTCGCCTCCGGTGCCAGCGACTACGTGACGAAACCGGTGGACACCCGTGACCTCATCGCCTGCGTCCGACGCTGGCTGCCCGCATGAGGGCGGCCACGACACCGCGCGTCCGCCCCGTCGCAGGCCGAGGAGTACCCATCCGGTGAACACGCACGAACCGCCCGCAGAACCGGACGCGCCGACCGCTGTGCCCGTCCCGCCGCCGTCCGCCGTGGCCGTGCCCGCCGCTGCGCCCGAGACCACGCCGGTGGGCAGGCTCGCCGCCACGGTGGAGCGGTTGCGCCGGGAGGTGCGGACCGCCCAGGCGGAGGCCGAGGGCCGGGCGCTGATCGAGCTGGCCAAGGGCATCCTGGTCGAGCGGCTGGGCTGTGGGCCCACCCAGGCCGCCCGGCAGCTCGCCGAACTGACCGAGCAGGCGCAGGTGACACCACTGGAGCTCGCGGTGGATGTCATCAACCAGGCGGCCAAGGACCGCGTCGCGGAGGTGACCGAGGCGTTCCTGTCCGCCACCGCGGACGGCTCCGGCCCGGTCGAGGAGTCCGCCGCAGTGCGGCTGCGCGCGGCCGAGAGCGGCGTCCTTGCCGCGCACGACGCCCAGGCGATGGCCGACTCGCTGCTCGACCACGCCCTGCGCCCGCTCGGCGCCGTCGCCGTGGCGATCTGGGCGGCGGCCTCGGACGGCTCGCTCACCCTCGCCGGGAGCGCCGGTTTCCCTGCGGCCGAGGCGGCCCGCTGGCGCTATGTCCCGCCCGATGTGGCGACGGTGGCCCGGCGCGGCCTGACCGGGCCCGAGGGGCAGTGGCTGCCCTCGCTCGCCGCCTCCGGGCTGCCCACGATCGGCCGGCGGGACTACACCGACGGTGCCCGGATCGCCGTACCCGCCGGTGCGGGCGGTCGCATCCACGGGGTCCTGGAGATCGCCTGGCCGAAGCCCGAGGGCGCGCTGCCGCGCCCGGTGGTGCGGCAGGTGGAGGCCCTCGCCGAGCTGTGCGCGCACACCCTGGAGGACTTCGTCCCCTCGGCCGGGCCCTTCCAGGAACCCCGGGTGCTGCCGGACGTGGCGGAGCTGATGGACCTGGCCGACGGCCTGCACGACCCGGCCCTCGTGCTCCTGCCGCACCTCGACGACGCCGGGCGGCTCGTCGACTTCCGCATCCAGCACGTCAACGGCCGCTTCCTCGACCCGGCGGGCCGGCCACGCGCCGTGGTCGGCGGGGCCCTGCTGCTGGAGGCCTACCCGATGGCCGCCGGCGACAGCGAGCTCTACCAGCGCGTGGAGCGGGTCTACGCCACCGGAGAGCCGTTCCGTGCCCAGCGCATGCGGCTGACCGCGCTGGTCGACCAGGTTCCGCTCTCCGCGGTCGCCGACATCAGCATCAGCCGCCACGGCACCAGCGTGCTGCTCATCTGGCGCATCGAGGACGAGACCGCCCGCCTGGCCAGTCTGCTCCAGCACGCTCAGCGGCTCGGCCGGATCGGCGGCTTCGAGGAGAACCTGCTGACCGGTGAGATCACCTGGAACGGCCAGCTGTTCGACCTCTACGGCCGTCCGCCCACCAGCCCCCCGGTGGCCCTCGAGGACCTGCCCGCCTACTCACACCCGGACGACGCCGTGTCGATCGGGCGGTTCCTGCGCACGCTGCTGCACCACCGCAGGCCGGCGTCGGCCGCCTTCCGGCTGCAGCGCCCGGACGGAGTGACCCGGCACATGCGCGTGGTGGCGGAACCGGTCCTCGACACCGGGGGCCAGCTGCTGGGGGTGCGCGGCGCCTACCAGGACATCTCCGCCCAGCACTGGACGGAGGTGGCCCTCGCCGCGACCCGCGACCAGCTCGCCCACACCGAGCAGCAGGCTGTCGAGCGCAATCGGCTCACTCTCCAGCTCCAGCACGCGATCATGCCGCCCGCCCAGGCGCCGCTGCGCGTGCCGGGTCTGCAGGTGGCGGTGCGCTACCGGCCGGCCGAGACGGAGCACCTGGTCGGCGGCGACTGGTACGACGCCGTCGTCCTGCCCTCGGGGCTGGTGCTGCTGTGCGTCGGGGACGTCGCCGGACACGGGATCGAGGCGGCCACCAGCATGGTCGTGCTGCGGAACGCGCTGCGCGGTCTCGCCGTCACCGGAGCCGGCCCGGCGCAGTTGCTGTCCTGGTTGAACATCGTCGCCCACCATCTGACGGGCGCGGTCACCGCGACCGCCGTGTGCGGCCTGTACGACGGCGAGCGCCGTACCCTGCGCTGGGCGCGGGCGGGTCATCTGCCGCCGGTCCTGGTGCGCGAGGCCGACGCCACCGCCCTGCCGACGCTCAAGGGGCTGTTGCTGGGCGCCGTCCCGGATGCGGTGTACGAGGAGACGGAGGTACCACTGGCCGCGGGCGACACCCTCCTGATGTACACCGACGGGCTCATCGAGCGCCGGGACCGTTCGGTGGAGGAATCCCTGTCCCACCTGCTGAAGACGGCACGCTCGGGTCCCCGGACCCTGGACCAGCAGCTCGACCGGCTGCTCACCTACAGCAGGTCGGACACGGACGACGACACCTGCATCGTCGGGATCAGGGTCGCCTGACTCCTCAGCAGGCCTGCTCGGCGGTCAGCGGTACGGTGGCCGTGACCCGCTTGCCGTGGGGCAGCCAGGTCACCTCGAGGGCGCGGGAGAGCATCGCGACCAGGTGGAGACCGTGCCCGCCGACCCGCCGGGGGTCAGGAGGGCGCCGCACGGGCGGGTCGGTGGAGGTGTCCGACACGGTGATGCGCAGGGCGCCGGCGTCGGGCCCCATCTCCAGGCTCATGGTGCACGGGCCGGGGGCGTGCCGGGCCACGTTGGTGACGAGTTCGCCGACGACGAGCTGGGCGTCCTGCACCGAGCGTCGCGCGGGTGCGGGCCGCACCCGCGCGAGCAGGGCGGCGACGGCGTCTCTGGCCTCGCAGATGCCGGCCACCGCGTCGTCCCAGGTGCGGCTGTAGCGCAGGGGCGCGGGGCGGGTCTGCGTCCTGGTGTGCGTCCCGAGCGGGATGTCCATAGGTCGTTGCCCTCTTCCTCCGGCGCCGGGGTCCCTTCCTCCGTGTACGGGCTCGTCCCGTCGCTGCTCGGATACCCGCTGGGCCCCCGATCAAAGGGACGCCCGCCGGGAATCCTCCGGTTGCACACGAGCCCCTGGTCACAAGCCGCGGACCCGGTGCGTGCGGCGGAACGGGCCCGGGAAACCAGCGTGCGCTGGACGCCGGGCCCGTTCGCGATCGGAGAGCCGCTGGGCCTGCCCGGCTCAGTGCTTGAACGTGTCCTTGGCCTTCTCCTTGGCCTGCCGGGCATCGCCGCGCGCGCCTTCCATACGGCCCTCGGCCTCCAGCCGCTCGTTGCCGACGGCGCGGCCGATGGCCTCCTTGGCCCTGCCCTTGGCCTGCTCCTTCTTGCCCTTCGCCTTCTGGTTGCCAGCCATCGGGTGTCACTCCCAACGTTGTGCGGGGTTCGGTCCCCACTCGGCTTGCCAGTGAACCGGGCTTCCAAACAGGAAATTACGGTCATCCCGGTATGGAAGTCCGATTACTTACCCTTGGTTGAACAGCTCAGGCTGATAAACCTATTGTTAGTAACCGTGGATACGGTTGCTCTCGCCGCCGCCCTGCGGCTGGCCATGGGCCGGACCGTCCGCCGACTGCGACAGGCGCACGCGGTCGGGGACGTGACGTTGTCCGGCGTCTCGGTGCTGGCCCGGCTGGCCCGTACCGGTCCGGACTCGCCCGGCTCGCTCGCCGAGCTGGAACGCGTCCGGCCCCAGGCGATGGCCAGCACCCTCGCCGGACTCGAGCAACGCGGACTGGTCAGCCGTACCGCCGACGCGACCGACGGCCGCCGGGCCATCGTCTCGATCACCGACGAGGGACGGACCATGCTGGAACAGCGCCGGTCCGAGTCCGTGAGCCGCCTCGCCCACGCACTCGACGAGTTCACCCCGCAGGAACGGCAGGCCCTGCACGACGTACTGCCCCTGCTCGACCGACTGGCGGAACGACTGTGACCGGCCCCGCGCCCGCCGCGGGCATACGCGGCCGGCTCCTCGCCCGCTCGGCCCGCCTCAGGGACACGCCACCGGGCCCCGGCTACAAGTGGGTCGCGCTGTCCAACACCACGCTCGGCGTCCTGATCGCCACGATGGACGCCTCCATCGTGATCATCTCGCTGCCGGCGATCTTCCGCGGCATCGGCCTCGACCCGCTGGCGGCCGGCAACATCGGTTATCTGCTGTGGATGATCCTCGGCTATCTGCTGGTCTCGGCCGTGCTGGTGGTCGTGCTGGGCCGGCTCGGGGACATGTTCGGCCGGGTCCGCATCTACAACCTGGGTTTCCTGGTCTTCGCCTGCGCCTCCGTCGCCCTGTCCCTCGATCCGTTCCGGGCGGGCGCGGGCGCGCTGTGGCTGATCCTGTGGCGCGTCGTGCAGGCCTTCGGCGGCTCCATGCTCACCGCCAACTCCGCCGCCATCCTCACCGACGCCTTCCCCGCCCGGCAGCGCGGCATGGCCCTCGGCATCAACCAGATCACCGCGCTCGCCGGGCAGTTCCTCGGCCTGCTCGCCGGCGGCCTGCTCGCCGCCGTCGACTGGCGGGCGGTGTTCTGGGTGAGCGTCCCGGTCAGCGTCACCGGCACCGTCTGGTCGTACCTGAGCCTGCGCGAGACCTCGGCGGGCGGACGCGGCCCCATCGACTGGCTCGGCAACCTCACCTTCGCCACCGGCGCCGGCATCCTGCTCGCGGGCATCACCTACGGCATCCAGCCCTACGGTGGCCACCCCACCGGCTGGACCAGCCCCTGGGTGCTCACGGGCCTGATCGGCGGCGTGTTCCTGCTCCTGGTGTTCTGCCTCGTCGAGACGCGGGTCGCCGAGCCGATGTTCCGGCTGTCGCTGTTCCGGGTGCGGGCGTTCGCCGCCGGGAACCTGGCCGCCCTGCTGACCGCGATCGCCCGCGGCGGACTGCAGTTCATGCTGATCATCTGGCTGCAGGGGATCTGGCTGCCGCTGCACGGCTACGACTTCGAGGACACTCCGCTGTGGGCCGGCATCTTCATGCTGCCGCTCACCCTCGGCTTCCTCGTCGCCGGGCCGGTCTCCGGCTATCTGTCCGACCGCTTCGGCGCCCGCCTCTTCTCCACCGCCGGGCTGGTCGTCGTGGCCGGGTCCTTCCTCGGCCTGCTGGCCCTGCCCGTGAACTTCGACTACGGCGTCTTCGCGACACTGCTGGTGCTCAACGGCCTCGGCCAAGGCATGTTCTCCTCGCCCAACACCTCCTCCATCATGGGCAGCGTGCCCGCCCGCTACCGGGGTGCGGCCTCCGGGATGCGCTCCACCTTCCAGAACTCCGGCACGGCCCTGTCCATCGGTGTCTTCTTCTCGCTGATGGTCTCCGGACTCGCGAGCACCCTGCCGCGCACGCTCAGCAGCGGACTGCAGGCGCACGGCGTGCCCGCCGGGACCGCGCACGAGGTGGCCTCGCTGCCGCCGGTCAGCACCCTCTTCGCCACGTTCCTCGGCAACAACCCCATCGGCCATCTGCTCGGCGGCAGCGGCACCCTGGACCACCTGACCGCCGCCCAGCGCGCCACCCTGACCGGCCACAGCTTCTTCCCGGAGCTGGTCGCCGGACCCTTCCACCACGGCCTGACCATCGTCTTTAGCGTGGCCGCCGGCATGGCCCTGGTGTCCGCGCTCGCCTCCGCCCTGCGCGGCGGCCACGAGCGCTCCGACGACGACACCCGGCAGGCCGGCCCGGACCGCACGGCGAAGCCCCGGCCCACGCGCGCCTCGTCCTGACGGCAGGAGCGAGCGCGAACCGGATTTCCGGACGGGTCGAAGCCACCTCCCGGACTCTTCCGAACCGGGGGAGCACCCGGCCGACGGCCCAGGACCTGGCGGCGTGGCGTTCCCGGTACGGGCGCACCGCGGTGGAGGACGCGCACGCGCGGGGCACCGGGGGGCGCGGGACGGGTCAGCGCTCGTGCCGCCGTCGTACGAAGTGCCGTACGACGAAGGCCGCGACGAGCACGGCGGCGGCGACGAGGATGTAGAGCTGATAACGCGCGACCTCGTCGTAGACGGTCGTGATGTGGCTGCCCACCAGATAGGCGAGGGTCGTCCACACGCCCACCCAGAGGGCCGCGCCGAGCGCGTTGAAGGCGAGGAAGCGGCGCCAGTGCATGCCCGTGGTGCCGGCGACGATGCCGTTGGCCTGACGCAGGCCCTCTACGAACCGGGCCACGGTCACGATCTTGCCGCCGTGCCGGCCGAAGAACTCCTCGGCGGCCTCGAACCGCTTCGGGGTCAGGAAGACGTACCGCCCCCACCGGTGTACCAGGGCCCGGCCGCCGACCCGGCCGATCAGGTAGCCGATGTTGTCCCCGAGGACGGCAGCCGCGAACGCGATGACCGCCACCGCCACGACGTTCAGCCGCCCCGAGCCCGCGTACACCCCCGCGGCCAGCAGGATCGTCTCGCCCGGCGCCGGTACCCCGAAGTCCTCGACCAGGATCACGGCCCCCACGGCCCAGTAGCCGTAATGGCCGAGCAGCGGCGCCAGATGTGCCAGCGGACCCGGGAGCGGAG
Organism: Streptomyces sp. NPDC052109; assembly: GCF_040680195.1. Classification (NCBI taxonomy): domain Bacteria; kingdom Bacillati; phylum Actinomycetota; class Actinomycetes; order Kitasatosporales; family Streptomycetaceae; genus Streptomyces; species Streptomyces sp. NPDC052109. The sequence goes on along the minus strand of NZ_JBFAWF010000011.1, from coordinate 200,001 downwards.
GGGCGGCCATGCCTCCACGGTACGTCGCCGCGATCAGCGGGCCGGTGCCCGACCCGCGTGGCTCACCGCCGCCCGGCCGGAACCGCGATGCTACGAGCCGTAGCGGATGACGTCCTCGTCGTCACCGGGGCCGCCCTGGCACATGTGGCACAGTTCGTGCTCCCCGTCGCGGCGGACGACGGTGCCCCAGCCGAGGCACACCTCGCAGTCGCGGGCGAGGCCCAGGTCGGGGCGGGGCGGCAGGAGAGGGCTGCGCTGGGCTCCGTGTGCCATAGGCTGAGCGGCTCCTTGGAAGTCGCGTGAGAACGTGAAAGAGGCTGTCGCGCCACCGTGACAACGGTGTCAGCGCAACTTCCATTATGTCTGCTTTATTCCTTCTGTCTGTGACGCATGTCACAAAAAGCCGTCGTTCTCGCGAGCCTCACCGGGCCGGTCACCCCAGCTGGCCCAGCCGGGCCTCACGCCACAGGTCCACGCCGCCCTCGGTGGCGTACGTGTCGATCTCGGCCAGTTCCTCCGCGTCGAACTCGAGATTCTCCAGCGCGGCGACGTTCTGCTCCAGCTGCTCGGTCCGGGAGGCGCCGATCACGAGGGACGTCACCCGCTCGTCGCGCAGCGCCCAGGCCAGCGCGAGCTGCGCCAGCGTCTGCCCACGCCGGGCCGCGACGTCGTTCAGGGCGCGCAGGCGCCGCAGCATGTCGTCCGTCAGCCAGGAGGCGTCGAACGACGTGCCGCGCGCGGCGCGAGAGTCCTGCGGCACCCCCTCCAGATAGCGGCCCGTCAGCATGCCCTGGGCGAGCGCCGTGAAACCGATGACTCCGAAACCCTCCTCCTGGGCCACGTCCAGCAGGCCGTCGGTCTCGATCCAGCGGTTGAGCATGCTGTACGACGGCTGGTGGATCAGCAGCGGAGTGCCCAGGTCCCGCAGGATCGCCGCCGCCTGCCGGGTGCGCTCGGCGTCGTAGGAGGAGATGCCGACGTACAGCGCCTTGCCCTGGCGCACGGCGGTGTCGAGCGCGCCCATCGTCTCCTCCAGCGGCGTGGTCGCGTCCAGCCGGTGGGAGTAGAAGATGTCCACGTAGTCCACGCCCATCCGGCGCAGCGACTGGTCCAGTGAGGCCAGCACGTACTTCCGGGAGCCGCCGCCCTGCCCGTAGGGCCCCGGCCACATGTCCCAGCCGGCCTTGGTGGAGATCACCAGCTCGTCCCGGTACGGCGCCAGGTCCCGCTTCAGCAGCCTGCCGAAGTTCAGCTCGGCCGCGCCGTACGGCGGACCGTAATTGTTGGCCAGGTCGTGGTGCGTGATGCCGAGGTCGAAGGCGCGCAGCGCGATCTCGCGCTGGGTCTCGAAGGGGCGGTCGTCGCCGAAGTTGTGCCAGTAGCCCAGGGACAGGACGGGCAGGTCCAGCCCCGAGCGGCCGGTGCGCCGGTAGCGCATGGTGCCGTCGTAGCGTGCGGGGTCCGCGACGTGGGTCATCGGGTCTTCTCCGGGTGGTGCCGTAGGGGTGCCCCTCCGTGTGCGGACGGGCCCGTCCACCCTGCGCCCGTGCGCCGCGCAAGTCCAACCGCCGTCCCGGATGGGATTGAGCGGTTCCGTTTCTGAATCGGTCAGGGGGGCAGGCGGTGATCAGCGCAGTGGGAGCAAAGGGCAAGGAGCAAGGGGGCGCTCGTGAGCGAGGGGAAGCCGGACGGGCATCAGCGGGGCCGGAACGGGCCGCGTGCGCCGCAGGCCTTGGCCGGCCTGCCCCGCCAGGTCCGCGAGGAGCTCATCCGCCGGCTCAGGGGCAGCCGGCGGGCCTTCGGCAGGGATGACGTCCAGGTCGTCGAGCCCCCGCTGCTCCGGCGCGCCGTGGGTGCCTCCGCACTCGGCAACTGCATGGAGTGGTTCGACTTCGGCGTCTACAGCTACCTCGCCGCCACCATCGGGAAGGTGTTCTTCCCGGGCGCCTCCCCGGCCGCCCAGGTCGTCTCCTCCTTCGCCACCTTCGCCGCCGCCTTCGTCGTCAGGCCGCTCGGCGGCCTGGTCTTCGGGCCGCTCGGCGACCGGATCGGCCGGCAGAAGGTGCTGGCCACCACCATGATCATGATGGCGGTGGGTACCTTCGCCATCGGTGTCATCCCCGGCTACGGCACGATCGGCATCGCCGCGCCCGTGCTGCTCCTGCTCGTCCGTATGGTCCAGGGCTTCTCCACCGGCGGGGAGTACGGCGGCGCGACCACCTTCGTCGCCGAGTACTCGCCGGACCGCAGGCGCGGTTTCCTCTCCAGCTGGCTCGACTTCGGCACCTTCGTCGGCTATGCCCTCGGCTCGGCCCTGGTCACCGTGCTCAACCTCGCCCTGTCGGGCGATCAGATGCTGTCGTGGGGCTGGCGCGTCCCGTTCCTGATCGCCGGACCGCTCGGCGTGATCGGCCTCTACATGCGGCTGAGGCTGGAGGAGTCCCCGGCCTTCCAGCAGCAGCTGGACGAACACGAGAAGAGTCTCGCGCAGGAGTCGGCGGGCAGCGAGTTCAAGGACATCGTCCGGAACCACTGGCGGCCGCTGCTGATCTGCATGGGTCTGGTGCTGCTGTACAACGTCACCAACTACATGGTCACCGGCTATCTGCCGACCTATCAGACCGAGACCCTGAACCGCTCCAGCGGCTCCGCGGACGTCCTGGTGCTCGTCGGCATGCTGTGGATCGTCGTGCTGATCACCTTCCTCGGCCGGCTCAGCGACCGTGTCGGCCGGCGGCCGGTCTACGGTGTCGCCGCCGCCGCGATGATCGTGCTGGCCGTGCCCGCCTTTCTGCTGGTCAAGGCGCACGGCACCTGGCCGCCGATCCTCGGGGTCCTGCTGCTGTCCACCCTGCTGGCCTGTTTCGCCGCGCCGAGCGCGGCCACGCTGCCCGCGCTGTTCCCGACCGCCGTCCGCTACGCGGCGATGGGCATCGGCTTCAACTTCGCCGTGGCCGCCTTCGGTGGCACCACGCCGCTGGTCACCGCCGCCCTGGTCGACGCCACCGGCGACGACCTGATGCCCGCCTACTACCTGATGCTGGCGGGCGTCATCGGCCTGCTGACCGTCAGGTTCCTCCCCGAGAGCGCCCAGGTGCCGCTCAAGGGCTCGCGGCCCATGGTGGGTTCGCGTGAGGAACGGCGCGATCTGATCCTCGCTTCGAAGGAGCTGTACGCCTTCGCCCGGGAGCAGGAGCGGGAGCCCGGGCAGATTCCGCACCGCGGCTGAGCCGGCGGGGCGGGAGCCAATGGCGGAGCAGCGGTGTGGCGGGGGAGCAGTCGTTCGATCCTACGAACTTCACGCGTGCGGGGTGACCGACCTCCCGCACTTTTGATAGGAAACTTTCCTACCAGTGCGACGCAGGTTCAACTCCCCACCCCCCGCTTCGATTTGGAGTCCCCGTGGTGCACGCAGACCGCGACACAGCCCCCACCCGTCTCTCCCGCCGGACCGTCGTCGCCGTGCTCGGCGCCGTCGCTTCGGGCGCGCTGATCGGAACCCAGCGCGCCCTCGCGGCACCCGCGGCCGCGTCGGGCCTCGACGACCCGGCGAAGAAGGAGATCGCCATGCAACTGGTGTCGAGCGCGGAGAACTCCTCGCTCGACTGGAAGGCCCAGTACAAGTACATCGAGGACATCGGCGACGGCCGCGGCTACACCGCCGGCATCATCGGCTTCTGTTCCGGCACCGGCGACATGCTCGACCTGGTCCAGCTCTACGCCGACCGCGAGCCCGGCAACGTCCTCGCCAAGTACCTGCCCGCCCTGCGCAAGGTCAACGGCACCGACTCCCACAGCGGCCTCGACCCCAACTACCCCAAGGACTGGCGCAAGGCCGCCCAGGACACCGTGTTCCAGCAGTGCCAGAACGACGAGCGGGACCGCGTCTACTTCAACCCCGCCGTCGCCCAGGGCAAGGCCGACGGCCTGCGCACCCTCGGCCAGTTCTGCTACTACGACGCCATCGTCATGCACGGCGACGGCGACGACCCGACCAGCTTCCGCAACATCCGCAAGCGCGCGCTGCGCAGTGCCAAGCCGCCGGCGCAGGGCGGCGACGAGACGACGTACCTCAACGCGTTCCTCGACGCCCGGGTGTGGGCCATGAAGCAGGAGGAGGCGCACAGCGACACCAGCCGTGTCGACACCGAGCAGCGGGTCTTCCTGCGCAAGGGCAACCTCGACCTGAACACGCCGCTCGACTGGAAGGTGTACGGGGACAGTTACCACATCGGCTGACCCACCGGTGTCACGAGGCGTGCGGCAGGTCGACGGGCGTGGGCACCTGCGGCCCCGCGCCGAGCCTGGCGGCCTGCCGCACCGTGATGCGCTGGATCAGGACGGTCGCCAGGACGGCGGCGAGCAGGTTCAGGGCTTCCGCCGCCACCAGCGGCGGCAACGAGGTGCCGTAGCCCAGGTTCATGGCGGCCAGGTTCAGTGCCGCGTGCCCGACCCAGGCGGCCCACCACACGTTCACGAGGAGGTTCCCGCGGTCCTCGTCCGCGTCGGCGGGGGCGCTCGCGCGATGGACGTCCAGCACGAGCCCGCGCGGCACCCAGAGGTTGACCACGGGGATCAGCCAGGCGAGGACGGCCCAGGCGGCGGAACCGGGCACCCTGCCGGGAGACAGCACTTCGGCGTTGCGCCGGCAGCGGGCGAACCACAGGAGGAACAGCACGACCGTCGCCGTCATCACGTTCACGAAGAGCATCGACACCCGGGCGGACTCGGCGGCCGTGGACGTCGACGGATGCAGCAGGTGAGCGCGGACCTTCAGCGCCCGGACCAACTCGGCACCGGCCGCGGCCGGCACGGCCAACTGAGCGCAACGCGCGAGGAACCAAGGAGCCCTGACGACGGAACCGGTCACGGTGGCAGACCTGTCTGTGGAAGGCGTGCGGCACGGAAGGCAGCACGGCGCGAAGATCGGAGCACCGGATCATAGGGCGGGGCGCACTCGCATGTCAGGGCCCTGACGAGGAAAGATGGGCGGTGAGCGAGCGATCCGACGACGCGGAGGAACGGACTCATGCCGCACGAGCGAGCCGGCCGGCCGGCCGGTCCCGAGGACCTTGTCGACGTGGCCCGGCTGGTCACGGCCTACTACGCACTGCACCCGGACCCGGCCGACCCGGCACAGCGGGTGGCGTTCGGTACCTCAGGGCACCGGGGTTCGTCCCTGGCGACCGCCTTCAACGAGGACCACATCGCCGCCACCAGCCAGGCCATCTGCGAGTACCGCGCGAACCAGGGCACCGACGGCCCCCTCTTCCTGGGCGCCGACACCCACGCCCTGTCCGAGCCCGCGAAGGTCACCGCGCTGGAGGTCTTCGCGGCCAACGGCGTCACCGTGCTCATCGACAGCGCCGACGGCTACACCCCCACCCCCGCCGTCTCCCACGCGATCCTCACCCACAACCGGGACCGCACCTCCGGCCTCGCCGACGGCGTGGTCGTCACTCCCTCCCACAACCCGCCCGCCGACGGCGGCTTCAAGTACAACCCGCCGAGCGGCGGCCCGGCGGCCTCCGACGCCACCTCCTGGATCCAGGACCGGGCCAACGAGATCATCACCGGAGGCCTGAAGGACGTACGCCGGGTGCCCTACGCGCAGGCGCTCGCCGCGGGGACGACCGGGCGGTACGACTTCCTCGGTGCCTACGTCGGCGACCTGCCGAGCGTCCTGGACCTGGACGCCGTCCGCGCGGCCGGCGTGCGCATCGGCGCAGACCCGCTCGGCGGGGCCTCTGTCGCCTACTGGGGACGCATCGCCGAACAGCACGGCATCGACCTCACCGTGGTCAATCCGCACACCGACCCGACCTGGCGGTTCATGACGCTGGACTGGGACGGGCAGATCCGCATGGACTGTTCCTCGCCGTACGCGATGGCCTCCCTCATCGAGCGGCGCGACCGGTTCCGCATCGCCACCGGCAACGACGCCGACGCCGACCGGCACGGCATCGTCACCCCGGACGCCGGCCTGATGAACCCCAACCACTACCTCGCGGTCGCCATCTCCTACCTCTACCGGCACCGCGACCGGTGGCCCGCTGACGCCGGCATCGGCAAGACGCTCGTCTCCTCCACCATGATCGACCGGGTCGCCGCCGGCCTCGGCCGGCAACTGGTCGAGGTGCCGGTCGGGTTCAAGTGGTTCGTGGACGGACTGATCGGCGGCAGCCTCGGGTTCGGCGGCGAGGAGTCGGCCGGCGCCTCCTTCCTGCGCCGAGACGGCTCCGTGTGGACCACGGACAAGGACGGCATCATCCTGGCGCTGCTGGCCTCCGAGATCACGGCCGTCACGGACCGGACCCCGTCGGAGCACTACGCCGGCCTGACCGCCCGCTTCGGCGAACCCTCCTACGCCCGTGTCGACGCGCCCGCGACCCGCGAACAGAAGGCCCTGCTCGGCAAGTTGTCACCGGCTCAGGTCCGCGCGGACACGCTCGCCGGAGAGCCCGTCGCGGCCGTCCTCACCGAGGCGCCCGGCAACGGCGCCGCCATCGGCGGGATCAAGGTCACCACCGAGAACGCCTGGTTCGCGGCCCGCCCGTCGGGCACCGAGGACGTCTACAAGGTCTACGCCGAGTCCTTCCTCGGCGCCGACCACCTTGCCCGGGTGCAGGAGGAGGCCCAGGCCGTGGTGCTGGGCGCGCTGGGCGGCTGACGGATCAGCGGTTCGCCTCCGCGCGGGACGGCGCCGGCGCGGAGGCCCCCCACGAAGCCGCCCCGGCCGGCTCAGCCGCGTCCGCGTCCCTGCTCCAGCCGCTCCAGCACGGCCTGCGCCATGGCTGCCTCTCCCTTGGCGTTGGGGTGCGCGGGGGCGGCGGGGGCGGTGGGCTGGAGCGGTTCGATCCAGCGGTCCGCGGGTGTCTTGCACATGTCGTGGCCGACCGTGGGGCCGTACGTGTCGACGTACTCGGCCCGGTTCACCCCGGCCACCAGGCGCAGCATCAGGTTCAGCCGCTTCTCGGTGTCCCGCAGGTAGGGGAAGTCCTTCTGGGCGAAGGGCACTTGGGGGAAGCAGCCACTGCCGTCCTCGGGCAGCAGGTCCGGGTAGCCGACCACGACCACGCGCGCGTGCGGCGCCCGGGCGTGCACCGCCCTGAGCACCCGGTCGACCTTGGGGGCGGCCTTGGCGATCGCGAGGGCCAGCTCGTCGTACCCGGGCGCCTGGTACGAGCGCTCACAGGGGTTGCCCGTCGGGTCCTGCGCGGCCAGGCGGGCGCAGGTGCTGATGATCGGGCCGAAGCCGACGTCGTTGCCGCCGATCTGCACCGTCACCAGGTCCGTGTCCCGGCGCACGGCGTCGAGCTGGGGCGCGTTGGTGCCCTGCGCCTGCCACATCTCGGCGGTCGTCGCCCCGGCACAGCTGACGTCCTCGAAGGTGGTCACCTGGTGTTGGGCCGCCACCAGCGAGGGGTAATCGTGGTTGGAGCGGGCGCAGTTGGCGTCCACCTGCCGGGGGATGCCGGGGCCCGAGGTGTAGGAGTCACCGAGGGCGACGTAGTCGACGCCGTGACCGTGTACCGCAGAATGCGCGGAGGCCGGCGCCGTGGCGGCGGCGACAAGAACGCAACCGCCCAGTGCCGCCCCGAGTACGGCGGCTCCCCGCCGGCCTCTCGCCCCGCCCACCGCACCTGTGCCGTTCGCCATGGATCCTCCCCCTGAGGCCGGTTCGTCGCACGGTGCCCGCACCCGGGGGCGGCTCTCGCGCGTTCGACTGGGTCTGTATACCGTCCGGTAGGTCCCGGCGACCAGAAGCGGGAAGCAACGAGTTCGGGGGAGTGAGCGGGCACGTGCGCCGGGACACGGCCCCGTTCGGTGGAGCCGTGCCCCGGTGTGCCTGCCGTCAGATCCCGGACGCCGGTTACGCGGGGCCTGCCGCCTGGAGCAGGGAGTCGTCCTCGGGGCGGGCTCCGGACAGTCGGTGGCGTGCCGCGATGAGGGCCATGTCGACGTCCTTGGTGCCGGTGGCCACGCACAGCGTGTAGGAGACGTCCGCCAGCCGCTGCCGTGCCTGCGGAGTGCTCTCCTCGGCCCCGAGCACCGTGAGGGCCTCGTACTGGGAGATGAGGTCCTCAAGAACCGCAGGGTGTGCCATCAGCATGCTTTCCGCCTCCCTGATGTGTCGCGTGTCGTATCGCCTGGCGTGTCGCCGACGGGGCAAGTCGCAGCGCGAATACCCGCATCGCCGATCCCCATGCCCCCGGCGATCTCGACGTGACCCGCGTCGCTGCCGGCCACGCGTGACCCGTGCCCCGCCGCTGCCCATGGCCCGCGCACCCGGAGCAGCATCGCGGTGCCGGCCTCTGGGCAGCACGGGTGCCGGCCCCCCGGCGGCGCGCGACGCCACCGCCGTTGGCGCCGCTCGTGCCGTGCCCTGAGGTTTCCCCGGCCCGGTCGCCTGCGACGAAGCAGCGGAACCGGTACAGGAGACGATCACGGGTTGCGGACACAAGACGTCCTGGCTCTCGGAGCGCGGTGTCCCGGTGGCGGCGGTCGCCGACGCGCCCGTACTGTGCGGACGGCGCCGGGCCGGCCGGCGCGAAGGCACCGAGGCGGACCGGCGTGCGGGCGTCCACGTCGCCTGATCCATCGACGGCCGGGCCCTCGCCACGGTCGGTGTCGACCTCACGCCTGCCGCGGGCTTTGACGCCCGGCCTTCCCGGACTGGCTGCTCGCCCTCGCCGCCCGCCTCGGCCAACTGCACTTCTCCGGCACGGACCGCATCGCCGAGTGCGACGCCTGGCCAAGGTCGAGCAGGTCCGGCTCGTACGGGCCGGCTGCTCCCGCGGCGCACACGGCGACGTGCCCTCCAGGTAGGTCAAACCGCCGCCCCGGGCGGGCCCGCCGCCGGCCGGCACGGGAGACACGGCGGCTGGGTGCGGGCACGGTCGTGCTCATCCCGGGCGGCCACCCGGCGCCGGGGTACGCCGGTTCGCCGACCTGACCGCCGCCTTCGAGGGCCACTGGTCCACCTGCGTGTCGGCGTTCACCGGGCCGGTCCGGCGGCATCCGCCGGTCCGGTTCTGCCGTCTGGTGGGCGGCGTCCCCGGGGCATTCGTTCCGCTCGCCGTAGGGTCCCCCGCCGCACGAACGCGGTGCCGGGGTCTGCGGCCCGGTGACGAGACGAACCGCCCGACCCGCCGTGGGAGTTGACCCGACGCGGGCCGCACCGGGTGTTTGACCTGCGGGAACGTTGTGCGAAGCTGCGGGGGTCAGCATCCGTACCACGGAGGAGAACCGCAGGCATGGCCGTCATCCACGACACCACGCTCAAGCCCACGAAGCTCGAACTGCTCACCGAATGGCTGCCCTCGCGCCCTTGGTACCGCGGTGGCCCGGAGGCCCCGGTGCTGACCAGGTCCGGCGGCTTCCGGCTGGACGACCCGGAGGGTGAGGTCGGCATCGAGTTCATGGTGGCCACGGACACCTCCACCCCGGAACCGACCGCCTATCTCGTGCCGTTGACCTATCGCGGCGCTCCCCTGGAGGCGGCGGAGCACGCGCTCGTCGGCACGATGGAGCACGGCGTGCTGGGCAGGCGCTGGGTGTACGACGGCGCCCACGACCCGGTGCTGGTCGCAGAGTTGCTCTCGCTGATCGAGGGCCGGGTGCCGGCACACTCCCAGAGCATCGACGGCGCCCTCGACCCCGAGGTGATCCGCTCCTGCACCACCGCCACCTTCACCCTGGACGGGTTCGCCCCCGAACCGGCCGACGACCAGGAGGGCACCCGGGTTCCCGTGCCGCGCGGCATGGTGCTGCACCTGCACCGGATCCTGAACCCCGTCCCCGAGAACCCGCCGTTGTGCCCCGAGGGAGCGTACGGACATGTGGCGCGCGGCTGGCAGGACCCACAGGGTGCCCCGCTGACGGCGGTCTTCGTGACGCTGCGCTCCGCCTGACCGGCAGCCGGTTCCGCACGCTCATCCATCTGGCATGGTCCGGTCAAATCTGTCACTCTTTCGGCAGCCCACGCCCCGACCCCATGAGGGCGTGGCGCAGCTCTCGGTACAGCGATCGCGCAAGCCCTGTCAGCGGCCGCCCCGGCGTACCCCAGCCGGCCGACGGCCACCGAGCAGGCCGGGAATCCCGGCCGCCGCAAAGGAGTAGCGTGTGAGATCGACCCCCCACAAGGCCCTCGGCGCCGGTGCGCTCACCGTCGCCGCGGTGGCCGCCCTCGTGCTCCCCGGCACGCCCGCCGCGGCCCGGCAGGCCACAGTACCCGCCGCCTGCACTCCGGCCCAGGTCGTCGCCAACGGCGGCTTCGAGAGCGGGACTTCGCCCTGGTCGACGTCCTCCTCCACCGTCATCACCAGCCGCTCGGGCCAGACCGCCCACGGCGGCAGCTCCTACGCCTGGCTCGACGGAGTCGGCGGCACCCATACCGACACCCTCAGCCAGAGCGTCACGATCCCCGCCGGGTGCGACGCGGCCACCCTGACCTTCTGGCTGCACATCGACACCGCCGAGACGACCTCGTCCGTCGCGTACGACAAACTGACCGCCAAGATCGGCGGCACGACCCTGGCCACCTATTCGAACCTCGACAAGGCGACCGGCTACGTGCGGAAGTCGATCGACGTGTCGGCGTACGCGGGCCAGACCGTCAGTCTCTCCTTCACCGGCACCGAGGACTCCAGCCTCCAGACCAGCTTCGTCCTCGACGACATCGCGCTCGACACCTCCGGTGGCACCGCGCCGCCGCCGGCCGACTCCACCCGGACCCCGGCCGCGCCCTCGTACACCGTGAACCTCAGCAGCGACGCGAGCGGCACCGTCTGGACCGGGCACGAGGGCGTGACCTTCACCAACGCCTCCGCCACCGCGCTGAACGAGGTCTACCTGCGCCTGTGGGACAACTACCACGGCACCTGCGACGCCATGCCGATCCGCGTCAGCAACGTCACCGGCGGCACCGCGGGCACGCCCACCGTGGACTGCACCGCGCTGAAGATCGACCTGCCGGCCCCGCTCGCCCAGGGCCAGAGCGCCACCCTCGGCTTCGACCTCGGCATCACCGTGCCCAGCGGCGCCGACCGCTTCGGTCACGACGGGGCCTACAGCTTCATCGGCAACGCCCTGCCCGTCCTCGCGGTCCGCGACAGCGCCGGCTGGCACCTCGATCCGTACACGAACAACGGCGAGTCGTTCTACTCCCTGGCCGCCGACTTCAAGGTGACCCTCGACCACCCCAGCGGCCTGCTGGTCCCGGCCACGGGAACCTCCACCGACACGCCCGGCTCCAGCGGTCGTACGGTGACCACTGCGACCGCGTCCAAGGTCCGTGACTTCGCCTGGGCCGCAGGGCCCTTCACCAAGATCTCCGGCACCTCCCCGGCCGGTGTCGCGGTGAACGTCTACTCCGTCTCGGGCATCAGCTCCTCCAGCGCCCAGTCCATGCTCAGCACCGCCAAGTCCGCCGTGGACGCCCACGCCGCCCGCTTCGGTGCCTATCCCTACGGCGAGCTGGACGCCGTGCTCGACGACAACTACTGGTTCGGCGGAATGGAGTATCCCGGGTTCGTCCTGGACGTGGTCAGTTCCACGGCCCTCACCCACGAGATCGGCCACCAGTGGTGGTACGGCATCGTCGGCGACGACGAGTACAACAGCCCCTGGCTGGACGAGGCGTTCACCGACTACGCCACCGACCTCGCCCTCGGCAAGACCGGCACCAACTGCTGGAACAGCGTCTCCTGGGCCTCCGGCGCCGAGAAGATCACCAACTCCATGGCCTACTGGGACGCGCACTCCTCCCGCTACTCCACCGTCGTCTACGGCTACGGCAAGTGCGCCCTGCACGACCTGCGGCGCGTCCTCGGCGACACCGCCATGGCCAAGCTGCTGAAGGACTACGCGACGGCGCACTGGTACGGCGTGTCGTCCACGGCCGAGTTCAAGGCCGCCGCCCAGGCCGCCACGAGCACCGACCTCACCTCCTTCTGGACCCAGCACCGTATCGACGGCTGACCGCGGGCCGGTCCTGGGAGGCGGCCCCGCGCCTGCTCCCACGACCGGCCGGTACGCCACCCGGCGGCCACCCGTACGGACCAAACCCGGCCCCCGATGGTGTCGTTGGGCGGTACCCGGGGTGCGGTGCGGCCCGAGCACGGGTCAGATGGGTTCTGTGCGAAGCTCCGTATCCCTCCCTCGCGGCCGCTCAGGCCTGGCTCTCACGGGTGCCCTGACCGGCCTCCTCCTCTCCCTGTCCAGCCCCGCGGCGCATCCCGCCTCGGGGTCGGACACACTTCCGCGTGGCAGCGCGTACATGGGCATCGGTGTCCTCGCCCACGACGGACGCGCCGTCGACGCCGACGCCCCGCCCAACGACCCCCGCGCGACCCAGACGGAAGGCGTCGACGTCTCCAGCTACCAGGGCGACGTCAAGTGGCCGACCCTGTGGGGTGAGGGCGTCAGATGGGCGTACACGAAGGCCACCGAGGGGACCAACTACACCAATCCCTACTTCACCCAGCAGTACAGCGGCCCGTACAACGTGGGCATGATCCGCGGCGCCTACCACTTCGCGACCCCGGACACAGCCGGCGGTGCCGCTCAGGCCGACTACTTCGTGCGTCACGGCGGCGGCTGGTCCAAGGACGGCAAGACCCTGCCCGGGGTGCTCGACATCGAGTGGAATCCGTACGGCGACAGCTGCTACGGCAAGTCCCGGAGCGCCATGGTCAGCTGGATCCGGGCCTTCGTGAACCGATACAAGTCCCGCACCGGCCGCGACGCCGTCATCTACACGGCGACCAACTGGTGGACCCAGTGCACCGGCAACTACTCCGGCTTCGGCGGCAATCCGCTGTGGATCGCCCGTTACGCCTCGACCGCCGGGACACTGCCGTCGGGCTGGTCGTACCACACGATGTGGCAGTACACCTCCACCGGGAAAACCGTCGGGGACCACGACCGCTTCAACGGGGCCCTGGACCGCCTGAAGGCCTTCGCGACGGGCTGACCCGGCCGACGGGTTCCCGGCAGAAAGGGTGGTGGCCGACTGCCGGGTGACCCTCTCCCTCTTCACACGGAACCGTCGCGGGCGCTCGACGCCGAGGGACCCTCGTCTTCGCCCCGGCCCGGACCTCATCGTGTCGAACTCGTACGTGGAGGCGGGCACCGTCGTCCGTCTCCCGGACCGTGCCTGGCTCAACCTCCATGAGCCATGAACGGTCCGCCGCCTGCTCGCCGCCCGGTCTGCGGTCCCGGCCCGCCGGAGCGGAGGCCGAGGTGGACGGCCGGCCCCGCTTCGCCGCCGTGGTGGATCACCAAGGGGCCACCAACGTCGTCACGCCGTCCCGTACACGTGCTAGGGATGGTGCGAGAGGAGCATGCGAAGGGCGAGTGCCGTCATCACGGCGCTGGACGCCAAGGCCGTGGCGAGCCGTCCGCGGCTGCCGGTCAGGAGCCGGCCGAGCAGGGCTCCGCCGCCGGCCAGCAGCAACTGCCAACTGGCGGACGCGGCGAAGGCGGCCAGGACGAACACGGCCCGTTCGAGCGGAGGGGGATCCGTCGAGGCCCGGCTGCCGAACACAAGGGCCGCGAAGTAGACCACGGTGAGGGGATTCATCATCGTGACGCCCCACAGCGCCAGGAAGGCCCGGCCGGGGCGGAGCGGGGCCCCCTCGGTCCGTGAGGCCGCCCGCGGTGCGCGGTGGTCGGCGATCGCCGTCGCCGTGCCGCGGACCGCCAGCACGACGAGCACCGCGGCGGCGACCCAGCGCAGGGGGTGCGTGACCGGCTCTACGGCGTGCGTCAGCGCGGCACCCCCGAGCACGGCGACCAGAGCGTAGACACCGTCGGCCGCCGCGACCCCGAGCGCGGCGCAGGCACCGGTCTTCCACGAGGTCCGAGCGGTCAAGGCCACGAGATAGGTCCCGACGGCGCCCACGGGCACGGCGATGCCGTACCCCGCGAGGAGCCCCGCGACCACGGCCGCGGTCACGCGTGCACGGGCGTCGGCCTCCGCGATCGGCCGGACTGCTGCCGGTCGCGCACCGATCGGTCGGCGGCGGTCGACGGCAGCAAGGAGATCAGCGAGGTCATGGGCCGATCGTGACGGCAGCGCGGTTGCCCTGACAACTCCTTTTCAGCGACCGCATCCGCACCCCAGGGTCCGGACCGGGACCGCGACGGCTGTCAGGACAGCCCTGACGGTCTGGCTCACGACGGTCACGATCGCCCGGGGGCGGGCCGCGACCACGGCCGCCACGCGGGCGAGGACGGCGACTCCCGCACCGGCGGCCAGATGTCCCCACAAGACTCGGCCTCGAGGCCCTGGCCGTGTCCGGACCGACCCCGGAGAGAAATCACAGCCCGAAGTCGACCACCAGCGCCCTGAGTTCGAGGTACACGGGGCCGCACCCGGCGGTGTCGGCACCGGTGTGGGCGACGGGCGAGACATGGATACGGTCCGACCCGACGGAGCGTCCGCGAGGCACGGGAACTCCTTGGAAGCGGGGGTGCCGACGGCTCAGCGCACCCCGCGGATCGGCAGGATGGCGAGCGCGCCGAGCAACGACAGCGCGCCGCCGAACAGGAACAGGGGGGTGTAGCCGCCGAGCGCGGTGACCACGGCCGAGGCGACGAACGGCGCCACGATCTGAGGGCCGGCGTTGGCGATGTTCAGCACGCCCAGATCGCGTGCGGCGTCCTCGGCACGGGGGAGCACGAGCGTGACGACGGCGGTGTCCACGGCCATGAAGCAGCCGAACGCCAGTCCGTCGAGCGTGCTGAAGACGAGCATGCCCGGCCACGTCGGCGCGAGCACCGGCACCGCCATGGCGACACCGGCGAGCGCGGCCGAGACACCGACGAACACCTTGCGCCGGTTCCAGCGGTCCGACAGCAGGCCGCCGACCAGTGTGGAGACGGCCATCGCCGCCATCGACACCGGAGTGAGGACGGCCATGGCGTCCGCCGCGGTCAGCCCCTTCGGCAGCGAGATGTGGTCTTCCAGGATGTAGAGCTGGTAGCCGACGACGGAGAAGTAGCCCAGCACCATCAGGGCGCGGCCGATGAAGGCCCAGCGGAAGTCACGGCTGCTCAGGGCTGACAGGAAGACCGACGCGCGTCGGCGCCAGGGCAGGGCCGGTGCCGGTGCGGCGTCCCGGTCACGCGGGACGTCTCGGCACAGCGCCGTCAGCAAGGTCGCCGCCGCTGCCGCCACGAGCCCCAACGCCAGGCAACCCACGCGGAGATGGCCGGTGGTTCTGGAGGCGATGACGACACCCAGGGTGCCGCCGACCGGCAGGGCGAGCCCCACCAGGGCGGAGGCCGTGCCACGGCGGGCCGGCGGGATCCGGTCGGGCACGATGGCGGTGACGGCGGCCTGATAGACGTTCATGGTCGCCTGGACCAGGCACCATCCGATGCCCACCAGCAGGGCCGTGCGCACGCTGCCCAGGAACGCGAGACCGGCCAGCGAGGCGAGCGCACCGCCGAGCACCCAGGGGTTGCGGCGTCCGGAACGGTCGGAGAGCGCGCCGGCGACCGGATTGCAGGCGGTCGCGAACACCGAGCTGACCCCGGCGACCAGGCCCAGCAGCGCCACCTTGTGGTGGGGGTCGATCGCGGCGACCTGGGTGGGCAGCAGCACGGAGCCCACCCCCATGTAGAGGGCGTACATCGAGGCGTTGGCCACGAGCAGCAGCGCCATCAGCCCCCGCTGCCGGGAGTCGGGTGCGGTCGGCACGGTGGTGGGCCGGAGATCGTCGGTCGGCAGGGGCATGGCGACTCCTGGGAGGAAGAAGAAGGGGGAGCGACAGAGGGCGAGCCGGGTGGGGGAGGGGCACGGCTGCGGAGAGGCGATCCGCGGTGTCCGGATCGGGGGCTGCCGCGGTCGCTTACACGAGTAACCGGATCGGTGGGTCTTTGTGTAGCACCCGGCCGACGGGGTTGAACAGACTCCTGCTTCAGGGAAGTCGCTTCGTTGCTGACTCGTGTCATCGGCGCCCGGCGCACGCACGTCGGCTCTTGATTTGACGCGTGTAACGTGGGCACGGGAGCACAGGTCCGGGGAGTGGAAGGGAACCATGGCGAGGAGAGCGGCCGCGGCTGTCACCAGTGCCGATGTCGCGCGGCTGGCGGGCGTCTCGCGGGCCACCGTCTCCTTCGTGCTGAACAACACCCAGGCGCACCGGGTGAGCGACGCGACCCGCACGAAGGTGCTCGCCGCCGCGGACGCGCTCGGCTATGTCCCGCACGCCGCGGCCCGTTCGCTGCGCGCGGGCCGCAACAACCTGGTGCTGATCCCGGCGGCCGTGTCCGCCATCGGCCGCCTGGTCAGCGGCTGGATCGACGACCTGCACTCGGAGCTGGAACGGTACGGCTACACGGCCGTCCTGCACGCCGGCCGGTTCGCCGATCCCGGCTCCGCTGCCCGGGCCTGGGCCGAACTGCGCCCCGGCGCGGTTCTGGCGCTGGACGGCACGAGCCTCGGCGCGGCCGGCGTGGACGTGCTGCGGCGGGCCGGTGTCCAGGCGCTGATGGCCCTCGCGCCCAGGCCGATCGAGGGGGTGTGCACAGTGGTCTTCGACGACCGGCGGGTGGGTGTGCTCGCGGTCGACCACCTCGTCGCGCAGGGGCGCCGGCGCATCGGTGTCGTCATGCCCCGCGAGCGCGGCCTGTCCGCCTTCGCGGAGCCCCGCCTGGCCGGCGCGCTGAGCGTGGCCGCCCGGACGACGGCCACGGTGACCCCGGTGGACATGGAGTACACGTACGCGTCCGCCGCCGAGCTGGCGAGCGGCTGGACGGCACGCGGTCTGGACGGCGTCTTCGCCTACAACGACGAGTACGCGGCGCTGCTACTGGCCGTGCTGCGGGACGCGGGCGTCGACGTGCCCGACGACATCGCCGTCGTCGGCTGCGACGACCTGGTCACGGCGGCCCTGCAGCGCCCCGCGCTGACGACGATCCGGCTGGACATGCCCTCCGCCGCGCAGGTGGCCGCGGCCCTGCACGATCTGATCGAGACCGGGACCGCGGCTCCGCTGCCGGCGGTGCAACCCGTGCTCGTACGCCGGGAGTCCGCCTGACGGCAACTGCCGGAAGGGGCTCGACAGGGGCGCCGGGACGCCGCCCGGCTCCGGGCGGGCGGCGGCACGCGGGCGGCCCTCTGCCCTGCGGTGGTGATCCGTGCCGGACGGCCGCCGCCTTCCGCCCCGCCGCCGGTCAGGAGGTCAGATGCCCCCGCAGGAAGTCCACGCCGTGCGCCACGATCGCGGGTACCTCCGCCGAGCCGAGGAAGATGTGGTCGGCCCCCTCGACCGGCCGCAGTGTGACCTCACCGCCCGCTTCGGTGAGTGCCCGGGCCAGCGTCTCGCTCTGGCTGTAGGGGACGACCTGGTCCTCGCGGCCGTGGACCAGCAGGAACGGGGGCGCGCCGCCGTCCACCGCGTAGGTCACGGGGCTCGCGACACGCGCCCGCTCCGGGCGTTCGGCCTCCGGTCCGCCGAGCAGTGTCTCGATCGGGTTCGGGTACGACGGCTCGCCGGGCAGGGGCGGCAGGGGCTGACCGAGGATCGCTGCGATGTCGGACACGCCGTACCAGTCGACGACGGCCAGCACCCCGCTGTCCTCCTCCCGTACGCCCTCAGTCCCTTCGAGGCCGGGGCCGTGGGTGTCTGCGCGTACCAGGCCGGCCAGGGCGGCGAGGTGACCGCCGGCCGACTCGCCCCAGGCGCCGATCCGTTCACGGTCGATGCCGAGGGCGCCGGCGTGGTGCCGGACGTACCGGATCGCCGCCTTGACGTCGTGCAGCTGGGCGGGGAACGGCGCCTCGAGGCTGTGCCGGTAGTCGATGCTGACCAGGGCCAGGCCTGCGCCGAGCAGCGCTCCGTGCAACAGCTCCACCGGCACGGTCGGCGGCGGATAGCGGCGGTCGCCCTCGAGCCATCCGCCGCCGTGGATCCACACCACGGCCGGCACGGGGCCTTCGGCGGGCGGTACGTGCACGTCCAGCAGGCGCGGCCGGTACCCGGGCGAAGTGGCGTAGGTCAGCCCGTGGAAGCGACGCACGCCGTCGGTGCCGGTCACGGCGGGGGTGGGGGCGTGGAACGGGGGCGGCGGCCAGTCCGTCTCGGTCCGGGCGGGCGCTGTCGAGGTCATGGCGAGGCCTTCCGTCGTCGGCCGGGGCGTTGATCCGGCGGCGCGATACCGTCGGCGCAGCGAGATGTTACACGTGTAACTACCTGCTGGCGAGGTCTTGCCGACGGCGGCGCGCTCCGTGTCGGGCCGCGCGGTCCCCCCCGGCGTCCTCGAGCCCGCCCACGACACCGGCGGTGACGCCTTCGACCACTTCCTCACCATCACCGCCCTGCACACCGTCGTGCTCGATGGGGCACCATCTGGCCGCCGGACTGACCAGCGCGGGTGGCACCTGCCGCCTGCCGCAACGCCCGGCGCACCGATGCCGACCTGCACTCGCCCGTGGACGGCGTGGACGAGGCGCAGAGGCTGCCCTTCACCCGCTTCCTCATCGCCGACGCGGCCGCCGAGGTGCCGCGCGGTCCCGCTCGGGCTCACGGAGTTCCGGCGTCGGCTCGGCCCCGCGGCCCGCCTCGGTGACCGTCGGCGGCACGAGCGACTCGAGCGCGCGGGCCGTCTCCGAGCCGGGTTCGGCGTGATAGACGGCGAGGATCTGGCCGCCGGAGTCACTGATCGGCAGTTTCTCCCGGCGCAGTTCCAGCATGCCGAGCCGCGGGTGGCGCAGCCGCATCGATCCGCCGGCCAGCGCGGTGACGTCGTGCCGGGCCCACAGCCGCCGGAACGTGTCGCTGGCCAGCGAGAGTTCACCGACCAGCTGGACGATGCGCGGATCGTCCACGTCGCCGCCCACGGACGCGCGGAACCCGGCGACCATGCCTCTGACCGCCTGTTCCCAGTCCGGGTAGAGCTCCCTCTCCTCGGGGTCGAGAAACAGCGTGCGCAGCCGGTTGACGCCGGGCCGGATGGTGGGGGACACGGCGGTCGCCAGCCGGTTCGCGGCGAGCACGTCGAACATCCGGCTCTCCACGAACGCCGGCAGGTTGATCGCGTCGAGCAGCTGCCGGATTCCCGCCGGCACCACCTCGCGGCGCCGCCTGGACGCCGCCGGGCGGGCGGTGGACAGGCTCAACAGGTGCTCGGTGGCTGCCGCGTCCAGCCGGAACACCCGCGCCAGGGCCTCCAGCACCTGTGGGGACGGGTTGCGGTCGCGGCCCTGCTCCAGGCGGAGGTAGTAGTCGGCGCTGATCCCCGCCAGCGTGGCGACCTCCTCACGGCGCAGCCCGGGGGTACGGCGTACGCCCACGACCGTCAGCCCCGCGTCCGCCGGGTCGGTCAGCTCACGGCGCGCCCGGAGGTACTCCCCGAGCGCGTTCGGCCTGCTCATGTCCCCGATCCTAGGAGCCCCGCGAGCCCCTTGCCTGGTCCTGTCACTCCCAGGATGCGCGGGGTGCGGGCAGAGCGAGTGGTCCGGCAGGCGGGCCACCGGCCGGTCGGGGGCGCGGCCGTGGGTCTGTGCCGTCAGGCCCCCGAGACGACCAGCTGGTCGGCCAGCCGGTGCGCCTGGGCGAGCAGGGCGCCGTAGGTGGCGACCTCGTCGGGGTCGTCCCTCGTGGAGCGGACCAGGTCCCGGCGCAGCTCGTCCAGCGTCGCGCGCAACCGCGCCACCGCCGCGCGCAGCTCGTCGCCGCGGTCGTCGCCGAACCGGCTGTGGCTGTAGAGACGTAGCGCGTGCGCGGTGCGGTGCAGGAACTCGGCGTAGCGACGGGCGAGTTCGGGATGTGGTCGAGGCGCCGCGCGGTCCTCCGCGGCGGCTTCCAGCACCGTGCGGGTCACGCCCGCCGTGTGCACGGCCGCGTAGTCCAGCACCACGACCGCGTCGTCGTACCCCTCGCCGGGCGGTGGCACGGCACCGGTGCGGCGGCGCCGCAGGTTGCCGCGCAGGCTCTCCCGGCTCCACGCGACCGACGAACGGGCCTGCTCCACCAGCCGGTGCAGCCGCAGGGCCCGCTCGTGCCGGGCACCGGCCTCCTCGGCGTCCCAGCGTCCCTCGGCCAGCCCCTCCGCCACGGCCCGCAGGATGTCGTGGGCCTCCTGGGTCGCGTCCCTCAGCACGGCCCGGCTGTCCCGCACGTACAGCGGCGGCCTGACCAGCGCGTTGACGGCGATACCGACCGCGGCTCCGAAGAAGGCCTCCGCGAGCCGGGCCGCGGAGGTGGTCACCGTGACGGAACCGCCGGTCAGGACGAACAGGGCGCCGGTGGCCGCGTAGATGCCCTGGCTGCCCAGCCGCCGCCACTGTCCGAGCAGCATCGCGAGCGGCAGCACGACGGCCATCGCGGCCACCGTGCTGTGGACGGCCGGCGCGACCGCGGTGGCCACGATCGTGCCGGCCGCCACGGCCGCGAGCTGCTGCAGCCCGTGCGCGATGGACCGGTACACGGTCGACTCCACCAGGACCACCGCCACCCACGGGGCGACGAACGCCACCGGTGCATGCAGCCACCAGCCCGCCAGGGCCCAGGCCACCCACGCGGCCAGCGCCGCCTTCAGCGCCTGGACGGCCAGATCACGCTCCCGGCACGGTCCCGCCCAGGCCCGTGCCGCCCCGTGTGCCGCGGCCGTCACCTCACGCCACAGCGCTCGCCACGCCACTCGCATGCCCCGCACGGCGCCCCGGATGCCCTCCGGGACACCTCCCCACGCCGACCGCCGACCTCGCATAGCGTCCCGGGTGACCAGCGCCGCGCGCCCTACGCCTCGCCTTCGCGCCTCCCCCGGCAGCAGACGACGACTCCGCAGCTCCGGGCCCGGCCGTCTCGGCCGGCAGGGAGCAGTCCCGGCTTGGGCGACGGGCGCGCTGGAGAGGAACCGGACAGGAAGGTCGGCGTGGACCGGGGATGCGGACGGCTGGACAGGGCCGAACGGTCGGCGGCGAGCGGCTTGGGGGAGCGCCCCCATGCCCAGCCCCGGGACAAGCCGGCTCACCGGTCCGGGACGTGCCGTCCCTGCTGCCCGCGCTGTTCTGCGGGAGCGCCGGCGGCGGCCTGCCGGGCGGCCCGTACGACGGCGGCGTGAAGGCATGCGCCGCGGGTCCGCTCGTCCACTGGATGTACCCGCCGCGTCCGGACGGCTCCCGGCTGACGCGGATCAGCACCAGCAACCCCGCCGGTGCGGCAGTCTTTCGGGCGGTGGCCGGATCGGGGCGGCGGAACGCCACGGCTGAGGAGCGGTGAACCCCTCGCCGGGCAGGTCGGGCCAGGCGCGGCGTCCGGTCGGCGTGCCGCGGTATCGCCCGCACCGCCGCCCGGGACGGGCCGACCCGCGGGGCGGTGTTGCCCGGGATGCGGGCCGGCGGATGGGAAGCGTGCGGGAGGGGGAGGGGCGCGGGCTCGCCTCGGCGGCGCTGCGCTGAGCGGTACGACGACGGTGGTGCCCTCGGGACGGGAGACGGCGCCGCGCTCCTTCACACGCCCGGCGGCGTCGGACGAGGCGGACCGTGAGTACGGTCCCGTCACTGCCGCGGCGTCGGCCTTCCGAGCAGCGACCGCCGGTTCCCGGGGAACCACTGAACCGGTGTCCGGGGCACTGGTGAACGGCTTGGCGGACACGGCAGCCGAGGACGGCGGGCGCCGGCCCGTCAAGGCGGCACCGCGCGCAGTGCGCGCAGCACCGCCCACACGACCGAGACCAGCGGGACGGCCACCACGGCACCGATCACTCCCGCGATGATGCTGCCGGCGATCACCGACACCGCCACCACGAGCGGATGCAGCCGCACCGCCCAGCTCATCACCAGCGGATGCAGCACATGACCCTCCAGCTGGCCGATCACGACGATCAGCGCGAGCACGGCCGCCGCCGTGAGCGGCCCGCGTCCGGCCAGCGCGACGACCGTCGCGACGGCGAGCGCGACCGGTGAGCCCACCAGCGGTACGAACGCGGCGAAGAACTCCAGCAGCGTCAGCGGCAGCGCGAGCGGCACCCGCAGCAGGAGCAGCGCGACACCGACCAGCACGGCGTTGGTGGCGGCCACGATGATGATGCCGCGCGTGTATCCGGCGAAGGCCCGCCAGGCCGCGTGCCCGGCCCGGTCCCACGACGGACGGGCGCGGCTCGGCAGCAACTGGTCCCGGACCCAGCCCCACAGCCGCTCGCCGGAGTGGATGAAGAACACGGACGCGAACAACGCCAGCGCGCCCCCGGTGACCAGCTCGACCATCCGGCTCAGCCCGCTGACGGCGCGGCTCAGCAGGCTGGACCGGTGCGCGGTCAGGTAGTGCGTCAGCTGGCTCTCCAGCTGGGACAGCCGGCCCGGGCTCAGCCGGAACGGCGGCCGCTGCAGCCACTCCTCGATGCGATGCACCCCGCCCCGGAACTCGCCCGCCAGCCGGGTCGACTCGCCCGCCACCGCGTTGCCCACCAGGGCCAGTAGGGCGAGCAGGAACAGGATGCTGCCGACCAGCGCCACGGCGACGCAGAGCGGCCGCGGCAGGACGCGGTCGAGCAGGTCGGTCAGCGGACGCAGCACGGTGGTGACGACCAGTGCCAGGAAGAGAGCCACCGCGATGAGCTGGAAGCTGCCGAGGATGCTGAAGATCCCGTAGACGACGATCCCCACGAGGATGAGCCGCCAGGCGTAGGCCGCCCCGACCCGCAGCCACGGCACCGTCCGCTCGGCCACCGGCGCCGGCTCGGTCCGGGACGCGGACGGGAGCCGCACGGAGTACGCCGGCCGGCTGCCCAGCACCAGGCCCTTGCGGCGCCCCCCGCCGCTAGGCCCGGTCACCCGCCTCCGCGCATCGCCCACCACCGATCCCGGCTCCTCTCCGTCGGGCCCGATCACGGTCGGTCACCTGTACAGAACCGTAAGCGCACACCGCGACAGGGGCGCGCGGAATGCGCCCGCGCGCGGTTTCCCCCGGGCGGCGGCGTTTCGCCCGGCGGCCGGTTGCCGGGGCCACCGGCACAGGACCAGGGGCCTACGCCACGGCACTCCCAGACGGCCCGTCGCCGTCGTCGAGGAACGCGACGGTCTCCCCGATCGGCGCCCGGTCGATCCACACGAACGCGGCGGACGGGTCCGCGAAGCCGACGGACACACCGGCGAACAGGATCAGCTCCGGCGGCGGCGAGACGACCTCCGCAACGGTCCGGTGGTACACCGACCAGGCCATCTGCGCACAGCTGTGCAGTCCTTCCGCGCGCAGAAGCAGCATCACCGTCTGCAGGTGCATCCCCAGGTCGGCCCACTGCGCCGCGCCCATGTCCCGGTCGATGTAGCACAGCAGGAGACACGGCGCTCCGAAACACTCCCAGTTGGCGGCGACGGCCGCACGGCGGGCCCGCGCGTCCTCCCGACGGATCCCCTGCGCCGCGAAACGCTGGGCGGCCGCCGCCGACCGCCGCTCCCGGTAGGGAGACCCGGGCTCCGGTGGATACATCCGGTACTGCCGAGCGTCCCCGGGATCACCGGCGGCAGCGCGTTCACCGGCGCGTTTCTTCAGCTCGGCCAGCCGGGCACCGGTGAGCACGTAGACGTGCCACGGCTGGAGATTGCCGCCCGAGGGTGAGCGGGCGGCGGCGGTCAGGACCCGCTCCAGCGCCGCCCGGGGGACCGGCTCGTCCGTGAAGGAGCGCACCGCCCGCCGGCTCACCACCGCCTCGTACACATCCATCCATGCCCTCCAGGGCCGCTCCGCACTTCGCTTCCACCGCACTGACGCATGCGGGCCCGCGGATGTGACCGGAGTCGTGGCACTGGCGTGGAGCGGCCCTCGCGCAACGGATCCGAGCCGGCGACCGACGACGGCGGCAAGCGCTCACAGGACCTTCACAACCGCGGCGGGTGGCCCGGGCGGGGGAGGGGACTCGCGGAGTGTCGCCGGCAGAGGGGATCCTCCAGTGATCACGATCGCCGTACTGCTGCTCCCCGTCCTGAGCATCGTGCTCTTCGGCCTGGATCAGGTCGAGGACCGATGGATCCTCAGGCCTCCGACGGCCCGCCGCACCAGGCCGCACCGGCACCGCCGTCTGAGGGTGGGCCGCCACTGATCCCGTGGCCGGCGGGCTCTCCCCGGTCCGTCGTCGTGCCCTCGTCCAAGCGTGCGCAGCGCCGGTAGCGGTCGATCGCCTGGCCGAGCTCGATCCGCTCCGGTTCGGGCAGTGCCCCGCCCTGGGCGTAGTCCAGGATGTGCTCGGCCACGGTCCGCAGCTTGGTGTTGGTGCGCTGGGAGACGTCCCGCAGCGCCCGCCAGGCCTCTTCCGGGGCGATCTGCCCGAGGACGACCACGGCTCCGATGGCCTGGTCGATCACCGCGTGCGAGGACACGGCCTGTCGCAGCTGCTCGTTCTCGGTCACCAGCCGGTCGTACTCCGCGGCCAGCTCGGTCGAGGAGAGCAGGACCAGCGGCCGCCGCCGGGAGAGGGTGAAGAAGACCATGGAGCACCTTTGCGGGGGTGGGGGGCGTCCCTGCTTCGCCTGCCCTCGATGGGCGCTTGCGACACTTATTGAAGCAACTGACCGCGGCGCCGTCACGCCGCACCGGTCGTACCCACCGCGTGAACGTCCGTGCGCTCGCCCGGCCCGCCGCTCCGGTTCGCGGTCTCCACCCGTGCCCGCGCTCTTTCAGCCCTCCTGACCGGTGGTCTCGGTCGCCCGGACCACCGGCAGCAGGGCACGGATGTCCGAGGGCAGGGCGCCGGCCATCCGCTCGGTCAGCTCCGGCGCGAGCGCCGCGTCGAGCACTTCCATCACGGCGACGGCCTCCCGCAGGGCCGTGTCCTCGTCGGTGCCGGCCCGGTCGGCGACGCGGCCGGCGAAGACGGTCAGCCCGAACCGCTCGCCCGGCACACCGGAGTCCGCGCCGGCCGACGCGTCGGCCGCCTCCCGCATCGCCGCCGCCATGTCGTGCGGCAGCTGGGCCGCCACATGCCGGGCCAGCCCGGACGGCAGCCGCTCCGAGAGCGTGCTCACGACAGCGTGCGCGGCGCGTTCGGCCGAACCCCGGTCCGGCAGCTGGGCCAGCGCCTGCACCTTTCCGATCATCTCGTCGTGCCGCATGAGGCCGGTTCCTTCCTCACGAAGTCCTGACGGTGCGCTCCGTCCCTCACCGCGGGCGAGGCCCGAGCCCCAGGCCCGGCCGGCGGCGCCGTCACCGGCATCGGCCCCGGTCGCCCGCGGCCCCGGCCGAGTACCCGGCGCCGCGGCCGGTACCCGGGCCGCAGGAGTCGCGGTCCCGTCGCGGGGTAGGCGTGGGCGGCGGACCATCGATCAAGCCGGACGGCGGCGGAGCGACGTGTGAGGTGTGCATGGAGGGAGCGGGGCTGGCGGCGCCGTTGTGGGACGTCCACAACGGCCAGGGGCTGCGGCAGCTGGCCGAGCTGGGGCTGGCTCTGCTGTTGTCCAGCCTGATCGGCTGGGAGCGGGCGGCGCAGCAGAAGAGCGCCGGACTGCGCACGCACACGCTGGTCGGCATCGCCAGCGCGCTGATGATGGAGGTGTCCCAGCACGGGTTCACCGCGGTGCTCGGGCTGGAGAACGTCTCCTTCGACCCCTCCCGCGTCGCGGCGCAGATCGTCTCCGGCATCGGATTCATCGGCGGTGGCCTGATCTTCGTACGCCGGGACGCCGTACGGGGTCTGACGACGGCCGCCACCATATGGCTGACCTGCGCGGTCGGCATGGCGTGCGGCGGAGGACTGCCCATCCTGGCGCTCGCGGTGACAGCCCTGCACTTCCTGGTGGTGCGGGGCTATCCGCTCTTCACCTCGCGGGTGAGCCCCGCCGCGGCCGCCGCCGCCTTCGAGGCACGCCTGACCTACCGGACCGGGGCGGCCCTGCTGCCACGCCTGATGCAGACCTGCACCGGGCGCGGCTTCCGGATCGTGCAGGTCAAGGTCGAACGACTGCCCGGCCGCACGGACGACGCGGCCCGGGTGCTGCTGGAGCTGGAGGGCACCGACGATCCGACGGGGCTGGCGTCGGAGCTGTTCCAGGACGAGGGTGTGCTCGACGTCGAGGTGAGCGCGGCGGCGGATGACGAATAGCGCGACGAACGGGTGCGGGTACGGCCGTCGGCACCGGCCCGCTCAGCTCTCGGTCGCCTGCGTCCACGTCCAGGCGTACTGCAGCCAGTCCGCGACCGTCAGCGCGCCTAGGCCCCCGGAGACCAGGCGCGTGAGCCGGGGTGCCGCCGCGTATGCGCACACCAGGGTCCCGGCGGCCCAGGCGGAGGTGCAGAACGGGCAGGACAGCAGGTCGCCGACGGCTCGCCGGATCCCGTCCCCGCGTGGTTCGTCGATGACCTCGCTCGCCTCGCCCTCGTCCGCCCGGCGGGTGAACGGCGCCCGCAGAAAGCTCGTGATCTTGTCCCTGGCCAGCAGCCTGGACGCCTTGTAGGAGGCCGCGCCCATCAGGACGACGTCCCACGGCGGCACGGCCTGCGGCAGCTGGACACCGCGGCGCCGGGCCAGCACCGCGAAGGTCCCGACGCCCGCCCCGAAGACGGAGGCGAGGACGGCGTACCCGGCGAGCGGCACATCGCCGCCGTCCTCGTACCGTTCGGCGTCCGTCGTCATGTCGTGACCTCCCGGGAGTGCGCTCGCGTGGCCTGCGACGAGTTCCCCGGGCCGAGGGGGCGACACGTGACCGAGGGGCTCCCGCACCACGAGGCGGACGTTGGCCCCGAGGGAGGCGTGGGCGATGCCACATATGACCTGGTTCGCACACCCTCCCGGTCGGGGCCGGGGCCGGGCTACCGTTGCGTCGAGGCCCTGTTCCCCCCTTCACCCCGGACGGCCCCGCTGTGCTCACTGATCTGTCCTCCCTCATCGCCGCGACGGCGCGCTGGCTCACGGTCGCCTATCCGGCCAGCGGCGGCGCGCTGGCCTCCGCCCTGTGCGAGGCGCAGGCCCGGCAGGCCGTGACCGTCGCCGCGTGGCTGCGCTATCCGACGGAGATCGACGCGGCCCTGGTCACCATGGCAGGCCCCGGCGGCGCCGCTCGTCTGGACTGGATCACCGGTGCCGAGCGGGCCGACGAGGACGGACCGGACGACGAGCGGGCCTGGCGGACCTGGGTGGACGAGGTCGTGGCCAGCTGGGCGGCCGTCCTGCTCACCGATCCCGAGCTGGCAGGCCAGGCCGTCGCCGCACTCGCCGGGAGCGAGCACTCCTCCGGCGCGCCGGTCGAGTTCCGGCGCCTGCTCGCCCCCGACGACGGCGACCGGCGCGCCGCCGCGCTGCTGCGCCACCCCGACTTCCTCGCCCCCGTGGCCGAGCTCCACCTGGACGAGCTGCTGGACCGGCTGGGACCGGGTCGCGCCCTCGCCGCCTGAGCAGGTCTCCGTCGGCCCGGACCGGTGTCGTGCGTGCTCGCGCGGGGTACTGCGGAGCTGGTCCGGGGCCGTCCGCGGGCGGTGGCCGGCCCGAGCGACGGCAGGCAGGAGACAGGCGATGCGTGCGCAAGGTGACGACGCGGCGGCCCGCGACCGGATCCGGCCGGTGCCCGGGGGTGGCGTACGACGGCCCGGCGGCGGGTGATGGCCGGCGGGCCGGTTCCGCTCGGCGCGAGGTGAGGCCCGGCCATGACCTTCAAGAATCCCGTGCACCGCGGCGGGGCGGGCCGCGGCCGGTTCGAGCAGTTCGCGGAGTACGCCTCCAACTTCACCAGCTCCCCGGTGTTCTTCCTCTTCTGCCTGCTCATCGTCGGCTTCTTCGTGGCCGCGCACCTCGCGCATCTACGGCTCGAACTGCTGCTGCTCGCGGGCGAGTCCATGACCGCCGTGACCCTGCTGCTCCTCGCGCTGCTGAAGAACGCCGAGATGCGGGCCGAGCACGCGATCCAGCGCAAGCTCGACGCGATCGCCCGTGCCCTGCTGGAGGGTCACGCGGATGACCGGAGCCAGGCCTTCGAGGATCTGCGGAATGCGATCCGGATGGAGGAAGAGACCTGACGGAGGCGGACAAAACGGCGCGGCGGTTCTTCACGGCGACCCGGTCAGGGTCGACCATGCCGTGTCATGGACATTTTGCTCGTCGCCAGCGCGTTCAACAGCCTCACCCAGCGCGTGTACGCCGAACTGTCGGACCTCGGGCACCACGTCGACGTGTGTCTCGCCTCGCAGGGCGCCGACCCGGTACGGGCCGCCGTGCGTGAACGGCGGCCGGACCTGGTCATCGCGCCGATGCTCAGGACGGCCGTGCCCGAAGACGTGTGGCGGGACCACACCTGCCTGATCGTGCATCCCGGGCCGCCCGGCGACCGTGGCCCCTCCTCGCTGGACTGGGCCATCGCCGAGGGAGCGCAAGAGTGGGGTGTGACGGTCCTGCAGGCCGAGGCGGCGATGGACGCCGGCCCGGTCTGGGCGGCGGAGCCGTTCCCCGTCCCGCCCGTCGGCAAGAGCGACCTGTACCGCAACGAGGCCTCCGACGCGGCCCTCACGGCTGTCCTCACCGCCGTACGGCGCTACGCCGAAGGCTCCTACAAGCCCCGGCCGCAGACGGACGACTCGATCAGCGTGGTGTGGCGTGACGCCTTCCGGCGGGAGCGGCGGCGCATCGACTGGGAACGGGACGACACCGAAACGGTCCTGCGTAAGCTCCGCGGCGCCGACTCGCAGCCCGGCGTCCTGGACGAACTCCTGGGCCGGGAGGTGTTCCTGCACGGCGGGCATGCCGAGGATCGGCTGCGCGGCCGACCGGGTGAGCTCCTCGCCCGGCGCGCGGGAGCCGTCTGCCGCGCCACCCGCGACGGCGCGGTCTGGATCCCCGAGCTCCGCCCGCGCAGGAACTCCGGCGACCCCGCGCCCTTCCGGCGGCCGGCCGCCTCCGTGCTCGCCGCCTGGGAACCCTCCCTCGACCTGCCGGAAGCCCCCGTCCCGCTGAACCTGCCGTCCGACCGGCGCACCTGGACCGACATCCGCTACCGGCAGCGCGGCGACGTCGGCTTCCTCGGCTTCTCCTTCCCGGGCGGCGCGATGAGCACCGACCGGTGCCGCCGGCTGCTCGCCGCCTACCGGCACGCGCTCTCGCACCCCACCCGCGTCCTCGTGCTCGGCGGCGACCGCGACTTCTTCTCCAACGGCATCCATCTGAACGTCATCGAGGCCGCCCCCGACCCCGCGCAGGAGTCGTGGGTCAACCTCAACGCCATGGACGACCTGGTCGAGGCGGTGCTGCACACCACAGACCGCCTGGTCGTGGCCGCGCTCGCCGGCAACGCGGCGGCCGGCGGAGCCATGCTCGCCGTCGCCGCCGACGAGGTGTGGTGCCGCACCGGCGTCGTCCTCAATCCGCATTACCGGCGCATGGGCCTGTACGGCTCGGAGTACTGGACATACACCCTGCCGCGCCGCGTCGGAGCGGACCACGCCGACCGGCTGACCACCGAGGCCCTGCCCGTCAGCGCCGCGTCCGCCGAGCGGCTGGGACTCGTCGACCGGCTCGTGCCCGCCGCGCCCGGCGACTTCACGGCGGAGATCGAGCGGCTCGCGGCCGAACTCGCCGCCGCACCCGACCTGGACGGGCGGATCGCGCACAAGGCCGTCGCTCGCGCCGCGGACGAACGCGAACGGCCCCTCGCCGCCCACCGCGAGGCGGAACTCGCCCGCATGCACGCCATCTTCTTCGACCCGCAGGCCCCCTACCACGCCCTGCGCTCGGCGTTCGTGCGCAAGACACCGTCCGGCTCGCCCCGGCCCCTCGCCGCGCCCGTCGGAGATGTCCGTTGACGCCGCGCCTCCTGGTGGCGGGCGTCGGCAACATCTTCCTCGCCGACGACGCCTTCGGCCCCGAAGTGATCCGCGCCCTCGCGCACCGCCCGCTGCCGCCCGAGGTGCGGGTGCACGACTACGGCATCCGCGGCATGGATCTCGCCTACGACCTGCTCGACGGATACGACACCGCCGTCCTGGTCGACACCGCCCGGCGCGGTCACGCCCCCGGCACCCTCTCCCTGATCGAGGCCGAACCGCCCGGCGACACCGTCGTGCCCGAGGCCCACGGCATGGACCCGGCGAAGGTGCTGGCCCTGGCGGCCCACCTCGGTGACGAGCCCCTGCCCCGCGTCCTCGTCCTGGCCTGTGAGCCCGAGCTGCTCCCGGCCGGCGACGAGGACCTCGTCCCGGGGCTCACCGGACCGGTCCGGGAAGCCGTCGCCCCGGCCGTGGACGCCCTGCACACGCTGATCCCGGCCCTGCTCGCCGACCCCACCGCGCCCGCACCCCCGTTGGGCCGCCCGATGGAATCCGGGCCCCCGCCCCCGGCTGCGCTGCCCGGCACGGCGGCCGGCTGAGCGGAAGATCGGTGGAGCCCGGGTCACACCGACGCGGCCGGGGCTCCACCGCCGCAACCAAGGAGCAGCGCCCATGTGCCGGTCCGACGTCAAGCAGGCCGTCCTCGCGAAGAACGACGACCTGGCCGCGGATCTGCGCGGCGACCTCGCCCGGCAGGGCGTGACCGTCGTCAACCTGCTGTCCAGCCCCGGCAGCGGGAAGACCGAACTGCTCGGCCGCGTCCTGGCCCGCGCGGTGCAGCGGGGCGTTCCCGTGGCGGCGCTGACCGCCGACCTGGCCACCGAGAACGACGCCGTCCGGCTGGCCCGCTCCGGCGCCCCCGTCCAGCAGTTGCTCACCGACGGCCTGTGCCACCTGGAGGCCCGTCAGGTCCGGGACCGGCTCACCGGCTGGCTTCCGGCTGACACCTCCGTGCTCTTCGTGGAGAACGTCGGCAACCTCGTCTGCCCGGCCGCGTACGACCTCGGCGAGACCCTGCGGGTCGTGCTGATGGCGGTCACCGAGGGAGAGGACAAACCGCTGAAGTACCCGACCGCGTTCGGCTCCGCCCATCTGGTCGTGATCACCAAGACGGACCTCGCCGAGCCGGCCGGCTTCGACGAGACCGCCTTCCGGACGAACGTGCACCGGGTCAACCCGGGCGTGGAGATCGTACGGTCCTGCGCCCGTACCGGGTCCGGTGTCGGCACCCTCCTGGACCGCGCCCTCACCGCCCGGGACGGCACCACGCACCGGCCGCCCCTCGCCCCGCATCCGCACGGGCACTCCGCCGCCGCTCCGGCCGTATGACGGCCACCGCCACCGGACTCGTGCGGCGCCGGCTCACCGTGCGCGGAACGGTGCAGGGAGTCGGGTTCCGGCCCTATGTGCACCGGCTCGCCGCCGGACTCGGCCTCGCCGGATTCGTCGGCAACACCGGCGACGGGGTGATCGTCGAGGTCGAGGGCCCGGCGGACGACGTCGGCCGTTTCTGCGCCGCGCTGGCCGCACAGCCGCCGCCCTTGGCCACCGTGAGCGCCATCGCGGGCGAGGAGCTGCCCGCCACCGGCGACACGAGCCCGTTCGCGATCCGCTCCACGGAGCGGGCCGACGGCCGCACCCAGCTCCCGCCCGACACCGCGACCTGCGCCGACTGCCTGCGCGAACTGGCAGATCCGGCCGACCGCCGGCACCGGCACCCGTTCGTCACCTGCACCCACTGCGGCCCCCGCTTCACCATCGCCACCGGGATGCCGTACGACCGCGTGGCCACGACGATGGCCGGCTTCCCGATGTGCCCCTCCTGCGCCCGCGAGTACGGCGACCCCGCCGACCGGCGCTTCCACGCCCAGCCGGTCGCCTGCACCGACTGCGGCCCACGACTGAGCCTGGTCCCGGGCCTCGGCGGGCTCCGCCCGGCCCGGGACGGGCGCGCCCTCGCCACGGCACGAGCGCTGCTGGCCGCGGGGCGGATCGTGGCCGTCAAGGGCGTCGGCGGCTACCACCTCGCCTGCGACGCCACCGACGACCGGGCCGTCGCCGCCCTGCGCGACCGCAAGGCACGCGGCGGCAAGGCCTTCGCGGTGATGTGCGCCGACCTCGCCACCGCCGAGCGGATCGCGGTCCTCTCCGCTGCCGAACGGGCCGCGCTGACCAGCGCCCGCCGCCCCGTCGTGCTGCTGCGCCGGCGGGCACCGGCGGACGGCCTCCGCCTCTCCGGCCGGGTCTGCCCCGGCAGCCCGCACGTGGGCGTGATGCTGCCCTACACCCCGGTCCACACCCTGCTGTTCGGGCTCCCCGGCGATCCCCCCGGCCCCCGGGTGCTGGTGATGACGAGCGGCAACCGCACCGGCGAACCCATCGTCACCGACGACGCCGAGGCCCTGACCCGGCTCGCCGGACTGGCCGACGCCTGGCTCGCCCACGACCGGCCCATCGCCTCACCGTGCGACGACTCGCTGCTGCGGGTCCGCCCGGACGGCACCGAACAGGTCCTCAGACGCTCCCGCGGCCATGTCCCCCGACCGCTGCCGCTCCCCGTCGCGGTGCCGCCCGTGCTCGCGGTGGGCGGCGACCTGAAGAACGCCCTGTGCCTGGGCGAGGGCGACCACGCGTGGTTCGGGCCGCACATCGGCGACATGGGCGAGCTGGCCACGCTGGAGGCCGTCGAGCGCGCCGAGCGGCACCTGGCCCGCCTCACCGGGGTCACCCCGGCCCTCGTCGCCGCCGACCGGCACCCGGGCTACCACTCGACCGGCTGGGCCAGGCGCCGCGCCGCTCGACTGCCGGACGGTGCCCTGCGGTTGGTCCAGCACCACCACGCCCACATCGCCTCCGCGATGGCCGAGCACGGCCTGGACGGCACCGCTCCGGTGATCGGCGTCGCCTTCGACGGCACCGGATACGGTGACGACGGCACGGTGTGGGGCGGCGAGATCCTGCTCGCGGACTACGCCGGCTACCGGCGCTTCGCCCACCTCGCCCCCGCCCCGCTGCCCGGCGGGGACGCGGGCGTGGCCAACCCGTGCCGGCTGGCGCTGGCCCGGCTCTGGGCGGCAGGGCTGGACTGGGATCCTGACCTGCCGAGCGTGCGGGCGTGCTCGGACGTCGAACGCGCCGTCCTGCGAAAGCAGTTGGACCGGCAGGTGGCCTGTGTCCCGAGCTCCAGCATGGGCCGCCTGTTCGACGCGGTGGCCTCGCTGGCCGGCGTCTGCCACCGCGCGGGTTACGAGGCACAGGCCGCGATGGAGCTGGAGGCTGCGGCGACCGAGGCCCGTGACGCGGACGGGGTGGCGTACCCCTTCGGCTTCGCCGGGCAGCGCGACATCGACCCGGCGCCCACCTTGCGCGCACTCCTGGAGGACCAGCGGCGCGGCACCCCCGCACCGGTCCTCGCGGCCCGTTTCCACCGTGGTGTCGCCCGGGCCGTCGCCGAGATCTGTCACCGCGCCCGCGCGGACACCGGCCTGGCCGTGGTCGCCCTCACCGGGGGCGTCTTCGCCAACTGCCTGCTGGAGGAGGAGTGCACCGCGCTGCTGGCCAGGGACGGCTTCACGGTCCTCCGGCACCGCGAAGTCCCCCCGAACGACGGCGGGCTGGCACTCGGCCAGCTCATGGTCGCGGGAACAGCGAACAACCACGAGACGGAGTGAGCCATGTGTCTGGCAGTGCCCGGCAAGGTCGTGTCCATCGACCATCGCGCCGACCCCCTGACCGGGCTGATCGACTTCGGCGGAGTACGCAAACAGGCGTGCCTGGAGTACCTGCCCGACGTCCGGGTGGGGGAGTACGTCATCGTCCACGTCGGCTTCGCCCTGCAGCGCCTGGACGAGGCGTCGGCCCGCGCGTCCCTGGAGCTGTTCGAGCAACTGGGGTTGCTGGAAGAGGAGTTCGGGGACGCCTGGGAGCAGGCGGCCCGGCAGGAGACGGGAAGTGAGGCCCGGTGAAGTACATCGACGAGTTCAACGATCCCGATCTGGCCCGCCGGTTGCTGGACGAGATCCGTGCCACGGTCACCCGCCCCTGGGCGCTGATGGAGGTGTGCGGGGGCCAGACCCACTCCATCATCCGGCACGGCATCGATCAACTCCTCCCGGACGAGGTCGAGTTGATCCACGGCCCCGGCTGCCCGGTGTGCGTCACTCCGCTCGAGGTCATCGACAAGGCGCTGGAGATCGCCGCCCGCCCCGAGGTGATCTTCTGCTCCTTCGGGGACATGCTGCGGGTGCCCGGCACCGACCGGGACCTGTTCCGGGTCAAGGGCGAGGGCGGTGACGTACGCGTGGTGTACTCGCCGCTGGACGCGCTCGACCTCGCCCGCAAGAACCCCGACCGTGAGGTCGTGTTCTTCGCCATCGGGTTCGAGACGACCGCCCCGGCCAACGCCATGGCCGTCCACCAGGCCCGCCGTCTGGGCCTCGGCAACTTCAGCCTGCTCGTCTCCCACGTCCGGGTCCCACCCGCGATCGAGGCCATCATGACGGCACCGCAATGCCGGGTGCAGGGCTTCCTCGCCGCCGGGCATGTGTGCAGCGTGATGGGCACCGCCGAGTACCCCGAGCTGGCCGACCGGCACCGGGTGCCGATCGTCGTGACCGGCTTCGAGCCGCTGGACATCCTGGAGGGCATCCGCCGGGCCGTCCACCAGCTGGAGCGCGGCGAGCACCGGGTGGAGAACGCCTATCCGCGCGCCGTGCGCGAACAGGGCAACCCGGCGGCCCTGCGCATGCTGGAGGAGGTCTTCGAGGTCACCGACCGCAACTGGCGCGGCATCGGTCGCATCCCGGCCAGCGGCTGGCGCCTGTCCGACGCGTTCCGGGCCCACGACGCCGAACACCGCTTCGACGTCGCCGGCATCCGCACCGAGGAGCCCGCCGTGTGCCGCGCCGGCGAGGTGCTGCAGGGGCTGATCAAGCCGACCGAGTGCGAGGCCTTCGGCAAGGCCTGCACCCCGCGCACCCCGCTCGGCGCCACCATGGTGTCCAACGAGGGGGCCTGCGCGGCCTACTACCTGTACCGCCGGATGACCGACGGCCCGGCGCAGCAGGGATCGCGCATCGCGCGGGAGGAGCTGAACACCGTTGGCTGACCTGGCTACCGAAGCGGCTGACCCCGCGAACTGGACCTGCCCCGCCCCCCTGCGCGACCAGCCGGTCGTCGTCATGGGACACGGCGGAGGCGGCGCCCTGTCCGCGGAACTGATCGAGCAGGTCTTCGCACCCGCCTACGGCAACCCCACCCTGGCCGCCCTCACCGACTCGGCCGTCCTGGAGCTGGGCGGCGCCCGGCTGGCCTTCTCCACCGACTCCTACGTCGTGCGGCCGCTGTTCTTCCCCGGCGGCAGCCTCGGTGATCTCGCCGTCAACGGCACGGTGAACGACCTGGCGATGAGCGGAGCCCGGCCCGCCTACCTGTCCACGGCCTTCGTCCTGGAGGAGGGCGTGCCACTGGACGTCGTCGGCCGGATCGCGCGTGCCATCGGCGCGGCGGCCGAGGCCGCGGACGTCACCGTCGCCACGGGTGACACCAAGGTGGTCGAGTCCGGGCACGGCGACGGTGTCTACGTCACCACCGCCGGCGTCGGTCTCGTACCGGACGCGGTCGACATCCGCCCGCAGCGGGCCAGGCCGGGTGACGCCGTCCTCGTCAGCGGCCCCATCGGGCTGCACGGCGTGGCCGTCATGAGCGTGCGCGAGGGCCTGGAGTTCGGCGTCGAGATCGCCTCCGACACCGCGCCGCTGGCCGGTCTCGTGTCGGCGATGCTGGCGGTCACGAAGGACATCCACGTCCTGCGCGATCCGACCCGGGGCGGCCTCGGCGCCTCCCTGAACGAGATCGCCCGCGCCTCCGGCACCGGAGTCCGGCTGCAGGAACGGGCCGTCCCGGTCCCGGACGAGGTCGCGAACGCCTGCGGATTCCTCGGCCTGGATCCGCTGTACGTCGCCAATGAGGGCCGGCTCGTCGCCTTCGTACCGCCCGAGCACGCCGAGGCGGTCCTGGCCGCGATGCGGGCACATCCGCAGGGCAGCGGCGCGGCCCGCATCGGCGAGTGCGTGGCGGAGCACCCGGGGATGGTCGTCGCCGCGACCGGACTCGGGGGCACCCGGGTGGTGGACCTGCCGCTGGGCGAGCAACTGCCCCGCATCTGCTGAATGTGGCTCGCCGACCCGGCCCCGTGCTCAGTGCGGGGCCGGTGCGACGTCGGTGATCTCCAGTTCCCGCCCGCTGCGCAGCTCCTGCGACGGCCGGTCGCAGCGCGGGCACCAGAAGAACGGCGGCATGCCCACCGCGAACTCCTCGGCGCACGGTGCGCAGTAGGCCTGCGCCGGCACCTGCTCGACGACCAGCCGGGCCCCGGCGAGCACCGTGCCCTCCCGGACCACCTCGAAGGCGAAGTCCAGCGCGTCGGGCACCACACCCGCCAGCTCGCCCACGCGCACGGTCACCGACGAGACACCGTCGGCCCCGTCCGCGCGGGCGATCTCCTCGGCCTGCTCCACGATGGCGGTCGCGATCGACAACTCGTGCACGGCAGCGGATCAGGGGTAGCGGCGGTTCGCGCGCAGGCCACCGGTCATCCGGTAGATGCGCAGCTCGCGCATGATGCCCGGGAGCTCCTTGACGAACAGGGCCGCGAGCACGCTGCCGACCACCGTGCCCTGTGCCACGAGCAGCTGGCGTCCCGACACCCCCGCTCGTCCGGTCCTTCTCCGCATGCCAATGTTCATTGCGGTCACTTTCTGCTCCCTCATCCCGGTGAGATGTTCGGCATGTCCTTCACCAGGGCGTCATGCCGCTTCCAGTGGATACCGGTGGATCGGCGCGCGTCGGAGCTGCCGTCCTTGTGGTGTCCGGTCTGGTGCTTGTAAGGGCCTCTGTTCCCCTGGTGCAGTCCTGGCACGTGGCTCGGTGTGTCGGGCTTCGCCTGGGGGCGGCCCACTCGGATGGTGCCCATGTCGGTTCTCCTTCCAGGTCTTACGACCGCTCGGTCAGCTCCCTGAAGAACTGTTCTACGGCCGGCCAGACCCGTCCGCCACCGGAGAGGCCCCGCCACTCGCGGCGGACCAGGGCGATCATCCGGTAGCAGTGGTCGACCGGCACGATCCAGTGCTCGTCGAGCCCGCGCACGGTGTTCACGAGCAACGCCTCCACGTCGGGTGCCATGCCGGCGAGCTGCGGAACCGCGGCGGCCAGCCGCTGCCAGGCCTCCGCGTCCACCTCCCACCGCATGGCCCCGGCCGGACTCGGCCCCTGCGCGGTGACCGTGCCGTCGGAACGCGGCACGAAGAACACCAGACCCACCGGGACGCCCAGCACCGCCGTGTCGACGGGCGGCAGCCGCAGCCGGCGCCGGGGCACGAGCCGGTAGCGGCCCTCGCCCGCCCCGTCGTCGGCGAACAGCACCGAGCAGGGCCCGCACACGCACCGCACCTCCGCGGCACCCGTGTCGTACAGGTGGGGGTGTTCGACGGCCAGGCGGGCGGCGCACAGCTCGCAGACCTCGGCCTCGGC
This sequence comes from Streptomyces sp. NPDC052109, assembly GCF_040680195.1. Taxonomy (NCBI): domain Bacteria; kingdom Bacillati; phylum Actinomycetota; class Actinomycetes; order Kitasatosporales; family Streptomycetaceae; genus Streptomyces; species Streptomyces sp. NPDC052109. The sequence goes on along the minus strand of NZ_JBFAWF010000011.1, from coordinate 162,715 downwards.
CGTCGCCGCACGGTGGCCCGCGGAGCGGATGACCCGGGCGAGCGCTCCGTCCACCCTCACCGCGCCTCCTCGGGCACGACCCTGCGCTTGATCGTGCTCAGCGGTACGAACGCGGGGGCCGTTCGCCGTCCGGCGGTGTCCTGTACGGTCTCGACCGACGTCAGCTCGGGAGCGACGGCCAGCACCGCCGCCCGAACCGCCTCGGTGACGTCCGAGGAGCCGCCGCCGCACCCGGAACCGCACCCGCCGCCGGAGGTCAGCCGCACCCGCGCCACCTGCCCGTCGACGCCGGCCCACTCCAGGTCACCGCCGCGCTCGCGCACCGCCGGCCGCAGCTTCTCCACCGCGCGGGCGGCCCTGCGCTCCGGGGACTCCGGATGGATCCCGTGCAGGACCAGGAGATGGCCGAGCAGTTCGTCGTCGGCGAGCCGCTCCCACTGCCGCTCGTCCGCGTCGTCGAGGACCCGGGCGAGGGCCTCGCCGTAGACCTCGGTCAGCAGCCGCACCGCCTCCAGCGCCGGGCCCGGAGCGGACTCCAGCCCGGCCAGCACCTCGTCCAGATGTGCGAGGCGTGCCTCCACCGCCGGGTCCGCCAGCCGCACGGCGGCGTCAGGCATGACTCGCTCCGTACGTCGGCGAGTGCACCGTGGTGAGCGTCTTGCCCTTGCCCATGTACATGTGGACGCCACACGGCAGACAGGGGTCGAAGCTGCGCACCGTGCGCATGATGTCGACGCCCTTGAAGTCGTCGGGCCCGTTCTCCTCGAAGATCGGCTGCCCCTGGACGGCGTCCTCGTACGGGCCGGGGGTGCCGTAGATGTCCCGGGGGCTGGCGTTCCACGGGGTCGGCGGGTACGGATGGTAGTTGGCGATCTTCTGGTCCCGGATCACCAGGTGGTGGGAGAGGACCCCGCGCACCGCCTCGTGGAAGCCGCAGCCGATCGACTCGTCCGGCACCTCGAAGTTCTCGTACACCTTGGTGTCACCGCTCCTGAGCATCCCCATGGCCTCCTCCAGGAACTGCAGGGCCATGGCGGCGGCGTAGGCGATGAAGTAAGGCCGGGCGCGGTCCCGTTCGAGGGTGTTGCTCCACTTCGGGATGCGCCACTCCAGGGTGGTCTCCGGCAGCTTCTCGCCCTTGGGCAGGGTGATGCGGATGGCGCCGCCGGTCGCCTTGACGTACGGCGTGTCGACGATGCCGCTCAGCGCGGTCGACCACAGCCGCGCCAGCGGCCCGCCGCCCGTGTCCAGGGCGAGGTGCTCGCCGGTGTCCGGGTGGTACCAGCGCGGGCTCATCACCCAGCTGTAGTTGCCCTCGAAGTCCCGCTTCTGCGGCACCGGTACCGTCGTCTGGTTCCACGGGTGGCGCATGTCGATCGGGTTGCCCAGCGGGTCATGGGTGACGAACGGATCCTCGTTCACCCAGTCCTCGTAGAAGGAGCTGCCCAGCATGATGCGCAGCCCGAGGTTGATGTCGATCAGGTTGTTGGTGACCAGCTTGCCGTCCACGACGATGCCGGGGGTGACGTACATCGCCCGGCCCCACTCGTTCATCGTGGCGTAGCGGTAGTCGACGACGTCCGGGTTCTGGAAGGCGCCCCAGCAGCCCAGCATGATGCGGCGCTTGCCGACCTCCTCGTAGCCGGGCAGGGCCTCGTAGAAGAAGTCGAAGACGTCGTCGTTCATCGCCACCGCCTTCTTCACGAAGTCGATGACCCGCATCAGACGGCTGAGGTAGTCGGTGAAGGTGTTCGGCTGCGGCATCGTGCCGACCCCGCCCGGGTACAGCGTGGAGGGGTGCACATGCCGCCCCTCCATCAGGCAGAACATCTCCCGGGTGATCCGGCTGACCTTCAGCGCCTCCTTGTAGACCTCGCCCTCGAAGGGGTTGAAGGCCTTCATGATCTCGGCGATGGTCCGGTAGCCGTGGACGTCCCCGCGGGGCGCGTCGGTGCGCTCGGCGCGGGCCAGGACACCGGGGTTGGTGGCCTTCACCATCGCCTCGCAGAAGTCCACGAAGACCAGGTTGTCCTGGAAGATCGTGTGGTCGAAGATGTACTCCGCCGCCTCGCCCAGGTTGGTGATGTGCTCGGCCAGCTTGGGCGGCTTGACGCCGTAGGCCATCTGCTGCGCGTAGTTGGAGCAGGTGGTGTGGTTGTCGCCGCAGATCCCGCAGATCCGCGAGGTGATGAACCCGGCGTCACGCGGGTCCTTGCCCTTCATGAACACCGAATAGCCGCGGAACAGCGACGAGGTGCTGTGGCACTCGACGACTTCCTGGTTGGCGAAGTCGATCTTCGTGTAGATGCCGAGGTTGCCGATGATCCGGGTGATCGGATCCCAGGACATGTCGACGATCTGGGCCGGCTTGCGTTGTGTGGGCCGGGACTCGGTGGTGGTCATTGGCGGTGCTGCCCCTCGCTTCGGGTCGGGCGGGTCGGTGGACGGATGGGGGAGGACGGCGTCAGGCACGCCAGTGCGGGTCGTAGCCGCTGGTCAGCTTGCGCTTGTTGTGGCGCCACTTGGGCTCGTGGTTCACCACGTCGTTGGTCAGGCCGCGCAGGCGGCGGATGACGGCTCCGTACGGCTTGACGAGCATGGTCGACAACGTGCCGCCCGGGGGTTCGTCCATGAACGGCATGAAGGCGTCCGGGAAGCTGGGCATCGTGCAGCCGATGCAGATGCCGCCGACGTTCGGGCAGCCGCCGATGCCGGCCATCCAGCCGCGCTTGGGCACGTTGCAGTTGACGACCGGCCCCCAGCAGCCCACCTTCACCTGGCACTTGGGGGAGTTGTAGTCCTTCGAGAAGTCGGCCTGCTCGTAGTAGGCGGCCCGGTCGCAGCCCTCGTGCACGGTCTTCCCGAACAGCCACTGCGGACGCAGCATGTGGTCCAGCGGCGGCGGGGGAGCGGCACCGGCCGCGTGCTGGAGGACCCAGACGAGGGTCTCCATGAAGTTCTCGGGCTGGATGGGACACCCGGGCACGTTGACCACCGGCAGCCCGGAGCGCGCCTTGAACTCCCACCCCAGGTAGTCCGCGAGGCCCATGCAGCCCGTCGGGTTGCCGGCCATGGCGTGGATGCCGCCGAAGGTGGCGCAGGTCCCGGCTGCCACCACCGCCCAGGCCTTCGGCGCGAGCTGGTCGATCCACCAGTTCAGCGTCTGCGGCTCGCCGGTGTCGGGATCGTTGCCGAACGACGTCCAGTAGCCGTCGCCCTCGATGATGTTCTGGTTGGGGACCGAACCCTCGATCACGAGGATGAAGGGCTCCAGCTCCCCCCGGGCAGCCGCCCGGTACGGGGCCAGGAAGTCCTCGCCGCCCAGGCTCGGCGAAAGCACCTTGTTGACGAGGTTCACCTTCGGCAGGCCCGGGATGAGGCCCAGCACGACGTCCTCGATGGACGGCTGGCCGGCGGCGGTCAGCGACACGGTGTCGCCGTCGCAGCTCATGCCCTCCGAGATCCAGAGGATGGTGATCTCGTCGAATCCCTCCCGCGCCTCGGCCCTGCTGGGCTCGCCGCGGACATCGGTGGTACCGCTCTGTGTGGTCATTGCTGCGACCTCCGTCGTTGCCGGTCTCGGAGTGGGGCGTGGACTGCCGCGTCGTCACGCGACAGCTGCTCGGCCGTGCGGTGGTCGCGGGCCGGCGGCTCAAGGACATCCATCGGACCGTCCCTCACGTGGCCGGTCGGCCGGACGCTGCGGCCGTGGGGACCGCGGCCCGGGGGACTTCGCCGGGCCGGTCGGCTCCTGCGGGTCCGTGTGGCCGAGTGGTTCGACCTCGTCGGGCCGGAAGTAGTGGAAACGGCCGTACCAGCCGTGGAGTTCGGCGGCCGGATCGTCGTCGACCGTGACCGCCAGGTGGACGCTGCCGTCCACGTCGTGGAAGACCGCGCCGACCCGTGCGGTCCGCCCGGCCAGGAACATGTCCTGCGCGTCGGCACCCCGGCCGCGCGGGCGCAGCCGCACGCGGCTGCCGCCGCCGACGGGCACCCCGTCGACGAGCACGGCGTCGGTCGTCGGGGAGAGCCCGTCGTCGCCGCCCTCCTGCCACCAGGCGGCCCGTCCGGTGGGCGCGGGCACCGGTGTCAGGGAACGGATGGCGCCGTGCAGCCGGGAGAACACCTCGCTCGGCATGGTGTCCACCCGGTCGAGGATCCGCGCGGCCCGGGGATCGGTGGCCCGGGCCTCCGCCTTCTCCTCGTCGGTCAGCAGCATGGTGCGCAGGGTGAGGATCTCGTCGATCTCCGCGGCGTCGTGCAGATCGCCCGGGCTCTCCGGCGCCACCCGGGGCCGGTCGGGGAGGATGATCGGAGCGGAGAGCATGACGGTGCCCGTCGTGCCGTCCCCGGGTGGACCGCCGAGGACGGGAAACGTGAACGCGTTCCGGCAGCCCCTCACCTCCTCCGCCAGCCCTTCGGGTGGATCGATGAGGGAGACGAACTCCACGCCGTCCCCGCCGAGGAGAGTGTGCGTGGCGATCAGCGCCTGCCGCAGTGCCTCATGGCGGGGGGCCCGAGGGTCGGTTGCGTCGCCGGTGTTCTCGGTGCGCACCCGCAACCGGTACAGCTCCGGCGCGAGCGGCTCGGCCACGACCGTCGTCGCGGCGCGCACGTCGCGGCGCCGCCGCACGGTTCGTCCCGCACCGCCCGGCAGGGGCTCGGACTCCGCGCCGGCGGCCGCCCCCACCAGGGTGGTACGGCCTCCGCGGACCAGCTCCTCCAGCGGCACCACCAGCTCGGTCTCGCGCGGCACCGCCTCCTCGAACGACAGGTGTGTGGTGCCGTCGACCGCCCGCAACGACTCCACAGGGCGGTGCCGTCCGTCTCCGTCGTCCGCCTCGACCTGTTTCTCCTGCATCTGCAGATACCGCACCCGCACCCGTACGACCGCGTCGCGGCGCGGTGCCCGCAGCAGGCACTCGGTCTGCTGGTACCAGGAGTCCGCGGAGCCGGAGATCCCCGGTGTGACCGGCCCGTCCCGCTCCGTCCAGTCGCGGGGCAGCAGCACGCCGAACTGCCAGCGCACCCGGTTCTTCGACGAGGAGCGGCGGTACGGGTAGAGCAGGTAGCCCTCGTAGAGCACGGCGTCGGCGACCGCGCCGATGTCCTCGAAGGCATCGCACGACACGCTGTCCGTCACAGGAGCGAGTGCCACACTGCCCTCGCCGGGTCCCTCCGACACGCCGCCTCCTCATCACCGTTCCACTCGCACACTCCTTCCACCACGGTCACACCCGTCACGGCTTCTCGCCCCTCCGGCCCACCGCCATTGCGCCGGTCAGGGGACGGCGAGCCGGTGCCGGCGCGCGGCTCGACCGAGGAGTGGCCGGTCGGTCGCCGCTGTGCGCCCCGCCCGCCCCCGGTGCTTCGCGCGCCGCCGGCTGCCGCCTTCCGTGCCCCGGCACCTGCGGGGATCATGGTCGGGGGCCGCTCAGGCGGGTGAAGGAGGGGAACCCGACATGTTCGACGCCCTGAAGAACCTGAAGGAGCAGGCCGAGGACATCGCCGAGACCCACGGCGACACCATCTCCGACGGCCTGGAGAAGGCCGGCGACTTCGTCGACGACAGGACCGAGGGCGAACACACCGACACGATCGACACGGCCGTCGACAAGGCGCAGGACCTGGTCGAGAAGCTCGGCGCGAACGGGGTGAAGCACTGACCCCGGCGGTCGCGCCGTAGCCCTGGTGGGCCGGTGTCCCGTCCCGCTCCGCCGAGGCGCCGCCCGCCGGGAGGGCGGTGCCGGGACACGGGAGTTCGACCGCTCCCGCTCGGGGGCGAGGTGCCCGCATCCCGGATGAAAGACGCCTCCCCGCGTCCGGGACGAGCCTTCGCACGCAACGCGGGAACCCGCCTGGCTGAGCGGCGGTGGCCGGTGGGAGCGTACCGGTCGTGTCCGGTGACGTGGCGCCGTCGACGCCGAGGCGGCCGAGCAGCCGGATCAGGCGCCGTCACAAGGTCACGAACTGGTCCTCATACTCCGCCGGTTGGCTCCTCGTCGATCGCAATCGCCGCCCGCAGCCGGCAGGTCGCCCAGGCCGAGCGGTGCGCCGGGCTGATCGGGCTCGAACGACGGCACCTCGCCCGCGTCCACGGCATACGGCTCGTGGTGGCCGCAGTGCACGATCCGGGCCGCGGACCCGCCGGGCGGGAACCGCACCGGCAGCGCCGTCGCGAACGGCTCCCTGAACAGGGCGCAGGGGCGGGGACCGTGGGCCCGTGCGCATCCGGTGCGCCGTCCAGCGCCGTGACGTGCCGCCGCGCACACTCGTCCAGTTGCGCCGCCGACGCCGACAACGGCGGCTCGCGGTACGCCAGTTCACGGAAGAGCAGGAGGGCCGGGGCCCGGCACGCCGAGAGCACGCACCTGACGCCGCGAGGCCCGCCCTCCGTTCGGGCGACGGGAGTTCGACGACGACAGGGCCTGGCCCCGTACGCCGCCGAACACGATCCACCTGCCGTAGGGCGTGCGCAGCGCCTCGTACGAGTCACCGCCGATCCGCGCCTCCGACTCGCCCGGCAGACACACGCCGCGCACGGCGAGGACACGGTCGGCGGGGTGAGTCCGACCACGAACAGGCTGCCGAGGGTGACGTCCGCGTGGGGATGTCCGCACCGGCCCGTGTCCCCGCAGGGGCGCCGTGACGCGAGGACGGCACAGGCGTGCGCCGCCGTCGCCCGGCACGGAAGCGGTGCCCTGGGCCGCGTTGTGCAGTGGCCTGTTCAAGTCGCCACAGGCGGAGCCGAGTTCGAGCCTCTGTCAGGTCGGCCTTCCACCCCGTACACTGCGGGTCCGCAGCCATGGGGGCGCTGCTGACGGGGGGAGCGGTCATGTCCGGAGGTCCGTACGGTCCGAGCCAGGTTTTCGGGATGCCGCCGGTGCCACCCATGCCGACGAGCCCGCCGCCCGCGCCGCCGGACGCTTGGCGCGCCGCCGCGGTCGCCCTGCTCAACCTGAGCGGTCTCGGCCTGGGGTACGCCTTGCTGCGGCGCTGGGTGCTCATGGCGGCATGCTGGGTGGCGACCGCGGTGCTGCTGCTCGTGGCGCTGCCCGCGGACGCCGCCGGTGTCCCGGGAGCCGCGCTCGTCGGCTACGCCGCCCTCCTGCTGGCGGCCGCCCTCCACGGCGGCGTCGTCGGGCTGCGCACCCGCCTGTCCTGGCCGGCCAGAGCACCCCTCGCCCTGCTGCTGGGCGTGCTGCTGCTGGCCGTGCCGACGGGCGGCGCGCTCTGGTACCAGGACGCCCACGACGAGGCCGTGGAACAGGCACTGCTCGACCGCCTGGACAAGGCCGACCACCTGGTGGCGGCGAGCGGCAGCCGGTCCTTCACCGCGGCCGAGTCGGACTACCGGGCGGCCCTGGAGGTCTACCGCGACCTCGCCCGGCACCACTCCGCCTCCCGCGCGGCGCGGCGGGTCCCCGACAGCCTGCGGACCTACTACACGACCGTCGGAGCGGCGTACGGCCATCAGGACTACTGCGGCGCCGTCGAACCGCTGAAGTATCTGCGCACCGTGCCCGACACCATGCCCAAGGGGCAGCTCGGAGCGCTGGCCCGCTGGCCCGACGACCGGCTCGCGACCTCGCTCTACGAGTGCGGGGCCCAGCACCTCACGGGCGGCGGGACGGACTGGGACGCGCGCTTCGGTGACCTGCTGAACACCTTCCCGCGGTCCGCGGCGGCGACGAAGGTCTCCCCGGCCGTCGACGCCGCCGTGCAGCGGGCGGAGAACGCCGTCGGCGGACACGACCCCTGCACGGCCGTGGAGCGGTTGCGCGACCTGGACACGCGGATCGGCGGACTGTCGAAGTCCACGGGCGACGCGGACGGCACGCTGGCCAAGGCCGCCGCGCGCGCCGGCAGGAGCGGCGACGCGGGGGAGTACGCCTGCGGAGTGGACGAGTACAAGAAGGGCGACTTCGACGCCGCGCAGAAGACCATGGAGCAGTTCGTCTCCGACGGCAGGAACGACAGGAACCGGGCCCGCGCCCAGAAGATCGCCATCGCCGCCGAGGTCGCCCAGACGCTCCCGAAGGCCGGCAAGCAGCTGCCCACCACCGCCTCCGGCGGCAGCATCTCCGTCACGGTGAAGAACGACAGCCCGCACGACATCACCGTGCTGTACACGGGACCGGTCACCGGCAGTTTCACCCTCAAGGGCTGCGGCGACTGCAAGGCGTACACGCTCGCCGACACCCTGATGGTCGGCTTCAAGCCGTGCACCGACAGCGGCAGGCACTACCCGCAGCGCACCATCAGCCTCCCCGTGGGCACCACCTACTTCGTGCACAAGCCGAACGGCGGCAGCACCGCGACACCGGCTTCCGACACGGCCAAGCTGCGCCCGGGCTACATCTACACCGAGTGTGCCTACACGACCCAGACGTTGGGCTCCGGCTACTGACGGGCGGCCGGGGCGCGCCGTCGGCGCCTGCGATACGGTTCGGCGCTGCCGGCCGCCCTTTCGCCGTGACCACCACCGGTACTCGGGCCGACGTGGGCCACCAGGACGGCCTCGATCCGTCCGGCCGCCGGACCACCCGTCACCAGGACCGTTCGCCACCGTGCCGGCCCAGGCCGCTCAAGCCGTCGGCCGACGCGCCGAAGCCGGTCGCGGCCCTTCCGTCCACGGGGAGACGCTCGTCCCCGCCGCACAGGACCGGGCGAGCGGGACCCGCATCCGGTCCGCCACCTGGCGAACCGCGGCGCACGACTGCTCGCCTCGCGACCGAGGAGCCTGCGCCGCAGGCGCTCACCGCCGGCCGAGCCCGTGCGTCACCCCAGGCCCTCTCCGAGCGCGGCGATCGCGGCGGCGCCGTGCCCCGCGGCCGTCAGGGGTGCACGGACGTCGGCCTCCAGGTCGGGGACGTAACCGAACAGGACATCGGCGGGCCCGTCCACCCGCACCTCCCCGAGGGCAGCCGGCAGCAGCAGGGTCCGGGCCCGGTCCAGGCGGCCCGTCCAGCCGCCCGCGGCGACGGCGACCGGGGCGCCGACGTTACTGAGAATCTGCGCCGTGGAGAACGAGCGGGTCAGGGGGGCGCCGGCGCCCGCGGTCCAGCGTTCCAGGGCGAAATACGGTCCCGCGCACAGGACCGTGCACACCACCGAGTCGCCGTGTGTGCGGCTCAGCCCCGGCTGGAACTCCGGACGGGGATCGGGCCGCCACTCCTCCAGCAGCCGTTCGATGTTCGCCTCGCGCTCCCGTTCGTCCAGGGGCGCGCCGTCCTCCAGCCGCCAGGGCATGGCGTGCTGCTGGATGTCGGAGGTCTGCTCGATCTCGTACACCAGCGTCCCCGGCCCGAAGCTGTGCAGGGTCCCGCCGGGGACGTAGACGGTCTGCCCGGCGCGTACCGGAAGGCGGCGCAGGACCGAGTCGAATTCCTGCGCGAGCAGCGCCTGGCGCAGGACCTGCCGGTCGACCCCGGGCCGGGTGCCGACCAGCGCGGTGGCTCCGGCCACGGCGTCCAGGACGTGCCAGGCCTCGGTCTTGCCGTGAAGCTCGCCCTCGACGCGTCGGGCCGTGTCGTCGTCGGCGTGCAGGTGCACCGGCAGGGGCCGTGCGGCGTCGATGAACTTGGTCAGCAGCGGGAACCGAGGTCCGTGCCGGCGGTCGCCCAGCAGGCCGTCCGCGTGTTCCGCCATGAGCGCACGCAGGCTGCGCCCGGCGAGTGGGCCCTCGGCGACCGTCGCGCCCTCGCCGTCGACATCGCTGACCTCCCACGTCTCGGCGATGCGGCCCTCCGGCAGACCGGTGCGGCCCAGTCGGCCGGCGAGGGCGCGCCCGCCGAAGACGTGCTGTTTGACCGGCGTGGTCAGGCGCAGCGGATACCAGATCACCAGGTCCGGCATCTCAACCGGCCGCGTTGTCGACGCGCATCCGGACCTGCTGCTCCAGGCGGCGCAGACTGCCGTCCAGCGCGTTGAACACCGCCTCCTCGCCGGGATCGTGTCCGGCCTCGAAGAACGACAGGTGCACGGTCACCTCGCTGGCCCCGCTGCCGATGCCGGACACCTGGAGCCAGCCGGTGTAGCTGCCCTGCTCCCGCGTGCCCCACTCCAGGCGCATCTGGTCGGGCTCGGCCCGCAGCAGGGCGGGCATGTCCTGGCCCAGGCGCTCCTCGTGCACCGTGACGGCGGGCGGGTCCCCCGCATCCACGTGCAGGGCGTCCGGGAGCCACGCGTCGAGCTGGCCCATGTTGGCCGCCTGGTCGAAGACCTGCTCGGGCTGTGCGGGCATCGTGCGGGACCATTCGTACTCGGTCATGGTGATACCGCCCTCCGCTCGGAAGTCGTACCCCGACCGCGTGCCCCTTCCGCGGCGGCCGAAAAGCCCGCCACGGCCCGTGCCGTGGACCAGGCCGCGTCCGCCGCGAACTTGTCTGGTCAAGTTTGGCCGTGGTTCTTCCGCTCGACAGCGACGAACAGTACTCATGTCCCGTTCGTTGCGCACAGTCAGGCCGTGCGGGCGTCACCTTCACGGCATCCTCACCAACGGGACGAGGTACCACGTATGCGACTGCGCTGGAGATCCCTCGGCGGGCTCCTCGCCCTCCTCGGCGCACTGATCGTCTCCGCTCCCGCCCCCGCCCAGGCGGCCGGGAGCAGCGGCAACCTGATCGTCAACGGCGATGCGGAGAGCGGCGGTTACTGCACCGGCGACTGGGCCGCCGCCACCACGGTCCCCGGCTGGACCACCGAGGCCGGCGGTCCGAACGTCATGTGCCACTCCGTCGCCTCCTTCGGGCTGCCCAGCGACGGCGGGACCCCGGGCAAGGCCTTCTTCGGGCCCGGAAACTTCGGCGACGGCGCGATGACCCAGACCGTAGACGTCTCCTCCGGCGCATCGGCCATCGACGGCGGCGCAGTGCACTACAACCTCTCCGGCTGGCTCGGCGGCTGGACCACGTACGGCGGCTATGTCGCGGTGAGCCTGCACTTCCACGACGGCGGCGGCCGCCCGATCGGCGCCACCGCCAAGCTGCCCACCGTGTCAGCGAGCGACCGGGGCCTTGCCACCAAGTTCCTCTCGCGCAGCACCACCGGCGCGGTCCCGGCCGGCACCCGCTCCATCCAGGTGGAGGTGCAGTTCCTGTCGACGAGCAGCGAGGCCGGCTACCTCGACAACCTCTCCCTCACCCTGGACACGCCCGTCAGCGCACCCGCCCCGCTCGCCCCGCCGGTCTCCAAGGTCCCCGGCTACGACCACGTGTTCACGGTCATGATGGAGAACACGGACTACTCCGAGGTCATGAACGACCCGGCGGACACTCCGTACATGCACGGCCTCATGAGCCAGGGCGCCACGCTCACCGACTTCCGTGGCGTCTACCACCCCAGCGACGAGAACTACCTCGCCGTCGCCGGCGGTGACACGTACGCCAAGGGCGCCACGTACTTCCCCGACATCAACTCGCCCGAGCGCAACCTGGGTGACACCCTGGAGACGGCCGGCAAGACCTGGAAGGCCTACGAGCAGGGCATGGGTACCCCCTGCAACACCAAGAACGACAACGACAGTTACTACGAGCCCGACGACGCTCCCTTCATCAACTACACCGACATCAGCGGCAACGCCTCCCGCTGCGCGGCCCACCTGTTCGACACCACGCAGCTGACCACCGACCTGAAGTCCGCGGCCACCACCCCGAACTTCTCCTGGATCGCGGCCGACGACTACTACGACGGAGAGGCCTCCGGCAACGGCAACGCCACCAGCCTCAAGACCCAGGACGGCTGGCTGAAGCAGACCCTGGCGCCGGTCCTCGCCTCTCCCGCCTGGACCCAGCAGCGCTCGCTGCTGATCCTGACCTGGGACGAGAGCCAGGGCGAGGCCTACAACCACATCGTCACCACGCTCGTCGGTTCCCAGGGCACCGTTCCGGCCGGCACCAGCAGCCCGCTCCACTACGACCACTACGGCATCGGCCGCACCATCGAAGCCGCCCTCGGCCTGCCCGGCCTCACCGCCAACGACACCTACGCGACCCCGCTCAACGCCGCGTTCGCGCCGTCCACCGCCACCGTCCCGACGCTCACCGGCGATCTGAACGCCGTCGCGAACGGCGGCAACGTCACCCTCCGCTACTCGGTGCCGTCGGCGTCCCAGGTGAACTCCAAGAACTGGATCGGCATCTACCCGGCGGGCGTCACCCCCGGCAAGCAGTCCTCGCTCGCCTGGTCCTACGCTCCGAACGCCAGCGGCGCCCTGACCTTCTCGACCGGCAAACTCAGCGGCGCGGGTACGTACGACGTGTACTACCTCGCCAACGACGGCTACTCGGTCCTGGCCGGACCGTTCGCCCTGACCGTGGGCTGACCGGCCACTACGCAAACGGGCCCACGCGACCTCGGCGCCCGGCGGAGCAGCCCACGGGTCTCAACCCGTGGGCTGCTCCCTTCTCCGCCGGCTCCACGCGGCCGGCGCGTCGGCCCGGTGTCGGTGCGGCCTGGAACGGCGAGTCGGGGTGGCCGTGCGGGGGTACGGCCCGCACCCGGCCGTGCGGGATCGTGCCGCCGCGGTGGACCCCTCGGTCGGAACCGCCACCGGAACGGCCGGTACGGCCGGTACGGCCAACCGATCGTGACCCCAGCCCAGCGGCCCGGCTCCCGGTCGGGATGTCCAGAGAACCAGCCCTGCTCACAGGCGTGTCACGGGGAACGGCGAAGGGGTCAATCCACCGCCGGCCCAGGACCCCCGCCGGGATCCGTGACCAGTCCGGCCCGGTGGGCGAACAGGGCGGCCTGGACCCGGTTTTCGAGCCCCAGCCGGGTGAGGATCCGGTTGACGCGGCTCTTCACGGTCGCGTCGCTGAGCCCGAGGTCCGTCGCGATCCGTGCGTTGGACAGCCCCCGCGCGACCAGTACGAGGACCTGGATCTCGCGCTCGGTGAGCGTCGCGGGCTCCGGTGCCGGGGCCGGCAGGCGCTGACCAACGTGGTCAAGCACGCCAGTCCGGTCGGCGTGCGGGTCGCCGTACGCGGGGACGACGCGTGCCTCACGATCGAGGTCGAGAACGCACCGCCCTAGCGTCCCGAGCATGACGAACACAGCCGTACCCGCACCGCCCCACCCGACGGTGCCGACGCCCGCGCGGCCGCCCCGCGCCCATCGGCACGCCTGGCCCCTGCTGGTGTTCGGCACCGGCGCCATGCTCTTCGCGGTCGGCGGCCGGTGGGACATCGCGGCCGCCGCCTGGATCTTCCCCGTCCTGCTGCTGCGCTTCACCCGGCTCAGCCGCGCCCGGTCCGGCGCGCTCTGGATCTGGCCGGCCCATCTCGGGGCCGCCGTCTTCCGGGCCCAGGAATCGGCGATCGGCTCAACGCCGTGGTGCTCGCCAATGCCCTCGTCCTGGCCGCCCTGCAGACCCTGCCCCCCCCTCGCCGACCGACTGCTGGCGCACCGGCTGCGGCCACGCCGGCCACCCTGGTCTTCCCGGCCGGTGTCGCCGCCGCCGAGTTCCTGATCACGCGGCTGTCCCCGTTCGGTACGGCCTACGGCTCCCTGGCCGTCACCCAGCACGCGGACCTGCCCCTCCTCCAGGTCGTCTCGGTCACCGGCCCCTGGCTCTGTCTGGCCGCTCTGGCGGCGCTCACCGTCACCACCACGGTCCGCCCTCGTCGTCCGCCTGGCGGATGACGAGGAGCCGGGCTCACGCGAGGGCCTGGCGCGCGGTCCGTTCCACCAGCGAGATCCCGTCGCTCATCGAGGCGCTGCCGTTCGACAGGACGGCGATCAGGTAGCGATGTCCCTTCACGGTGATCTGGCCGACGCTGTTGACGTCCCACAGGCCCGAGGTGTTGCGCTGCAGCCAGCCGTTCTTCAGCACCCGCGGCGCGTCCGCCCCGCCGGCCGCCGAGACCCCCCAGGTCTGCTCGGGGATGACCTGGCCCATGAGGGAGCGGATGTAGGACCGGGAGCCGGCGGTCAGCGCGGGGGAGCCGGAGGCCGCGCTCGCGTCACCGTCGAAGACGGCCCGCAGCAGCCGTATCTGGTCGCTCGCCGTCGTCCGTGTCAGCCCCCACTTGACGCCGGGACCGCCCGTCGTCGAGGTCAGTCCGAGCCGCTTGTTGGCCGCCGCCAGCCCGGAGGCCTGGCCGATCTGCCGCCACAGCGCGTCGGCCGCCGTGTTGTCGCTGCGTTCGATCATCGGCTCGGCGTGGCCGCGCTCGTCGGCGGTCAGCTGCCGCCCGGCGTCCTGCGCCTGGAGCAGCAGCGCCGCGAGGATGTCGACCTTGACGATGCTGGCGGTGTCGTACGCGCTGTCCTCCCCCTGCACGACAGGGGTGCGGCCGGCTCCGTCCAGATCGAGCACGGCGGCCGTGGCGTGCGGGGAGGCGGCCGGTGCGGAGGCTGCCGCGGCCGGTGCCGGGTGCAGTGCGCCCAGGGAGACGAGAGCCGCGACGGAGGCCAGGAGAGCGCCGGCCCGCGTGCGTGCGGCGGTGGGGGAGGGGTGAGACGGCATGGGCCCGAACGTAGACAAAACGTGCTTCGAGCGACGTGGCGGCGGTCACGTTCGAGGCTTTTCATGGCGAATTGTGAGAAGAGCCACCGACGCCACCAATGGGATGCATTGCCACACCCGGGTCGGTCATGCGGCGGCGTGTACGCGCGGCCGGATCAGGGGCCTCGCCTATCGTCGGCCAGACACCGACATCCGGAGTGATGATGGAAAAAACGGATGAACTGGTTGGTGTGGCCGAGGGGGTGGCGGTCGCCCGCGTCGGTTCGCCGCCCGTGCGCCGTATCCGGCCGTGGCCGCTCTGCGCCGCTCTCGCGATCGCGGCGGGCGCAGCAGCCGTGTCCCTCGTCGGCGGCGCCCAGTGGCTGGACCGGCCGGCCGTCCAGGCCTGGCGCACGGTGTGCCTCGCCATCACCGTCCAGGCGCTCCCCTTCCTGCTCCTCGGCACCGCCCTGTCCGGCGCCATCAACGCGTTCGTGCCGGCCGAGCTGTTCACCAGGGTGCTGCCCAGGCGGGCCGCCCTCGCCGTGCCGGTCGCGGGGGTCGCGGGCGCGGTGCTGCCGGGCTGCGAGTGCGCCTCCGTCCCGGTCGCCAACAGCCTGATCCGGCGCGGTGTCACCCCCGCCGCCGCCTTCGCCTTCCTGCTCTCGGCGCCGGCCATCAACCCCGTCGTGCTGACCGCCACCGCCGTCGCCTTCCCGGGCAACCCCGCGATGGTCGCCGCCCGGCTGCTGGCCTCCCTCGCCACGGCGTCCGCGATGGGCTGGCTGTGGCTCTGGCTGGGCAAGGAGAAGTGGCTGCGGCCGGCCCTGCGGCACCGGCACACCGGCCACCAGCACGGCCGCAGCCGCCGGCACGAGTTCCGGCTCGGCTTCCAGCACGACTTCCTGCACGCCGGCGGCTTCCTCGTGCTCGGCGCCATGGCCGCCGCCACCTTCAACGTCGCGGTGCCACGCCCCGTCCTCGACACGTTCTCCGGCTCACCCTGGCTCTCGGTGCTCTTCCTGGCCGGGCTCGCCGTGCTGCTGGCGGTCTGCTCGGAGGCCGACGCGTTCGTCGCCGCCTCGCTCGCCGGGTTCTCCCCGACCGCGCGGCTCGCGTTCATGGTGGTCGGCCCGATGGTGGACCTGAAGCTGATCGCCCTTCAGGCGGGCACGTTCGGGCGGGCCTTCGCCTGGCGGTTCTGCACGGCCACCACGGTCGTGGCGGTCGCCGCGAGCGTCCTGATCGGAGGCGCCCTGCTGTGAGACGCCCCGTCCAGATCCTGCTCCTGACCCTGACCGGGACCGGCCTGCTGCACACGGCCCTGTTCACCGACACGTACCTGCGTTACGTCAAGGCCGGTCTGCGACCGCCGCTGATCGTCTCCGGCGTCGTCCTGCTGCTGCTCGGCCTGGCCGCCGCGGCCGTCCGTGGCGAACCGCGGCACGCCGCCCACGACGACCACGAGCACGGTCACGACCACTCCGGCGCCCCGCGCATCGCCTGGCTGCTGTTCCTCCCGGCGACCAGCCTGCTCTTCTACGCTCCGCCCGCCCTGGGCGCGTACACCGCGGCACGCTCGAACACCAAGCCCGTCGCGGTGCAGAAGCGGTTCGCTCCGCTGCCCTCGACCTCACCGCTGCCCCTGACCCTCACCGAGTTCACCGAGCGCGTCCAGCAGGACCCCAGCCGGGCCGTCAAGGACCGGATCGTCCAGCTCACGGGCTTCGTCACCCCGGCCGAGGACCACGTCGGGTGGTACCTGACCCGCATCATCTTCACGTGCTGCGCGGCGGACTCGCAGACCGTGAAGATCCGCGTGTACGGCTCCGCGGCGCCACCCGAGAACACCTGGCTCGCCGTGACCGGCACCTGGCACCCCCGGGGCGCCCTCGGGACGAGAACCGCCCGGGCGGCCCTCGACGTCCGGAACACCCGCCCCATCGCCCAGCCGGTGAACGCCTACACCGACGACCTGCCGCTCACCCCGTCCTAGGCCTTCGTACCCGGCCGACTCCGGCGAGCGGGCGCGGTCCGTCGTTCAGCGCCCGCGGCCCCTCGTCGGCACGGGGGGCGTGTCGGTGAGCAGCACACCCGTGACCAGGGACGGACGGATGCGGACGGCGTGGTCCATGCCCTCCTGCGGCTCGCAGGGCGCGAGCAGCGTCCGCACCCGTGCCAGGTCCGTGGCGTCCGTGACGAGCCGGGCGTAGCCGGTCACCACGACACTCCAGCCGAGGTGGGTGTCCGGGTCGATCGCGTCGGCCTCATAGGCGACCACCACGCCCGTGTCGCCGCCCTGTCGCGTTCGCGTGGTCAGTGCCGTGCCCTCGTGGGTGCGGATGACGATGTCGCCGCCGTCCAGCACGTGGTTGACCGGGCGGACGGTGGGCAGCGCCTGGCGGGTGAAGACGATCCTGCCCAGCGACACGCTGCCCAGCAGTCGCAGTGCCTTGACGGGGTCCAGGTCGATGCGGCGGTGCGCCGGCTCGCCGTTACGGATCATGACTGACTTCTTCGCGGGTCGCGTGGCTCTCTCCTCGCCGGCTCAGGCGCGGCACGCCGCCGTGCGCCCGGAGCGGAGCGACACCGCGGGGGAAGCGGTGCCGCTCCTGAATCCGACTGTCCTCCGTCCAGAGGCGCCCGCACAGTGCCCTTCGGCCCTCCACCCCGGGCCGGACGTCCCGGTTCCGCCGGTCGACCCGGGGCCCGGTGCCAAGTGGTCGTGCTCCGCCACCGCACTCAGACCGCCATCAGCCGGATTGAGGTGCACGATGGTGTGGTGACACTCGACGGCCGGGTCCGGGATACCGCCCCGAGCCCGCACGCCGCCCGCACGGGGCGATCCTGCCCGGCGAGGGTACGTGGAGTGGGTGGGGCGAGGCCGCCGGTGGGCGAGAGGAGGCGGTGACGATGAACCGGACACCTCCCACGACGGTCACCCACGTACGCCTGTGGCGCTGGCGACGCAATCCGCTCAGGCGGCACAGCGACGTCGTCGAGGCCTGGATCGTGCTGGTGACCTGGGCGCTCGCCGTCCTCGGCGGGGCCGTCGCCGGTCTCGCCGCGGCACAGACCGCCGGCTCGGCGTTCTCCGCCCGTCAGGCTCAGGTGCACGCCGTCTCCGCCGTGCTCACCGACGGCGCGGCGGCGACCCCGGCCTCCGGCAGCGGCTACGACGACGGGCGGGTCTGGGCGACGGTGCGCTGGACGGACGCGCACGGCGCCGTGCACACCGACCGGGCGAAGGTCCAGCCGGGCGCTCCCGCCGGATCCCAGGTGACGGTCTGGACCAGTCGCGCGGGCCGCGTCGTCTCCGCGCCCGTCACCGGCGCCGCGGCGGACCTGCAGGCCGCTCTCACCGGAGCCCTGGTCGCCCCGTCGGCCGGTGCGGCGGTCTGGGGCGCGGGATGGGTGGTCCGCACCCGGCTGATCCGGCGGCGCATGGCTGAGTGGGACGAGGAATGGAAGCAGATCGGCCCCCGCTGGGGAAACCTCAGCGGCGGACGAGGCTGAACACACCGCACCGGCACGGCCACAGCCCAACCAGGGCACGCGGGCGGGTAGCCGCTCGCCGCCCGTCACATAAGACGCCGCGCGGCCCGGCGGCCAGGGACGAGGGCGGACGACGACAGGCGCGCGAGCGGAGAAGGCGGGGGGAGGGGGCGAGACAGGAGGGCGGGAAGGGCCATCCACTTCTCGCGGATCCGGATTGCGCGGTGCACGGCTCCCGGCCGCTTCCCCGCGTCTGCTCTCGGTCCTTCCCGCCACTACCAGCACACCACGGAAACCGCCGCCCCACCAGGCCGCGCGGCCATCCGGGGTCGTACTCCGGCCCGGACCAGGCCCACCGGGGACATTGACGGTTCCCCGCGGTGCTGCATGCGAGCGAGCATCCACAACCCCTGGGGCCCTCCGGATGTCCAGTACATGATCAGCCGGCCGGCAGGCCGGCCCATGCGCTGTACCTCGGAGGAGATTCCCATCGTGCGCTCAGCCCTTCGTCCCGCGGCGACCTGCGTGGCCGCCACCGCGATCGGCCTCGGCTTCCCCGTGCTCGTCGCGCCCATGGCGCACGCCGAGGAAGCCACCCCCGATCTGGTGGTCTCGACCCTGCCGACGGCCGCTCCCAAGCCGGGCGAGATGTACGACCAGTCCGTCACCGTCACCAACAAGGGCACGGCGGCCGCTGACGGAGTGGCCTTCCGGATCCGGCTGACCCGTGGCCTCGACTTTCCGGCGCACGTCGACGGGTGCACCTACTCGACCGTCGGCGACCGGATCAGGCAGGCGCTGTGCGAGCTGGACACGGTCGTCCAGCCCGGCGCCTCCCTCACCGTGCCCGTGCGGTTCAAGGCGCTGCCCCAGGCGCTGATGGAGTCCGTCGAGTACGGCACGAGCCCCACCGGCGACGCGCCCGGCGAGGGCTTCGACGACAGCTACCGGCGGCTGACCCTGACCGCGGACAGCACGGCCGACCTCCTGGCGCAGGGCGACCTGACCGAGGGCGCCCCCGGCAGTGAGGTGACCGTCACCGCGACGCTGCGCAACGACGGCCCCGGCTGGATCCAGAACCAGGAGAGCGACGACCAGCCGGCCCTGATGGTACGGATCCCGCAGAGCACCGCCGCCGTCCAAGTACCCAAGGACTGCGAGCCGTTCGGAATCGACGGTCCGACCGGCCCGTCGGAGCCGGGCCACTCCGCCTACGTCTGCGCGCCCGGCGACCACACCATCGAGGTCGGCCAGTCCCTCGACTACACCTTCGTCCTGCGGATCGGCAGCACGGCACAGGACACCCGGGGTGAGGTCACGGCCAGTTCCGTGTACGGCATCCATCCTGCGTTCGACACGAACTTGGCCGACGACACCGCGTACCTGAACGTCGACGTGACCCGTGACGGCGACCCCGGCACGAGCTCCGGCGGCACCACGGACGGCGGGAGCTCCGAGGGCGGCGCCGGTACGGGCGGTCAGGGCGACGATCCGCACGGCCGGTCGACCGGCGGCTCGGGCACCACAGGAACGAACGGTGCCACGGGTACGACCGGCACGGCAGGCACCTCGGGCACGTCCGGCACGACGAGCACCCCGGGCGCGTCAGGCGTCTCCGGCTCGACGTCGGAGGCGTCGGGTGCCGGCGGATCCGCCGGCACCCGTGGCAGCCTCGCCGCCACGGGCGGCAACGGCATGCCGATCCTGGCCGCGGGTGCGGTGGCCGCCACGGCGGTCGGCGGGCTGGTGCTGGCGGCCGTGCGCCGCCGGACCGCCGTGCGGTGAACCGGGCTCCCGCTCAGGCCGCTGCGCGGCACGGCCGCTCATGCCTTGTGCAGCACGACGAGGAGCACCAGCAGCACGGTGGCGCCGGCGGTCGTACCGTGCGCGACCACGGCCCTGACCGGGAAGTGCCGCTCGGCCGTGGCGCCTCCGTGGGAGTGGCGTCCGGAGCTGGGCAGCCAGCGCAGCAGCATCATGAAGCCGAACGCGGCCACGATCAGCGCCACCGCGCACGCGGCCCAGGCCGAACTTCGCACGCCTCCCACGACATAGGCGGTCCAGGCGCCCAGTCCGGCCACGTTGAGGGCCACATGGCCGAGCACGAGCCACAGCGGCAGGCGCGTCACACCGGGCGTGCGCTGCCGCAGCCCGGCGTGCCGGACCCACACCGTGGCGAGGTACGCGCCGAGTCCGGCGGTCAGCAGCCAAGCGCACAGAACGAAGACACTCATACGTCCCGATCCCCCAGTCCTGGTACGGCGGGGCCCAGTTGACGGCGTCGGAGCCGGCCGGCTCAGCACACCCCGCAGAGGGGGAGGAGTCCGGACATCCATCCGTGGGTTCACTCGTAGGGATGAAAGCGGCGTGGTTGCCCCACAGTCTCTCGGAGGGATGCAAGAGCACGCTGGTCAGTCCACCGTCTCCTGCTGCACGCGCCCGACGGCCGGCGCGGCGGCGGACGCCGACGCCTTCAGCGCGGGGATCAGCTCGGCGACCCGTTCGAGCTGGTCGCGCTGAGAGGACAGGTCCAGGGCGCCGAGGCGCACGACGACGTGCCGGGCCCCGGCCGCCGCGAACCGGGCGAGTCGCTCGCCCACCTGCTCGGCGGAGCCGGTGACGACCGCCTGGATCCGCGCCGGCTCCGCCAGAGGCATTCCGTGGACGGCCCGCGCGTACGCGTCCAGGCCGTACCGGCCGCGCTCGACGTCCTCGTCGACCCGCACGGAGACGAACAGCGCCGGCGTGACGTCCTGCGCGCGGCGCCCGGCGGCGACCGCTGCCGAGCGAACGCGCAGCAGGCCCGAGGCGTAGTCGGCCGGGTCGGCGGGTACGGCAACCAGCCGTCGTCCGGCGCCGGTCGTGGACCGGTTCGGGGACCTCGTCGCCGCGAACCAGGCGTTCGAGGCGCTCACCGAGGGCGCGGACCCGGGACTCGTCGGCCCCGGCAGGAACGTCTACCGTCTCGCACCGCATCCACGGGGTCTGGCCCCGCGCATCGGCAATCTCGCCGAATGGGCCCGGCACATTTTGGCCGCCCGCCTCGGCCACCTGCCCGAGCTGCGGGAGGAACTCATCGCCTGTCTCCCGGAGTTCGAGCCGTCCGCCGGGCATCTCGGCTTCGCGGTCCCGCTGACCCTGCGCACCGCCTACGGCGAGCTGCGGCTGATGACGACCGTGACGACCTTCGCCACCGCCGTCGACGTCACCTCGCCGAGCTGAGACTGGAGGCGTTCCTGCCGGCCGACCCCGCGACGCGGCAGGCCTTGTCCCGGACGTCCCGGTCCCCTTGAATGCTCCTACCTCCCACAGGAGAACACCTGTCCCACAACCCAGTGAAGGGGTTCTTCTTGACCGCTCTGCGCGTCACCTCCGTCACCGCCGCGGCGTGCGCCACCGTGCTCGCCGCCGCGCTGCCCTCCTCCGCGATCAACTCCTACAACGCCACGCCCGCACCCGAACGCACCGAGGTCGGGGCGCTCGTGGCCACCTGGGACGACGATGGCGACCCGGCGACCCCGGACCGCGTCGACTGGGTGTGTTCGGGCACGATGATCGACGCGGACACCTTCCTGACCGCGGCGCACTGCACCAGCGACTGGCCGGCCGGCGTCCGGTTCTACGTGTCGCTCGACCAGGACGTCCAGGCCGGACTCGACGCCGCCGCGCGGAAGTTCCCGGGCGACCCGGCCGCCGAGGCGAACGCCGTCGCCGTCGAAGGCACCGCGCACACCCACCCCGACTATCCGGGCCCCGCCGCCGACCCGCACGACATCGCGGTCGTCGAACTGCCCGCCGCGAAGGTCGCCGCCCGCTGGTCCTTCACTCCGGCCACCCTGCCGACCGAGAACGAACTGGACGCACTCGCTCCGCAGGGCCTGAACTCCACCGACTGGTTCGTCGCCGGGTACGGCACCCAGGAGGCCGCCAACGGCCCCGGCGGCCAGACCCACCCGGGCGGAGGGGTGCGCATGAAGGCACCCGTGACCTTCAACGCGCTCAACAAGGCCTGGGTGCGCCTCGGCATGACGGCTCCCCAGGGCAACGGCGGCGCCTGCTACGGCGACTCCGGCGGTCCCGACTTCGCGGTCCTCGACGGCAGGAACGTCCTCGCCGCCACCACCATCACCGGCGACACGCCCTGCTACGCGACGAACGTCGCCTACCGTCTCGACACCCCCGGCGCCCGGGCCTTCCTCGCACCGTTCGTGAAACTGCCGTAAGGCTCGACGGCCCGCCCGCGCGAGCCGTCGACCGACGAGGGGCGGGCGCCGGAACCCGTGGCACGACGGCGCCGGCGGTCCGGGGGAGCCCACGGCCGACGGCACGCTCCGGCGCCCGCCCCCCCGCCGGCAGCCGCACGCCCGTAGGGCGAACAGGGCGATGGGGACCCGGACTTCCCGGCAAGGTACGACCTGCCCGCACTGCTGGAACCGGACCACCGCAGCGCCGGAAAGGCCGGCCCGGTCGCCCGGAACATCAGGTCGGACTCCAGCACACCAAGGCCCGGGGGACCCGTGAGCGGCCTGTCGGCAGGGCCGTCCGAGTCCGGGCCGTCCACTTCTGGATCGCATGCCCCGAGGGGCGGTGGAGCGGGGTCAGTCGCGGGAGTTGCCGAACAGGACGCGGTAGCCGATGAGCAGCACCAGGGAGCCGGCGATCGCCGCGCCCCACGTGTAGAGGTCGAAGAAGTGCTTCTCCACCGGGCGGTCGAGGAAGCGGGCGGAGAGCCAGCCGCCGACGAAGGCGCCCGCGATGCCGATGAGGGTGGTGCCGATCAGGCCGCCCGGGTCGCGGCCGGGCAGCAGCACCTTGGCGATGGCTCCGGCGAGCAGGCCGAGGATGATCCAGCCGATGATGCCCACGGTGTTGTCCTCCAGTCGGGTCGGGATCCGCGTGCGTCGGCCCCGAACATGTGGTTTGCCTGTTTGCGCAAGCCTAGGGGGCGGTAGAGACGGCCTGGCAAGGGGCGTTGGCCTCTGGAGGCGACCCGTCGAGGTTCTGCTACATGATGAGGACATTGCGCAACCGGGGAACCAAGAGGGATCCGGAGACGTTGATCAAGATGGACGCGGAAAGTGTGAGCGGCTGCGGAGGACGTGGATGAGTGTGTCCCTGACCAAGGGCGGCAATGTGTCGCTGAGCAAGCAGGCCCCCGGTCTGACTGCTGTGACGGTCGGGCTGGGCTGGCAGGCGAACGGCGGAGACGACCTGGACGCCGGCGCGTTGGTGTGCGACCTGTCGGGCAAGGTGCTGTCCGAGGAGCACTTCGTCTTCTTCGACAACCTGAGCAGCCCCGAGGGATCGGTCAGCCACTGCGGCGGCGGTCCGGTCGACGGCGACGCCCAGCGGATCCGGATCGACCTGACCAGAGTCCCGGACCGGGCGGAGAAGATCGTCTTCACGGTGTCCCTCGACGGGGGCGCGAGCCGTGGACAGACCTTCGGCCAGGTGCAGCGGGCGCACATCCGCGTGCTCGACCAGGACGACGGCACCGAACTGGCTCGCTACGACCTCGCGGGCGGCAGTCTGTCGGCCGAGACTGCGCTGGTCTTCGGCGAGCTGTACCGGCACGGGGCCGACTGGAAGTTCCGTGCGGTCGGCCAGGGTTATGCCTCGGGACTCGCCGGCATCGCCGCCGACTACGGCGTCTCCGTGCTGAAGGAGACCTCTGGGGGCCGGACGCCGGACCCGGCCGCGACCCCGCTCACCGCACCGCGGACGCATCCGGACGCGCAGGTGCCACCCGTCCCGCTCGAGCCGCCGGTCGCCGCCCCGCCGGCCCCGGCATTCACCACATCCCCGCAACCTACCGGGAGTTCCACCGTGACCTGCTTCTTCGACCCCAACCACGGCCCGGGCACAGCGACCGTGACCTGGTCCCCGCAGTGGGGCGTGCCCCGGCCCGTCCAGACCTGCGGCGCGTGTGCGCAGCGGGTGCAGACCACGGCACCGCCCTTCTACACCCCGCCCCAGCAGGGCTATCCGCAGCCCGTGCCGCAGGGCTATCCGCAGCAGGGTTATCCGCAGCAGGGCTACCCCCAGCAGGGGTACGGCCAGCCGTACGTGGACCACGACCACCACCAGCAGGGCGGCGGGCGTCGCTTCGGCGCGGGTGCGCTCATCGGTGCCGGTGCGGCCGGCCTCATCGGCGGCGCGCTGCTCAACGAGGCGTTCGACGACGACGAGCCGGACGTCGAGATCAACAACTTCTACGAGGACTGAGCCTCCCGTACGAGGACGGACCTCCCCGGCCGCCGCGCAAGCCCGCGCCGGTCCCGGCGACGGCGGCACCGGCTGCTCCGGAAGGCGCCCGGCCGCCGGAGCCGGACGCCTACACTGGGTGGGCGCATGTGCGTCTGCTGTGACGGGGCGGGGAGGGAAGGGAACTGTGACGGAGCGCACCGCCGGCTTCGGGGATCCGCCCGCCGAGGTGCTGGCCGAGGCCGCCGCGGCGTTCGGTCTGCTCGCCTCCTCCGCCCGGTTGCACCTGATGTGGGCCCTGTCGCAGGGCGAGAGCGATGTCACGCACCTCGCCGGCCGGGTGGGCGGCGCGCTTCCGGCGGTCAGTCAGCACCTGGCGAAGCTGAAGCTCGCCG
This sequence comes from Streptomyces sp. NPDC052109, assembly GCF_040680195.1. Classification (NCBI taxonomy): domain Bacteria; kingdom Bacillati; phylum Actinomycetota; class Actinomycetes; order Kitasatosporales; family Streptomycetaceae; genus Streptomyces; species Streptomyces sp. NPDC052109. The sequence goes on along the minus strand of NZ_JBFAWF010000011.1, from coordinate 138,172 downwards.
GTCTGGTCCGCTCCCGTCGCGAGGGTCGACGCCAGGTGTACTTCATCGACGATCCCGACGTCGTGACGCTGGTGCGGGTGATGGTGGGTCAGCTGACCGCACGCTCGCAGCATGGCTCCGTCCCCGCTCAGCGCCGGCGGCGGACCGGTGTCTGAGAGCGGCTCCCGGTCATTTCCATATGGCGCTCTTATATAAGGCGCGTAGACTCCGGCTCCCGTACGGCCTCGGTCCGCACGGCGGTTCCATGAGATGCCTCACCTGTGAATCCTGTGTGTATCTGTGCTGTTCGGGCCACAGATTTGTTAGATTGCGCAACTACGCAAGCAAGGGTGGAGCGGCGCGCTTCGCCCGCCCGTACATCGCCGCGCGGGCCGTGCCGTACACCCCGCGGCCCGGCCCGTCGGGCCCGACCGTTCGTGGGAGTGGGAGATGAGCGACCCGTGGGACGGGCCCGCCGGCCAGGCCACGCGCAGCCGTAGCGCGCGGGTGCCCGGACAGCGGTCGGCCGAGCCCGACGGGGCGCGGCCGCCGGGCGGGCGGGCGGCGGCCCGGGCGGCGGCCCGCTCGCGTGGCGGCAGGAGGGGGCGCCGGGCCCGTCCGGTGGGCCGGGGCAGGAAGCTCCTGAAGATCCTCGGCGTGGGCCTGTCGGTCGTCATCGTGGTCACGGCCGGTGCGGGCTGGTGGTTCTACGAGCACCTGAACGGCAACATCCACAGCGTCGCGCTCGACGGCAAGGGCGGCACCGAGAAGGCCGACGCGTTCGGCCGCACCCCGATCAACATCCTGGTCATGGGCTCGGACGGCCGCACCAGCCAGGCCGACTGCAAGCTCGGCGGCGGCTGCTCGAAGACCGGGGTGCAGACCGGCAGCAACGCGGACGTGGAGATGGTGGTGCACATATCCGCCGACCGCTCCAACGCGACGGTGATGAGCATCCCGCGCGACACCATGACCCAGGTCCCGGCCTGCAAGGACAGTGAGACGGGCCAGTCCACGTCCGGCTACTACGGCCAGATCAACAGCGCCCTGCAGTACGGCCCCACCTGCCAGGTGGCCACCGTGCACGAGCTCACCGGCATCCCGATCGACCACTTCGTCAAGCTCGACTTCTCCGGCGTCGTGAAGATGTCGGACGCGATCGGCGGTGTATCCGTCTGTGTCAGCGACGACGTGTACGACACCTACTCACACCTGAAGCTGTCCAAGGGCACCCACACCCTCAAGGGCGACGCGGCTCTGGAGTTCGTCCGCTCCCGGCACGGTTTCGGCGACGGCAGCGACCTCGGCCGTACGATCTCGCAGCACATCTTCCTCAGCGCGATGATCCGCAAGTTCAAGAGCGCGGGCACGCTCACCGACCCCACGGCGGTCTACGGCCTCGCGGACGCCGCCACCAAGGCGCTGACCGTGGACGACGGCCTGGGCAGTGTGAATAAGCTGATCTCGCTGGCGTCGGACGTGAACAAGGTGCCGACCAAGCGGATGACGTTCACGACGATGCAGACGGCCCCCGACCCGAACAACAAGGAGCGGGTGGTCGTGGGCCAGGGCGCCAAGTCGCTGTTCGCCACCATCGCCAACGACCAGTCGCTGACCACCGGCTCAGGCAAGAAGTCCGCGGCGGTCTCGGCCACCGCCAAGGCGACCGCTTCGGCCGTCCCCGCGTCGCAGATCGCCGTCACCGTCGAGAACGGCACCACGGTCGCCGGCCGTGCCTCGGCCATCGCCACGACCCTGACCGACCAGGGCTTCAGCTCCGCCACCACCACGGCCAACGCGCCGAGCCCGGCGACGACGAGCACCCTCACCTACGGCTCGGACCAGCAGGCGGAGGCCAAGACGGTCGCCAAGGCGCTCGGACTGCCCACCTCGCACCTCAAGCAGGGCACCGGCACCGGCCTGACCCTGGTGATCGGCAGCGACTGGCCCGGCGGCACCAGCTACCCGGGCGGCAGCTCCGCACCGGCGCCCGTCGACACCCAGGCCGCCGTCGGCGGAGCCCACGCCTCCACCGCCGACCAGGCGAAGACCTGTGCCAAGGTCAGCCCCTACAAGACGGTCAACCTCAACGGTGTCGCGATGACACCGTCCCAGGCGTACGCGGCGGCGCGGGGCAAGCCCGACTCGGACGCCTGACCGGCGGCGAGGGGCACTCGCCAGTTGTACGGTTGCGCAGGACCAGGACGGCCGAGTAACCAGCGGTACGCCGGTCAGGGGCTGGCGATGTCGTAGCCGTACCGCAGGGGCTCGGTCGTGACGGCGTAGTCGCGTCGGTACAGATACACCACCTCCGCGCGTACGCCGCCGGGCGGTGCGGCCTCGACCTGGCAGGGGTACGTGACCTGTATCACGCGTGGCCGGTCGGAGACCTTCATTCGCAGTCCGTCCGCCGGCCCGCCGTCGAGCACAGCGGTCTCCCAACCCGTCGCTTCGGTACTCTCCACGGCCGAGAGTTTAAGGGTTGCGCAAGTCTCGAGCTCGTGAGCCGGATCACTGGGGCGCCCGGCGTCACCTCGGTTCCCTCTTGATGTACCTGCGTTCCGCGGCGCTCGTCACCGACTCAGGGCCGAACAGGCGGCCTACCGCCGCGACGACCTGCGCACGGCTCGGGGTCCGCGCGGCGGAGCTCAGCCCATTGACGACCACGACTACGCCTCGACGGCACCGTACCGCCGCAGGGCGTGGGGAACGTTCCCTCCCCACCCGGTGCGGGCAAGGGCGCGCGCCCGGCTACTCGGGCCGCTGGGAGGCCGCCGCTTCGGGGCGCAGGTCGGCCAGGGTCAGCGGGTGGGCCGGCGGATCGGGCAGGGCGACACGGGAGGTCACCCGCAGGTCGGGGCCGACGTGGAGCAGCTCGCCGGGCGCCATGAGCTGCCAGTGCGGGCTCTCGTCCATGCGCTCGCTGGCCACGACGACGGACGGACGATCGCCCAGATGCGCCGAGCGCACCCTCAGGTGACCGTACCGGCCGGTGTGGTCGAGGTGCCGCGAACCGTGACGGCCGCCTGCCGGGCGCCGCAGGACGTACAGCTCGTGGGTACCGGGATAGCGCAGGGCCCACAGCTCCTGGGCGGTGACTAGGACGACGTTGAGGGCGTACAGGGGCAGATTCGCGGCGACCCAGCGCGCCGCGGACACCAGGCCGGCGCTCACGTCTCCGCCGTGCGCCGCGGTCTCCCGCGTGACCAGAGCGAAGAAGCGCTCGGAGTCCGTGTCGCCGTGCACCAGCGAACGGTCCTCGCCCAGGTGGCCGTCGAGCCTGTCCAGCCCCTCGATCACGCCGTTGTGCGCGAACAGCCTCCCCTCCTGCTCGAACGGGTGTGTGTTGCGCACGTCCAGCCCACCGGTCGAGGCGTACCGGATGTGCGCGAGGAAGGTGGCCGACTCGACGTCCCGGGCCTCTCGGGCGAAGAGGCGGTCCTCGTAGGCCGCGATCGGTGCCTTGTGCACCTCCGGCGTGCCGGCCGCGTCGAAGTACCCGAGCCCGGTGCCGTCGGGTTCGCGGTGGCTCTGCGCACTGAGGCTGTCGGGGGCGTCCAGCAGCCAGAACGTGGCGTGCGTGCGGAGCGGGGAGCTGATCAGCCCGAACAGTCGGCACACGGCGTTCTCCTCGTCACCCGTCTTCCGTCGAGCTCCGTCGTCCGGCGCCCCGTCCGGACGACCATGGTCCCGCGCGCCGGGCGCCGGCGCACTCGCGCCACGGACGAAATCCGGACCTGTTCCCCGCGTCCCCCGCTGCGGCCGAGCGCTCTTCTCAACCGGCCGGTCGGCGTACCGAATCGAGCGCTGCTTCGATCGTCGGGTGAGCGGAGGCGAAGCCCGCCTGGTGCGGGGCGGCCGGTACGGCGCGCGCGCTGCACGTGATGCTCGCCGCGAACTCGCCGCGGGACGGCGGCGAACGCCGGACGGTGCAGGGCGCGGCTCGGTTCCCGGGTCACCTCGCGGTGCGTGAGCGGTTCGGGGGACTGTGAGGTTCACGGGCCCGGAGAGTTCGTCGGTGCCGAGGGCGAAGCGGGGCGCCGCGAAGTGGTGCGTGAGGTGAACGGCCCGTACTGCTCTCCGGAGCCGAGCCGGCCGCCGAGGCCGACGCGGAACAGCGGGAGCAGCCACCCGAAGGCGCCGCCCCCGCGGAGACGACCAGGGCGGTGCGCGGGTGCACCATCCCGATGCCGCGGCGAGCCGAGCCGGGGCGGCGGTCGCCTCCCGGTCGACGCAGGCGGAGCGCACGTCGTCCCCCGGCGGGCTCGCTCTCGCCGACGATCCGTCGGCCGGTGTCGCCGTGGCAGCCGGTACAGGCCCTCGAGGATCTCCCGCTGGTAGACGGCCGCCCTTGCTTGCGAGTTCAAGTAAACCGGGCTGTCCGGGACGACCTGACCCGCCGTACGAGGTCCGAGGCCGCCGACTCCCACTCCCGGTACCCGAAGCCGAACCCCGCCTCCGTCAGCCGGCCGGGGACCACCCGGCGGCTCTTGAGCAGCAACTCCGTGTCCGTGCGCAGCGCGAACGCCCCCAGCTCGGCCATCCACCGCGTCGCGGGCAGTCCCACCGGGACGCCCCACGCCGCGCGCAGCGCCCGCATGAAGTCCCGCTGCGGGAGCGGGTCGGGGGACGCGAGGTTCACCGGTCCGTCCATGTCGTCGCGGTCGATCAGGAACTCCACCGCGCGTACGAAGTCCTCGTCGTGGATCCAGGAGACGTACTGCGCACCGCCGGCCACCGGTCCACCCAGCCCCAGCCTGGCCAGCCCCGACAGGACGTCGAAGACCCCGCCCCGGTCCGGGCTCATCACCATCGCCGAGCGCAGCGCCACCTTCCGCGTCGCCGGCGTCGGTGCCTCTCTCTGCGCGCGCTCCCAGTTCCTCGCGATGTCGACGCTGTAGGTCCAGTAGGCGGGAACCCCGGCCTCCGAGCCACCGGTCACCCCCGTCGCCTCGTCGTTGGCGGCGTCGAAGCGATGGGCGTAGATCGTCGCCGTACTCATCTGCAGCCACACCCGCGGGGGCCGCGCGGCGCCGGCGATCGCCTCCCCGACCACCCGCGCCGAATCCACGCGCGAGTCCATCATGGCCCGCAGGTTCCCGGCGGTGTAGCGGCAGGAGACGCTGCGCCCGGCCAGATTGATCACGACATCGCTGCCGTCCACGACCTCGGCCCAGCGGCCGAGCGTCGCCCCGTCCCAGGCGACCTGCCGTGCCTGCACCGGATGCCGCGTCAGCGCCGTCACCTCATGACCGGCTGCCGTCAGCGCACGATCGAGGATCGTGCCGATCTGTCCGGTTCCTCCGGGCAGAACCACCTTCATCGAGCCCCCTCGGTTCGGTGGGGACAGCGTAGCCCCACTTTTGAACACGTTCAAAATCGAGGTGCGCCGCAACTGCCCCAGAGCACCTTTGCGTTGACAGGCGCTGCGGTAAGGTACGAGCTGTTTGGTTTAATTTTGAGCTTGAGGAGGGTCCATGGCTCAGCAGGAGCGAGCTGTCCGGACCCGACGTGCTGTTCTGGAAGCCGCCGCGGCGGTCTTCGCCGAGCGCGGTTACGCCGCCGCCACCATCGCCGAGATCCTCAACAGGGCCGGCGTCACCAAGGGCGCCCTGTACTTCCACTTCGACTCCAAGGCCGCCCTCGCCCAAGGCGTCCTGCGCGAGCAGATAACCGGTGAGTACCACGTCCCCCGGGAGCTGAAGCTGCAGGAGTGGGTGGACGCGGGCATGACCCTGGCCGAGCGGCTGCCCCGGGAGCCGATGCTGCTCGCGGGGGTCCGGCTCTCGGCGGACCTGCAGGGTCGCGACGTCTTCGGCAGCGCGTGGCCGGCCTGGGCCGAGCTGACCGGGGCCGTCCTGACGGAGGCCAAGGAGCGCGGCGAGGTGCTCCCGCACGTGGTGCCCGAGGAGACCGCGGAGGTCTTCCTCGGCGCGTGGATCGGCGTGCAGTTCGTCTCGCAGGCGGTGGCCAACTGGGCCGACCTCGACCACCGTATGTCGGCGCTCTTCACCCATCTCCTCCCCGCGATCGCCGCTCCGGCAGTCCTCGTCCGCCTCGACACCGCGCCGGACAGGGGAGTCAGGGTGATCGCGGAGGTACGGCAGAAGGCGGCGGCCCTGTCCGGGTCCAACGGCTCGGGCCGGTAGCGTCGTTGGCCTCGCCACAGTCTTGAGCTGACGCTCTTTACCAAACCGCCAGGCCGGTTTCCTTTTGGTCCGTGACCGGTGTCGAATAGGTTGAGACGATGACGTCCACGCCGATGATCCTGTTGCTCTCCGGGAGCCTGCGCAAAGGCTCCACGAACGAGGCCGTGCTGCGCACCGCGCAGGCCGTGGCGCCGACCGTGGGTGTGGGCACCGTCCTGTACGAGGATCTGGCCCGGCTTCCGCATTTCAACCCCGACGACGACACCGACCCGCTGCCGGATCCGGTCGCCGGGCTGCGGGCGGCGCTGGACCGTGCCGACGGGATCCTGATCTGCACCCCCGAGTACGCGGGCACGCTGCCGGGCTCGTTCAAGAACCTGCTGGACTGGACGGTCGGCGGCACGGAGATCTGCGACAAGCCGGCGGCATGGGTCAACGCGGCCGCCCCTGGTCGCGGTCAGGGCGCGGAGACCACGCTGCGGACGGTTCTGGGATACACGGGCGCACACGTCGTGGAGCCGGCCTGCGTGCGGATTCCGGTGGGGCGGGACACGCTCGGCGCGGACGGCGTCATCACCGATCCCGAGACCCGTCGCCAACTCGGCGAGGTCCTGGGTCTGTTGGTGGGCGGCGGCGACCTCTAGCGGGACCGACCGGTCACGTACGCCGGGTTCCGGGGTACCGCCCCTCCCGTGGACCCGGCACCGAGAAGCGCCGACGAAGCGCAGCGCGACGCGCCGGGGCCGCCGGAGCCCGGCGGCGGGTGGAAGCGCCGGCGGTACCGGCCGACGCCCCCGAGCGGGTAGCCGGTCGGGCTCCCGTTCTCGCCGTGTGGTGTGTCGAACGGGCCGATCACCTGCGGAGCGGGGGCGCGCGCTCGGATCCGGACTCCTGAGGGCGGCGGCGAGGTGTCACTCGTGGCCGCGCCGTCGGTGGACGTGGCGCACCGCCCGCGGGGCGGGCCGCGCGCAGGTGCGTCAACGGTGCAGGACGGCGGCGGAGTTCCCCCGGCCTCGCAGGCGACCGTGCCCGCCGCCCGGTGACACGGCCGTCCACGCCGTCGAGGGCCACGGCTCCGCCGACACGGCCCGCGGCCCGCCCGCCGGTGTCGCCGTCCTGCCGTTGCCGGTGGCGTCGGTTGCCGTGCTGCGGAGGTGTCGATGGCACGGGGGAGTCCGCTGCACGCGGGGGTAATTCGCTGGACAACTCCTCCACAGGCGGCCAGCGTTGATGCGATGGAGCAGGAGAAGATCTGGGACACCGCCGTCGCCCAGCGCTACGACACGCCCGGCTGCGGCATGTTCGCGCCGGAGGTTCTGATGCCGACGGTGGAGCGCCTCGCCGAGCTGGCGGACGGCGGAGCGGCGCTGGAGTTCGCGATCGGGACCGGTCGCGTCGGCGTCCCGCTGGCCGAGCGCGGAGTCCACGTCACCGGCATCGAGCTGTCCGGTCCCATGGTCGAGCAGCTCCGGACCAAGGCCGACGAAGCCACGATCGCCGTGGTCATGGGCGACATGGCGACGACGCTCGCCCCAGGGACGTACAGCCTCGTCTACCTCGTCTACAACACGATCTCCAATCTGCTCACTCAGGCCGAGCAGGTCGAGTGCTTCCGCAACGCCGCCCGCCATCTCACGCCGGGCGGCCGGTTCGTGATCGAGCTGTGGGTGCCCGAGCTGCGCACGCTACCCCCGGGCAAGGAGGCCACCGTGTGGCGCGCCGACCCCGGTTACATCGGGCTGGACACCTACGACGTCCTCGAGCAGCGCGTCGTGTCGCACCACGTCCACTTCGACGGTACCGAGGAGGCCCGGGTGTACCGCAGCCCGCACCGCTACATCTGGCCGTCCGAGCTCGACCTCATGGCCCGACTGGCCGGCTTCGAGCTGGAATCCAGGCACGCGGACTGGGAGGGCGCCGAGTTCACCGCCGAGTCCCGTTCCCATGTCTCGGTGTACCGGCTGCCGGGACAGCCCGGCTAGGCCCTGTCGTCGCGGGGCGGGCGGGAGTTCGGCGAGAGGGCCTTGCGGTGGAGCACGTGCGCCGGGCGGCTCGGGCGCCCGGCGCGTCCCAGCGGCCCGGGGTCCAGGCGGCGGCCCCGGGGATCCAGCGGATGCCCGGCCGGCTCGACCGGTCTCCCGGCCACGCCGTCGCGGACCGCTGTCACCCACGCTCAGGAAGGCAGCAGGCGCAGGGCGTACAGCGCGGCGCCCAGGTCGGCGACGGTGATCGGGTCGGTCAGCGACCGCCCCGTCAACTCCTCCACGCGGCGCAGCCGGTAACGCACGGTGTTGGGGTGGACGAACAGCCGCTCCGCGGCCCCGGTGGCCACGCCGCCCGAGCCGAACCAGTGCCCGAGCGTCTGCAGCAGCCGTGCCCGTTCCGCCTCCGGCAGTTCGAGGAGCGGGCCCAGGGCGACCTCCACCAGCCGGCTCGCCTCCGCCGGCGCGGCCGCGACCAGCATGGCCAGCGGGCTGTCGTCGAACCGGGTGACCCCGGGGCCCTCGCCGGGCAGCCCCGCCAGGGCCAGCCGGGCGAAACGCAGCGCCTGCGGGGTCTCCCGCAGTGAGTCGAACCGCGGGCTGACGCCGACCCTGGCGCGCCGGCGGCGCAGCACCCGCAGGCTCACCGACTCCGCGTCCCGGTGCCCGAGCGAGACCAGCCCGATCTGCTGGTCCGGCAGCAGCCGCCACACCGACGGCACACCGGAGCGGCGCAACGCCGCCTCGATCCCGGGCAGCGGCTCCTGGCCGGGATCCGGCACCGACGCGGCCACCACCGCGTACGGCCCGCGCTCCGGCAGACCGAGCTGCCGGGCCGCCTCCCACGGCGTCGTACGATCCGCGAGCGCGCCCGTGAACAGCGCCTCGGCCAGGGCCGAACGGCGGGACTCGCGTTGCAGCGCCAGCTCGGCGCTGGCCTCGCGATAGGCGGCGGCCACGGCCTCCGCGTACCGGCCGAACAGGGCCCAGATCTCCGAGGAGCCGGCCACCAGCTCGGCGTCCGTCACGTCCGGGTGCCTGCGGGCCTCCTCGACCATCTCCGACCAGAGCAGCTCGAAACCCACCCGGTAGGCGTGCAGCGTGTCCGCCAGCGGCACACCCTGCTCGGCACGCAGCCGTCCGGTGTGCTGCGCGGCACCCACGTCGGGTTCGGCGCCGTAGGCGAATCGTCCGAGGAGCAGATCGGCGTTGCCCTCGCAGGACTCCTTGAGCGACGCGACGGGGATGAGCGAGTCGTCCGCGTACGACTCGACCTCCGCACGGATGCGTTCGGCCATCCGCTCGCCCAGCTCCGGAAGGCGCCCACGCAACGCCGCGCCCACGTTCGACAGACTCATAGCCGCAGCGTACGGCGCCCTGTTTGTCCCCGGGAACAACTTCGGCGCGGGTGAACTGTAGGCGCCACCATGGACGCCCCCGACCGCGCACGCGACCATGCCGTGAGCGCCCGCGGCGGGGACCCGCGAGCGTGGCGGGAGCATGCGTGCGAGGAGGCATCATGGCCAATCTGGCGGAATTCCTGGTGGACACGGCGCGGCGGCTGCCGGAACGCCCGGCGCTGCGGCTCGCAACGACGGTCACCACCTACGCCGAGCTGGACCGGCTGAGCGCCCAGGCCGCCACGCTGCTGCGGACCGAGGGCCTGCGCACCGGTGACCGGGTCGCGCTGATGCTCCCGAACGTGCCCGAGTTCGTCGTCCTGTACTACGCCGTCCTGCGCGCCGGCGGCATCGTGGTGCCGATGAACCCGCTGCTGAAGGAGCGCGAGACCGAGTACCACCTGCGGGACTCCGGCGCGGTCCTGCTCTTCGAGTGGCACCTGGCGCCCGGCGAGGGCGCCGCCGGCGCGGCCGCCGCCGGGGTGCGGCACCTGACGGTCGAACCGGCCGCGTTCACCGCCGAACTGGCGCGCCTCGATCCGGCGTCCGAGGTGACGTCCGCCGCCGCGGACGACACGGCCGTGCTGCTGTACACCTCCGGCACCACCGGCCGTCCCAAGGGCGCCGCGCTCACCCACGCCGGGCTGCGCCACAACACCGAGGTCAACGTCACCGAGGTGCAGCGGCTGACGTCCGACGACGTGATCGTCGGCTGTCTGCCGCTGTTCCACATCTTCGGGCAGACCTGCACCATGAACGTCGCCGTCCGCAGCGGGGCGTCCCTCACTCTCGTCCCCCGCTTCGAGCCGCAGGCCGTGCTCGACGCCATCGCCCGCGACCGGGCGACCGTCTTCGAGGGCGTCCCCACCATGTACGCGGCGTTGCTCCAGCACCCGGGCGCCGCCGCGGCCGACGTGTCCAGTCTGCGCATGTGTGTCTCGGGCGGCGCCTCGCTGCCGGTGGAGGTCCTGCACGGGTTCGAGCGGCGCTTCGGGTGCATGGTGCTGGAGGGCTTCGGCATGTCCGAGACCAGCCCGGTCGTCTCCTTCAACCATCCCGACCGCCCGCGCAAGCCCGGCTCCATCGGCACCCCCATCCGCGATGTGGAGGTCCGGCTGCTCGACGACGCCGGCCGGGACGTCGCACCGGGGGAGGTCGGTGAACTGGCCGTACGCGGGCCGAACGTGATGAAGGAGTACTGGCACCGGCCCGAGGAGACGGCCGCCGCCATCCCCGACGGCTGGCTGCGCACCGGCGACCTCGCCCGCCAGGACGAGGACGGCTATCTGTACATCGTCGACCGCAAGAAGGACCTCATCATCCGCGGTGGCTACAACGTCTATCCGCGCGAGATCGAGGAGGTGCTGCACGAGCACCCCGCCGTCGCCCTCGCCGCGGTCCTCGGCGTGCCCGACGAGCGGCTCGGCGAGGAGGTGGCGGCCGCGGTGGTGCTGCGCCCGGGAGCCGAGGCGGACACCGAGGAGCTGCGGCGGTTCGTCCGGGACCGGGTCGCCGCGTACAAGTACCCGCGCCGGCTCTGGCTGGCGGACGCGCTGCCCATGGGCCCGAGCGGCAAGATCCTCAAGCGGGAGATCACCGCGCCGGCGCCCTGAACCAGCCTGTGAACAGACTGTTCACAATAATCAGTTGCCGTCATGTCGTGTGTGGTCCCATGCTGCTCTCATGTCATCGACCGCTGACCACACCGACCCCTTCACGCCCCCGCGGCCGGAGCAGGCACGTGCGCAACGGGTGTATCCCTCGCTGTTCCGCATCGCCGAGCGCCATGCCGCGACCGACGGGCAACGGAGTCGGCAGACCCATCCGTCGGTCCTCGCGCCGCACGAGGCAGTCCGGCTCGTGACCTTCCTGCTGAGCGGCGCCGCGCTGCCGGACGAGGGGGAACCGGAGGTGGACCATGCCGACGTCACGGCCGCGTTGAGCCTCGTCCCGCTGGTCCGGGCGGAGTGGGACGAACTGGAGGTTTCGCTCCTGCGGATGGCCCGCGGCCGGGGCATGACCTGGCCCGAGATCGCCTTCGGCCTCGGCCTCGGCACACCGCAGGCCGCCCGGCAGCGCTACGAACGGCTGGCCGGCCGCACCGCGACCGAGGGCGAGGCCGAGGGCGCCTGACGGCCGACCGGCCGTTACCCGGACCGGCGGCGGGCCGCCGTCGTTGCCGCCGCGCGGGGTGTGGGCGGCCCGCACGCGCACCGGTGAGCGCCCGTCCGGCGACCAGGCCGGATCGAAGTCCCCGAAATCCCCAGCGGTGAGTTGCCGCGGCCGGCCGCCGGCGACGCCCGTACGAGGCGCCGGTCGTGGCGTGGCCACCGCGTTCGGAGGAGGAGGTCAGCCGCTGCCGTCCGGCGACCAAGGCGGCCCCGCGGTCGTCCCGGGGCCCGTCCGCCAACCGCCACGGCCCGCCGGGAAGCTGTCGGCTCGGTCCGGCCGAGCAGCGTGGGCAGCAACACCTCCTCGCGGCGGAAATGTGCCCCACACGCTGCGGCGGGTCACGGCCGTGGCCATGGTTCCGGTGCGGGTTGCCGCACACGGTGACGCGGTGCGTGGCGAAATGCCGCCCGGGTGCGGGAGGCCGGGCGCCCGGCCGCCGGGTCACCAGCCCGTCAGCAGCAGATGGTTGAGGAGCAGGGCCAGTGCCGCCTGGGCGGTGAGCCAGGCCCGGGGGCGCGGGAGGAGGGCGCAGGCGGGGAGGAGCCAGAGCGCGAAGGGCAGCCAGATGCGTTCCGTCTCCGCCTTGCTCATGCCGGACATGTCGGCGACCAGCAGGGCGAGCAGCGCGGCGGTGACAAGGAGCGCGAGCCGGGTGTCCGCGCGGCCCGTCCTGCCGAGCAGTGCAGTGGTCGTCCGCCGCAGACCCGCCGCCGTGGCCGGGCCGGTGATGACGGCGGCGCAGGCGAGATCGGCCCAGACCCAGTAGCCGTAGGGCCGGGTACCGCCGACACCCTGGTAGTAGCGGGTGACGAGGAGGTGGTAGGCCTGCCACCAGTCGAAGCCGGCCAGCGTGAACACCACGGGGAACACGGCCAGTCCGGCGAGCAGGGACAACAACGGGGCGGGGCGTGCGCGCAGTTCGCGACGCGCGAGCGCGACGACCGCCGCGCCGATCAGGGCGAACAGCAGGAGGCCGTAGGAGAGGTAGCACGTCAGACCGAACAGGAGGCCCGAGGCCGCCGCACACCCGTGGGACCGGCAGGTCAGTGCCAGGGCGAGCAGCGCCACGGACCAGGCGGCGACCGCCGCGAAGTAGCCGTCGGCGGAGGTGCCCTGCCACACCGCGGCCGGGGCCAGCACCAGGAACGGCGCGGCCCGGCGCGCGAGTGCCTCGTCGGCCAGCGCGCGGAGCGCGACCAGCACGGCCACGCAACCCGTCGCCCCCACGGTGACGCACCACATCCCGGCCCAGCCGCCGCCCCGCAGCCCGATCCGGTCCAGCAGCACGAAGGTCAGCGTGGCGGCCGGCGGATGGCCGGCGATGTGGGCCGGCCAGGGGTCGGGCGTGCCGCTGACGATGTGGTGGGTGAAGTCGCGCAGGGTGGCCGGGATGTCGCGGAAGCGGCCGATGACGGTGAGGTACTCGTTGCGGGTGGTCAGCCGCACCGCGATGCCCTGGTGCCAGCCGTCGATCAGGGCGAGCGACAGGATCCAGGCCAGCGCGCTCGCCCAGGCCGCCGCGAGCAGCACGCGCCAGGGCAGCCGGACCGCGACGGAGGGCCCGTACGCCACGGTGGCCGACGCGACCGCGAGGGCCGCGGGGGTGCCGGGGCCGACGTGCGGGTCCCAGTCGGCGAACAGTGGTGGCCAGTGCACGAACAGGGTATGGCGGGTGTCCTGGATGTGCCGGCCGATGAGGACGGCCACCGTCACGAGCAGGGCGGCGGCACCGGCGGCGTACAGGTCGCGACGGAGAGATCGGGTCACAGCCGAACGCTAGGCCCTGTCGTCGAACTCCCGCCTGCCCCGCGACGCCACGCACGCACTCTCGTCGCACGCACCCGGCGCCGCGAGGCCCGCCCGCCGGGCGGACGACGGGAGATTGACGACAGGGCCTAGCCAGGTGTGCGGTCCCGGCACCCTTGGTGACACGCGTGCGGGGTGCTCGCACAGGTGAGGGCCTTCTGGGTTCGGCCGGTCGCTGTTGTGCGCGTCCCGGCGGTGGACCGGCGTCACCGGTCGCTCACCGGACTCTCCCCGGACGGCTTACTCACCCGCTGGCTGCTGATCACCGCCGCCCTCTTCGCCGGGTCGGCGCTGCTGCTCGCCTGGCGGGTGCGCAGGGCGGCGAAGCAGCGGCCGCCCGCGTCCCACTGAGCGACGGACCGCCACCCGGCCCTGCGCGCGTACCGCAGCAGGGCCGGGGTGCCGAGCCGCGCCCAGGGGAAGGGAGTGCCGGTCGTCCGCGCGGCGTCGATGGTGTCGACCACCTGGACCCGGGCGCGTTCGTCGACCCGCCCCCGCACGGTTTCGGCGATCAGCAGGCCGCCGGGCCGCAGCAGCGCGGCCACCCGCTCCAGCAGCACGGACGGCTCGCCGCCGATGCCGATGTTGCCGTCCATGAGCAGCACCGTGTCCCAGCGGCCCTCGCCGGGCAGCGGCTCGAAGACCGAGCGCCGCAGCGCGAGCCCACCGAGCCGGATCGTGTGGTCGACGGCGGCCCCGCTGACGTCGATGCCGAGCACGGTACGGCCGCGGGCGGCGAGCTCCGCGACCAGCCGGCCCGGCCCGCAGCCGACGTCGAGCACCGCGCCCTCGCAGCGGTCCAGCACCGCCCGGTCCACGGCGTCCGCGCCGGCGCACCAGCGCTCCACCTCCAGTGGCAGCAGCCAGCCGTCGGTGCGGCGCAGGAACAGCGGGCCACGGCCGGTGCGCAAGGCGGTGGCGTAGGGTTCGGCGGCCGACCAGGCGACAGAGCCGGCCATCACCGGGTGACCGGCGTGCAGCGGGCCAGCCGGGCGGCGAACCGGCCGCGCGGCGCCAGCGCGGCGACCGCCAGGGCGTCGGCGGCGGTGTCGACGTCCCGCAGCCGGGGCATCTCCCGCACCCGCAGCCCGGCCGCCAGCAGCCGCTCCCGCTGTACGGCCCCGGTCTCGGGCGTCGACATGGGCACGCCCCGCAGCAGCCCGGGATCGGGCTCGGCCAGACCCAGGGCCCAGAAGCCGCCGTCCTCGGCCGGTCCGAAGCAGGCGTCGTAGTCCGCGAAGTCCACGGTGAGCAGTTCCGGCGTCACCTGAGGGGTGTCCATGCCGATGAGCAGCGCAGGGCCGGAGCAGTGCGCGAAGGCGTCCGCCAGCCGTTCGTCCAGCCCGCCCGCGCACTGCGGCAGCACCTCGAAGCCGGGCGGCAACCACGCTCCCGGCGTCCCGTCGAGGACGAGGACCCGCCGGGTCGCGGGGGTGGTCGCCACGGCGTGCAGGGTGTCGGCGAGTGCCGCTTCCGCGAGCTGGGCGGCCTGCCGCGGCGTGAACGGCGGGACGAGCCGGGTCTTGACCCGCCCCGGCAGCGGCTCCTTGGCGATGACGAGCAGCGTGGTCACCGTACGAGCCCCCCGCCGGCCGGCGTCTCGGCCAGCACGCGGCTCATGTCCCGCACGGCCTGCCAGGTGCCGCGCCAGGTGCCCGTCACCTTGGAGGCGCCGGTGCGGGGCCGGTAGGGCACATCGTGTTCGGCGATGCGCCAGCCGGCGTCGGCCGCGCGCACGACCATCTGCAGCGGATAACCGCTGCGCCGGTCGGTGAGGCCGAGGGCGAGCAGCGGCTCGCGGCGGGTGGCGCGCAGCGGGCCCACGTCGTGCAGGCGCAGTCCGGTGCGACGGCGCAGCATCCGCGCCAGCGCGAGATTGCCGGCGCGGGCGTGCACCGGCCAGGCACCCCGGCCCTCGGGACGCCGGCGGCCGAGGACAAGGTCGGCCGCGCCGTCCCGGATCTCCCGCACGAAGGGGACGAGCAGCGCGGGATCCAGGGAGGCGTCGCAGTCGCAGAAGCAGACGATGTCGCTCGTGGCCGCGGTCAGTCCGGCGTGGCAGGCGGCGCCGAAGCCGCGCCGCGGCTCACGCACGACGGTGGCGCCGAGCGCGCGGGCGATGTCGGGCGAGCCGTCGGTGGAACCGTTGTCGACGACGAGGGCGCGCCAGCCGGCCGGGATCCGGCCGAGCACCCAGGGCAGGGCCTCGGCCTCGTCCAGGCAGGGCAGCACCACGTCGACGTCCGTTGAAGTGGTCGTCACGGGTTCACCCTACGAACTCGAATCGGGCAAATCGGACCCATGGTCCTTACGAAACGCGGACGCCCGGCCCGGGGCGCGCCGACGGCGGTCGCGCGGTGCGAGGCTGGGGACATGCAATCGCTGTACGAGCCCCAAGGGGCCGAGGCCGCAGGTGAGACGGCCCGGATCCTGGTCGTGGACGACGACCCGACCGTCGCCGAGGTCGTCACCGGATATCTGCACCGGGCCGGCTATGTGGTCGACCGCGCAGACGACGGCCCGACCGCCCTCACCCGCGCCGCCGCGCACCGGCCCGACCTCGTGGTGCTCGATCTGATGCTGCCCGGCATGGACGGCCTGGAGGTGTGCCGGCGGATGCGCGCCCGCGGTCCCGTACCGGTCATCATGCTCACCGCCCGCGGTGACGAGGACGACCGCATCCTGGGCCTGGAGGTGGGCGCCGACGACTACGTCACCAAGCCCTTCAGCCCCCGTGAACTGGTCCTGCGGGTGGAGTCCGTGCTGCGCCGCAGCCGCCCCGCGCCCACCGGACACCGGCTCGCCGCGGCCGGCCTCCGAATCGACCCGGACGCCCGCCGGGCCACCAAGAACGGCAGCGAACTGTCGCTCACGATCCGGGAGTTCGACCTGCTCACCTTCTTCCTGCGGCACCCCGGCCGGGCCTACAGCCGCGAGGACCTGATGCGCGAGGTCTGGGGCTGGGACTTCGGCGACCTGTCGACCGTCACCGTCCACGTCCGCCGGCTGCGCGGCAAGGTCGAGGACGACCCGGCCCGGCCCCGCCTCATCCAGACGGTCTGGGGCGTCGGCTACCGCTTCGAACCGGGCGAGGCGGTGCACTGACCATGCGGGACACCCTCCTCATCGCGCTCTACGCCTTCGCCGGCGCCGCCGCCGCGGGGGCCGCGGGAGCGGGCGCGCTGCGACTGATCCGGCGCCGCTCGCTCACCGCGTCCATCGCCGTGGTCGCGGCGGTCGGCGTCGGCGCCATGTTCGCCGGCACGCTCGCCGTCGCCTGGGCGATGTTCCTGTCCTCGCACGACCTGAGGGTGGTCACCACCGTCGTCGCCATGGCGGCCGTCGTCTCCCTGGCCACAGCGCTGCTCCTCGGGCGCTGGGTCGGCGCCCGCAGCCGCGCACTCGCCGAAGCCGCCCGCTCGTTCGGTGACGAGGGCGCCTTCGACGCCCCGCACGGCCCCGCCACCGCCGAACTGGAGGCAGTCAGCCGCGAGTTGGCCGCCACCAGCGCGCGGCTCGCCGAATCCCGGGAGCGCGAGCGGACGTTGGAGAAGTCCCGGCGCGAGCTGGTCGCCTGGATCTCGCACGACCTGCGCACCCCGCTGGCCGGACTGCGCGCCATGTCGGAGGCGCTGGAGGACGGCGTGGCCGCCGACCCCGACCGCTACTTCAAGCAGATGCGCACCGAGGTCGAGCGGCTCAACGAGATGGTCGGCGACCTGTTCGAACTCTCCCGCATCCACGCGGGCACCCTCCCGCTGAACCCCTCCCGCGTCTCCCTGTACGACCTGATCGGCGACGCGCTGGCGGGTGCCGACCCGCTCGCCCGGGAACACGGGGTACGCCTGGTGGGCGACCGGGTCGAAGCCGTGCCGGTCGAGGTGGACGGCAAGGAGATGACCCGGGTGATCGGCAACCTCCTGGTCAACGCCATCCGCCGGACCCCGCCCGACGGCACGGTCGCCATCGCCGCCGAGCGCACGGACGACGGAGTGGTCCTCTCGGTCACCGACGGCTGCGGGGGCATCCCCGAGGACGATCTGCCGCGCGTCTTCGACACCGGCTGGCGCGGCACCGACGCCCGCACGCCACCGGCTGGTGCGGGCCTCGGCCTGGCCATCGTCCGGGGCATCGTGGAGGCACACCAGGGGCGGGCCAGTGTGCGCAATATTCCCGGGGGGTGCCGTTTCGAGGTGACTCTGCCTGTTCCGACGTCCTGAACCGCGCTCATGGTGTTCTTCCTGCAGGTCAGGGTCGGGCGGGGCGTCGACACCGAGACCGCCGCGGCACGCGCCTGGCGCCGGGCCGGCTACGCCTGCCTGGCCGGGACCGCTCTCATCGGCCTCGCCTCCGGGATACCCGCGAACAGAGCCGCCCGTCGTCGCACCCTCGGTACTGGCGCTGCTCCGCCTCGACGCCGGCGGGCTCGGCCGGCTGCTGACGGGCGGAATCCTCCTGTGCGTGGGAATCGTGGCGCCGCCGGCGGTCCGATGGGCACAGCGGCCGCACCGGCGGGAGGTGGCAGACGCCGCACCCGCCCGAGGCCTCGAGGAGCCACGCCCCGGCTCCGGTTCAGCCTTCGCGCGGTGCGGCCCGGGCGAACTCCCGCATGCCCTCAGCGAACCCGACCTGCGGCTTCCAGCCCAGCGCGGCGCGCAGGCGGGAGGAGTCCGCGGTGATGTGCCGTACGTCGCCCAGCCGGTACTCGCCGGTGACCACCGGCTCCGGTCCACCGCACGCCGCCGCCAGCGCCCGGGCCAGTTCGCCGACGGTGCGCGGCTCACCGCTGCCGGTGTTGTACGGCGTGAGGACACCCGCAGCGGCCTCCGCCTCCAGTGCCGCCACGTTCGCTGCCGCCACGTCCCGGACGTGGACGAAGTCGCGCCGCTGCCGTCCGTCCTCGAACACCCTGGGGGCCTCGCCGCGGGCCAGCGCCGAGCGGAAGAAGGACGCGACCCCGGCGTACGGGGTGTCGCGCGGCATCCGGGGCCCGTACACGTTGTGGTAGCGCAAGGACACCGCCGACCCGCCCGTGCTGCGGGCCCAGGCGGCGGCCAGGTGCTCCTGGGCCAGTTTGGTCGCCGCGTACACGTTCCGGGGATCCGCCGGAGCCTCCTCACTCACGAGCCCGGGGCTCAACTCCGCCCCGCACCGCGGGCACGACGGCTCGAACCGGCCCGCGTCGAGATCGGCGACCGTCCGGGGACCGGGGCGTACGACCCCGTGCCGCGGGCACGCGTAGCGGCCCTCGCCGTACACCACCATCGACCCCGCGAGCACCAGGCGCCGCACCCCCGCCTCCGCCATGGCCGCCACCAGCACCGCCGTGCCGAGGTCATTGCGCGAGACGTACTCAGCCGCGTCGGCGACACCGTTGCCGAGACCGACCATCGCCGCCTGATGGCAGACGGCGTCCACTCCGGCCAGCGCCCGGGCGACCGCCGCCGGGGCGCGTACGTCCGCGCCGGGATCCGCGCGGAGGTCGTACACGAGCGGCTCGTGCCCGCTCTCCCGCAGCGCCTCGACGACATGGGACCCGATGAACCCGGCACCGCCGGTGACCAGTACACGCATAGGGTCACGCTAGACGCGGCCACCACCGCGACCGGGCGACGCGTCCGGTACGTCACGACTCCGTAAGAGCTGAACGCCCGTCAGGGCTCCGCCGTGGGCACGGCGATGCGCGGCGGCGACGCACTGCGATGTGTGAGCGTTTCAAGAATCTCTGTCAACAACGTTGACTCCGCGGTACGGCGCCCTCACATTACCTATCAGTAAACCCAGCGGTAATCCTCTGAACAGGCACTTCACGGCCGTCGTCCTGCGTGCGCCCCTGCGTCCACGCCCCGGCGGCCCGTACTTTTCCCCACGCTCTGAGCCGCCGCATTCTCGCGCACCGGCACACGGTCGGGCCCCGCCGTGCCCGCCTGTCCGGTGTCCCCGTCCGAGAAGAGGGAGCACATGTCCATGTCCGCACTGCGCCGTGCCATCGCTTCGACCTCCGCGCTCGCCGGGGCGCTGGCCCTCGGCCTCACCACCGCACCCGCCCACGCAGCCCCCACCCTGAACTACGCCGCCCTCGGCGACAGTTACAGCGCCGCCTCGGGCGTCCTGCCCGTCGACGCGAGCAACCTGATCTGCCTGCGCTCCACGGCCAACTACCCCCACGTCGTCGCCGCCCGCACCGGCGCCCGGCTCACCGACGTCACCTGTGGCGCGGCCCAGACCAAGGACTTCACCGAGTCGCAGTACCCCGGAGTCGCCCCGCAGACGGAC
This sequence comes from Streptomyces sp. NPDC052109, assembly GCF_040680195.1. Taxonomy (NCBI): domain Bacteria; kingdom Bacillati; phylum Actinomycetota; class Actinomycetes; order Kitasatosporales; family Streptomycetaceae; genus Streptomyces; species Streptomyces sp. NPDC052109. The sequence goes on along the minus strand of NZ_JBFAWF010000011.1, from coordinate 118,408 downwards.
GCGGTCACCGCGGACACCGGCCTGGTGACCCTGACGATCGGCGGCAACGACAACGGCACCTTCGTCGACGCCATGCTCGCCTGCGGCAGCGCGGGCATCCTCAGCGCAGGCCAGGGCAGTCCGTGCAAGGACATCTACGGATCCTCCTTCGACGACGCCATCGACGCGAACACCTACCCCGCGCTGAAGGGCGCGCTGCGCAGCGTCCGGGCCAAGGCGCCGGGCGCCCGCGTGGCGGTGCTCGGTTACCCGTGGATCACACCGGCCAAGGCCGACCCGTCCTGTTTCGCACAACTGCCGATCGCCTCCGGCGACGTGCCGTACCTGCACGCCCTGCAGGCCCATCTCAACGCCGTCGTCCAGCGCGCCGCCGAGGAGACCGGGGCCACGTACGTGGACTTCGCCCAGGCGTCCGAGGGCCACGACGCGTGCCAGGCCGTCGGAACCCGCTGGATCGAACCGCTCCTGTTCGGGCGGAACATCGTCCCGGTCCACCCCAACGCGCTCGGCGAGCAGCGCATGGCCGAGCGCACCATGAGCGTCCTCGGCCTCGGCTGACCGGGTACCGGCGGCCCTGGGGCAGGCTCGTGCGCCGCCGTCGACCTGGAGCACCGTGCCGGTCACGTCGACGGGTCCCGAGTCCGCGAAGAAGGCGTCCACCGCGGCACGGTCCGCCCCGTCCAGCCGGTACGCCTCCTGACGGGCGCCCCGCCCGGCCCCGCCGCCCGGACCCCGTGCGAGGTGCGCCGGAGCATCTCGGCCGCGCTGGAGGCGCTCGCCTGGAACGAGCCCGCCGCCGCGCTCATGGAGGACTTCTCGGCCCTCCCGCGCCGCGACCGCAACCTCGCTCGCCGCGCCACCCCCGGGCCGTGCGAGGGGGCGGCGGCTGTACGGGATGTCCGACGCCGGCGCGTTCGCCCGTCACGCGGAACGCCGGCTGCGCACGGCCGCAGCCCGCTGCCCCGAACGCTCCCGGGGTGACCGGGATGATGCACGAACTCCTTTCCGGCAGCGAGGAGTTCGGGCCCGGTCGAGGGACTCCCACGACGTGGACGGGGAACCGGCGCTCCGCACGACCTTCCGGCACCCGCTCGTCGGACCGGTCACGGCCGACTGCCACGCCCTCGAACTCGCCGATCGCGACCGGCAGGTCGTGTTCGGCACCGCCGTCCCCGGCACGCCGTCCGAGGAGGCGTCCACGGCCGCTGCCGGTCGTCGGCACGCAGCGCATGGACGCGCGCCGCTGAGCCGAAAGCCCGCCTCCCTACACGCCGCCCGGCGTCCGCAGCACCGCGAACGCCTCGTCCAGCAAGGCCGGGAAGTCCTCGATCCTGCGCGAACCGGCTTCCTCGTCGCCCTGTGTGTACATGATGAGGGCGCTGCGCACGGCGGCGAGGGATGCCCTGGCGAGGACGGAGGCGCGCAGGGCCCGGCGCTGCGCCCGCTCCTCGGGGTCGTGCTCGGCGAAGCGCTCGGCCAGTGCGGACATGATCCCGTCCTCGAACTCGGTCAGGACGTGGGTACGCCGGGTCTGGCCGGTCAGCGCGCGTGGCGGTGCGCCCACGAAGAGGATGGCGAGCCCGCCGTCGAGCTCACCCGCCGCCACGAGCAGGCTGTTGTGGACGGCCGTGAGGGGCGGCTCGTCGGCCGGCCGCCGGAGGATCTCCCGCCGCACCAGCACGAACGCGGTCTGCCTCACCTGTCGGGATGGGCCCGCGATGAGTCCGGCCCACACGGCCGGCCGCTGCGCCGCCATGCCGTGCACCGGGTACAGGTCACGCCGCCGCGACCCCGGCCGGCCCCAGTCGTACGTGGACTGCAGGAACCGGGCGATCTCCCACCGCGCGTACACGGGCCCTGGCGCTGCTCGCGGACGCGGGCGATCGTGTCCGCCAACTCCTCGTTCACGGCGTAGGGTTCGGTCAGGGTCGGCGCTTGATTGCCGGACCGCACGGGCCTGCCTCTCCGGCAGCCGTGGTCACGACACCCGAGGCGCCCCGCACCACACGGAGCCGTGCGCCCCTCGCGGCACCGGTCCCGGAGCCGGCCGGACGGTCCTGGGCGGCCCGATCGCCCTGGCGCACACGGCCGTCGAACCGGCCACGGATCCGCTGCGACGGCCACGCTTCCCGGCGAGGGGGGCGCGGTGGAGCCGGGCGGTGGCATGAGGAAAAATGGTTGCCTGAAGAAACAACTGCGGGGATCGCGTGAAAGGCCCTCCATGCCCCACCTCACCATCGACTACTCCTCCCGCCTGGCCGGAGCTTTCGACGCCCGTGCCCTGGTGAAGGAGTTGCATCCGCTCGTGGTCGGGGAATCCGGTTCCTCGGGCGTGTGCAAGACGCTCCTCCGCCCGGCGGAGACGTATGCCGGGCACGAGCCGAGGGGTGAGGCCCTCTTCGTCCATGTGGAAGTCGGGCTCATGCCCGGCCGTCCCGACGCGCAGAAGGCGCGGCTGTCCGAGAGCGTGCTGGCGCTGCTCGCCAAGCATCTGCTGGTGGACGACACCGAGGAGCAGGCGTTCCTCTCGGTGGAGGTGCGCGACCTCGCCCCGTCCTACCGGCTCTCACCGTCCGCGCACTGAGCCGGCGCAGCCGCTGACAGCGGCACCTGACGGGAGCCGGCCGCCGGATGCCACCCCTTCGGCTTTCGACACGGCCGAATTCGCTTGTCCGGCACTCCGCTCCCGAACTACCTTGCCGCGGTGGATCTCTTCTCACGCTCGTGGACGGCGTTGCGTACGGCGGTCGAGGAACTCCCGGACGAGGAGTTCGAGCGGCCGTCCGGCTGTGCCGGCCGGCTGGTGCGGGACCTGGTCCGCCACCTGGTCGTCGACGCCCAGGACGTGCTCATCACCCTGGTCACGCCCGCCGACATGGAACCCACCGTGGACGACGTCACCTACTGGAACCTCGTCGAGCCTCCGGCCGGAGAGGATCCGCTCGATGCCCTGATCCCCCGGCTGGCCGCCGCCTGCGGCGAGCCGCGGTGGCTGAAGTTCCACCTGCACGACGTCGGTTCCGCGGCGGGCCGCGCCGCCGGGCTCGCAGACCCGGCCGCCCGGGTCGGCACCCGCGACGAAGTCCTGACCGTCGGTGACTACCTGTCCGCGTACGTGGTCGAGTGGACCCTGCACCACCTCGAACTGATCGCCCACGTGCCCCCGGCGTCGGCCGCAGGGCCGCCCGCCGAGACCCTCGCGGCGCGCGCGTGTCACTGGAGAAGATCGCGGGCGCTCCGTTCCCCGCCTCGTTCTCCGACGAGGACACGCTGCTCGTCGGCACCGGGCGCCGTGCGCCGACCGACGTGGAGGAGGCCGAGCTGGGCGACATCGCCGCCAGGCTGCCGTTCGTCCTCGACTGAGCCGTGCGGCAGTCGTGCCGCGGCCGCGTGCGTCGATCTCCCCAGGGCACTCGGGCGTCGGCCGAATCCAGACCAGTCAATGAGATGATCTTCGCAATCGGTCACTACCATGTGGCCGCAAGACAACCATTCGACCGGCCCGTTGACCACGTGCCGTTCGGGGTCGCCGATGCCAGGGACCGCTCCCCGGGCTGCGGTGATCTTCCTGTCCAGGAGGACCTTCCGCATGTTCCGACGTATTGGCAACACAGTCGTCCGACATCCCGTGTGGACGATCGTGGCATGGCTGATCGCCGCGGTGGCGATCGTCGCCACTGCTCCGAGTCTGCCCTCGAACAGTGACGAGAGCAGCTTCCTACCCAAGAGTTACGAGTCCATCAAGGCGGCGGATCTCCAGCAGAAGGCGTTCCCCAGCGCTTTCACCCCGTCCGCCATCGCGCTGTACCAGCGCACGGACGGCGGCAAGCTGACCGCCGCCGACCAGCAGGACGTCGCCCGGATCACCACCGAACTGGGCAAGAAGCACATCGACCAGGTGCAGAAGGTCGTCCCCGGCCTGCCGTCCAAGGACGGCAGGTATGACCTGACCCTGGTGCAGATGGACAGCAAGAACGCCGGTCAGCCCAAACAGGCGGACGCGGCCAAGGTGCTGCGCGACGACATCAAGGCGCTGGCCAAGGGCACGCATCTCGACGTCAAGCTCGGCGGGTCCGCCGCGCAGGCCCTCGACCAGCAGGACTCGTCCAAGCGCGGACAGGCGCTGATCGGCATCGGCACCTTCGTGATCATCCTGGTGACCCTGCTGATCATCTTCCGGGCGCCCATCCTGGCCGTACTGCCCCTGGTGCTGATCGGCCTGGTGTCGGCCATCGCCAACGGCCTGATCGCGTACGCCACCAAGCTGTTCGACCTGCAGGCCAACAGCTCGATCTCGTCGATCCTGATCGTCGTGCTCTTCGGCGTGGGCACGGACTATTTCCTCTTCCTGATGTTCCGTTACCGCGAACGCCTGCGTGCCGGTGACGAACCCAAGGAGGCGATGGTCAACGCGGTCGGCCGGGTCGGTGAGGCCATCGCCTCCGCGGCCGGCGCAGTGATCATCGCCTTCCTCGCGCTGGTCCTGTCCACGCTGGGCTTCCTCAAGCAGATGGGCCCGGCGCTCGCCATCGCGGTCGCCGTCACGCTCGTCGCGGGCCTGACCCTGATCCCGGCGGTCGTCTCGCTCATCGGGCCGAAGGTGTTCTGGCCCTCCAAGTCGTGGCAGAAGGAGCCGGAGAACGCCCGCTTCGCCGCCCTCGGCCGCGGAGTGCGGCGCCGCCCGGCGCTGACCGCCGCGCTGTCCGGTCTCGTCCTGCTCGCGCTGTCGGTCGGCATCTTCGGCTACAACGCGACGTTCGACCTGGCGTCGGGCTCCATGCCGAAGACCAAGGAGTCCATGGTCGTCCAGGACCAGATGCAGAAGGCGTACTCGGCGGGCGCCGCGGCACCCACCGACGTGTACCTGTCCAGCACCGACGGCAAGCCGCTGGACAAGGCCGACTTCGGCACGTACGCGCGGCGGCTCGGTGCCGTGGACGGCGTCGCGAGCGCCCGGATGACGCAGCTGAACCAGGACGGCACCACCGCGGACTTCACCGTCACGCTCAAGTACGAGGCGTCGACGGACAAGGCGATCGACACCGTGGGCCGGGTGCGCGACGTCGCCCACGCCGACGCGCCCGAGGGCACCGAAGCGGTCGTCGGCGGTATGTCCTCGATCTACAAGGACATCAACACCGCTGTGACCCACGACTACAAGACGGTGTTCCCGGTGGCCGCGGTCCTGATCATGCTCATCCTGGGCCTGCTGCTGCGCAGCGTGGTCGCCCCCTGGTACCTGATGGCCTCGGTGGGCCTCGGTTTCGGCGCCACGCTCGGCGCCACCGTGTGGATCTTCCAGAAGGGGCAGGGACATTCCGGGCTCATGTTCATGCTCCCGGTGATCATGTATCTGTTCGTGGTCGCCATCGGCACCGACTACAACATCCTCATGATCGCCCGGCTGCGCGAGGAGGCCCGTGAGGGACGCGATCCGCGCGAGGCGGCCGGCATGGCGCTGCGGCACGCCGGTCCGACGGTCGCCGCGGCCGGCTTCATCCTGGCGGCGACCTTCGCCACGATGATGCTGGCGGGCAACTCGCTGCTCACGGAGATGGGTTTCGCGGTGTCGTTCGGCATCGCCGTGGCCGCCTTCGTCATGGCGATGTTCTTCACCCCGAGCCTGACCGCGCTGATCGGCCACGCGGCCTGGTGGCCCGGGCACGGGGACCGTGGCGAGGCGACGGCGGCCGGCGCGGTCATCGGCGCGCAGGGTTCCGCACCGGCCTCGGACACCGACCGGGACTCCGTCGCCCACGATCCCGCCGGGCGCCGCAACTAGCGGCGCTCCGGGGATGATGGGGAGTCCCACCGGGGCATGAAGGCCCGGCGGGGCTCCCCATCGGCCTGTCGAGACGGGTACGGTTGGCGACCGCACGTCACCCGGACGACGTCGTCAGGGGCCCCCGGAGCCCATGGTCGTGCGGTGGCTGTCTCCTCATCGAGGACGGAGCGGAGCGCCGGCCGGTGCCTCTCTCATGTGACGGCCGGTGCGTTCTCGCGGTTCCGGTGCCTGCTGTGCCGACCACGAGCACGGTGCACGGCACGGCGCCGTAAGGCCCTGAACGGTCGACTCGGCGCGCGGCACCGGCAGTTGAGCGAGCCGGGGCCTGCGCATCAACCGCCGCACGGGTAGCCGTCCGACGCGAAGAGCACGCTCGCGTGCATGGCATTCACCTCGCACGGACAGGGATTGACCCGCGCGGCGACGCTCATGGTGGCCGCCTCGTCCTGCTGCTCGGGCCGCCCGCAGGCCGGGCGACCGCCACCGGGGCCGCGCTCCCGCTCGGCGACTCCGGCCTGGCGGAGACGCGCACGACGCGCACGACGCGGACGCCGGCGGAGGGCGTGGCCCTCACCCGTATCGTCCGGGGGACCGAGCCCGCCCCCGCCGGCCGGATCGACACCACGACACGCGGCCCGTGGGCGGTCGACGTCCTCTCGTCTCCCTTCGGCAGCAGTGGTACGGCGACCCTGGCGATCTCCTCTTTGCCGGGGGGCGACGGTGGTCAGGCTGGGCACGCTGAAGCGGGAGGCCTCGATGTCGTCGAAGCCGACCACATCGAGGTCGCCCTGCGACACCGGCAAACCCGAGTACCAGCTCTGGACGATGTCCCTGACCCGGCCACCGCGCCTTCTTCCGTTCGCCCGACGGCACCTTCACCGGCACCCGCAGTGCCCTGCTGTCCGTCCGCTCCAGGGCCAGTTGGCGGACAGGCGACTGGAATACCGTCCGGCCGGGCGGAGTTGATCACGGCATGACTCAAGGACCTGCACCCCGGCCGCTGTCCCACGAAGCCCTCTCGGACCTGCTCGCCAAGCAGCGGTTCGGCACCCTCGCCACGGTGAAGCGGAGCGGTCACCCGCACCTGACCACCATGCTCTACGTGTGGGACCCCGAGGCCCGCGTCGTGCGGCTGTCCACCACGGCCGACCGCGTGAAGGCGAAGCATGTGCGGCGCGATCCGCGGGCCGCGCTGCATGTGCAGGGCGGCGACGTCTGGTCGTTCGCCGTCGCCGAGGGGTCCGCCGAGGTCTCCGAGGTCACGGCGGTGCCCGGTGACGCGGTCGGACGCGAACTGCTCGCGATGATCCCGCCGGCCGCCAGGCCAGAGGACGAGGACGCCTTCCTCGCGCGGCAGGTCGCCGAGCGCAGGGTCGTGATCCGGCTGCGGGTGGACCGCCTGTACGGGACGGCCCTGGACGTCAACGGCTAGCTCCGGTCCTCCCCGCCCCTCACGGTGAACGGCGGGGAGGAACCGTTCACCGTCCTGGTCACGACCCCGGAGGTGCCGTGACCGTGCTGCGGAAGCGGGCGCGGTAGGTCGTCGGGGTGATGCCGAGGCGGTGCTGGAAGACCCGGCGGAGGGTCTCGGACGAGCCGAACCCGGCCAGTCGTGCGACCTCCTCGACGCTGTGTCCGCCGCTCTCCAGGAGAGCCTGGGCGGCCTCCGTGCGGACGGCCTCGACGTACTGGCCCGGTGTCATCCCGGTCTGACTGCGGAACAGGCGGCCGAGGTGCCGGGCGCTCAGGCCGGCCCGCCGGGCGAGGGAGTCCAGGTCGTGGTCGGCCGCGGGGTCGCTCGTCACGGCGTCCATGACGTGTCGTACGGCCGAGTCGTCGGCCCGCTTGGCCGTGAGCCGGGCGCTGAACTGCGACTGGCCGCCCGGCCGGGCCATGAACACGACGAGCTGCCTGGCCGCTCCGCGAGCCGTGTCGGGGCCGTGGTCCTCCTCCACCAGGAAGAGGGCGAGGTCGATGCCGGCGGTCACGCCCGCCGACGTCACGACGGGACCGTCGCGCACGAAGAGGCGGTCGGCCTGGACATCGACCCCTGGGAAGGCCGCGACCAGGTCTGCGGCGAGTTCCCAGTGGGTCGCGGCGCGGCGGCCGTCCAGCAACCCGGCCGCGGCGAGCACGAAGGCGCCCGCGCACACCGAGGCCGTCCGCCGGGCGCGTGTCGACAGCACCTCGGCGAGCGCGACCAGTTCGGTGTCGGCGACCGCGCGCCGCCAGTCGCGGCGGCCCGGGACGATCAGCGTGTCGAGGCTTCGCGGCAGGTCGGCGGCGGTTCCCTCGACGCCGAGCCGGACGCCCGAGGAGGTGCGCACGTCCTCGCCCGTGGCGGAGACGATGCGTACGTCGTAGTGGGCGCCGAAGGAGTTGGCCGTGGTGAGGACCTCGGCCGGTCCGGTGACGTCCAGCAGTTGGACGTCGTCGAAGGCGAGGACGGCGACGACGCGCCGGCCCGGTGTGCGGGTGGGGGTCATTCCTGCCACGGGGAGCTCAGGATCGTGTCCACGAAGTTGCCGCGCTCGAATCCGGGAACGAAGCGTTCGAGCACATCCGCCTTGACGTTGCCGAAGGTGGTCTCGGGCTTGGGACGGATGCCCTCGGTGAAGGCGGCGAGGATCTGCCGCTTGAAGTCGGGGCGCGGGTGCAGGGAGACGATCGCGGCGCGGTCCTCGTCGCTGATCCTGTCGTAGCCGATGCCCAGGACGTCGTACTCGACACCCGCCGTGACCAGGGCGACCTCCGGTTCCATGAACTCCGGGATGCCCGGGGTGGTGTGCAGGGCGATCGCCGTCCACACGCGCCGGATCCCGTCGGCCGGCACGTCGTGGGCCTGCAGGAACTTCCTGGCCTCGTCGGCGCCGTCCACCTCGAAACGGCGTCCGCTGCCGTGGAACTCCTCGTTGAGGCCGAGGTCGTGGAACATCGCGCCGACGTAGAGGAGTTCGGGATCGAACCGGAGGCCGCGCCGGTGCCCCTGGATGCTGCCGAAGAAGAAGACCCGGCGTGAGTGGTGATAGATCAGATCGCTCGTCAGGTCCCGGACGAGCTCGGTCGCCTCGCGGATGAGCGTCGTGTCGGGCAGGTGTGCCTCGGTTGCTCCGGTGCTGGTCATGGAACTCGCCTCTGCGCTTGTCGGGGTCGGTGATCTTGCGGCCCGGCTGAGGGGCTGATTCCAGGATCGTCGTCCCGGCCGGCAGCGGCCATGGCGATCCCGACGTGTGTCCCACAGATCCCGCCATGGCGCTACGTGCCGTACGCGACCCCCGCCCGGCACCCGAGCCAGGGCCGGCCGCCGGGATGACAGCACCTTCGGCTCATGCCCGTTCGAGTGATCGAAACGGTCCGACGACAACGGCGGCACGCTCACGGTGTCTCACAGGGCCTGACCGGAGAGGGCCGCCAGATAGGCGCCGTAGAGCAGGGACAGGGCGGTGAGCCCGCCGCACAGCAGACGGGCGCGCGGCGGCGGGCCGGCGCGCCATGCGCGGGCGAGGGCGCGAGCCGGCGGGATGAGCAGGGGAAAGGCCGGAAGGAGGAAACGGGGTTTGGAGGAGAAGGGGCCGGACACCGCGACCACCAACAGCAGCAGGACACTCGCGAAGACCACCAGCGGCAGCGGGACACGGTCCAGGCACAGCAGGCAGAACGACACGATGGCCGCCACCACGGTGGCCAGGGCCACCGGGTAGGGCACCGCGCTGCCCTGCAACGGCATCGACCGCAGGAACCGCAGGGGACCGACCGTGAGATCCAGACGCGAGTCCCAGGCGCTCTGCACATGCAGGTAGCCGTGCAGCACATCACCGGTCTGCTCTCCCACCCACAGCACATAGCCCACCCAGCCCAGCGGAGCGAGGAGGGTCCCTACCAGGAGCGCGGGGGTGACGCGGATGCGGCGCCGTACGACGTCGTGCACGGCGGTGCCGGCGACGGCCACGGCCGCCGCGATGCCGTTCGGCCGTGCGAGCCCGGCCAGCATCGCCAGCGAGCCCGCGGCGAGCCAGCGGTGCCGCAGCACGGCGTACAGCGACCAGGCGGCGCACGCGGTGAACAGCGGCTCGGTGTAGGCCAGGGTCAGGACGACGGATTGCGGCAGTACGGCCCACAGGGCGACGAGAGCGGTGGCGACCGTGCGGTCGTAGAGGTGGTGACCGATCGCGTAGATGCCGTACGCGGCGAGCACCGCCGAACTCCAGGAGACGAGCAGTCCGGCCTCGCCCGCGGTCACGTCGAGTAAGCGGCTCACGGTACGGATGAGTCCCGGATACAGCGGAAAGAACGCCCAGTCGGTCTGGACCGCGCCGGATCCGGAGATGCGCAGCCGGGACCCGTAGCCGTGCTGGGCGATGTGCAGGTACCAGACCGAGTCCCACGCATGGGTGAGACTCTTGCCGAACGGGCGGCCGGCGCACAGGTCGACGAGCACCACCAGGACGACCCCGGTGAGACGGACGGCCGCGAAGACGGCGAGGGCCAGGAGAACGCCCGGGGGGCCCTCCACCCGACCGCGTCCGGTCTCGCGGGGGCTGTCGGACCGCCGCAGCGCGGAGGACATGCTCACTCTTTGACCATGAGCGGCCGGGAACGCGAGCGCAATCCGGAACGCATCCGTGGTGATCCACACCGGTGCGGGACGGCCGATGACCACGCGGGGGACGCGCGCCTCGTACGGCGCCGGGCGGGCTGCCGTCGACGTGGGCCGGCGCCCGTCCCGCACCGGCCGGTCAGCCGGTGGGCTCGGGGCCGTGGACGAGGGCCCTACCGACGACCGTGTGGGTGGGGTTCAGGTCGCGGAGCTCGTCGCCGGGGCAGCGCGCGGGGTCCTGGTCCCAGACGGTGAGGTCGGCGAGGCGGCCCGGGGTGAGGGTGCCGCGCAGGTGTTCCTCGCCGAACAGGCGCGCGGCGCGGGTGGTGTGGAGGGCGACGGCCTCGTCGTAGCTGATCGAGTGCTCGGAGCCCTGGACACCGATGACGGTCTGCCGGGTGGTCATGCCCCACACGGAGCGCATGGCGCCGAACCGGCCCACGGGGAAGTCGGAGCCGGCGGCGACGAGCGCGCCCCGGTCGAGCCACCCCCGGGCGGGGAACAGCGCGGCGACGCGTTCCGCTCCCCAGAACTCCCGCTCGACGTCGGCGGTGTCGTGCAGCAGCGGCTGCTGGATGGTGACGGGAATGCCCAGCGCGACGGCACGGGCCTGCTGCTCGGGGCCGGCCAGGCCGCCGTGTTCCATGACGAGGGTGCCCGCGGGCAGGCCGGGATGGTTGCGCAGCACCCGCTCGTACACGTCGAGGAGGATGCGCACGGCACGGTCGCCGTAGGCGTGGGTGCCGACCCTCCAGCCGCGCCGGACCACCGCCTCGACGGCCTCGACCAGGGCGTCGGGCTCCCAGGTCAGGGTGCCGGAGAAGCCGTGGTCGCAGGCGTAGGGCGGTGCTGGAGCGCGGATCATGCGACAGGGTCAGGGCGCGACGGCGCCGGCCGGCATGGGGCGGCGGGCCGGCGTGCGCCTCCGTTCACCGCTCACCCCGTCTCACGGTCCCGTTGGTACGCGGCGAGCAGGAACAGCCAGATCTCGCTGACGGTGGGGAAGCAGGCGATCGCGTGCCTGAGCCGCTTGAGCGGGACCTCGCCCGCGACCGCGATAGTCGCCGAGTGCAGGAGCTCACTGACCCCGGGGCCGACGAAGGTGACTCCGAGGAGCACCTCCCGGTCCGGGTCGACGACGAGACGGGCATGGCCCCGGTAGCCGTCGGCGTACAGCTTGGCGCCCTTGGCCGCGCCGAAGTCGAGGTCGACGGTCCGGACCTGGTGGCCCGCGGCGGCCGCCTGCTGGGCGCTCAGTCCCACGGAAGCCGCCTCGGGATCGGTGAAGAAGACCTGGGGTACGGCGTGCTGGTCGGCGGTGGTGGCGTGGTCCCCCCACGCGGCGTCGTCCAGTGGGCGGCCCGCCGCGCGGGCACCGATGGCGTCGCCCGCCGTTCGGGCCTGGTACTTGCCCTGGTGTGTCAGGAGGGCTCGGTGGTTGACGTCGCCGAGGGCGTACAGCCACTCGCCGTCGACGCCCTTGACCAGGCAGGTGGTGTCGATGTCCAGCCAGGAGCCCGGCGTGAGGCCGACCGTGTCAAGCCCGATGTCGTCGGTGGCGGGCGTGCGGCCGGTGGCGAACAGCACCTCGTCGGCCTCCAGGTCGCTGCCGTCGTCGAGGGTGAGCGTGACGGGGCCGGCGGGGTCGGGGCGGCGCAGGGCGGTCACCTGCACACCGATCCGCACATCCACGCCCGCCTCGGCCAGGCCCTGGGCTACGAGGTCTCCGGCGAAGGACTCCATCCGGGGCAGCAGGCGGTGGCGGGCGAGCAGGGTGACCCGGGAGCCGAGGCCCTGCCAGAGGGTGGCCATCTCGACGCCGACTCCACCGCCACCGACGACCGCGAGCCGGGTGGGCACGGTGCTGGAGTCCGTGCCCTGCCGGTTGGTCCAGGGCCGGGCCTCGTCGATGCCGGGGATCTCGGGCAGCACCGGCCGGCTGCCCGTGGCGACGGCCACCGCGTGCCGGGCGGTCAGTGTCTGCCGGGAGCCGTCGTCCCGGGTGACGGTGACCCGGCGGGGTCCGTCGAGCCGGCCGTGCCCGCGGAACAGATCGGCGCCGATGGACTTGACCCAGAGGGCCTGGCCGTTGTCGTCCCAGTCCGTGACATTGCGGTTGCGGCGTGCGAAGACGCCGTCGGTGTCGAGCCGGCCGGTGACGGCCTGGCGGGCCCCGTCCACCCGGCGGGCGTCGGCGACCGCGATCACCGGCCGCAGCAGAGCCTTGCTCGGGACACAGGCCCAGTAGGAGCACTCACCGCCGACGAGTTCTCGTTCCACGACGGCCACGGAGAGGCCGGCGGCGCGGGCGCGGTCGGCGACGTTCTGCCCGACCGGGCCCGCACCGAGCACGATCACGTCGTAGGCGGCGGTTTCCTTGCTTCCGTGCGGTTCGCTCATGGGATCCTCGCATGACGATCGGTGCTGCTGATGAGCCGTTCCCGGGGCTGATGAGCTGTTCGTGGCATCGCTCGACGGCGATCGGCACCGGGCCGGCCGGGCCGGGCCCCACGATGCCCGCCGGAGGTCGAGGCAGTCGGTGTTGCGGCAGCGCTTCCACTGCGCCGACCATGGAGAGGTGCGCCCCTGCGGGGGCGAGCGGACAGGCAGCACTCGCCATTCTCGTACGGCGTGTTGGCCGTCGCCAGCCGCCCGCGGACGGGCCCCGGGCATCCGGTAAGGCACCTCGGCCGGGCCGGGGCCGCGACATTCGTGACATGGGAACTCCATGAGGACCTGAGGGCTGTCGACCGGGCTCCATGGAAGCGCGAGATCTTCGCGGTTTCTCGTCCCTGGCCATGCGGCTCACCAACAGCGGCCATAAGCACCGCCTTTGGCCGGCGCGCACACCTGACCGGCGGCGTCGGCCGGCCGACGCCGCCGGCGACGGTGCGATCGCCCGGGTGGGCCGCGAGCTGATGGCCGGCATAGGTACCGCCTATGGCCGGTCCGGAATCCCCGGAAGGCGCGGGCGCTTTGGACTCCCGTCACCTCACGGACGAGGTGACCGGGCGACGGAAAGCGGACCACCGCACCTCCCGTTCGACCCTGACTTCTCGATACCAAGGACGGCCCTCATGGGTTCTTTCGATCTGACCGGGCGCGTGGCCCTGGTGACCGGAGCGACCAGCGGCATCGGCGCAGCGACCGCGACGCTGCTCGCCGAGCGCGGCGCGCACGTGCTGGTCGCGGGACGCGACGTCTCCCGCGGCGATGCCGTCGTGGCCGGCATCCGGACGCGGGGCGGCAAGGCGGACTTCCTCGCCGCCGACCTGCGGGACGCGGCCGCGGCCCGGCAGCTGGCCGAGCAGGCGACCGAGCGGGGTGGCGGCCGCGTGGACATCCTGGTCAACAACGCGGGTGTCTTCCCGTTCGGCCCGACGGCGCAGACGTCGCCCGGCGACGTGGACGCCGTCTACGACCTGAACGTCAAGGCGCCGTTCCACCTGGTGGCGCAGCTTGCCCCGGGGATGGCCGCGCGCGGACAGGGTGCGATCGTCAACGTCAGCACCATGGTCGCCGAGTACGGCGTCGCGGGCATGGCGCTGTACGGCTCCAGCAAGGCGGCGGTGAACCTGCTGACCAAGGCCTGGGCCGCGGAGTTCGGTCCGCACGGGGTGCGGGTCAACGCCGTGGAGCCGGGTCCCACCCGCACGGAGGGCACGGCCGGCATGGGCGAGGACCTCGACGCCCTCGCCGCCCAGGCGCCGACCGGCCGGCCCGCCGAGGTCCAGGAGATCGCCGAGGCGATCGCCTACCTGGCCGGTGACGCGGCGAGCTTCGTGCAGGGCGCCATCCTGCCCGTCGACGGCGGCCGTACGGCCGTCTGAGGCACACCACACCGGCAGCGGGCCGCCGGCCGCGTCCAGGGCCCGGCGGCCCTCACCGGCCCGGTATGCGACGCGCCTGGCCCGGTATGCGACGCGCCTCGGCCGGTATGCGACGCGCCTGGCACGGACTGCGGCAGACCGCCGTGCGGCCTGCCGCGGCGGCGCCGGATCAGCGGCTCACCGTACGGTCCAGCGCGGCGATGAAGCGGCCGAGGTCACGGCGGCGGGAGTCGGCCGGCCAGACCGCCCAGGTGCGCCGCACGAGGGGATGCCCGGCCAGCGGTGACCAGGTCACGTGGTCGGGCAGCGGCTGCTGCCAGGCGGGCGGGGCCAGCGTGAAGGCCTGCCCGGACGCGACGGCCGCCAGCTTCACGTCCGCGATCAGGGCCTGCCCCTCGGGAGCCTCCGGGCCCAGGTCCAGGCCGTGACCCCGCAGGATCGCGGTCAGCTCGTCGTACCAGGCGGGGCTGCCGGAGCGCGGAAAGCCGACCCACTGCAGGCCCCCGAGCGCGTCGAGGGCGATGCCGTCGGGACCGGCGAGTTCCGCGGCCCGCTCTGCGGCCAGCAGGACACCCAGCTTCTCGCGTACGACGAGCAGCGCGTCGAACTCCGGGCCCGACGGACGCTCCCGCAGCAGGCCGACATCCAGTTCACCGGTCTGCAGCGCCGCCACCTGCTCGGCCGTGGACAGGTGCCGGGCCTGCACCCGGGTGTCCGGGTGAGCCTCGGCCAGCTCGGCCAGCGCAGGATCGAGCAGCCCGGTGGGCAGTTCGAGCGGGATCCCGATCCGCAGTGCCCCGCCACCCGGGCCGGTGTACCGGGCCATCACCCGCACGGCCTGATCGTGCCGGGCGAGCACCGCGCGCGCCTCCGTCAGCAGGGCCGTGCCCGCATCGGTGGCCCGCACTCCGGTGCTGGCGCGCACCAGCAGTTTCACCCCCAGTTGGCGTTCGAGTCCGCCGATCGTCTGGGACAGCGCCGGCTGGCTCACGTGCAGCCGCCGTGCCGCGGCGGACAGCCCGCCCTCCTCCACCACCGCCACGAACGCCCGCAGCTCCCGCAGTTCCATGCCCACATGCCACCATGCCGTCACAGGCATGTCACGCTCGGCCCCGTCCTCACGGAGCGGCCTGGATCTCCTGGGTTCCCGGCACCATCAGCAGCGCCAGCCGCTCGGCGTCCTCCCCTCCGGGCTCGGCGGTGTACACCATGATCCGCGGATCGCTCCCGGCGGCGGAGAGCACCTCGCAGTCGAGCGTCACCGGCCCGACGCGCGGGTGGCGGACGGTCTTGCGGGCGGCCTCGTGGAAGCCCACCGCGCCGCTGTCCCACAGTTCGGCGAACCGCTCGCTGCGCTCCCGCAGTTCCGCGATCAGCTCGCGCAGCCCGCGGTCCGCCGGGTACCGCTCGGCGGCGGTGCGCAGGTCGGCGGCGACGGCCGTCTCCAGGGCCCGGATACCGGCTGCACGCCTGGGCCCGTCGCCCGGGGTCACTGACGGCGCTGGACGGCTTCGCCCACACCGCGCATGCCACCCTGGCCGGGCTCGCCGCGGTGAGCGACGTCGTCGCGCTGTGTCTGCGGGAGGACTCCGACACCACCGAGGTCGCCATGGCGGAGGCCGGCTGGAGCACATGCGGCCGGGAGCCGTGGTGGTCAACCATGGCACCGGCCTGCCGCAGGCCGCGCGTGACCTGGCACGCCTGGCGGAGCCCTACGGCGTCGCAGTCGTGGACGCCCCGGTCAGCGGCGGGCACACGGTGGCACTGGCCCGGCAGCTCACCACGATCGCCGGCGGCGACACGGCGACGACGACGCGCCTGAAGCCCGTCTTCGACACCTCCTCGAAGACCCTCATCCACGTCGGTCCGACCGGTTCCGGCCAGTACGGCAAGCTGTGCAACAACGCTGATGAAGATGAACCACAAGAGCGCCCTCGACGCGCTGCGGCTGGCCGGCGGAGCCTCGACCTGCCCCTCGGGCCGCTCCTGGACGTGCTGCGCTCGGGACCGGCGGCCAGTTTCGCCCTGCAGGCGATCGGAACGTCCATCACCAGCGGGAACGTCCACCATCTGCAGCCGCTGGAACTGACCGACATGCGGCTGTTCAGCGGCGCCGTCGCAGAACTCGGTGAGGTGGCCGCGCCGGTCGTCGAGCGGGCCGTGGCCGGAGCACGGGACCTGCACGAGCTCAGCGCGCGCTGGTCGAGGGCGGCTGAGCCGCTCCGTACCCGCGGCGGTCGGCAAGAGCACGTTGCCGGTCAGTGGCCGCGGGTGCGGGGTCCGCCGTACTGCTCGTCGGTGACCTTCTCCGCCCAGCTGGTCTCGGGGCGGTCGTCACCGGTGCCCTCCCACAGGGCCAGGTGCTGCATGAACCGGTCCGGCGTCGCACCGTGCCAGTGCTCCTCGCCGGGCGGGCAGGACACGGTCTCCCCGGGGTGGGCCTCGAACACGGTGCCGTCACGGGTGCCGATCAGGGCGATGCCCTCCACCACGTGCAGGGTCTGGCCGACGGCGTGCCGGTGCCAGGCGGTGCGGGCACCGGGGGAGAAGCGCACCATGTTGGCGCGCATCCGGGACGGCTCCTGTCCGGCGCAGATGACGTCGAACCACACGTCACCGGTGAACCAGTCGTCCGGACCCTTGGTGGTGGGCCGCGGCTTGACGAACTCCATCGGTTTCCTTCTCGCAATCGGTGGGGGTGCCTTTCCCAGGCTTCCACCCATGCGCGGCAGCGCAAAGTGGGAGTCCCCCAGGCACGCGCTCCCACGACGGACTGGGCATCCACGCCTCGTCGGCCGTGTGACAGGAAGTACATGGGTGCTCCCTCTCGTCGTCATGGTCGGGCGGCTGCTGTAGGCGTCGCCGGTAGCCCCCCACAGGGCACCCCGAGAGGCAACACCCCATGCGTTCCCCACAGTTCACCGCACAGACGACGTCGAACGGTGTCGTCGAACACGACGTCACCGTGGGCACCCGCCGACGGCCGCCGGATCGTGAACACAGGCCCGGACGTCGTACGCACCGCAACGGTGCCGCCACGACCGACCGGCGCCGCGGCTGTCGCCCCCATGCGCCGCCACGGCCCCGGCGACCAGGTGCGGATCCTCGCCGGAGACCCAGCCGAGGGGCAGGCGGGCGCAGGACACACCCGCGCGAGGTGGTGCTCACCCCGCCCCCTCGTCGTACGCCACCACGGCCGAACCCGCCACGGTCACCGCGGGATGCGGCTGCCACCGGGCGGAACGCACAATGGTGGGGGGACATCCGGGTCGTCACGATCCGCTTGATCGGCCGACAGGGGAAGAAGCTGATGCCGATGATCTCCGACTTGGTTCTGGTGCCCACCACCGATGCCACGCTCCCCGGTGACCTCGTCGTCCCGACCGCGGCGCGGGCCGTGGTGCTCTTCGCCCACGGCAGCGGCAGCTCCCGGCACAGTTCGCGCAACCGGATGGTGGCCGCCGAGCTGCGCACCGCCGGGTTCGGGACGCTGCTGATGGACCTGCTCAGCGAACGGGAGGAGCGGCACGACGCGTTGACCTCCGAGCACCGCTTCGACATTCCGCTCCTGGGCCGGCGGCTCGTCGCCGCGATCGACTGGCTGGACACCCAGCCCGACACCCGTGGCCTCCCGGTCGTCCTGTTCGGCGCCAGCACGGGCGCCGCCGCGGCGCTGATGGCCGCGGCCGAGCGGCCGGGCCGGGTACTGACCGTGGTGTCGCGCGGCGGCCGACCCGATCTGGCGGGAGACGCCTTGGAGCACGTGCGGGTCCCGGTCCTGCTCGTCGTCGGCGGCCAGGACGAGCAGGTGAAGGAGCTGAACGAGGCAGCGGCCCGGCGCTTGCGGGCCCCGCACACCCTCTCCGTCGTGCCGGGGGCGACCCACCTGTTCGCCGAACCCGGCGCTCTGGAGCAGGTCGCCGAGACGGCCAGGCAGTGGTGCGACGCCCGCCTGGGCGCGATGCGGGAGACCGGGGAGGCGACACAGAAGGACGACTGACCGGGCAGTACGGCGCGGCACCGGCGACGCGACCCGGTCGGTCGCCGCGCCGGAGCGCGCTCTCGCGGGCTCAGCCCGGACTCAGCCTGCCGAAGAACTCGGCGTAGCGGGCCGGCAGCCGCGACAGGAGATCGTCGAGCTCCCCGTCGGGAACCGCGTCGGCGACCGTGCACAGGACGGCGTCCGCGTCCCACTCCGCGGTGCGCGGCCGGGCGCCGGTCTGCACGGACACCCGCCGGAGGAACTCGTCGCAGTCGAACGCCTCGGGACGCCCGCGCTCCAGGCGCAGGGCCTCGTCCAGCGGGGCGGGCAACCGCGCCGCCAGGTCGTCGGCCTCTTCCGGGGCGATCCGGGTGGCGAGCACCCACAGCACCGCCGCACACACCTGCTCGGTCTCCTCCCGGCTGCGGTACTCCCCGCGATCGCGGACCTGAGCCAGGAACTCCTCCAACTGCACGGCGGCCTCCCACTGTGCTCGCAGGCCATCCGACGGACCACCACCACGTGTATGCCCCTCGGGGGCCCCGCGAAACGGGTTCCCCACCCCTTTGACGTGGGCGAACGCCCCGCGGCCGCCCATGTACGAAGGGCGACGGGCGCGCGGGCCGTCGACCGTCGGGGGCAGCGGTGCCGGAGACACCGGGCCGGCGTCGCGCGGGTGGCCGGTCTCCGCCGCAGTGACTCGGAGACCGGGCCGGCGCGGACCGTCCGCGGGGGGTGAAGCCGGTCGGGTGATTGACGGGCCGGTCCCGGCTCGGGTGCCGCCCGCCGTGGGCGCGGCCGGAGAGACTGCCGTCATCCCAATGGAGGTGGCGAACATATGCTCAGCGACAGCACAGCGACGATCCTTGCCGAGAGGCCGGGCGTGGCGGAGGTCGTCGCCGCTGCTCCGCGCGTGGCGCAGATCGCGGCGCGGTGCAGCGACGAGACGGAGGCCGCCCGGCGGCTTGCCCCCGAAGTGGTCGAGGCCGTGCGGGAGGCCGGCTTCGCCCGGCACTTCGTCCCCGCCGCCTTCGGCGGTACGGAAGGCCGTTTCGTGGACATGACTTCGGCGGTGGCCCTGGTCGGCGAGGGCTGCGCCTCGGCCGCCTGGGCCGCCTCGCTGTCCGCGTACGCGGCCCGGTACGGCGCGTACCTGCCCCCGGAGGGGCAGGCCGTGCTCTGGCGCGACGGGCCGGACGCCCTGATGGCGGGCGCGCTGATGCCGGCCGGGAGAGCGGAGCCCGTCTCCGGTGGCTGGCGGCTGAGCGGTGAGTGGAAGTACATCAGCGGGGTTCGTTTCGCCGACTGGGTCTTCGCCTGCTCCGCCGTACCCGGAAAGGTGGGCCCCGACGGCCGGGGCGAGGTGCGGTTCTTCGCGGTGCCGCAGGCGGACATCACCGTGAAGGACACCTGGTTCACGCTGGGCATGCGCGGGACCGGCAGCGACACCATGGTCCTGGACGACGTGTTCGTGCCCGAGCATCTGACCCTGTCGAGGTTGGACATCAACGCGGGGCGGGCGTCGGCCTCCGAGGCCCGCTGCCACACGGTCCCGGTGAATGCCGTGAACGCGCTGCCGCTGGCCGTCCCTGTGGTGGGCGCCGCGCGGGGTGCGGTGCGGGCCGCGGCCGAGCAGAACATGCGTCGGGCCGACCGCCGCGGTGCCCCGCTGCGCGAGAAGCCGTCGGTGCAGATCGACCTGGCGCGTTCGGCCGCCGAGGTGGACGCCGCCGAACTCCTCGTGCACCGTGCCGCACGCGTCGCCGATGGGGTCGAGGCGACCAAGGAGGGCGAGGCGGCGGTCCGCGGGCCACGGGACTTCGCGCTGGCGGTCGAACTGTCCGTGGCCGCCGTGGAACGGCTCTTCCGGGGCACCGGGACCTCCGGCCACTTCGAGTCCGACCCCGTCCAGCGGTTCTGGCGGGACGTCAACACCGCCGCCTCGCACGTGATCTTCTCCTTCGAGACCGCCGGAGCGGCCTACGGGGCCTGGACACTCGGCGTGGAGGGCGTGGAGCCGAGGCGCTGAACCTTCGGCGAAGTCCCGTTCTGCCGGCGTGCGGACCTCCATCGGCGCCGACAGAACGGGCCCCTTCCGCTTCGACCGGGTCACTTCACGAAGCGGTGCTTCAAGTGGGTGCCGGGGGCCGTTTCGACATGGACACCGCGGACCACGCGCGCATCAGCTCGGAGTCGTCCTCCCCGCCGGTCATGTGCAGAGCAGCGCTTTGCCGCAGGTACAAGATCCAGGCCCCCTTCCTTTCTCCACACCGCGCGGATACCCCTGGAGAGCGCGACGTCGGGTGGACGGACACGGGACGGAGAGGAACGGATCATGAGCGACGAACGGTTCCGGCGCGGCTGGTTCGTGGACGAGCGGTGCACGAACTGCGATGTCGCACGGCAGCTGGCGCCCGGCCTCATCGCTGAGGTCGACGGCCGCTCGGCCGTCCTGCGCCAGCCGCGCGACCCGGACGAGGCGCGGCAGCTGCACGCCGCCGCGCACGCCTGCCCCACCCGGTCGGTCCGTCCTCCGGGCGGGCGGCTGGACGCGGCACTCGACCCCTTCCCGATGGCCCTGGACGACACCGTGTACCTGTGCGGACACAACTCCGCGCACACCGCGGGGGCCAACTCCTATCTGTTACGCCGCCCCGACGGCACCGCCATGATGGTGGACACCCCGCGCTGGAGCACTTCCCTGGCTGCCCGCTACGAGAAGCCGGGCCCCATCACCGACGTCCTGCTCACCCACCGCGACCACGCCGCACACGGCCGCCGCTACGCCGACCGCTTCGGCGCCCGGCTGTGGATCCACGAGGGTGACCTCGATGCCGCCCCCGACGCCGACCGGGTGCTGCGGGGCACCGACCCGGTGGACATCGCCGAAGGGGTGACCGCCCACCCGCTGCCCGGCCACACCCGGGGCAGCGTGCTCTTCCTCGCCGACGAGCGGTACTGCTTCAGCGGCGACAGCTTCTACTGGTCGCGCACCACGGCCGACATCGAGGTGGCCGAGAGCGTCACCTGGTTCTCCATCGGTGAGCTGGCCGCCTCCCTGGGCCGTACCGTCGGCCGGCTGCGCTTCGAGTGGCTGCTGCCGGGCCACGGCGACCGGCGGCACCTGCCCGCGGAGGACATGGCCCGCCGACTGCGACGGCTGGCTGCACGCACCCGCGAACTGCGGCCCCGGCCCGTCGACTTCACCGCGGTGCGCTGGTGACCGCTTCGGGCGACGAAGTGGAACCATCGATCCCATGCGTGCTGCGTACATTGAGGAACTGGGTGCGGCGGACGCCATCCGGTACGGCGAGATCCCCGCGCCCCGGCCCGGCCCCACCGACGTACTGGTGAACGTCCTGGCCACGACGGTGAATCCGGTGGACACGTTCGTCCGGTCAGGTCGCTTCCCCACACCGACGGACTTCCCCTTCGTGGTGAGCCGTGACCTGGTCGGCACCGTCGCCGAGGTGGGCCCCGGCGTCACGGGCTTCCGTGCCGGGGACCGGGCGTGGTGCAACAGTCTCGGACACGGCGGAAGACAGGGCGCGGCAGCGGAGCAGGCCGTGGTGGCGGCCGACCGGCTGTACCACCTGCCCGCGGGAGTCGATCCGTACGCTGCGGTGGCCGTGGTCCATCCGGCGGCGACCGCCTATCTGGCTCTGTTCGTCCACGGCCGGTTCCACGTGGGCGAGACCGTGCTGGTCGCCGGTGCCGCGGGCAATGTCGGCAGCGCGCTCGTGACCATGGCGGTGCGGGCCGGCGCCCGTGTCCTCGCCACGGCCGGCTCGCGGGACACGCGGTACTGCGCGGAGTTGGGCGCGGCCGACGTGTTCGACTACCGGGATCCCGAACTGACCGAGAAGATCCGTGGGGCGGCGCCGCGGGGAGTCGACCTGTACCTGGACACCGCGGGCGTCAACGACCTGGAGACGACGGTGGACCTGCTCGCCCACCGGGGGCGCGTGGTGCTGCTCGCCGGCGCCCGGACCCGCCCCGTGCTGCCCGCCGGGGCGCTGTACATGAACGACCGCTCCGTGGTGGGGTTCGTGATCTCCCACGCGACATCCGGCGAACTCGCCGAAGCCGCCGCGTACATCAACGACCTGTTCGGCCGGGACGCTCTGCGGCCACGGAGCATCGAGATGTTCCCGCTCAGCGCGACGGCCGAGGTGCACGCCCGGATGGAGAAGGGGGAACTGCACGGTCGCCGTGCCGTCCTGCGGCCGGACCTGCCGACCCTCTCGGGCCGGCAGACGGCGTGAGGGGCCTGGCGGCAGGTCGGAGAACGTGCCCGCCGGCGAGGGAGGACGCCGCGGCGATGCGGTTGACGGAGGTCGCCGAGGTCGCTCTCCGGTACGAGGCCAGGGTTTTCCACAACAGTTCCCGCGCGGTCTCCCGGCGTGCGGCGGCCAACGGTGACGCCGTGGGACGGCCCTGGACCGCGAGGCGATGGCATGGGCGCGTCCGGCGCTCATGGTGGCGCTGAGTGTGATGGGGTTCGGGGGATCCGTCCTCGGCGCGCCGTGCGCAAGGCGCCGCGAGTACCCTGACGCAGACGGTGCCTCGGGCGTCCACCCTCGCGAGGACGACAGCTCGCCGCACACCGGACACCGGACTCGCGTTCCGGGCCCGCGCGGCCGGTACACCGTGGCGCGACGGACGACGACCTCCGGACGGCGGGCGGGCATTGTGCTGGACGGCGGGCCGGCATTCGTGATCGGGTTGAGGCATGGGTTCCCTGATCCGTCACGTCACCATCGACTGCGCCGATCCCTATGCCCTCGCGGGCTTCTGGGCCCGGGCGCTGGACGGCTCGCTCGCCGATGACGACCTTGCCGGAGATCCGGAAGCGTCGGTCACGTCCGCTTCGGCCGCCTTGCTGTTCGTCAGGGTCGACGACCGCAAGGCGGTGAAGAACCGCGTGCATCTGGACCTCCAGCCGCAGGACCGAACCAGGGACGAGGAGGTCGAGCGCCTGCTCTCGCTCGGTGCCACGCTTCAGGGGGACCACCGCAGGCCGGACGGAAGCGGATGGGTGACGCTGCACGACCCCGAGGGAAACGAGTTCTGCGTGGAACGGGGCGCGGCGGAGCGTGCGCACGGCTGATGTCGTCGGGGGTGGCCCGCCGCCGGACCGGCGCCGATGTGTACGTTGGCGGTCGACCGCGAAACACCGCTAGGCGCCGGCAACGGCTAAGGGGAAACGAAACACATGGCACGCGTCGCCGTCATCACCGCGCCCAACATCGGGTACCGCAACACAGGAATGCTGACCGTCGACCTGGCATTCGAGTCCCTGCGACGGCGTACGGGCACCGAGATCGACACGACCTGGTTCACCCTGCATCCCCCGGAGACCGTGCCACTGCGCGCGGGAGCGCGGGACGCCGATCTCCCGTTCCGCTTCCATGCCCTGACCGAGCACCTCGACGCGCTGCGCGACCATGACGCGGTCGTCTTCTGGGGCGACTTCCTGCACACGCGCCACTACCTTGCCCAGGACGCGACGAACCGCCTGCTCGACTTCGGCATCGCCGAGGACCGCGCCGCCGCCCGGGCCCTGCTGAACCGCACCCTGCTGCTCGCGGACCAGCCGGACGAGATGCTCGCGCGGACCCTCAGCTACGGGGGAACGATTCTGCACAACACGCAGTCCGACTACGAGGACAAGGAATACGGTCCGCTCTTCTCCCGCCTCATGACGCGGAGCCACCGAGTCTGGATGCGCGACCCGCTGTCCGCTGCCAAGATCGCGCACCTTCGCGGAGACCGTACGACCGAGTACTTCGGTTCGGACGCGGCACTCCTGTCCCGCCCGGGCGACCTCGACCACCTGCCGACCACCTCGTGGTCCCAGGACGTCCCCGACGGCGGCGCGATCGGCGTGTTCCTCGGCGCCCGTACCCGGGTCCCGACCTGGCTGCCCGGCTTCTGCCAGGGCCTCTCCGACCGTCTGGGAGCCCCGCTCGAGTGGCTGCCCTGGTTCGACCGGGACGTCCCTGCCGAAGTCGGCCACATCCCGACCCGCCCGGGTGACCGCACCGTCGGCGACCTCCTGCACGTCCTGCCCCGCTATCGGCTGGTCATCACCGACACCTACCACCTGTGTGTCAACGCGTGGGGCGCGGGCACCCCGGTCCTGTGCGTCGGCGCCCCCGAACCGGTTCCGACGACCGACGACGACTACCTGACGCTCAGCGACGTGAAGAAGCACGTCTTCCACATGGCGTACGACGCCGCGGACTTCTACCTGACCACCCTCCCCGACACCCGGGAGGGCCACGCGCGCCGCGCCGACCGCGTCGTAGACCTCGTGGAAGGCGGCGGAGCCCACGCCGTCGCCGCGCGGATCCGCGAACACGCCGAGCATTCGGGTGCCGCTTTCACCAGGACGCTCACCTCGTTGCTCCACACCACTCGCTGACGGCCTCGGCACGGCCGCGCCACTCGGCGGGGGACATGCCTCGGACCGGGAAG
Organism: Streptomyces sp. NPDC052109; assembly: GCF_040680195.1. Classification (NCBI taxonomy): domain Bacteria; kingdom Bacillati; phylum Actinomycetota; class Actinomycetes; order Kitasatosporales; family Streptomycetaceae; genus Streptomyces; species Streptomyces sp. NPDC052109. The sequence goes on along the minus strand of NZ_JBFAWF010000011.1, from coordinate 93,734 downwards.
CCGGCGTTGCCGCTCCCCGCGATGAGCCGGCGGGTGCGCGGGACCCGCAGGGGCTCACTGCCCACCGTGACGGCCTGCATCGGCCCCAGCGGGGACGTTCGGATCGTGCCGGCGCTCGCCTCGTGCCACAACGGCCACGTCCACGGCGCCGAACGTCGTGACCAGGCCTTGCACCGGTACGCGCGCCCCTGCTCCACGAGGACGGCCGTTCGTCGCTCCGGGCCGATGGCCTGCCCGGCGCCGGCGGGCCCGGAGCACGGCGGCCTCAGCGGGTCGGCGTGAACGTACTGTGCGCCCAGTCGGCGAACGTGGTCCAGCGGATCTCCGGATGCGCGGCATGCAGGGCGGGGATGTCGACGCGGTACCCCGGCCCGTTGAGGAACGTCCACATGGCACGCATGTCCGGGTTGGAGATCGCGGTGAGAGGCACCTGACCAGGGCGGACCTCCCGGCCCAGTGCCGCGCCGAGGGCGGCCGCCATCTGCGCGGGAGTGGGCGCGTCGCCGGCCAGTTCGATGCGCTGTCCGACGTACGGACCGGGACGGAGCAGCACCTCCGCCGCGAACGCGCCGAGGTCGGGACGGGCCAGCTGCTGCAACGGCCGCTCGGGCGGCAGCGGCAGGTCCAGAACACCGCTGAGGATGCGCTCCGCTCCGCCCAGCGCGTTGTCGAAGAAGTACGTCGGCCCCAGAATCGTGTGGGGCACATCGCCGGAGGCCAGTTCGGCTTCGATGCGTGCCTTGCTGTCGAAGTGCGGTACGCCGCTGTGCTGGTCGGCCCCGGCGACCGAGCTGAACACGAGATGCGGCACGCGCGCCGTGCCGGCGGCGGCCAGGACGGCCCGTCCCTGTTCCACCTCCGCGTCCAGGCCGGCCTCGAAGGGGGTGGTGAACGCGAAGACCCCCGCGACACCGCTCATCGCGGCGGCGAGTGAATCCCGATCGCTCAAGGACCCCGCGACCACCTCGACACCTCGCTCGGCCAGTTCCCTGGCCGAGTCCCGCGCCGGGTCGCGCACCAGGGCGCGGACCCGGGCCCCGCGGGCCAGCAGGGCGTCGGTCACGGCGCTGCCCTGACCGCCGGTTGCCGCAAGTACCAAGATCGGCTCATCGAGCATGGAAGCCTTCCTTTCTTTGTGTCCTCGTGGTCCTTGTGGACGGACGCCGCAACGGGTCAGCGGGTCGGCCGCGGGGACAGGAATGCGTCACGGCGACCCGTACGGCGTCAGGTGATGTGCCGCAGCAGCGCCGCGACCGCGGCGGGCGGTTCCCCGGGCGGTCGTACCACCATGACCTTCCAGGTCGGCGCGTGCCGGGTGAACCGGTAGGTGGTCAGGTCGGGGAAGCGGCCCGCGATGGACGGGGGCATGACGCAGACGCCCAGGTCGTTGCGGACCAGTTCGGACGCGGCCATGATGTCGTTCACCTCGAAGGTGGTGGTGCGCTCGACACCGGCGGCGCGGAAGGCCCGGTCGACGGAGTGACGGATGGCCCAGCCCGGGGTGAAGTCCACCAGGGGCAACTGCGCGACCACGTCCGGTTCGACGGCGCCCTCGGTGGCGTCGGAGGCGAGGTCCCGCCGGGGGGAGGTCACCAGGACCATCTCCTCCCGGGACAGCAGCCGGGTCGCGAGCCCGCGCTGCTGCTGGCGGTCCAGCGCCACCACCGCCAGGTCCACCGTGCCCTCGCGCAGGGCCTGCCGGATGTCGGTCACCGCCGCCTGGCGCAGCCGGACCACCACACCCGGATGCTCCGACCGCAGCGCGGCCAGGGCCTGGTGCAGTCCCGCCCAGACGCCCTGCATGATGCCTACGGTCACCCGGCCGCGGAGCTCTCCCTTGGCCGCGTCGACCGCCTCGCGCGCCAGCTCGGCGGCGCGCAGGGCCGCCCGGGCCGCCGGTACGAACGCCTCCCCGGCCGGGGTGAGCGCCACCCCGTGGGTGTTCCGGCTGAACAGCGGGGTGCCCAGCTCGCGTTCGAGGGCGCGGACCGTGCCGGAGACGGCGGACTGGACCACGTGCAGACGCCTCGCCGCCGCCGTGAACCCGCCCGCGTCCGCCACGGCGGCGACGACTTCCATCTGCCGCAGGTCCATCATCCGCTCCCGGTGACCCAGCGCCCGCCCGACGGGCAGCGATCTTCGCTGCATCGTAAGCGGACGGGCAGTGGAGGGCGGCCGGTCGCCGGCCCGGACAGCGGCGGACGTGGCCGGCCGTCGCTCCGGTGGCCCTGCTCGGGTACGGCCTCGGGTGCCCGCCTGTCTCAGGCGCGGACCGGGAGGGCCTCGACGAGACGCTCCGCCGGGAACCATGCCTGCTGCTCCCCGGTGCGGGCGGCCGCGTCATGGGCGTCCACCAGGCTGGTCTCGTGGGCCTCCAGCAGCCGCGAGAGCATGGCCGGGACCTCCTCGGCGCCGTCCGGCGGGCGCGGGATCGACGTGATCTCGGCTACGTGCCCCTGTAGAGGCCGTGCAGGATCGATGCGCTGGTTCCGCCGAGCGTGTAGGTCACTCGCTGCCCGTCGTGAGCCGCTCCACGGCGCCGTCCGGATCGATGTGTTCGTGCTCGGTGCCGGGCGGTACCAGCGCCCCCGTCCGGCGCGGGAACGCCGTGACGGCGGCGGCGGAGAGAGCGGGCGAAGCCCGGTCGACGGGCGGGGCGGAGGGGGCGCCCACGGACAGGCACACGGCGTACGGCTCGGTGGTCGCGTACCGGAGCTCGGCGGGGAGCCGTACCGGCGGTTCGTCGGCCACGGCCACCCCGATGTCCGTACGGACGACGATCGTTTCTTCCGCGGCACCGGGAGACGCGTCTTTCACGCCGCCCCCGTCTGTGGCCGTTCTGAACGGTTTCGGCCCGTGGGCCGGGCTCCGCCGTGTCCGTTCCGCCGACGGCCGTACGGCGGGTCCGCGTGGCGGGTTGCCGACGAGCGCACGTTCCGTTGCCCGAAGGAGAACCCTCACGCGGTGTCCCGGGCGGGGCTCAGGCCGGCCCTGCGGTGCTCGGTGAGCCAGTACAGGAGCGCGAGGACGGGCAGGGCCGCGCCGAGCGCCGTCACCGCCGTCCAGCCGCCGGAGCTGTAGACCAGCGAGCCGAGCTGGGAGCCGAGGGCGCCGCCGAGGAAGAACGTGGCGATGAAGGCGCTGTTGAGGCGGGCACGGGCGTGGGGGTCGAGCTGGTAGATGGTGTGCTGGCCGAGGATGAGGGTGGCCTGGACGGCCATGTCGAGAAGGACGGCGGCGAGGGCGATCAGGGCGATGTGGTGCCGGCCGAGTCCGGCGAGGGCGAAGGCCAGCACGGCGAGGACGAACGCGGCGCCGGTCATGGGCCGGGTCAGCTTGCGGTCGGCCCAGTGCCCGGCCATCGGGGCGACGGCCGCGCCGGCGGCCCCGACCAGGGCGAAGATCCCGACGCCTATGGGGGAGTAGTGGAACCCGGGGCCGGTGAGGACGTAGGAGATGGTGGTCCAGAAGGCGCTGAAGGCACCGAACATGGCCGCCTGGTACAGGCCGCGGCGCAGCAGCGCGGGGTGGGTGCGGACCAGCCGGAGGGTGGAGTGCAGCACCCGCGGGTACGGGATGGTCGTGGTGGGCGCGTGCTGGGGCAGGGCCTTGCGCAGGGTGACGGCGAGGGCGGCCATCAGAACGGCGGAACCCAGGTAGACCACGCGCCAGCCCGCGACCTCGGAGACCAGGCTGCTGAGGGTGCGGGACAGCAGGATCCCCGTGAGCAGGCCGCTCATCACCCGGCCCACGATCCGGCCGCGGGCGTGGTCGGGGGCGAGGCTCGCGGCGAACGGGACCAGGATCTGGGCGACGACCGAGGTGGCGCCGCTGACCAGGGACGCGACCAGCAGTACGCGGAAGCTGGTGGCGAGGCCGGCCGTCACCAGGGCGGCCGTGGTGACGGCCAGCAGGGCCGTGATGAGACCGCGCTTCTCCAGCCGGTCGCCGAGCGGCACCAGGAAGACCATGCCGATCACATAGCCGACCTGGGTGAGCGTGATCAGCCAGCCGGCGGTGGCGGTGCTGATGTGAAAGACGTCGTGCAGCGAGGAGAGCAGGGGCTGGGCGTAGTACAGGTTGGCGGCCGTCATGCCGCAGGCGACGGCCAGCAGTGCGATCAGCCCGCCCGGCACGCCGTGTGCGGGCTCGGCGGCGTTCGTCCGCTGACGCGTGGTTCGGAGTTCGGATGACTGGGGCACGGGGACCTTCCTCGGTGCGCCGAGCCGGTCGGCCCGGCTCGGCGGAGCGCCTGGCGGCGAGCGAGCAGCTTCCGCGCCGCTCTCAAAGGGGAAAGCGCCGGGCCGGACGCCCCGCTTCCCCCTTCGCGACGATGGTTCGGGATGGGCGTCATCTCTGGGAGAGATGGCGCCACGGTCCACGAAGACCGCGCGGGATGGATTTGGGTGAAAACACGTAGGTCGGCCGGAATCGACGAGCATCCGGCCGGGCCCGTGCGCTGCGGCGATGACGAACCCGTGCCGACGGTCCACGATCATGGCATCCTAGTTGAATATAGAACTATCTTTTCGGGAGGCGGTCCACGTGAGCAACGTCGAAACGAAACCCACGGAACTGCGATGCGGGGGAGCGGTGGACGGCCGGCAGCCGGGGGAGACGCCACGGGTCGACGTACTGACCCCGCGCGAGGTGCCGCTCGGCGGTCCCCGGGCGATGAACGTACGCCGCACCCTGCCGCAGCGGGCCCGGACCCTGATCGGTGCCTGGTGCTTCGCCGACCACTACGGCCCCGACGACGTCTCGACGACGGGCGGCATGGACGTCGCTCCCCACCCGCACACCGGGCTGCAGACGGTGAGCTGGCTGTTCACCGGGGAGATCGAGCACCGGGACAGCATGGGCAACCATGCCTCCGTGCGGCCCGGCGAGCTCAACCTCATGACGGGCGGGCACGGCATCGCCCACTCGGAGGTCTCCACCCCGCGGACCACCATCCTGCACGGCGTGCAACTGTGGGTGGCGCTGCCGGAGGAACACCGCGACACCGAACGGGACTTCCAGCACTACGCGCCCGAGCCCACGCTGATCGACGGGTCCGAGATCAGGGTCTTCCTCGGCTCCCTCGCCGGCCGGGTCTCCCCGGTGCGCACCTTCACGCCCCTGCTCGGTGCAGAGGTCGTCCTCCCGCCGCGCGCGACGCTCACGCTCGCCGTGGACCCCGCTTTCGAGCACGGCCTGCTGGTCGACCGGGGGGAGGTGCGGCTCGCCGACACGCTCGTCGGTCCCGCGCAGTTGGGTTATGTCGCCCCCGGCGCCGACGCGTTGACGGTGGCGAACGAGTCGGACGACATCGCCCGCACGGTGCTGCTCGGCGGAACCCCGTTTGAGGAGGAGATCGTCATGTGGTGGAATTTCATCTGCCGGTCGCATGAAGAGGTCGTACGGGCTCGTGATGACTGGATGTCGGGGGACCGGTTCGGTTCGGTGAAGGGTTACGACGGTGACCCGCTTCCGGCGCCCGAGCTTCCGACGGTGCCGTTGAAACCGCGGCGGCAACCCAGTTGACCTGCTGGGGCGGCTCCCGAGCGTCGTGCTGGAGGGATGCGGCAGGGCTTCGGCTCTGTAGTCGGGTCCGATGGAGCAAGGAATGCGGGCTTCGTACAGGTGGGCGACGGTAAATCGGCAAGGTCGGTCACGAACCGTTGGACCGGTCCGCCGTGCGAACCGCACGGCAGCCGGCTCCCGCCGCGGCCCCGAACAGGTCCGGCTGCGCTTCGCGACGGACGACCGGGCCGAGTCTGCTGACCCGCGCCGCCGATTCTGCGGCGCGATGCCGATCGCACCCTCCTACCGACAGACGGGAAGGCCACGACATGGATCTAGGACTCGCCGGACGACGTGCGCTCGTCAGCGGCGCCACACAGGGGATCGGACAAGGGGTGGTCGAAGCCCTCGCAGCGGAGGGGACGGATCTCTTCCTCACCGCTCGCGACCCCGACCGGCTGGTGCGGACCGCCCAGCACGTCGAAGAGAAGTACGGGGTGCGCTGCGGATGGCATTTCGCGGACTTCAGCCGGCCCGGACAGGCGGGTGACGCCGCCCGGACCGCCATCTCCACGCTCGGTGGGATCGACATCCTGGTCAACAACGCCGGCCGGTCTCTGCCCGCCTCGCTCGACACCCCCACCGAGGACTGGCAGGCGAGCAGCCAGCTCAACTTCCTCAGTCACGTCGAGGCAATCCGTGCGGTCCTTCCCGGAATGCGCGAGCGCGGGTGGGGGCGGATCGTGAACGTCACCGGAGCCGCCTACCGTGCGCCCCAGCAGCTGAACATGGGAACGATCGCGAAGTACGGCATCCTCAATGCCTCCAAACTCGTGGCCCGGGAGGAGGCGCGCGCAGGAATCACTGTCAACACCGTGACCGTGGGAATCATCGAATCCCACCAGATCAATGAGATCCACTACCCCGACGAGGAAGAACGTCGCGCCGCGGCGGAGGAATCCATCCCGATGGGCCGCTTCGGGTCACCCGCCGAGGTGGCGGCAGCCGTAGTCTTCCTCGCCTCCGAGCGCGCCACCTACATCACCGGCAGCACCATCACCGTCGACGGTGGCGCGGACCCCACGCTCCTTTGATCACGGACGCGGTCACCCGGTCGGCACGCCGGTGGTGGGACCAGCGCGAGCACGACGTGCTCGAAGACCGTCGGTCGGCGATCCGGTGCCGGTGGCAGCCGAGCGGGTGGTCGACGGCGAACTCTCCCCGGATGGGCAGAAGCACGGCGAACTGGTCCCAGAGGGGTTCGAGCAGGCGAGAGGGCAGCGCGGGCACGCCCGTCCTTCGTGATCACTGAGCGTAAAGAACTCCATGATCACGTGGCCTCATGCCCGCACTGCGTCCACCCCGCCCGATCACTCGGCAGCTGCTGCCTGTTGCCGTTCGGCCTTGGCCTGCCCGTTGCGGAGAGGCACCGGCGGGTCTGGCCCCAGGCAGGACCGTGGATGAAGGGAGTGCAGCACCGTCTTGGACAGCGGCGGTCGATCGTAGGGTTCGTGCGGTTCGTCGCCGATCAGTACGAGCTCCCCGGTGAATCCGCCCGCCCGCAGCGACTCCGCGGTGCGCAGGCCGGCGAGCGACGCGCCCACGATGACGATCCGTCCGTTGGACGCGGCCATCACCGCACCTCCCCGATGCCGGCGCCGCCGGGTTCGACCGCGGTGCCGGACGCGGTCGCCCGGCCGAGCGTGATCGCCTGCACCGGACAGGCCCGCGCGGCCCGGTCCACGGCCCGGTCGGATTCCGCGTCCGGTACGTGCTCGTACTCCAGTGACTCCGCGCCCCGGAACCGGAACACCTCCGGCGCCGCGTACACGCACTGCCCGTAGCTCTGACAGCGGTTCAGGTCGACGAGAACACGCATGGCGGTCCCCCCTCTCTCCGTGCTGGTGACCGAGTCCGTCACACCTGCGCCTGGGCCCGCGCCGTGGCTTCCGTCTTCCTCGCCGAGACGAGGGTCCACACGAACAGCAGGGTGTAGACGGCGACCATGAGCACCTGCGAGACGTTGGCGGCGAGCCCGATCGGCAGCAGATAGACGGCCGCGATGCGCAGGCTCGCGTCGACCAGCAGCGAGACCCCCCACACCAGGGAGACGCGGAACCAACGGGCCTGCAGGGCAGTGGACTTCGCGGTGGACCGGAACTCCTCGTGCTGCGCGCCGCCGGCCGAGTGGGCGAAGCGCAGGGCGGCGTAGTAGGCGAGCGGGCGCCCGATGATGCAGCTGACGACCAGGACCAGGCCGGCGGTGGTGGACATCGCCGCGTCCTTGGCCAGGATGAACCGGGGATCGCCGGTGGTGAAACTCAGCGCGAGACCCGCACCGAACAGGGCTAGCAGGAACACCGCGAACGGATCGACCCTCCGCTGCCGCGCCGCCACCCAGCACACGCGCAGGCCGGAGGCGACCGTGCCGGCCAGCAGCGCCACGTAGCTGCCCGCCCCGAGCAGTTCGGCGACGAAGTAGGCGATCACCGAGAGACCGATGTCGTAGAACAGCATGGAGGCCATCCCACGAGCGGCCGGGTGGGATCGCGCTCCGGCGGAGCGGTTGTCGGTGGCGGCGGTCGGGTCGGACGAGATCTTCGGCATGTCGACTCCCAAGTGGTCGAGTGGTCGAGTGACGGGAAACATTTCGAGCGCATTCCCGAGCCGGGATTGATTCGTCGGCAATCTCGGGCATTCCCTTTTCGATTGATGTCGACGGTACGTTTCGCAGCAGTGATCGTCATGCGGCGGCCGCCGTAGATCCGGGTGGAGATGCGTCTCCACCCACGGCCGCAGGGCACGGCCCTGGTGGAGAGGAATGAATGCCTGAGCATGCCGGGGTGGACATGCGTATCCGCCGGAACCGCCCTGATCGCCGGCATCGGGCATGGAGGAATGTGACGGTTGCCGACCCGATGACCGGGCCGGCGCCGGCGGCACCGGCCGGCACTGTACGGACGCGACGACGGTTGGGCAGCCGGATCGGCTACGCCCTCCTCGCCCCCACCGCCAGGGCATCACGGCCCTCCGGCACCTTCCGCCGCCGCGCCTTCCGCGTCTGCCCCTGGCACCGAACTCACGGCGAACGTGCTTTCGGTCGTCTTATCCGCGGGATCCCCCCTGCGCTCGCGGCTCTTGACAGCGGTCGGGGTGGTGTGGGTGCGGCCGGGTTCGGTGGGCCGGTCTCCACCCGGGTGGAGAGAGATCTCCACCCGGGGATACAGCGCTCGCCGCACGACGTCGACACAGGCCGGCCGTAGTTTTCCCGGCATCGCGCACAACGCCGAGTGGAGGGCAGTGAAGATGAGCGGTCCCATGCAGATCGTGCTGATAGTGGCCGCGATCGGCTATCTGCTGGTCCGGCGCATGACGGGCGAGCCCGCACAGGCCAGACGGATGCTGGTCCTGCCTGCCGTGCTCAGCGTGATCGGCCTGAACGACGTATCCGAACAGGTCAAGGACCCCTTGTCGCTGGTCTTCCTGGCCGGCACCGCCGCGGTCAGCATCCTCCTGGGCGTACTACGCGGAGCCAGCGTGCACATCTCCCAGCGACACGGCCTCGCCTTCGTCCGCTACACCGGCATCACCGTCCTTTTGTGGGTACTCAACATCGCCGTCAAACTCGGCGCCAACCTCGCCCTGCACGCTCTCGCCCCCAAGGACGCGGGCGTGGCCGCCAACAGTCTGCTGTTCACCCTCGGCCTGGGCATCGTCGCCGAAGGACTCGTCATCCTCTACCGCGCCCTGCGCCGCAACCACCGCGTCATGTGGACCCAAGGCCGCAACGGCGCCCCCCACCAGGTGCCCTCCTTCCTCGACAGCCTCCGGCAGGACCTCACCCACCATCACGACGAGCCCCGCGGTCACCGCCACGCCCCCGAATGGAACACTCACCCCGAGCAGCTCCGCGACCACCGCCGATGAAGATCGGATCCCCAGCCCCATGACCACGACGGACCAGCGTCCATCAGCTCCGTCCGAACGCTTCCGGGACGAGCAACTCATCCAGCCGTTCCTCGTGTTCGCCATGATCGCCGGCACCGTCGCGCAATGGCCCGGCAGCAGGATTCTGTTCCCTGGGGTCGCACTGCCGCTGTTCATCCTCGCCTCGATCACAGCGGTCGGCGCACTGGCGCCGTGGACGCGGCTGAGCAACCGGCAGCAGGTCGCCACGATGACCGCGTACATGCTGCTCAGCTCGCTGCTGTTGCCACTCGCGCACGAAACGACGGCCGCGGCCTTCTTCCCCTACGTCGCCGCACGCGCCGCAGGCGTGAAGCTCGCCTCGCGCAGGACCGCTGTCGGCGTCGCCGTGACCGGTGCGCTCGTCGCGGCCGGTGCGACCTGGCTCCTGGAGACCTTGGCGCCCCACGCGTCACAGTGGCCGTGGTGGGTGACCCTGACCATCGGTCTGCCCGTCTACATCGGCATATCCAATCGGGACCGGCTCGACGCCCTGCACAGTGCCCGGCGCGCGGCGGAGGAAGCCCGGCGCGCCAGGGAGTCCGAAGCGCGCGAGGCCGCACTGATCGAACGAGGGCGCATCGCCCGCGAGATCCACGACGTCCTCGGCCACTCGCTGTCCGGTATCGCGCTGCAACTGGACATGGCCGACGCGCTGCACGACAGCGGCCGCGAGGACGAGGCCACCGCGGCCGTCCGCAGGGCCCGTGCGCTCGCGGTGGACAGCATCAGCGAGACCCGGCGCGCCGTGCACGCGCTGCGCGAGGGCACCCTGCCGCTGCCGGACGCCCTGCGCCACCTCGCCGAACACAACACCGTCGACTTCACGATCACCGGCGAGGTCGGTGAAATCAGCGCGGAAGCGACACACGCGATGGTCCGGACGGCGCAGGAGGCCCTGACGAACGCGGCCAAGTACGCGCCGCACGCCCGGCGCAGCATGCGACTGGCCTTCACCGACGACCGTGTCACCCTGACCGTGCACAACGGGCCCGCGGCCGCGGACGTACACACCGATCTGGCCGGCGGCACCGGGGTCGGTCTCTTGGGCATGCGCGAACGCGCCGCCCTGCTGGGGGGCACCCTGCAAGCCGGGCCGGCCCGTGAGGGCGGCTGGACCGTGGAACTGGAGCTGTCCCGATGACGGAGAACCGCACGATCACCCTGGTGGTCGCCGACGACCAGACGACCGTCCGCGAGGCGCTCGCCGTCATGCTCGATCTCGCCGAGGACGTGACCGTCGTGGCCACCGCGACCAACGGCGCCGAAGCCGTCGAGGCCGCCGAACGGCACCACCCCGACGTGCTCCTCATGGACCTCAACATGCCGGTCATGGGCGGTGTGGAGGCGACCGGGCGGATCCACGGGGCCGAACCGCACACCACCGTCCTCGTGTTGACCACCTTCGACGACGACGAGTCCATCCTGGCCGCGCTGCACGCCGGCGCGAGCGGCTACCTCACCAAGGACGCCGACCGCACCACCATCCTGCACGCAGTGCGCGCCGCCGCACAGGGCCAGACCGTGCTCGCCCCCGAGGTGCAACGCCGCCTGCTCGCTCTCACGGCACGGCCCGCCCCCGTCGCGCCGCCCCGGGACGAGGGGTTCAACCTGACTGCGCGCGAACGCGAGATCCTCGCCCTGATCGGGGAGGGGCTGCGCAATCCGGAGATCGCGGCACAGCTGGTGATCAGCGAAGCCACGGTGAAGACACACATCAACAACATGTTCGCCAAGGCGGGCTTCCACTCCCGCGCTGACGCCGTCCGCTACGCCCTGCGCACCCAGCGCTCGGCACAGGACCCACAGTGACACCCGCCGGGGGGCACACGGCTGCCGGACCCTTCGCGCCCAGATCACGGGAGGGCCGGACGAACGACGAATCGGGGGCGTCGTAGGGCTGCACTCCGGACGCCAGTCGGCCACGATCACGGCCGCCGCGAGGGAGGCCGGAGACGATCTCCAAGGGTCGCAAACCTTGCCGTACGGCAGCCGCAGTCCGGCGTCGACGCCCTGGCCTTGGGCTTCTCCAGTCCACGCTCTACGGCACTGCCCTGGCTCGCGTACCCGACTCCTCCGCCCGCCTGCCCGTCGCCGACCGGTACCAGATCTTTCAAGGGTGCGGGCACTTGGACCACCGGGACCGCGGATGCGCACACCCGTTGGGGAACGACCCATCCCAGGGGCAACGTATCCTGGCCCACGACGATCAACTCCCGCGACTGATGCCGGCGGTCTGCTGACCGACAGCCGCGCCGCACGCCGCTGACCTGCGGCAACTATGATGAGGTGCGATATGTGGTGGAATCTCGTCGGACGCAGCCACGAAGACATGGCCAAGGCCCGGGACGACTGGCAGAACTCTTCCGATCGCTTCGGCGCCGTCGAAGGGCAGCCGGGGGAGCGTCTGCCCGCGCCCGCTCGGGCCAACGCGATCATCACACCGCGCCGGAATCCACCGCGCCACTGATATGTCCGACGCGTCACCGGCCCCGTCCGAAAGGCATCCGATGAGCCAGCCCTCCGCCGCTCCGACCGTCGAGCGGAACGACGCCAAGCACCGGTACGAAATCCATGTCGACGGCGAGCGCGCCGGACTGACCGCCTACCTCGACCACGGCGCGCAGCGCGTCTTCTACCACACCGAGGTCGACGAGGCCTTCGCCGGACAGGGACTGGCCTCCCGGCTGGTCCAGGAGGCGCTCACCGACGTGCGCGCGTCCGGGAAGCGGATCGTGCCCGTCTGCCCGTATGTGGCCAAGTTCCTGAACAAGCACGAGGAGTTCGCCGACATCACCGACCCCGTGACCCCCGAGGTCCTACGGTGGCTGGACACCGAACTGGGCTGACCGTCCCACGCTCGAAGCCGGCCACCCACACGGCGGCCGGCTCTGCGGACAGCGCACTCCTTCTGTACTGCCCGCGCACAACCCGGGCTCGTGACCCGCCCATTCACCTTTGCCGCGGCTGATGCCTCCCGCACGGCACCGTACGCGGGGCGCGGCTCTCCTGACTGGGCCTGTCCTCGCCGGCTCCCCGGTGCAACCACCCCGCCTCCGAAGGGGCCACCACCGGCCGGCCGACCTGATCGGCAACCCCGTCGAGACCACCACCGCCGTGGGCGCGGTCCTGCACGGCGGCGGCCCGGAGGAATTCCCCGGTCCGCGTACCGGCAGACCCTCGCGCACCGCTTCGAAGCCCTGGCCATGCTCCTGGAACGGGGCGACCGCTACGGCCAAGCCTCCACCTGGGACGGCATCGCCTTCGCCCACCACCAGCTGGGCCGCCGGCCGTACGCCCTCCTCGACTGTCGCCACGCACCGGCCCTCCACCGCGACCACGGTGTCTCCCACCGGCAGGCCGAGACCCTCACCCGATCTGCGACAGCCACCTCGCGACCGGCGACCACGAGGACGCCCGCACCGCCCGGGAAGAGGCCCTCACCCTCTTCACCGCCCCGGATCACCAGGAGGCCGACCGGGTGCGGGAATGCCGCCGGTGGCGGGGGCAGCGGCGCGGGGCGGGCCGAGCGATCCGGGAGAGCCTCGTCCGGCGGGGCGGCAGATGACCGGGGCGAGGATGTGCTGCGCGCACCGGCACCACGTATCCGCCGCCGGCCGTGGTGCCGGACGGGCACATCGTCGTCGCCCCGGATGCGGCAGCCGGGCGGCGGGCGGACACGACGCCGTACGGCAGGTCAGGGCGATGCCGGCCGCCGCTGCCGGAACGCCGCCCTCACGTGGTCCACCGCAGCCATGTGCGGCAGCGGGCACAGCGCCGACGTCAGCGCCGTCACCCCGACTTCCCGGGCGCGCCCGCCTCCGCACCGGTGACCCGGACGGCGTACCCGTGCTCGCGCCACCGCCCTGCGCCGGGTCGGCTGGCAGACAGAGGGGCCGGAATCGCCCGGGAGGCACGGTGACGGAAGACAGCGGACGCGCGGACGACCACCGGGAACGGTCGGACATGGAGGCGCTGCGGGCACGCGTGGCAGCTCTCGAAAGCAAACGGGGCCGGCCGTCGCGGCACCGGGTGACGTCCCTGGTGGCAGCGGTGCTCATCGTCGTCGGATGCATGCTCGCCCCGCTCTCCGTCGTCGCCGTCTGGGCGGCGGACCAGGTGGGAGACACCGACCGCTACGTGGACACGGTCGCCCCGCTCGCCTCGAACCCCGATGTGCAGAACGCCGTCGCCGACCGGGCCACCGACGCGCTGATGACCCGCATCGATCTCCCCGCACGCCTGGCGGACTTGGTACCCGAGGACCGGCCCCGCCTGCGGAAGGCGCTGGGCGGCAAGCTGGGAGATTCCCTGGAGGGCGCCGTACGCGGCTTCGTCCGCGACAAGGCCCGTCAGGTCGCCGCGTCGGACGTCTTCACCACGGTCTGGATCGAGGCCAACCGCCAGATCCACAGCACCCTCGACAAAGCCCTCACCGGCGGTGGCGGCGGCGCCGTCCAGCTGAAGAACGATTCGGTCACCCTCGACCTCGGCCCGATCGTGGAACGGGTGAAGAAACGTCTCGTCGACGCCGGAATGACCTTCGCCGGGCGCATCCCGTCGGTGCACACCGACTTCACCGTCTTCAGATCGGAACAGATCGGCAAGATCAAGACGTACGTGCGGCTGCTCCAGCTCGCCGGAACCTGGCTGCCGGTGCTCGCCGTGCTGCTGGTCGCCGCCGGCGTGCTGCTCTCCGTCCGGCGGCGCCGGGCGCTGGTCGCGGGCTGTCTCGGCGTGGCCGTCGCCACCGGGGTCCTCGGCATCGGACTGCGTGTGTTCCGCGTGATCTACCTCGACCGGCTTCCCGCCGACGTCTCCCAGGGCGCGGCCGGCGCCGTGTACGACGCGCTGACCCACTTCCTGCTGACGACCGTGCGCATGGTCGTGGCCCTCGGCATCGTCATCGCCCTCGGCGCCTGGCTCAGCGGACCGGGTCGACACGCCGGACTCGTGCGCCGGCTGTGGAGCTCCGGCATCGGAGCGCTGCGCGACACCGCCGACAGCGCCGGTCTGCGCACCGGACCGGTCGGCCCCTTCGTGCGCCGTCACCGTGCCTGGATCACCTGGATCCTGGTGGCCGTGGCGCTGCTGGTCTACTTGCTGTGGTCCTATCCCACCGGCTGGGTCGTGGTCGGCATCGCCCTGTGCCTGCTGTTCCTGCTGGCCGTGGTGGAGTTCCTCGCGGCGCCGGCGTCGGCTAGCGAACACGCGCCGACCGAAGTGCCGCCCTGACGGTCCGGACGAGACGGCCCGGCAGCACCGACCGGTGCCAGAGGCTGCTCCTCGCCCGCGTGGCCGGCCGTCACTCGATCGGCGTAGCGCCTGTGGCTCATGGACCCGTCCGGCGCCAGGGTCGAAAAGGCCAGGCGGCGTTCTGGACGCCGGCTGCCACACACGAACGGAGCACCGCCATGACCGCACAGCCCCACTCGGAATCGTCCTCCGGCAGTTACGGCCCGGCCCCCACCCGGAACAGTCCCTGGTCCACCGGCGGCACCACCTTCGCCGGCGTGCTGCTGATGCTGAACGGCATCCTGGCCATCTTGCAGGGCGTATCCGCGATCGCCGCGGACGACGTCTACGCCCGCGTCGACAACTACGTCTACAAGATCAACCTCACCGGCTGGGGCTGGATCCTGCTCGTCCTCGGCGTCATAGCCGCATTCGTCGGCTGGGGCGTCCTCTCCGGCGCCGCATGGGCACGGGCGGTCGGCATCGTGCTGGCCTCCCTGAGCCTGCTGTCGCAGTTCCTCTTCCTGCCGTACGCGCCGGTGTGGTCCCTGATCATGATGGCCATCGACATCTTCGTCATCTGGGCGCTCGCGGTCTACCGGCCGGAAACCGCGAGCACGTGATGCGCCACCCGTCGGCGGCCACGGCACTCCGCGGAAACCGTCATTGACGACGCTCGGCGCTGTCCGTCCCCGGCGCCGTCGGACCCCGTTGCGGCGGTGGCCGTCCGGTCCGTCACTGTGGGACCCATGGCCGGGTCGAACGCGTGGGTCACCTCGGGGCGGGCGCCCGGGGCGAGCAGTGCGCGGGCCGGAGCCTGGTCCGTTAACTGGACCGGTTCGGACTGACCCCGGCGATCGACGCCGCGGGCGGTGCCCGTCGACGGTCACGGTCCCTGTGGGCGACCGATCAGTACGACGCCGAACTAGCCCGAGTACTGACAGACCGGCGGTGGCGGTTCGGTGGTGACCTGGTGAGTTCGGCCCGCTGAACCTCCGGCCTCGTCCCGGGCGGCACTGGGCCGCGCGTGGAGGTCGGCACAAGGACGTCGAGTTCCCTTGCGCCCCGACCAACAGCTCCTGGCTGGACCGCGTCGAGGCCCAGCGGCGTTCAGGATGGCCGCTGGCGTGCGCGTGACGACGGACAGGGCCCGGGACCTGCTCGGTACCAACCCGCCTGTCCTCGCCGACGCCCGCGGCCGGGGGCGGCTCGTGCAGGCCCGCATGAGCCTGGTCCTTGTCGCCGGCCGGGTGAAGGTGACGATGGAGCAGCCTGAGCGGCTGAGCGACGCGTTCCGCGCCCGCCGGGCCGCCGGAGCGCGATCACCGTACACGCTGCCGTCATCCGCCGTACCCCTCGGCGCGGCAGCGTGGCCCCATGACGCACGACCGCATACCCTCCGTTGACGCGCTCATGGCCCTGCTGGCCGACTGCGCGGACGTCTGGGACACCCCGGACCGGTCCGGTGACCCGGTGGACATCCTGGACCATGGCCTCCAGGTCGCCGCCCTGCTCGCCATGAGCCACCCGGGAGATGAGGAGCTTCAGGTGGCCGGGCTGGTCCACGACATCGGCCACTACCTGGTGCCCGCCGACGAAGCGGGCCACGGCCGGCACGCCGAGGCGGCGGTCGAGGGCCTGTTGGGGCCGCGGGTCGCTCGTCTGGTCGCCGCGCACATCCCGGCCAAACGCTATCTGGCGGCCGTCGACGCACAGCTGGTGCTGTCGGCGGAGAGTTCCCGCACGCTGGGCTGTCAGGGCGGCCCCATGACCGCGGCGGAGGTGGTGGCGTTCGAGGCGGACCCCGACTTCGCGGCGGCGATCGCCCTGCGCCGGGCCGACGACGCGGGGACGGTGGTGGGTCTGGCAGTGGCTCCGCTGGAGTCGTGGCGACCGGTCGTGGAGCGGGTCGCCGCCCGCCCAGAGCTCTGACCGATTAGGCTCACCGGTTCGCTGTCCGCTGCGGGGATGGCAGTGAGGGGCTTGGGCGTCCGGGGGCGTCCGAGCGGTGCCGCGGGGTGGCAACACCGGGGTCATTCGAAGGAGTTGCGGTTCCGGCGCAGGAAGTCGGTGAAACCGAGCGGTGCACGGCCGGTGAGGTCGGCCACGGTCGAGGTGACGGTCTCGGCGCCGCCGTCGCGGTAGGCGCGGGCAACTCCTGTCAAGGCGTCGACGTGGAACTCCGGCATGCCGCGACTCAGCATGGCCGCGCGCGCTTCGTCGTCCTGCAGGCCCACGTAGCGCACCGGCCTGCCCAGCACGTCGGACTGCTCCTCGGCTGCTCCGGCGTAGGTCAGTGCCTTCGGACCGGTGAGGTCGTAGACGCGGCCGTGGTGGCCGTCGGTGGCCAGGACCCGCGCCGCGACACGGGCGATGTCGCCGACGTCGACGAAGCTCATGGGTGCGGTGATCAGCGGGAGGCTGAACTCTCCGGCCTCGCGGATGGACGGCTGGCACAGGTAGTTCTGCAGATAGAAGTCGGGAGGCAGGATGGTCCAGGACAAACCGGACGTGACCAGGGCCTGTTCGACGGGCTGATGGAGCCGGGCGATCGGTGAGAGTCCTTCGTCGGCCCGCCAGTCCGACAGCTTGACCACCCGGACACCGACCGCCCGGCGGCTTCCAGCAGGTTGAGTTCGTGCGTCGTCTGGGCAGGACTCGTCGCACCGAGGAGGAACACGGTCTCGATGCCGGCGAGGGCGGGACCGATCGTGTCCGGCTCGGCAAGATCGAGCGTCACCGCCCGACCGCCCGACATGATCACCTGAGCCGTGGTGCGCGGATCACGGTAAGCCGCCCGCGCGGCCACGCCGTCGGCATGGAGACGAGAGAGGAGAACCGTTCCGACGTTCCCGCTCGCGCCAGTCACCAGAATCATCGTCACCTCCTCCAGACGCCAGCCGTGAGCATGCACAAGAACCGGAAATCACCAGTGATCTTCAGGCTCTGGCGTTCAGTGGACGTCCGCCCCGGCGGAGGGCGGGCCGGGCGCGGTCGGCCGCGTACGCGGTGAGCGGCATCAGTGGGTGGTTCCCTCGGTGACCTTCAGGTCGCTCTCCACCGTGTGGCGGGCGGCGGCGACCAGCAGGGCGCGCAGTCCGTGGGCGACCGTGGCGGGCTCCAGGGCCGGGGCGGTGCCGTCGGTGACCTGCTCCGGCGCCCACGGCACATGCACGAAACCGCCGTGGACCTGCGGGAATTCGGTGGCGATGAGGTGGCCGAGGCCGTACGCGACGTGGTTGCAGACGAACGTGCCGGCCGTGGTGGAGACCGCGGCGGGGACACCGGCGGCGCGCAGGGCGGCGACGCAGGCCTTCACGGGGAGGGTGGAGAAGTACGCGGCGGGTCCGCCCGGGACGACGGGCTCGTCGATGGGCTGGTTGCCCGCGTTGTCGGGGATACGCGCGTCGTCGACGTTGATGCCGACGCGCTCGACGGTGACGCCGGGACGCCCGCCCGCCTGGCCCAGACACACGACCAGGTCCGGGCGCGAGGAGCGGATGGCGTCGCGGAGCGTGTCGATGGACTTGCCGAAGACACAGGGGAGTTCGGCGGCGGTGACCGTGAGCCCGGCGGGCGGCTCGGCGGCCACGCGGGAGGCGGCCTGCCAGGACGGGTTGACCTGCTGACCGCCGAAGGGGGCGAAGCCGGTGAGCAGCACGCGGGTCATGGCACTTCCTTCACGGGGAGGGGGATGGGAGCGGTGTGGTTCAGAACGCGAAGAGGGCCATGATCGCGGTGGAGCACGCCAGGAGCGGGAGGGCCGTGGGGATCTGTGCCTTGATGGGGCCGTACTGGTCCTTCAGTTCGAGCAGGGTGGCCGGGACGATGTTGTAGTTGGCGGCCATCGGGGTGCACAGTGTCCCGCAGAAGCCGGCCAGCATGCCGATCGCCAGGACGGCAGGCGGATTGCCGTGCATCTGCTCGATGAGGACGGGCCAGCCGATCGCCGCGGTCATCACGGGGAACGCGGCGAACGCGTTACCCATGATCGCGGTGAACAGGAACATCCCGACGCAGTAGGCGATGACGGCGAGGTACTTCGAGTTGTCCGGCAGGACGTCGTGCACGATCTTGCCGACCTGGGTGCCGACCCCGGCCAGCGCGAAGATCGAGCCCAGTACGGCGAGGAGTTGGGGCAGCAGCAGGGCGGACCCCATGGCCTCCAGCATGGAGCGCCCGGAGTGGAGCGGCACCGACAGCTTCCGCTCGCCGGTGACCAGCATGCCGACGACGAAGGCGACGAGACAGCCGACGCCGAGCCCGAGCAGGGTGGCCTTGCCGGTCTCGAACAGCCCGGACGTGTCGAGCACGGAGGCACAGACGATCGCGACGACCGGGATCGTCAGGGCGGGGATGAAGATCCTGCTGCCGAGCCGGTCCGCGGCGGCCTCGCGTTCCTCGGCGGTGCCGGTGACCGGAACACCCTTGCCGAGGAAGTTGAACCCGGCGAGCACGATCAGGGCCAGGACGGCGACACCGAGCGGTTGGGCGGGCAGGGTCCAGCCGCCGTTCTTCGCGGTGGCGTCGGCGACACCGGTGCCGTAGGGGAAGGCCAGCCCGAGCAGGCCCCAGAACGCGGCGGACGTCCACCGCTTGGGATTGCTGCGGTCGGCGGCCATCTGCACGGCCATGACGACGAAGACGAAACCCACCAGCCAGTAGAGCCACTCGACCTTGATCACTTGTTGGTCTCCTTCGGACGCGGCAGATCGTGTTCGGCGGCGGCGAGCGCCATGTCCCGCTGCAGTTGGCGGTCCAGGAGCAGCAGGCGGGCGCCGTGGACGAGGAGGGCGCAGACGGCGACCGGGATCGCCCACAGGGCCAGTTGGGTGGGTTCCAGGTTCTGGTGGTAGGTCGAGTTGACGAACCCGGTGATCAAGAGGATCGAGCCGATGGCGATGAAGCAGTCCTCGCCGAAGAAGAGGCCGACGTTGTCGGCCGACGCGGCGTAGGAACGCACCTTCTCGCGCAGGCGCTCGGGCAGTGGCGCGCCCGTCGAACGCTCGGCGGCGGCCTCGGCCATGGGGGCGACGAGGGGGCGCACCGTCTGTGCCGGTCCGGCGATGTTGTTGAGGCCGAACGCCGCCGTCACCTGACGGGCCAGCAGATAGACGGTGAGGAACCGGCCGGCGCTGAGGCCGGCGAGCCGGCCGATGAGCCTGCGGGCCTGCTCCCGCAGGCCATAGCGCTCCAGGAGGCCGATCACGGGGAGGACGATGACGAAGACGGTGACCGAGCGGCTGTCGGCGAAGGACCGGCCGAAGGCCGCGAGGACCTCCCACGGGCTCAACATTCCGAGCAGCCCGGTGACGATACCGGCGACCCCCACGACGAGGACGGGATTGCGGCGTGTGGCGAATCCGAGGATCACCACGACGACGCCGAGGAGAACGATCATGCGGCGGCCTTAGGCGTGAGCGGGCAGGACGCCCGAGCGGCACGGATCCGGGGGTCCGGATCCGGGAGGGCTGCACGGACACTAGGGGATCGTTCAACGATCGAACAAGGGGGTCGTCGGTAAATCCATACCTTGTCGGATCGTTCAACAATCCCTTAGGTTGAAGGGGTGATCGATCTCAATGCGGATCTCGGTGAAGGCTTCGGCCGCTGGACCCTGACCGACGACGACGCCCTGCTCTCCCTGGTGACCAGCGCCAACGTCGCCTGCGGCTTCCATGCGGGCGACCCCTCGGTGATGCGTCGAGTCTGCGACCTCGCGGCCGAACGCGGCGTCCGGATCGGCGCGCAGG
Organism: Streptomyces sp. NPDC052109; assembly: GCF_040680195.1. Taxonomy (NCBI): domain Bacteria; kingdom Bacillati; phylum Actinomycetota; class Actinomycetes; order Kitasatosporales; family Streptomycetaceae; genus Streptomyces; species Streptomyces sp. NPDC052109. Next base: position 73,275 of record NZ_JBFAWF010000011.1, on the reverse strand, counting down.
TGTCCTACCGCGACCTGGCGGGCTTCGGCCGTCGCGCCATGGACGTTCCTTCCGGCGAACTCGCGGCCGAGACGGCCTACCAGATCGGGGCGCTGCGGGTCTTCGCCCAGGCCGCCGGGTCCGAGGTGGCCTACGTCAAGCCGCACGGCGCGCTCTACAACCGCACGGTGCACGACGCCGAGCAGGCGGCGGCCGTGGTGGCGGGGGTGAGACTCGCGGGCGGGGCGCTGTCGGTGCTCGGCCTGCCGGGGTCACGGCTGCTGGCCGCTGCTGAGGAGGCGGGCCTCACCGCCGTACCGGAGGCCTTCGCGGACCGCGCCTACACCCCTGCGGGCACCCTCGTGCCGCGGCGCGAGACCAACGCCCTGGTGACCGACGAGGACGCGGTGGTGCGGCGCGCCCTGGCGTTCGCGCTGGAAGGCGCGGTCGAGGCCGTGGACGGTACGACGGTCGCGGTGAGCGCCCGCTCCCTGTGTGTCCACGGCGACACCCCGGGCGCCGCCCGGATCGCGGCCCGGGTGCGCGCGGCGCTGGAGGCGGCCGGAGTCGAGCTCGGGGCGTTCGCATGACGGAGAGCCGGTCTCCGCGGGTGCGCCTCGCCGGACGGCACGCGGTGCTCGTCGAGCTGGCGGACGCCGAGCACACCGGAGCCTTCCACGCCGAACTCCTGCGCCGGCGCGCCGCGGGCACCCTGCCGCCCGTGGTGGAAATCGTCCCGGGCGCGCGGACCGTGCTCCTGGACGGAGTGACGCACCCGGAGGAGCTGGCGCGCCGGATCGCCGATTGGGACGTGCCGTCCCGCGCCACCGACACCAGGGGAGTCGTGAGGATCGCCGTCCGCTACGACGGCCCCGACCTGGCCCGCGTCGCCGCGCTGTGGAACGTACCCGTCGAGGAGGTCGCCGCCCGCCACTCCTCGTACACCTACCGCGTCGCCTTCTGCGGCTTCGCCCCCGGCTTCGGTTACCTGACCGGGCTTCCCGAGGAGCTGTACGTCCCGCGACGCGACACGCCCCGCACCCGGGTTCCGGCCGGCGCGGTCGCGCTCGCCGGTCCTTACAGCGCGGTGTATCCGCGCGCCACCCCGGGCGGCTGGCAGCTGATCGGGACCATGCCGGATCCGACACCGCTGTGGGATCTCACCCGCGAGGAACCGGCCCTGCTGACGCCGGGAACGCGGGTGCGTTTCGTGGCCGAGGGCGGTGCGCCATGACCGGCAAGCTCACCGTCGTACGCTCCGGAGCTCTCACCACGGTCCAGGATCACGGCCGTCGCGGCCATGCCCACCTGGGCGTTCCCCGCTCCGGAGCCCTGGACGCCCCCGCCATGGGACTGGCCAACCGGCTCCTCGGCAACGGTCCCGACGCCGCGGTGCTGGAGACCACGCTGACCGGCTGCGCCCTGCGCCCCGACCGCGGCGTGAGCGTCGTGGTCGGGGGCGCCCCCTGCCCGGTGACGGTCGGCGGCCGCCCGGCGCCCTGGGGGGTGCCCGTACGGGTCCCCGCGGGTGCCGTACTGAACGTGGGTGGGGTGACCGCGGGGGTCCGCTCCTACGTGGCCGTCGCCGGCGGCATCGCCGTCGATCCCGTCCTCGGCAGCCGTTCGACGGACCTGCTCTCCGGACTCGGCCCGTCGCCCCTGCACGACGGAGACGTCCTCCCGGTAGGCGCCCCGGCACGGCAGACGGCGCTTCCCGACAGCGCTCCCTGGCCGGCGCCGCCCACCGAACTGATCCTGCCGCTGCGGTTCGGCCCCCGCGCCGACTGGTTCACCCCCGCCGCACTGCGCACCCTCACCTCGGCCACGTACCGCGTCTCGCAGCACAGCAACCGCATCGGCCTGCGCACCGAAGGACCCGCCCTGGAACGCGTGTCGACCGGCGAACTGCCCAGCGAGGGCATGGTGCTCGGCGCGGTGCAGGTGCCCCCGGACGGACGTCCGGTGGTGTTCCTGCACGACCACCCGACCACCGGCGGCTACCCGGTCGTCGCCGTCGTCGACGAGGCCGCCCTTGCCGCGGCCGCTCAGGCCCCGGCGGCCACGCCGATCCGCTTCGTCCCGGGGTGACGCCCCTGCCCGGCGGCGTGCCGGGCTGTCGGCGGTGGGTGATTCTGTAGGGGTGGGTCGTGTACCGGTCCGCCGGATCGCGGCGGACTACGCCGTCACGGGCCGACGGGCAGTGCGCGTGACGCTGGTCGCTGCGGCCGGCTTCCACCTTTTCCGGTACGGCCTCGACCGCCCCGTGACGGCCACCTACGCCCTGTTCTCCGCCGTGGCACTCGGCGGACTCGCCAGGATCCCCGGCACCGGACGGCAGCGAGCCGCGACCGTGCTGCGCCTGCTGCCGGTGTGCTGGCTGCTGGTCGTCGTCGGCACATATCTGTCGGTGCGGACCTGGAGTGCCGTCGTCGGCATGCTGGCCGTCGGCTTCGCGCTCGCCTTCGCCGCCGTGGGCGGCCCACGCCCGGCGGGTGCGGCACCGGGCCTGCAACTCCTCTACATCCTCCCGCCGTTCCCCCGTACGCTCCGGGCACGCTCGGTGAGCACCCTGATCGGCACGACCACCGGCCTGGCCCTCTTCGTCGCCGCCGAGGCACTGGTCTTCCCCGAGCCCAGCCCGCCGTCCTACCGGCAGCGCGCCGCCCACGCCGCGCGCACCGCCGCCGCCCACTCGCCACCCTGCTCGGCGCACCGCCGTACGCGCTGACAGAGCCGGACCTCCGGGCGGCCTGGGACGCGAGCCGGTCGCTACAGCCCCTGACGGTGCCGGAGGCCGAACGACCGGCCGGCCCCGGGGTGCGGGACCGCGCCCTCGTGCACACCGGTCTCGCCACGCGCACCCTCCTCAGCCGCCTGGCCCAGCTGCCCGCTCCGCCCGACGGGCGTCCGGGCACGGAGGTGACCGCCGTGCCGCGGGCCGGGGCACGGCTGGCCACGGCGAGCGAGCTGCCTGGCGCCCAGGACGCCGTACGAGGAACTGGCCGCCGCACGCGTTCGGCCGGCGACCGTGCCCGTGGGCCCCGGCGCGGGCCCCGCACCGGCGCCCGACCTGCCGCCCGCCGTCCTGCGCCGGCACGCCGCCGTGCTGGAGATCGCCGACGCCGCGCTCGCCATGGCCACGGCGGCCGCCGCCGGAGTCGGGACCGGCGCGATCGTGTCACTTCTCCACCGCGCGGGCGTACGCCCCCACGCGTGGCTGGGTGCCGTCCTGACCGGAGGCCTGGCGATGACACTGACCGACGCGCCGATCGCGGGCCTCGACATCAGCGATCCGCGCACCTGGTGGGCCGCCGACTGGACCGCGGACGCGATCCCGCACCTCGGCTACGGGCTGGTCACCTACTCGGTCATCGCGTCCGCGTGAGAATGCGCCGAAGCCAGTGGGTGCGGGAGGCGCGGGCGTCCCGGCTGAGGGCCGCCCGTGGTGCGAGGGTGTCGAAGCCGTGGAACGCGCCGGGCCAGACGTGCAGTTCGGCCCGGCCCCCGGCCTGCCAGATGGCCTGGGCATAGGCCACGGCCTCGTCCCGCAGGGTCTCGGCCGAGCCGACCTCGATGTACGCAGGAGGCAGCCCGGTCAGATCCGTGGCACGTGCCGGAGCCGCGTAGGGCGGCAGGTCCTGGGCGCCGTACCGGTCGCCGAGCAGCGCCTGCCACGCGGTCGTGTTGGAGGTCCGGTCCCAGGTGTCCGTACCGGCCATCTGGCGGCCGGAGAAGGTGTCGTCGCGGTCGTCGAGCATCGGGCACAGCAGCAGTTGCCCGATCGGTGCCGGTCCGCCCCGGTCGCGGGTGAGGAGGGCGAGCGCCGCGGCGAGGCCGCCACCGGCGCTCTTTCCCCCGACGACGACACGGCCGGCGTCGACGCCCAGCCCGGCCGCGTGCTCGGCCACCCAGACGAGACCGGCGTAACAGTCCTCGACCGCCGCGGGGTATCGCGCCATGGGCGCCAGCCGGTACTCGACGGAGACCACGGCCAGTTCCAGGGTGACGGCCCACTCGCGCAGGAGCCGCGGTAGGACCGACCATGCGTTGCCCGTGATCATTCCGCCGCCGTGCAGGTAGTACAGCAGCGGCAGCGGCCCGGCGATCCCGGCGGGCCGCGCGCTCACGAGCGTGACGTCCGGCCCGTCCGGCGGCCCCGGCACGCGCAGCTCCGCCACCTCGAAACGGCCGTCGGCCCGGAGCTCCCGCACCGCCGGCCTGGGCCGGACGGCGGCGTCCCGCTCCTGCCGGTCCGCGAGGTTCTCCGGCGTGAACGGTTCCCTGTCCTCGTCCCCCAAAGCCGCCAGCGCCAGCGCCAGTTCGGGGTCGAGCGGGGGAGCGTCCCCACTCGCCGCCACGGCGCCGGTCCCGTAGGGCGTGTCATCCGTGAGGTCCATACGGCCAGTCAATCACCCTGCGGGCACGGGCCCCTGAGTTCCCGTGGCCCGTACAGCGCACCCTCCGCTCCGGCGCACAGCGCCCGGTACCGCCCGCCGTACGTCCGGTGCGCCGCGACCCGGCGGTGACACGTACCGGCTCGCGGCCGCGCGAATCCGCGCCGGGGGCCAGTCCGGATGACCGGCCCGCCAGGGTGCCGGCGCACCGTTCGACGTACCGGCGCTGCAGGGCGGGTGGCCGGTAGTCCTCGATGAACAACAGCCGTATGCCGACCGGGAGGAGCTGCTGAGCCGGCAGAAGACCGTCAAGGACCCGTTCTCGAAGCTGCGCGAGCGCCCCGGAGGGGGGCCTTGCGCGGGGGGCCGGCTCTGCCGGCCTTGGCCGGAAGCCGTTGCTGCTGGTAGGCATGGCTTGTGCGATTCGAGAGCGTTCCCATGCCGGCGGCGGTCGAGGCACGGCCCCGTGACGCCCGTGGCTACCCCGTGCCGGCGATCACTCCCTGGGAAGGGGAGGAGCCCCAGTTCGCGCTGACCGACTACGAACGCAGCGCCGCGTGCGCGCGGAGGCGTCTGTGCTCGGTGTGCAACCAGGGCATGCCGCAGGGGCCGGTGTGGCGTGTGGTGGGAGCCGCGGAGAGCGCGGCGATCGGAGAGGCGCTGGCCGCGGGGCGGCCCTACCGCAACCTCGCGCCGACCCTCGAAGGACCCGGGCACCGTGCGTGCATGCTGTACGCCTCCATGGTGTGCCCGTATCTGGCCCGGCCCAACGCACGGCGCGGCATGTCGGCGACGGAGCCGGACGACATGACCTCCCATGTGGTGCGGGGCGCCGTCCGGGGTGCCCTGGGCGCGGTGGTGGGGTTCGCGGAGTACGAGTACGCCGTCACCGGCAGCCGGGTGCTCTTCCGGTTCCTCGACGTCGTCGAGTTCCTGCCGCACGACACCGCCGACGCGCACATGGACGAACTGCGGGCCGAGCTCGACCGGACCGCGAAGTGACCCGCACTCCGCGCCCCGGTCGCGCCCGGCCCGTCCGGTCGGCCGGCGTCAGGGGCGGTACGCCGCCAGGCCGACCGTCGAGGTGACCTTGGTCGGGTGGCCCGTGCCGTTGGCCGGCAGGGTCACCGTCCCGGACGGGGTGCGCACCGCGAGGGTCTTGCCGTCCGGGGACCAGGCCGGCTCGCTGTAGTCGGTGGTGGCGTGCGGGGTGAGGTCCTTGATGTGGTTGCCGTGCATGAAGTCCTCGACGAGGACGTGGTCGTGGCCGGCGACCGAGCGCACGAAGACGACCTCCTCCTCGTTCGGGGACAGAGCCGGCTCCGAGCCCTGGGTGAGCTTGCCGCCCTGCTGACGCAGGTAGTCGTCGCGGATGTAGACGGCACCGGTGTGGTCGTTGGCGTAGACCGAGGTGCCGTAGTGACCGGCCGCGTTCGGCCAGACGTTGCCGGTCTGCGGCAGGGCACCGCCCGGGCCGGGATCGCCGTACAGGGACAGCGTCTTGGGCGTGCCGTGGACGGCCTTGGCGGAGATGTACTTCAGCCGGGACACACCACCCGCGCGCGCCGCGAAGATGAGGTTGTCCTTGGCGGGGATGTTGTACCGGGTGTCCTTCGCGGTCACCTGCCAGGTCGGGTGGGACCAGTTCTGGTTTCCCGGGTTCTTGGCGACGACGACACGCCCACTGCCGTCGGGGTTGGCGATGTCCAGGTTGCCGGAGCCGTCGACGAAGGCGGCCTTGGCACCGTTCGGGGACCAGGCGAGGTCCCGGACGTTCACCCCGAAGTTCACCTTGTGGCCGTTGATCAGCACGTACTTGGTGCCGTTGCTGACGGTCAGGGTGCCGTGGGAGGCGCTCGTGGCGGCCGAGGCGGCGCCGGAGGCGCCGAGCAGTGCGGAGCCGGTGACGGCTGCGGCCACGGCGATGGCGGCCGCCATGGTGCGGGTACGGGTGGTCATGACGCGAATTCCCCCAGGAAGGTCGACGGGTCAGGTCGTTCGGTGAGTCAACTGCAGAGCCGCGCCGTCGCGCTGGTCGCCGAAGGCCCCACGCCCGCCTGCCGCTCTGTTCGAAACCGAGCCTGCCAGGACCCGATCTTGGAACCGTCCGTTCGGTGTCACAGGGACGTAACACAGCCGAGGAGCGGTACCGGCGCCCGTTCCGGCCCGAGGAGGTTGATGAGACGGAGATCCCCCACCGGTACGGTCGGGGAGATCCCCCACCGGTACGGTCGCGGCCCTCATGTCGGCCGCCGGCCGCGCCCGCCACCGCGGACGGTGACCGCCTCCAGCCTGCCCCTTCGGTTCGACGCGTGGTCACGCAGGCCGAGGGCGGCGTCCAGCTGGTCCGCAACCCGGAACCGTTCCACTCCTGCCGGCCGGCCTTCGACCCGGGCGGCCACAAGGGCACCGCGACCCTCACGCTGACTAGCCGCCGGCGGTCGTGCGCCGATGCGGGGCGCCCTCCGCCCGGCATCGGCGTGCCCGTCGTCAGGGCATGGAGCCCAACCGGTCCAGCTCGCTCCCGATCGCCTCCCGTAGCGCGTCGTGCTGCGGACCGAGCCCGTACCGTGCGTCCCTCCACCGGTCCGGCGGGTACAGCCATACGGGCTTCCCCACCAGCTCGGGCGCCTCCCACTCGAACCGGGGCCAGACATGGGCGTGCAGGAACGCGTCCGTGTTGCCGAGGATCTCCAGGTTCACCCGGCGGAAGGCGGGGTCCAGGCGCCGGCAGGCCCGCTCCACGGCCTCTCCGAGCCGGTCCATGTCGGACAGGAACGCCAGCCGCCTGGCCCTCGGCAGGTCGGACAGCCGCCGCACACCGGGCTCGTCGGACAGGAGCACCGAGTAGCCCGGAAGGAACTGCACGTCGCCGATCGCCGCGAAGCTTGCATCCAGCCGCCGTAGCACCGTCGGGTTCTCACCCCGCACAGCGGCGCCGACCCGGTCCTTCCGCCAGTCATCACTCATGGCGTCACCGTAGGCGAGTGCCGTGGACGGACGGCACCGGCCCATGGCCTCACAGCGACGACAGGTCGATGGCCCGGTCGACCTCCCGCGGCCGGAGCACCCGCAGAATGCCTTCCAGCAGGTAGTAGTCCGCATAGGGCAGGGAGATCTCGATTCCGTCCTCGGCCGGTCGATTGCGGGTGCAGCGGGCGACTATCGCCTCGGCGCGTGCGGACTTCCCGGTCAGGCAGGTCTCCGACAACGCGGTGAGGATCCGCAGGGCGACACGCCGGTAGTCGGGCCTGCCCGTCGCGGCGGACAGGTCGAGCAGACCGCATGCCATCACCGCGCCCGCCGACGCGTCCTTGACGTCGTGCGGCGCTTGCGGCGCGCGGTAGTCCCACACGGGAACGTGATCCGGGCTCAGCGCACCCACCGCGAAGTCGGCGAGCTTGCGTGCCGTGGCCAGGAACTGCCGGTCTCCGGTCCGGCGGTACATCGTGGTGAACCCGTAGATGCCCCAGGACTGTCCGCGGGACCAGCAGGAGTCCGGGCTGTAGCCCTGGACGGTGTTCGGTCCGACGGGCGCGCCCGTCTCGGGGTCGAAGTCGAAGACGTGGGGCGTGGAACCGTCAGCGCGGGGAAAGACCCGTTGGGCCGTTCTGGCGTGCTCCACGGCGATGCGGAGGTATTTCTCGTCGCCCGTCTGCCGGCCGGCAAAGGCCAGAAGATCGAGATTCATGATCGTGTCCATGATGACCCGGCCGGCGTTGTTCGGGTCGTTCAATGCTCCCCACGCCCGGATGAAATGGCCGCGCGGGTTGTACCGCTGAATCAGTGATTCGGCCGCCTGGATCGCGCCGGCGCGCCAGGTGTCACCGCCTGTCAGCCGCCAGGCGGTGACCCATGACGGATAGAAGAGGAAGCCGAGATCGTGAGTGCTGGTGTCGTGCTGACGCGGAGCGAGTTTCCGGGCGGAATCGAGTGCCAGCGTTCGGAACATCTCGTCTCCGCTGTGGAGATGGGCCATCCACAGCGTCCCGGGCCAGAATCCTCCGACCCAGTCGCCGTTCTGGGAGAAGACCCACTTCTCGAACTTCGTCCCGACGGGAAAGGCGCTCACCCGCGGCGCGACGGCGCGCAGCTTCTCCACCGCATAATCGGCCGCCGCGCTGAGCGTACGTGTGACCGAGGCCGAGCCCGGGGCGCCGGCCCCCTGCGCAGCCTGTGCGGGTGAGGTGGCGGTTGCCGTGGCGCCGGCGGCCGCGGCCAGCACAGTACGCCGGGAAATGCTCATGGACGGGCCTCCAAGTAAGCAATGCGGCAGGGACGTTGAGCGAGTTTGACATGGCTGCGGGCTTCACGTACACCCACATGTGTGATGTTCATGTACATGAATAGAGTTATGGTCGGGCGGGTCGATCCTCGATTCCCGTCCGAAAGGTGATCCGCCGATGTCCCAGCCCGTCATGGCACCCACCGCCGACACGCCGAGCGCCCCGGTCCTCGCCGAGGTCGTCCGCTCCGGATTCGTCGAAGGGCGGCACCGGGGCAGCGTCGTGCTGCTCGCGGCGGACGGCTCGGTGGAGTGGGCGATCGGCGATGTGACCTCCCCCGTCTACCCGCGGTCGGCCAACAAGCCGATGCAGGCGGCCGGCGTGTTGCGGTCCGGCCTCGACCTCGCGGGAGAGCGGCTGGCCCTGGCGGCCGCGAGCCACTCCGGCGAGCCCTTCCATCGCGCGCTCGTCCGGGCGATGCTCGACGAGCACGGGCTGACCCCGGACCATCTGCGGTGCCCGCCCGCCCTCCCGCTGGACCAGCAGGAGCAGGAGGCGTACCTGGCGGCGGGTGGCCGGCGCGACCGCGTGGCCATGAACTGCTCAGGCAAACACACGGCGATGCTTGCCGCCGCCGCGCTGCGGGGCTGGCCGCTGGACTCCTACCGGGACCCGGAGCATCCGCTCCAGCGCATCATCCGCACGGTCGTGGAGGAGGTGGCCGGTGAGCCGGTGGCCGCTGTGGGCGTGGACGGCTGCGGAGCGCCACTGATGGCGATCAGCCTGACCGGCCTCGCGCGCGCCTTCCGCTCCTTCGTCCTCGCCGAGCCCGGCACGCCCGAACGGCGCGTCGCCGACGCCATGCGCGCCCACCCCGACCATGTGGCCGGCGCCCGGCGTCACGACACCTGGCTGATGAGGGAGATACCGGGCGTCCTGTCCAAGGTGGGCGCGGAAGCCGTCCAGGCAGTCGCCCTGCCCGACGGCCGTTCCCTGGCCCTCAAGATCGACGACGGCGGGGCCCGGGCCCTCGGTCCGGTCCTGGCCCGCGCGTTGCGCCTGGCCGGGGTCACGGAGCCGGTCGTGGACCGTATCGGGCGCACTCCGGTGCTGGGTGGGGGAGTGGAGGTGGGGAAGGTGCGGGCAGTTTTCTGACGAGCCGTCACCGTCTGCTGACGTATGCTCAGTTCCTGCTCCCCCGGAGGCGCACTCGCGGGCCCTCCCGGCTGTCGGGGCCCCTGACGCCTGTTGTCTGCCGTTCCATGAGCGTTCAACTGGGGATTCCTCTGGGGGTGGTGTGCCGTCCCTAGGGTCCTTGAGGCTTTCGAAAGAAGGGGCTCATGGACTCACTCCTCGCGATCAGGGCTCGCGGGATCACCAAGTGTTTCGGTGATGTCGTCGCACTGGACGGCATCGATCTGGACGTGGCGCAGGGACAGATCCACGGCTTGGTCGGGCCGAACGGTGCCGGCAAGACGACGCTGCTCGGGCTGCTGCTCGGGCTGGCCGTGGCCGACGGCGGCCGACTGGAGATCCTCGGTACACCGGTGGGCCGGACATTCGCCGCACCGGACGGCGTCGCCGGGTTCGTGGACGGGCCGGGGCTCTACCCCTCGCTCACGGCCCGGCAGAATCTGGCCGCGCTGGCCGCCCTGCGCGGCCAGGACGCGCGGACGGCTGGGATCGACGATGTGCTCGGCGAGGTCGGGTTGACCGATGTCGCCGACGACCGGACCCGCGGCTTCTCCCTGGGCATGCGGCAACGGCTCGGCCTCGCGGCCGCCCTGCTCACCAAGCCCCGGCTGCTCGTGCTCGACGAGCCGTCCAACGGCCTCGACCCGGCCGGCAAGAAGCACGTGCACGGGGTCCTGACGCGGCTCGCGAGGGAGGGAACCGGTGTCGTGCTGTCGAGTCACCGCATGGACGACCTCGAGGCGCTGTGTTCAGAGGTCACCATCCTCGCCACCGGGCGGATCGTCTTCACCGGCCCGCTGAGCAAGCTGGCCGCCGAGAACCGCGAACTCGACTACCGACTGGTCACCTCCGACCCGCAGGCCGCCCGCCGCCTGGCTGCCGAGACTCCGGGGACACATGTGATCGACGACGCGGCGGGCCGCCACGGAGCCGAGGCGCTTGTCGTACGTGCACTCGTGCCGGCCGTGGACGAACTGGTCGTGCGGCTCGTCCGCTCGGGGATCGCGTTGCGCGAACTCGCTCCCGTGGTGTCTCCGCTCGAGGCCGCGTTCCTCGCTCTCACCGAAGAGCAGAGGCCGGGCTCCGAGGGGGAGGGGCCGGGCATCGAGCGCCGGGAACCGGCCGCGGAGCAGCGGAAGTCCGGCGTGGAGCGGCTGAAGTCCGGTGCAGAGCACGAGGTGTCCGGCGTGGAGCGGCTGAAGTCCGACGGCGGCGAGCGGCGGGAATCCGCAGTCCTGCCGCAACAGGCCGACTCCGAGCGGCAGGAGGCCGACCGATGACCGCGACCGCACCCGTCGCCTCGCCCGCCGCCGCAGCCGCCGGGCGCGCCTCGGTTGCCCGGGGCTACCGCTTCGAAGTGGTCAAGCTCGTCTCGCAGTGGCGGATCCGCCTGCTGGTCCTTGCCTGCTGGATCGTCCCCGGACTCTTCGTCGCCGGAGTGAGCCAGCAGAGCACACTGCCCGCCGACACCCTCTTCGGCCGGTGGATGCTCGCCACGGGCTGGGCCGGACCGCTGGTGATCCTCGGTTTCTCGGGCACCTGGGCGCTTCCGCTGCTGACCTCCGTGGTCGCCGGCGACGTGTTCGCCTCCGAGGACCGGCTCGGCACCTGGCGTCATCTCCTCGTGGCCGTCCGCTCGCCCCGTCGGATCTTCGCCGCGAAGGCACTGGCGAGTCTCACCGTGATCCTGCTGCTCGTGGTCGGCCTGGCCGCCTCCAGTACGGCCGGCGGGCTCATGGCGGTCGGCAACCAGCCGCTGGTCGGCCTCGACGGGCATCTGCTGACCCCGGGGGACGCGGCCGGCAAGGTGCTGCTCGCCTGGGCCTGCGTCCTCGCCCCGACCCTGGCCCTCGCAGGGATCGGCCTCCTCGGGTCCGTCGTGCTGGGACGGTCCCCGATGGGGCTGCTGCTCCCGGCGGTCGTCGCGCTCGCGATGCAGCTCGCCCAGATGCTGCCGCTCCCCGTCGCCGTACGTGTCTCCCTGCCCAGCTGGGCGTTCATCTGCTGGAACGGGCTGTTCACCAGCCCGGCTCAGCTCGGCCCGCTCCTGATCGGCATCGTCGTCAGTCTGGTGTGGGCCGTGACCGCGACCGCGCTGGCCTATCTGCTCTTCCTGCGGCGTGACTTCACCAACCTCACCGATGACGGCTCGGCGCGCCGCGCGGTCACCGTCGGCCTGCTGCCGCTCGCCGGACTGGTCGCCGTGACGGTCGGCGTCGTCGCGGCGGTGACGGCCGCCCCGTCGGACTCCGGGATCGAGCAGGCCAAGGTCCAGCGCTCGGTCGCCACGGCTTTCGCCCACCTGTACCGCATGCAGACCAGACAGCTCAACCGGCCCGCCGTCACCGAAGCGCAGCTGAAGGCCACGGCGGCCTGCACCAAGGGCAGCGTCAAGGACGACGCGGAGGGCCCCGGCAACGACTGGCGATGTGTCGTCTCCTGGCATCTGCCCGGCATCCAGGCCACGGGGACGGCCATCTACCAGCTCGACATCACCGCAGACGGGCGGTTCGTGGCCGACGGCGACGGACCGAAGGAAGTGAACGGCTACTTCCTGGTGCGTACTTCGACCGGAGACGCACCGAACCCACTTTGGCAGTTCGACGGCAACGTCGAGCTTCTTCGTTCCTCGAAGGGATGACCCCATGCAGGTAACCCGCAACCGCCGATCTGCCGAGAAGGAACTGCCCGGTAGACGCATCGGTCGCCGGAGCACCCTCACGGCCGGCGCCACCGCAGTCGTACTCGCCGTCACCGCCGGCATCGGTTACGCCCAGACACGGCAGTTCGGCACCGACCAGGTCGGCCAGGTGACCGACCACGGACAGGTCATCTCCAGCGACCAGTACCTGGCCCCGTACGGCGACCGCCTCGTCCTCAACAACGGCAAGATCATGTCGTCCTCGGTCAGCCCGGACGGCACCCACCTCGCGGCCTCGGTCACCGACGGTGGAAGCGCGCTGACCATCGTCGACGTGAAGAACTGGAAGGTGCAACAGGTCGTCGGCACCGCCGCGTCGTCGACCCCGCGCCTCAGCAGCAACTCCGTGGGCCAGGAAGGCCCCACCTACTCGCCCGACGGCACGCAGCTGTGGCTGGGCCAGACCGACGGCTACACGAAGTTCACGGTCAACCCCGACGGCACCGTCGCCAACCCGACGTCGGTCAAGATACCGGCGGACGGAGCCAAGCACGCGCTGGTCGGCCAGGCGGTCTTCTCGTCCGACGGCTCCACCGTGTACTCCGCCGTCAACGGCCAGAACCGGGTGGTCGCCATCGACGCGGCGACCGGTGCCATCAAGCAGAGCTGGGCCGTGGGCAACGCGCCGCGCGACCTGGTCGTGGTCGGCGGCAAGCTCTACGTCAGCAACGAGGGCGGCCGCCCGGCGAAGCCCGGCGACACGACCATGAACTCCTACGGCACCGACGTACCGGCCGACCCGAAGACCGGCGCCTCCACCACCGGCACGGTGAGCGTCATCGACCTGGCGAACCCGACCGCGGCCCCCTCCAGCATCGATGTCGGACTGCACCCGACCGCCCTGTACGCCAAGGGCAAGGCCCTGTTCGTCACCAACACGGCCGGCAACAGCGTGTCGGTCATCGACACCGGCAAGGACAAGGTCGTACAGACCATCGACACCCAGCCGTGGCCGGAGGCGTCGGTGGGCTATGAGCCCAACGCCGTGACGCTCACCGACGACGGCCGTCTGCTGGTGACGCTCGGCCGAGCCAACGCCGTCGCCGTCTACCGCTACAAGAGCCCGCTGGAGCCGGTGAGTTACGTGGGCCTGCTCCCCACGGACTACTTCCCCGCGGAGATCACGACCGTCGGCAACCAGGTGCTGGTCTCCAACACCCGTGGTATCGACGCCCGTCGGCCCACCACCAGCGCCGGCCACGGAACCCACGACACGACGTCGAGCCTGACCCGCTTCACGCTCCCGGACGACCGCACCGTCAGGTCCGAGACGGCCAAGGTCTTCCAGCAGAACGGCTGGACCCCCGGCTCGGTCACGCAGGCCAGGGGCGGAAGCCACGCCCGGCCGGTCGCGGTCCCGGCGCGGCTCGGAGACCCGTCGACGATCAAGCACGTCTTCCTGATCGTCAAGGAGAACCGGACCTACGACCAGGTCTTCGGCGACATGCCGGAGGGCAACGGCGACCCGTCGGTGACGCAGTTCGGCGAGAACGTCACGCCGAACCAGCACGCCCTGGCCAAGCAGTTCGGGCTGTACGACAACGCGTACGACATCGGCACGAACTCCGCCGAAGGTCACAACTGGCTGATGCAGGCCGACGACCCGGAGTACACCGAGTCCTCGGCCGGCGAGTACGCGCGCAGCTACGACACCGAGAACGACGTTCTCGGACACCAGAAGTCCGGCTTCATCTGGACCGGTGCGCAGGCGGCCGGGAAGACCGTGCGGGACTTCGGCGAGTTCCAGTCGATCGAGAGCAAGCCGGCCGGCGCGACCTGGCAGAACCTGTACTGCGACGCCAAGAACATGGACGCGACCGGCCAGTCCACCGCCTACCCCATCCAGACGGGCTCGGCGATCCCGTCGCTGAACGCGGTGTCGGCGCCCGGCTTCCCGATGTTCGACCTCGACGTCCCGGACATCTACAAGTACGAGATCTGGAAGCAGGACTTCGAGAAGAACGGTCCGGCGAACCTGAACATGTTCTGGCTCTCCAACGACCACACCGGTGGTCCGGCGAGCGCGCAGGCACAGGTCGCGGACAACGACCTCGCGGTCGGCAAGATGGTGGACGAGATCTCGCACAGCAAGTACTGGAAGGACTCGGCGATCTTCGTCGTCGAGGACGACTCCCAGGCCGGTCTCGACCACGTCGACGGCCACCGTGCCCCGATCCAGGTCATCAGCCCCTGGGCCCAGCACGGCACCGTCGACAACCACTACTACTCGCAGATCACGATGATCCGCACCATCGAGCAGATCCTCGGGATCCACCCGATGAACCAGAAGGACAGCGCGGCCACCCCGATGCGCGGGGCGTTCTCCTCGCACCCGGACGACACGCCGTTCACGGCCGTGCCGAACCGGACCTCGCTGACCGACGGTCTGAAGACCCCGCCCACCTGCGGCGTGGACACTCCGGCACCGCAGGACCCCAAGGCGGCGGCGGTCCCGGCGGCGAAGGTCCCGGCGGACATGCAGAAGCTCGCCGCCGAATGGGACGCGTGGAAGTCGAAGCAGCACCTGACCGGCTCCCACGCCGTACCCGACTTCGCCAACCCCGCTCAGATGAACCACTTCACGTGGTACCAGACGCACAACTGGAAGACGCCGTACCCGGGTGAGAAGAAGATCTACGCACCCAACGACGTGCCGGGTGCCTACATCCCGTCGTCGGAGTCCGACGGCTGAGGCGCGCTGACCCGGCGAGGACCCCTGGCAGGCCGCACCGCCTGCGAGGGGTCCTCGCCGTTGCGTCCCGGCCACGCGGCCTTCGGCACGGCGACGCGGCCGGCCGCCTGCCCCGGACGGGCCGATCGCAGGTCAGCGGAAGACCAGAGGACCGATCTCCCGCTGTGCCGGATCGATCAGGAGGCTCAGCCCCTGGCCCGCAGAAGCGCCCCGGGATCACCCTGGGTGTCGGGTTGCAGTCCGGATGGCCGACGGTCGCGCCAGGGGCTTCCCGCGATCGCCTCCTCGTCGTCAGCGGCCGGAGCACAGGCCCACACCACAGTGGCCGTGCGAGGGCTCTCCGGCCGGACGGCAGTTCCTCGTCCCACCGCTCGAACAGCCGGGGAGCCTGCTCGCGAACGGCTTGACGGACCGCTCGTTCGCTGTCGGTCTCCTGCCGCAACACGGCCTCGGTGCTGTCGAACCCCTGCGGATCCAGCGCCTCCTCACGCGGCGCCGCCCCGGCCGGCGTCACCGTCAGCGCGGCACGGACGGCTGCGGCCTGACCGTCGACGACCACGTCCGCCAGGCAGGGCGGGGTGACGTCGTGCATGTCCGGGGAGCCTACGCGGCGGCCCATGCGCTCCCGCGCGCATATGGCCTGAAGACGTGCCGCGGCGAGGAGGCGGTCAGGGAAGGATCGAGTCGATGTACCCGCCGTCGACACGCAGGGCTCCGCCGGTGGTGGCGGAGGCCTGCTCGGAGCTGAGGTAGACCACCATGTGGGCGATCTCCTCCGGCTCGATGAGCCGCTGCAGCAGGGACTGGGGCCGGTACGTGCGCATGAACGCGCGCTGGGCCTCCTCCCAGGGCAGCTCCCGGTCGACGAGCTCGTACACGAACTTCTCGACGCCGCCGGTGTGCGTGGGTCCCGCGATGACCGAGTTCACCGTGACCCCCGTGCCTGCCGCCTTCTTGGCGAAGCCGCGGCTCACCGCCAGCAGCGCGGTCTTCGACATCCCGTAATGGATCATCTCCGCGGGGATGACCACGGCCGAGTCGCTGGCCACGTTCTGCACCCGCCCCCAGCCGCGCTCGGTCATGCCCGGCAGATACATGCGGGTCAGCCGTACGGCGCTGAGGACGTTCACCTCGAAATAGCGCCGCCACTCCTCGTCGGTGATCTCGAAGGGGTCGGCGGCGCCGAAGACACCCAGGTTGTTGACGAGGATGTCCACCTGCGGCAACAGCTCCGCCACCCGGGCCGCACCCTCGTCACCGGAGACGTCGGCGGCCACCGGCACCAGCTCGGCGCCGGGCGCCTCCCCGGCCAGTGACGCGACGCTGTCGGCCACCCGCCGCTCGTCGCGGCCGTTGATGCCCACGCGTGCCCCGGCCCGGGCGAGGGCTACGGCGATGGCCGCACCGATGCCCTGCGTGGAGCCGGTGACCAGTGCGGTACGTCCGGTCAGGTCGATGTGCATGGGCGGGCTTCCCTTCGTAGGCGCACGGATGCCACGGCCCGTCCAGTGTGGCGGGCGGGCGTGCCGCACCGGGGAAGGACGCGATCGGGGTAGGCCTTTCGGCCGTGCCCCGCCACGCCCGCCTTCAGCAGCCGTTCGCGGTCCGCGAGCCCCGCGGCTGGATTCCGACATAACCTGACAACAGGGAGACTTCGCCGGCAGTGTGTCGCCGTCCCCGGTGAAGGTCAGCGCATTCCACCGGTGAGGGAGGAGACATGACGGTTTCCCAAGGGCGCCAGGCGTCACCGGATCCCGCGAGACGGGAAGCGTTCGCGGGCGAGATGACCGACGTGCTCAACAAGGCCGTACTTGCCCTGCTCACGAGCGTCGGCCATCAGTGCGGTCTGTTCGACGCCCTGGCCGGCCTGCCCCCGTCGACCAGCGCCGAGCTGGCCAAGGCGGCCGACCTCGACGAACGGTATGTGCGGGAGTGGCTGGGCGGGATGGTCGTCGGCGGAATCGTCGAGTACGACCCCGCGAGCGACACCTATGTGCTGCCGCCGGAGCACGCCGCGTCGCTGACCAGGGCCGGGGGCCCGGACAACCTGGCGGCCATGATGCCCTACATCGCGCTCATGGGCGAGGTCGAACAGCAGGTCGTGCGGTGCTTCCGGGACGGTGGGGGTGTGCCGTACTCGGCGTATCCCCGCTTCCAGGCGCTGCGGGCCGAGGAGACCGCCCGGGTCTACGACACGGCGCTGGTGGACGTGATCGTGCCGCTGGTACCCGGGCTTGCCGAGCGCCTGCGTGCCGGCATCGACGTGCTCGACGTGGGAACGGGACACGGTCGCGCCCCCCTCGTGCTGGCGCAGGCGTTTTCCGCGAGTCGCTTCCAGGGCCTGGACCAGTCGGCGGACGGGATCGCGGCCGCCAGGGCCGAGGCGGCCCGCGCCGGTGTGCGCAACCTGCGCTACACCCTCGCCGACTCCACACAGATCACGGGCGAGTACGACCTCGTCACCGCGTTCGACGTGATCCACGACCTGGCCCGGCCGGCCGAGACCCTCGCGGCGATCGCCCGCGCCCTGCGCACCGGAGGCACCTTCCTCATGGGCGACATCGCCGCTTCCAGCAGGCTGGAGCAGAACATCGGCCATCCCCTGGGGCCCGCGCTCTACGGTTTCTCCGTCTTCTACTGCATGACGACCTCGCTCAGCACGGGCGGAGCCGGTCTGGGCACGGTGTGGGGCCGGGAGACGGCCGTACGGATGCTGAGCGAGGCCGGGTTCGGGAGTGTCGACATCCAGTCCGTGGAGGGAGACCCGCTCAACTCCTATTACGTGGCGACCAAGGGACGAACGGCGGACTCGTGCCATGAACACCATCGGTGAAGCGGCTGTCGCGAGCCTGCGCGAGGCACTGCGCGGACCCGTGATCACACCGCGGGACCCCGGCTACGACGAGGCCCGCAGCATCTACAACGCCATGATCGACCGCCGGCCGGCCGCCTTCGCGCAGTGCGTGGACGTGGCGGACGTGCAGGCCACGATCTCCTTCGCGCGGGACACCGGAGCCGAGCTGGCGGTGCGCGGCGGCGGTCACAGCGGCCCGGGCCTGTGCCTGATCGACGACGGACTCGTCCTTGACCTGTCGCCGATGCGCTGGGCCAGGGTGGATCCGGAGACCGACACCGTCCAGGTGGGCGGTGGCAGCCGGCTCGGGGACGTCGACCACGCGACCCACGCCGTCGGGCGCGCCGTACCGGCCGGGATCGTGTCGACCACGGGCGTCGGCGGTCTCACCCTGGGTGGTGGCCACGGCCACCTCTCCCGCAGGTACGGTCTGACGATCGACAGCCTGCTGTCGGCCGATGTCGTACTCGCCGACGGCAGCTATGTCACCGCATCCGCGGACAGTCACCCGGACCTGTTCTGGGCGCTGCGCGGCGGGGGCGGCAACTTCGGCGTGGTGGCATCGTTCACCTTCCGACTGCACCCCGCGTCCACCGTCGGCGTGGCGGTGACGGTGTGGCCGGCCGACCGCACACCCGAAGTGCTGCGCTGGTACCGGGAGTTCCTGCCCGCCGCGCCGCACGAGCTCAATGGGTTCTTCGCCGTACTCGTCGTGCCGCCCGGCCCACCCTTCCCCGAGCCGATCCACGGACGGAAGATGTGCGGGATCGTGTGGTGCTACACGGGCGACCTCGCCGACGACCACCTGGGGGAGGTGCTCTCCGTGGTGAACGAGCCGGCGCCACCGGCCTTCCACTTCACCACCCCCATGCCCTACCCCGCCCTGCAGACCCTGTTCGACGAGCTGATGCCCACGGGACTGCAGTGGTACTGGCGCGGCGACTTCTTCGACACCATCTCCGACGCCGCGATCGACGTGCACCACAAGTACGCGGAGAACATCCCGACCGCCCTGTCGACCATGCACCTGTACCCGGTGGACGGGGCGGCGCACCAAGCGGGCGCCGACGACACGGCCTGGGCCTACCGGGACGCCGTCTGGTCCGGCGTGTTCGCCGGCATCGACCCCGACCCCGCCAACGCCGGGCTGATCCGGCAGTGGTGCGTCGACTACTGGACCGACCTGCACCCGCACTCCATGGGCGGCTCCTACGTCAACTACATCGGCCACGGGGAGAGCCAGGAGCGGGTCCGGGCCACCTACCGCGGTCACTACGACCGCCTGGCCTCGGTCAAGCGCGCCTACGACCCGGACAACCTGTTCCACGCCAACCAGAACATCCCACCGGCCCCGGACTGACTCCCGCTCACGCCCGCGCCCGCACAGGCGCCCAAGCCGGCGATCGGGTCGTGTGCGCCGGATCCGGGGACGGAAGGGGGTGTACGCACGGTGGCCGGCCGCCGACGAGCCCCGGCGCACGAGCCGTACAGCGGTATTCGACGCACGTCAGGAGACGTCAGCGGCGCAGCCCCAGAGCTTCCCGGCCCGCGTAGCGGGCCTGGGCGCCCAGCTCCTCCTCGATGCGGACGAGTTGGTTGTACTTGGCGGTGCGGTCGGCGCGGGAGAGGGAGCCGGTCTTGATCTGGCCGCAGCCGGTGGCGACGGCCAGGTCCGCGATGGTGGTGTCCTCGGTCTCGCCCGAGCGGTGGGACATGACGACCGTGTAGCCCGCCCGGTGGGCGGTGGCGACGGTGGCCAGGGTCTCCGTGAGGGTGCCGATCTGGTTGACCTTCACCAGGATCGAGTTGGCGATGCCGTCCCGGATGCCGGCGCGCAGCAGCGTCTCGTTGGTGCAGAAGACGTCGTCGCCGGTGAGCTGACAGCGGTCGCCGAGCCGGGCGGTCAGCTCGCGCCAGCCGTCGTGGTCGTCCTCGGCCATCGGGTCCTCGATGGAGGCGACCGGGTAGCGGTCGACGAGGCCGGCGAGGTAGTCGGCGTGCTCGGCCGCCGTGCGCCGGACGCCTTCGCCGGTGTAGTCGTAGACGCCGTCGCGGAAGAACTCGGAGCTGGCCGGATCCATCACGACGGTGATGTCGGTGCCGGGCTTGTAGCCGGTCTGTTCGACGGCGCGTACGACGAAGTCCAGGGCCTCGTCGGCGGTGCGCAGATCGGGCGCGAAGCCGCCCTCGTCGCCGACGTTCACGCTGTGGCCGGCGGCAAGCAGGGAGCCGCGCAGGGTGTGGAAGACCTCCGATCCCATGCGGACGGCCTCGGCGAAGGTGGCCGCGCCGATGGGGGCGATCATGAACTCCTGGAAGTCCAGCGGATTGTCGGCGTGGGCACCGCCGTTGACGATGTTCATCATCGGCACCGGCAGCACACGGGCGTCGACTCCGCCGACGTAGCGGTACAGCGGCAGGCGGTGCGCGGCCGCGGCAGCCTTGGCGGTGGCCAGGGAGACGCCCAGCAGGGCATTGGCGCCGAGCCGTGACTTGGCGGCCGTACCGTCGAGTTCGACCATGGTGGCGTCGACGGTCGCCTGGTCCTCCGCGTCGAGTCCGATCACGGCGTCCGCGATGCGCTCGTTGACGGCGTCCACGGCTCGCCGAACGCCCTTGCCGTGGAAGCGGGTCGGGTCGCCGTCGCGCAGTTCGACCGCCTCGCGGGCCCCGGTGGAGGCACCGGACGGGACGGCGGCGCGGCCGAGCGAGCCGTCCCGGAGCTCCACGTCGACCTCGACCGTGGGGTTGCCCCGGCTGTCGATGATCTCCCGTGCGACGACGCGGCTGATGGCGGTCACGTGCATCTCCTCACGCTGGGCCCGCCGGACGGCGAGCGATAAGTTTCACCCGGAAACAAAGTGAGTACCGAAAAGGAACCTACTATGGGCGCATGAGGATGCACAACGCTGACGAGACGTGTGGCATCGCCCAGGCCGCTCTGGTCCTGGGGGACTGGTGGAACGTGCTGGTGCTGCGGGAAGTGGCCCGCGGACACGTCCGCTTCGACGCGCTGGCCGCGGAGATCGGCCTGTCCCGCAAGGTCCTCACCGAGCGGCTCGGCGGACTCGTCGCCCAGGGCGTCCTGCGGCGCAGCCTCTATCAGCGGCGACCGGTGCGCTACGAGTATCTGCTCACCGACGCCGGGATCGCGCTGGTGCCCCTCCTCGTGGCCATGCAGGACTGGGGCGACCGCTGGGTGCTGGGCGACGGCAGCGTCACCGCGACGGCCGCGCAGGACGGTGCCGAGTACGCCCGGGTGCACGCACTGGCCGGCACCCGACTGCCCGACGGCCTCGAACTGCCGGGCACCCAGGGCGCCGACGTCCCCGTCGTCGCGCCCGACGCTGCCGCGACCGTGCTGTTCACGTATCCCGGCGCGGGAGTCGACTGGGGTGAGCCCATCCCCGGTGCCGCCGGCTGCACGCTGGAGAACCGGCTGTTCCGGGACGCCTGGCCCGACTTCCGGGGGGCGGGGGTGGACGTGCGCGGCGTCAGCACCCAACTCCCTTACGAGCAGGAGAAGTTCGCCCGAACCGAGAAGGTGCCGTACGAGCTCCTCTCCGACGCCCAGCACCGGCTGGCCGCCGCCTTGCGACTGCCGGCCTTCCGTGGCGCCGGCCGGCTGCGGCACAAACGCCTGATTCTCGTCATCGACGCCGAACGCACCGTGCGGCACACCCTGTTCCCGGTCGTCGACATCCCGCACGCGGTCACCGAGAGCCTGCGCCTGGCCATCGACTGCGCCCGTACTCGGCGGTGAGGATGCCCAGGGTCAGCCCGTAGGGGCTCGCGGAGGCCGGCGTGCTTCTTGGAACCCGAGGGCCGCCGCTGACCCGGCAGTTCGCGGGCGGCGGCCGATGGCTACGGCTTGCGGGCGAGCCCGCCGTGCTCGGCGACGACCTCGGGGGCGGGCGAACCGGGCTCGGGACGCCACTGCGTGACCGGGACGACGCCGGGCTCGATCAGCTCCAAGCCGTCGAAGAAGGCGGTGATCTCGTCGATCGTGCGCAGATTGTAGGGGACCGCGCCGCTGGTGTTGTAGGCGTCCTGGGCCTGCTCGAAGACGGGATCGATGCCGCGCGACCCGTCGTTGACGGAGAGGTAACTGCCGGACGGCAGGGCGTTCATGAGGCGCGTGGCGATGGAGCTGGCCTGCTCGTGGTCGGCGACGTGTCCCAGGATGTTGCTGAGGATCAGCGCGGTGGGACGGCCGAGGTCCAGCGTCTTCCCGGCGACCGCGAGGATCCGGTCCGGGTCGGTCACGTCGGCGTCGATGTAGGCGGTCGCGCCCTCGGTGGAGGAGTACAGCAGAGCCCGGGCGTGGGCCAGCACCATCGGGTCGTTGTCGACGTAGACGATCCGCGCCTCGGGAGCGAGCCGCTGGGCGACCTCGTGCGTGTTGTCGGCGGTCGGCAGACCGGTGCCGACGTCGAGGAACTGGCGGATGCCCGCCTCACGTACCAGATACGTGATGGTGCGGCGCAGGAACGCGCGGCTGCTGCGGGCGATGGTGACGATGCCGGGGAAGACGGCGGTGTACGCGTCACCGGCCTCCTCGTCGACGGGATAGTTGTCCTTGCCGCCGAGCCAGTAGTTCCAGATGCGCGCGGAGTGCGGCACCGACGTGTCGATACTCTGGCGCAGCGCCGCTTCGGGCGTCGTCGCGGGGTCGGTCATGGAGTCGTGTCCCGTCTGTTCGGTCGTGGCGTGGATCGTCCCCGGTCCAATCTACGTCCGAACGTCCGCCTTCCGCTTGGCGGTTCGGGCATGGCGGCCTGGTCGCGCGACCCCGAGCAGTACCGGCGTGACGCGATCAGGGACAAGGCCAGGTACCCGTGTACGGCGACTTCGCCTGCACCATCGTGCCCTGCGCGTTCTGGGACAGGCGGCCGAGCCCGTCACCGCGGTGCACGACGACGTGGACCTGCTCACCGGCCAGAACCGGTGGGACTCCCAGGCCCCCTGACCAGCGGCCTCGGCATGCACCACGCCCTGAAGGGCTCGCGCGTGGTGTACGTCGAGGGCGGCGAGGGCCATGGCGTGTACGCCACGGGCCCGCGCTCCTGCGCCGACCGCACCATCAATGCGTACCTGAGTGGCGGAAGGCTTCCGGCGCGGGACGTCACCCGCAGGGCGTCCGGTCGCCGGAGCCCCGCGCCGAGCCGGCCGATCGCCCCGACGTCGCCGCAGGCACCGGGAGCGCCCGGCTTCTGAGACGCTTCCCGGGCCGCCCGCGGTGGTCAGTTGAGCTGGAACGTCGTCTCGACGGGGTAGTGGTCGCTCGGAGCGTCGGTGTCGACCTGGCCGGTCGTCCAGCCCGCCTGGGGGTCGAAGTCCACCTTGACGGCGGACACCGCGGCCGGCGTCGGGCGGCCCACCGCGTTCAGATAGCCGATGTAGTCGAGGTCGTCCCGGTAGTCCTTCGGGAAGGACTCGACGCCGGACATGTACTGACACCAGGCGGAGACCGGGCAGTCCATGGTCCGCAGGGTCTGGTCCGCGTTCGTGGCCGGGGTGCCGAGCACACCGTTCACCGCGGTCTCGGCGTGGGCGTAGTCCCCGCGCGACTGGCCGCCGTAGTACTCCACGTTCATGTCTCCGCCGATCAGCACCGGCCCGCTCGAACCGGCGATGCCGTCCACCCAGGAGCGGATCTCCTTGAGCTGGGCGAGCCGGGTGGCCTGGGTCGTGTCGGTGGAGGTGTCGGACTCGTCGGCCTGCAGGTGCGTGCCGACGACCCAGCCCTTCACCCCGCCCTTGTCGATCTGCACCAGTGCCGCGCCCTTGTTGGCGTGGTAGTCCCAGGTGCCGTAGGTGGAGTTGCTGAAGACGTGGGCGTACTGGGCGTTGATGGGGTACTTCGACAGGATCATCGTGCCGCCGTTGATGACGAACCATGAGTTGGAGCAGTCGCCGCTGATGCCGGTCCAGCCGCCGCCGGAGCAGGTCTGGCCGACGACGGGGGTGTGGTACGGATAGAGGTCGGCGAGCTTGCT
Organism: Streptomyces sp. NPDC052109; assembly: GCF_040680195.1. Classification (NCBI taxonomy): domain Bacteria; kingdom Bacillati; phylum Actinomycetota; class Actinomycetes; order Kitasatosporales; family Streptomycetaceae; genus Streptomyces; species Streptomyces sp. NPDC052109. The sequence continues at coordinate 49,236 of NZ_JBFAWF010000011.1, read as the reverse complement.
GGTGATGTCCGCGGTCGAGGTGTTGTTGAAGTCCTCGTCCAGCACCACCACGTCCGCGTTGTGCTTGCGGATGATCGACTCGATGGCCGGGGTGCGCTGGGCCGCCTTCTCGTTCTGGGTGGTGTCGACGATCGGGGTGCCGAGATCGACGTTCCAGGCGAACACCGAAAGGGTGGTACCGGTGCCCGCGCTCGCGGCCGGGGCCGCGTAGCCGCTGAGGCCGACGAGCACGGCCGCCGCTGTGGAGGTGAGGGCGGCAGCTGTACGACGCGAGACCATGCGCTCTCCTGGTGAGGGGGGTGGCCCCGACGCGCGATCGACGGTCGGGACGCGTACATGACAGGGCGACTCTAGGGTGCCTGCGGGTACGGCCGGGGGAACTTCGTTCGATCGCCCCATGGAGAAAAGGTGTCTGGACAAGTTCACCGTGACGGGAGCGACTTGACCTGCCAGCGCCCTTTGCCGTTCTCATACCTGTTCACATGGCACCTCGGCTGGGCCAGGTCGCGGAGAGGCCGCCTAGGGTGGGGGTATGCGCGGCGCGGTGACGCTGTTTCTCTGCGGTGACGTGATGCTCGGGCGCGGAGTGGACCAGATCCTCCCGCATCCCGGCCGTCCGACACTGCGCGAGGACTACGTCACGGACGCACGGTCGTACGTGGAACTCGCCGAGGCGGTGAACGGGCCGATCCCCGCGCCGGTCGACCCGGCCTGGCCGTGGGGTGAGGCCCTGCGGGTGCTGGACGGCGCCGTACCGGATGCCAGGATCGTGAATCTGGAGACGTCTGTCACACAGAGTGACGCGTTCGCGCCGGGCAAGGCCGTCCACTACCGGATGCACCCGGCCAACATGCCGGCCCTGACGGTGGCCCGGCCCGACGTGTGCGTCCTGGCCAACAACCATGTACTGGACTTCGGCCGGCCGGGTCTGGAAGAGACGCTGGACTCACTCACCGGTGCCGGACTGCGGGCCGTGGGCGCGGGCCGCGACACCGACGAGGCCGACGCGCCCGCGCTGGTCCGCGTCGGGCCCGCCTGCCGCATCCTGGTGTTCGCCCTCGGCGCGCAGTCCAGCGGCATCCCACCCGACTGGGCCGCCACCATCGACCGGTCCGGCGTCGCCTACGTCCGTGAGTTGTCGTCGGCGGCCGCCGAGGACGCCGCAGAGCGAGTGCGGAGGGTGAAGCGACCGGGCGACATCGCGGTCGTGTCGGTGCACTGGGGCTCCAACTGGGGGTACCTCGTCCCCCGCGACCAGAAGCACTTCGCGCATGCCCTGGTCGACGGCGGCGTCGACATCGTGCACGGGCACTCCTCGCACCACCCCCGGCCGGTCGAGGTGTACCGGGACCGGCTGATCCTCTACGGCTGCGGCGACTTCATCGACGACTACGAGGGCATCTCGGGCTACGAGGAGTACCGCGACGACCTGCGGCTGGGCTACCTCGTCTCGGTGGCGGCGGACACCGGGCGCCCCACCGGCCTGCGGATGTTCCCCCTGCGGGCGCGCCGGATGAGGCTGGAGCCCGCGGCGGACGAGGACCGCGCCTGGCTGCGCGCGACACTGGACCGGATCAGCCGCGGCGTCCGCATCGGCATCGATGCCGACGGCATGCTGAGCCTCGACACAGCCGCCGCCGGCCCGGCACCGGAGACCCATCCGTGAACCGGCCGATCGGAGGGCGGCACGCCGCGCGCAGGCGTGGTATGTCCGCAGCGGCGCGGGTACCCGTGCGAGCGGCAGACGTTTCCTGAGGAGATGACTCAGATGCTGTTCCTCGGACTGCTCCTGCTCGCGGGCACGGGTGCCTTCACCGCCCTGGCGATCCTCGGCAATCTGTCCGGCGGGCCCGAGTACACCGTTTCCGTTCTTTCCCACGACATCGCGACCATGAACGGTCTGGCGCTGTTCAGCTCCGGCCTCGCGCTGGCCCTCCTCTTCTGCCTGGGCCTGGCGATGATGACCACAGCCGCCACCCACCGCCACCGGCACCGCCGCCCGCGGGCTCCCTGGGGACGCAGGCAACAGGACACGACCACCGTCGGCGGGATGCGCGGGCAGGCAGGACCGCACCCGAGCTGACCGGGACGAACCGGCACTCCCGCCTCTCACCCCGGGGCAGCCGCGCCGCCACCGGCGGCGTCACCGCGCCGACGCCGCCCCCAGACACTGTTCGCACCACTCCCGGACCGTGTCGGCGACCTGCTCCAGGGCGCCCGGTTCCTCGAAGAGATGCGTCGCTCCCGGGATCACCCGGAGGGAGTTGGGTACCCGGAGCCGTCCAGCGGCCTCCTCGTTGAGCCGCAGCACCACCTCGTCCTGACCTCCGACGACCAGCAGAACCGGGGCGCGTACGGCGGGGAGCGCGTCGCCCGCCAGATCGGGTCGCCCGCCCCGGGAGACGACGGTCAGCACCCCGTCGGGTCGCTCGGCGGCGGCCCGGAGCGCGGCGGCGGCTCCCGTGCTGGCACCGAAGAGGACGACCGGCAGCCCACGGGTGCCGGGCCGGGCGCCGAGCCACTCCATGGCCGCCACCAGGCGGCGCCCCAGCAGCGCGATGTCGAAGCGGTGCTCGCCGGTCACGACGTCCTGGCGTTCCTCCTCCTCGGTGAGCAGATCGATCAGCAGGGTGCCCAGCCCTGCCTCCCGCAGGGCACCCGCCACCGCGCGGTTGCGCGGACTGTGCCGGGAGCTGCCGCTGCCGTGCGCGAAGAGCACCACGGCCCGCGCGGAGTCCGGCATCACGAGATCACCAGGGAGCGTGGCGCCGTCGGCGGGCACCACGACCGACTCGGACTTCACGGTCATCAACCTCACCGGCCCACGATTGAAAGCCCAACAAGACATCGCCATCCACGTCGTGCACGATGGCGCTGAAGGCCTTGCCAGGGGCATTGGATGTGTTCGCGCACGGCATCGTCGCTCACCATCGGGAACGGCGTCTGCCGGGCCCTGGGATGGTGACCAGCCTCATGCTGCTACCGGCCAAATCCGAAGTGACCCGTCAGCTCCGACGTTACCGGGTCTGTCAGCTCGCGGTCGTCGCGGCGCCGGCCGACCTCGCCTCGCGTGCCGCCCTGGAGGACTCGGGCTACACACTGTGCGTGTTGATGGGCGAGCGCAACGTGCGGGAGGCGGCCGAGGCCGCCCGGCGCTATCTGCGTACCGATCTGATCACCTACCTGAGGGAGCAGAACGCGCGGACACGGGCGGCCGCTCCCGGCCGACGGCGGCGCCGATGACGCGAGGGACAGCACCGAGCCAGACGGAGGGACGAGCGATGACGACCGCGAAGGACATCATGCACCCGGGTGCCCAGTGGATACCCCGGTACGAGACGCTGGACCGCGCGGCCCAGATGATGCGGGACCACGGGGTGGGTGCGCTTCCCGTGAGCGACCCGGACAACGGCGACCGGATGTGCGGCATCATCACCGACCGCGACATCGTGGTGAAGTGCGTCGCCTCGGGCCACGACCCCGCGCGGATGACCTGCGGTGACCTGTGCGAGGGCACGCCGCGGTGGATCGACGCCGCTTCCGACATCTCCGACGCCCTGCAGGAGATGGAGAGCCACCAGATCAAGCGTCTGCCCGTGGTGGAGAACAAGCGCATGGTCGGAATGATCAGCGAGACCGACATCGCCCGGCACCTCACCGACGACCAGCTCGCGGAGTTCGTCCAGCGGGTGTACGCGACATGATCCCCGGGCGGCCGGCCGCGGGCCGAGCCGCCCAGGTGCTGCCCTGACGACGGGCCGGGGCCGCGGTGAACTGCGGCGTCCGGCCCGCACGAGTACCGCGCCCGCTGCGGCACAGGCCGCGCAGGTCGTGGCCGGTGCGCCGGTGCCGGCCATGCGCAGGGGGATGCCCGGGCTGGAGACGGTGCTGTAGAGAGACGACGGACAGCTCACGAGTGACCGCGGCCCCCGGTGCCGAGGGCATCGGCCGCGGCGAGTGGCGGCGCGCGACGGACCTGAGAGGTCAGGGGCTCCTCGCGTGCCGACGGCCTGCGGAGTACGCGCCCTTGCGGCAGGGCGGGTCCGACCAGCGGGCCGCGCAGCATGCCCGCGTGGTCGTAGACGCCGAAGGTGGCTGAGGCATCCACGTGCCCTCCCTCGGGCCTCGCCGGCGACATAGGCGCGCACTCATGTGGACGGGGCTCCGGCGAAGCGCGTACGGGCCGGCCGGTGAGTGAGGAGGCGCGCCCACCCTCGTGCGCGACGTTCCTCAAGTGAAGCGGATGACCTGCGGCGGTGATCTCTGACTGCACGTCAAAAGGATGCGGAGTCCGGCCACTTGACGACCTGTTGGTCCGTACCTATGGTCATCGGTCAGCACACTCCGTTCAAGGAGTCGCATCCGGTTCACATACGAGGACGTGCCTTATGCAGGGACCCGCTCCACGTCGCCGCAAGTCACCACGGTCCGCTCTCGCGTTCGCCGCGGCGTCCGCCATGCTGGCCACCGGGCTGCTCTCGCTGCCCGGTGCCCAGCGGGCACAGGCCGCTCCTGCCACCTTCGTCCACCCGGGTGTCACCGTCTCGCGTGCCGAACTCGACTTCGCGCGCAACAAGGTGCTCGCCGGCGCCGAGCCCTGGAAGAGCGCGTACGACCAGATGATGGCGAGTCAGTACGCAAGTCTCAGCCGCACCCCCAAACCCCGTGCCGTCGTCGAATGCGGCCCGTACTCCAGCCCCAACTACGGCTGCACGGACGAGCGGGAGGACGCGATCGCGGCGTACACCGACGCGCTCGCCTGGTACATCACCCGCGACGACCGGTACGCGAAAAAGGCGATCGAGCTGATGGACGCCTGGTCCGCCACGCTCACGGACCACACCAACAGCAACGCGCCCCTGCAGACCGCCTGGGCGGGAGCCTCCTGGGCCAAGGCCGCCGAACTCATCAAGTACACGTACACCGGCACGTGGGCCGACGCCGGCCGGTTCGCCACCCTCCTGCGCAACGTCTACCTGCCCGAGGTCATCAACGGCTCCAACTCCAACGGGAACTGGGAGCTGACGATGATGGAGGCGGCCGTCGGCATCTCCGTCTTCCTCGAGGACAAGGCCTCCTACGACTCGGCGATGGCACGCTTCCGCACCCGCACGGCCGCCTACGTGTACCTGTCCTCCGACGGCGACCTGCCGAGGACCGTACCGAGCCAGAACCTGAACACCCGGGACAAGATCGTCGCGTACTGGCAGGGCCAGTCCACCTTCGTGACCGGCCTGACCCAGGAGACCTGCCGCGACTTCACGCACACCGGGTACGGCATCTCCGCCATCTCGCACGTCGCCGAGACCAGCCGGATCCAGGGGCAGGATCTCTACGGCACCGACGTCGGCGAGCGGCTGCGGCAGGCGCTCGGCTTCCAGTCCAAGTACGAACTGGGCGCCGCCGTCCCGAGCTGGTTGTGCGGCGGATCCCTCAAGCTGGGGCTCGGGCCCGTCACCGAGACCGGCTACAACGCCCTGCACAACCGCCTGGGCATCGCCATGACCAACACCCAGACGCTGACCGAGCGCAACCGCCCGGCCGGCACCGACAACCTCTTCGTGGCGTGGGAGACGCTCACCAACGGCGACAATCCCAACTGACCAGCGCCGACGGCGGATCAGTCCGCGCCGGTGAGCTCGACGAGGCAGCGGGCCGTGCCGGCGGGGTCGACGATCTGGTGGAGGTGCGCGCCCGGCAGGTGTCCCACACGCCAGCCGCGGGCGCGTGCCTCGGCGGCCGGGGCGTCGTACGGAGGCCCGAACAGCAGGTAGGAGCAAGGGTGGTCGTCCCAGCCGTCGGGGACGGGGATGTGCTGCTCGTAGTAGGACAGGGGCAGGGTGGGCTGTTCCTCGACGACTGTACGGCGCACCGTCGGACCGGGGAACATGGGCGCGACGTCCGCCTCGTCCCACCAGTCGGTCCAGCGCGGCAGCCTGCCGTACACGGCCATCGGGCGGAGGAACTCCAGCACTTCGGGTGAGGCGACGGGGGTGGGCCCCTTCCGGGCCGGCAGCGCGGCGTCCACGAAGACCGAGCCGGCCACCGGGTGATCGAGAGCCGCGCGAACCACCGGGAGGAACAGGCCCGCGTTGCTGTGCACCACCAGCACGACGGGACTTCCGCCCGGGACCTGCCGGAGATCGTCGCGGACCGCGTCGACGACGCGGGGCCAGAACGGCGGAGCGCCTTCGCCGACCCGCAGCAGGGAGGGCACCCGTACCCGGTGTCCCTCGGCCGTGAGCTGTTCGGCCACCGGACGCCAGGTGGAGGGGCCCACGGACGGACTGTGCACGAGAACGAAGATCGGCCGCATGCGACGATCCTGCCGCCGCACCGCCCGGGGCGCCACCAACTCGGCCGACAGCAGAACGCCCGGCTCCCCAGGACGTGCGTCCGCTCGCACCGTGCCGTGATCACGGAACGAGGCCGGCGCGGACGCGACGGAGCGCGGCAGGCCCGCGCCGCGGCCCGCGCGTAGCCCTGGACGACCAGCGCGGGGCGGGCGTGCCCGTCGGCAGGGGAGACGCGGCGGCCACGAGAACGTCGGTGCCGATATAGCCACACAGGCGCGGGGCCTGGTCGGGGCCGATCATGCGGCTCGGCACACCGAGGCTGTTCAGCAGCTTGACGCCGGCCTCGAAGTCGCTCGCCTGCTGTTCGCTGTCGAGCAGGAAGAGGTAGCCGACGGTGTCGAGCCGGATGTCGGCGCCGGGCCGCCCGGGGAAGTCCTGGTAGGCGCGCAGGCTGCCGCTGCCCAGCGCGGTGCTCACACCCATGACGCCCCCACCGACGATCACGACGTCGGCGGAGGCGGGGACGGTACGGAAGGCGGAGGAGGACAACGGGCCACTTCCTTCCGGAGGCCACCCCGCCGGACGGTTCCGATGCCGGGGCGGCGGCCTGTCAGTGACAGAGTGATGCCGATCAGCCATCTGTGCGTCATCGTGCAGCACCACCACCCTTGACGTCCATCGGCAGTGCCCGTCGAGCGACCGCGCACCGACGCCGAGGCCGTCCCCGAGAGGCCCGCCGCCGCGCCACCACCCCGCCCCTCGCCGACGCACGCGTGCGCCGCCTCGCCGGCGCGCGCTACCTCGCCGCCATGCGGGCAAGGGGCGCGGCGGCCGCTGGCCCGACGAACGCCCGACGCCGGCCGGCCGGTGTCAGGACGTGGCCCTGGCGAGAGCCGCCAGGGTTTCGAAGTCCCAGGTGAGCGCGCCCGAGCGCAGGTCGGACGTGACCGCGTCGAGCCAGTCGAGCTCCGCGGTCAGCACGGCGCGGCGGTACTCGTCCTCCAGCATGGTGACCCGCGGGAGGGCCGGCTGCCGGGCTGCCTCGGCCGTAGCCGCCAACTCGGCGAGCCATTCACGTACATGAGCCGCGCGTGCGGAGAGATCGGCCTCCACCTCCTGGGGCAGCAGCATCATGGTGAAGGACAGGGCGGCCGGGAACTCCGGGTACTCGGCCCGCGGCGCGACCAGCATCTCCCGCAGCCACTCACGGGTCGCCGCACGGCCGGCGTCGGTCACCTCGTAGACCGTGCGCTCCGGGTACTGCTGGTCCCGGCTCGTCTCGCGCACCGCGATCAGTCCCGCCTCGAGCAGCCGGTCGATGACCCGGTACAGGCTCGCCCGCTGGCTGACGTTGACGACCTGGTCCTTGCCCCAGTGCTTGATCAGCCGCTGGATGCCGTACGGGTGCAGCGGCTGCAGGTGCAGCAGCGAGAGAACGGTGAGGCCGAGAGGGGAGCTGCGCATGTCCAGAGCCTACCGGTGCTCATCTCAGCTGAACTAGTTGACGTGAGACTAGTTTCATTGCGACTATCACGGGGGTGGCAACAGCGACTCCGCTCGAGTCCGCCGAGCGCATCCATGCGGACCACGCCACCGTGAAACCCCTCGGCCACCGGTCCGAGACCCGCCAACGCGATGTACGCACCCCCCGCGGGGGCGGCCTGCACGCCGTAGCCGCCCCGACCCCCGAGAGGACCCGCTGACATGAACCGAACCCGCACCGCGATCGTGGTGGGCGGCGGCATCGCCGGCCCGGTCGCAGCCCTCGCGCTGCGCCGCGCCGGGATCGAGGCCACCGTGCACGAGTCCCACTCCACGACCGCCGACGGCGTCGGCGGAGCCCTCGGCGTCGCCCCCAACGGCCGGGCCGCCCTCGGCCTCGTCGGGCTCGACCGGGTCGGTGCTCCGATGAACGCCATCGTGCTGCAGAACCACCGCGGCCGGACCATCACCGAGATCCGCCAGCCCATGCAGTTCAGCTGGCGCGCCGACCTGTACCGCAGGCTCTACGACCTCGCCCTGAGCCAGGAGGTCCCGATCCACCACGGTCACCAACTGGTCGACGTCCGGGAGAGCGCCACCGGCATCCAGGCCGTCTTCGCCGACGGCACCACCACCGAGGAGGCCGACATCCTGATCGGCGCGGACGGCCTGCGCTCGACCGTGCGCAGGTTGATCGACCCGCAGGCGCCCCAGCCGCGGTACTCGGGACTGCTCGGCTTCGGCGCGCGAGTCGACGGCGCCGGACTGCCCCCCACCGGGGACCGGATGTACATGGCCTTCGGCCGCCGGGCCTTCTTCGGCTACCAGTCCTTCGACGACGGCACCGGGGTCTGGTTCGCCAACCTGCCGCACCCCTACCTGACATGGAAGCAGGTGCGACAGACCTCGAACGAGGAGTGGCTGCGCCGGCTGGGAGAGGCCTTCGCCGGTGACTCGGTCCCCGCCCTGGACCTGCTGCGGCGCACCCGGTCCGAAGACCTGATCACCGCCGGTCCCATGGAGGACCTCCCGCACGTCCCGCACTGGCATCGAGGCCGGATGGTGCTGGTCGGCGACTCAGCCCACGCCACGTCCCCGAGCTCCGGCCAGGGTGTGTCACTCGCCGCGGAGAGCGCCGTCGAACTCGCTCGCGCGCTGCGGGACCTGCCGCACCCGGAGGCCTTCGCCGCCTACGAGCGGGCCCGCCGCTCCCGGGCCGAGCGAGTGATCGCCCAGGCCGCGCGCACCAACAGCGGGAAGGCCGCCGGGCCGGTCGGCCGGGTGTTCCGGGACGCCCTCCTGCCGTTGTTCGCCCGCTTGGCCGGCCCCGAGAAGATGGCCTGGCAGTACGACCACCGGATCCGCTGGGAGGCCCCCGTCGCCGTCTGAGGACACGTCAAGGGTTCGCCCCTGTGATCGCCGACCCGGCGGAGAGCGACGGCCGGCACCAGGGCACGGCGCCGGCGATGACCGTGCCGGCGGCGACGCGCCCCCCAGTCAGGGTGCCTGGGCGGCGAGGCGGGTCGCCCGCTGCCCGCTGGGCGCGGAGCGCGTGTCCCCTTGCGGTAGGCCGGGGCCGCGGGACCCCGGGTTTCGGGGAACCGCGACGGCGCGTACGGGGTCCACGCCGCGCGCGGGCGGGCCGCGGGGGCGCCTCACTAGAATTCCGGCCACGGTGGCCGCCGCCGACCACAGTGGGTGGCGCGGTGCCGACGCCCGGAGCGAGGAGGCCACGATCATGCGTGAACTGGCAGAGACGGCACGGCAGTGGGCGGTTCAGGGTCGCACGGGCGTCCTCGCTCGCCCCCTCACCGAGCGGGGCTTCGGCCCCCGGCATCCAGGTGACGCGGTCCTGATCGACCAGGACGGTCACTGCCACGGCACCCTGTACCGCGGCGTGTTCGACGCGTACCTGGCGGAGCAGGCCGCTGCCCTGACCGAGGGCCGCACCGCGTGTGTACGCGAGGTGTCCGTCCACGGCGACGAAGTGAAGCGGGCGGGCCTGACGTGCGGTGGCCAGGCCGAGGTGTTGCTGCAGTCCCTGGGCACCGTGCCTTGCCGTTGGTGGGAACTGCTGGCCGACGGCACCGACGCCGCGCTGGTCACCCGGCTGAACGAGGCGCGGACGGGGGTGGCCAGCGCCGTGGTGACGCCCGCGGCGGAGCCCGGCGACGGGCCCGCCCAGGCCGTCGAACAGGCTCGCGAGCTGCTCGCCCGCCGCCGGGCCGGCCGGGACAGCCGAATCACGGACGACGGACTCGTCCTCATCGAGACGTTCCCCGCCGTGCCCCATCTCGTCATCGTCGGGGGCGGCGAACTCGCCGGTCTGCTCGTCGCGCAGGCCCGCCTGCTCGGCTGGCACGCCGCCGTGGAGTCCTCGGCCCAGGACGCCGTCCGCCTGCTCGCCGAACGTCCGGCCGCCGCCTGCCTGATCGTCCTCAGCCATGAACCGGACGTCGACGTACCCGTCCTGGCCAGTGCACTGACGACCGGCATCCCGTACGTCGGCGCACTGGGCTCACGGCACACCCAGGCACGCCGCGCCGCGGATCTCGCCCGGGCAGGCCTCGACGAGGCACATCTCGGGCGCGTCCACGGCCCCATCGGCCTCGACCTGGGCGCCCGCACCCCGGCGGAGACGGCACTGGCCGTCTGCGCCGAGGTGCTCGCCGCTCTCGACGGACGCGAGGCCCGGGTGCCGCGTGCGGGGGCCGGACCGGTCGACTCCTGACCGCTGCCAGGGGCTGCGCGGCGGCCGGACGCACCTCGATCGACGCGATAACGCATGTGCGTTGCCGAGCCGGGAAAAGGTGTCGCAGATACAATCTGTTCCTGCTGCCTGTTCTCGTATCTGCGTTTGCCCGATCCTGTCGTCCGGGTACGGTCGAGCGGGAGGTGGGGGGCCGGTGATCCAGATCGTGGAGCACGCACCGCACGAGGGGCCGTACGTCGTCGACGCCGCACTCGGAACCGGCGGACCGCCGCTCCGGGTCTGCCGGACCTGGGCGGGCGACCGGGTACCGGACACCGTGGACGGCATGGTGGCCCTGATCGTGACCGGCGGGCCGACGACCGCCCACGAGGAACTCCTCGGCCACAGCACCGAACTGGCACTGCTGCGGGCTGCCCTGGAGGCCGGGGTGCCGGTCCTCGGCGTGTGCCTGGGTGCGCAGTTGCTCGCGGTCGCGGCCGGCGGTGTCGCCGCCCGGCCCGGTCCCGCCGCCCGGCCCGGTCCCGGCGCCGGGACCGCCTGCGGCGACGTACGCCTGACCGCGGCCGCGCACACCGACCCGCTGTTCGCGGCACTGCCCGAGCGACTGCGGGTGCGGCACTGGCACAGCGGCCCGATGGACCTTCCGACGACGGCGACGGTGCTGGCGTCCTGCGACCGACGGCCGGCGCAGGCGTTCCGGGTCGGCGGCTCGGCGTGGGGGCTCCAGTTCCACTGGGAGGCCGGCACAGCAGCCCTGGCCCGGCACCGCGACACCGTGTTCCGGTCCTTCGCCGCGTTCGTCGCCGAACGGGCCGAGCAGACCGCGACCCGCGCGTTCTTCACCCGGCGGGCGGCCACCTGGGAGGAGCGCTTCGCCGTCGACGGCCCCCGGTACGCGGCGGCGGCCCAGCGGATGGGGCTGGGCACCGGCCGGCGCGTCCTGGACCTGGGCTGCGGCACCGGGAGGGCACTCCCCGCACTGCGCGCCCAGGTCGGCGACGGGGGCACCGTCCTCGGCGTCGACCTCACACCCGCGATGCTCAGCGCCGCCGTGCGCGAAGGCCGGGCTGCCGACGGCTCCTTGCTGCTGGCCGACGCCTGCCGGCTGCCTTTCGCGTCCGGCGCCGTGCACGGGATCTTCAGCGCCGGCCTGATCAACCATGTGCCCGACCCCGCGGCGGCACTGCGCGAGTGGGCCAGGGTGACCGCTCCCGGTGGCGTCCTGCTGCTCTTCCATCCCTCGGGCCGCGCCGAGCGCGCCGCCCGCCACGGACGCCCCGTCGACCCCGACGACCCGCTGGCAAAGGAGAACCTCCGGCCCGCCCTGGAAACGGCGGGCTGGCTCCTGGCCTGCTACGAGGACGCGCCCGGCCACTCCCTGGCCCGCGCGGTCCGCGCCGGCGGATGACCCGTCGCCCACCGGCTGAACGTGAATCGGACGTGCCGCGCCCTGGGAGGACCCGCCCCCGCCCGGATACGTACGCTTCCGCCGCGGCATCACCCATGACGGACAGCCAGATCATCCACACGGACGGGCCGTTCGCCTGCCGTGCCCTGGCCAATGCCGACGAGCTGCCGGTGCGCGGACTGCGGATCCAGGCCGAGGCGCCGTGGACGGTCGAGGTGACGGGCATCGCCGACGCCGTGTTCCTCGACCGGTACGCCGAGCGGTCCGCTTCCGACGTGCTGCGCTGTTCGGGCGGCCCGACCGTGGCCCGCCTCCACTACTCGGGAGACCCTCGGTCCTCGGACGGCGGATACTTCCTGGCAGACACCTTCGCACCCGACGGGTCGTGCTCCGTGGACGAACTCGCCAACCACGTCGGCCCCTGGACCGGCGAAGTCACGCTGCCCGGACCGTGCCCGGTGTACGCCCGCCCGGACGGCCCCTGGACCGTCCGGATCCCATCCGCCGAACACCAGGCCGAGCGGGCGCTCCAGAATCCTCCTCCTTGGCAGGCGCCGGCTCCAAAGAGCGTTCCCTCGCCGGTGAGGGCGCTCGCTACCCTGCTCCGCATGCCCGACAACCCCGCTCCTGCCCCCCGCGACGACCGTCCCCACCCTTCTCGTCGGACACGCCTGAGCCGGACATTCGACGAGGACGCGGAGCTGTACGACCGGGCGAGGCCGGGATATCCGCCCGAGCTGTACGACGACCTCGCGGAACTCGCGGGCGTCGACTCCGGCAGCCGCGTACTGGAGGTGGGCTGCGGGACCGGTCAGGTGACGGTGCCTCTGGCCCGGCGGGGATGCCGGATCACGGCCGTCGAGGCGGGAGCGCGGATGGCCGCGGTAGCCCGCCGCAACCTCGCCGGGGCCGGGGCGGTGGACGTGGTGACGGCGGAGTTCGAGAGCTGGCCGCTGCCCGGGGAACCGTTCGACGCGGTCGTCTCGGCGACGGCCTTCCATTGGATCGACCCGGCGGTGCGGATGACCAAGGCCGCCGACGCGCTGCGTCCGGGCGGGGCACTCGCTGTCGTGCGCACCCAGCATGTACGGGGCGGCACCGAGGAGTTCTTCGTCGAGGTCCAGCGCTGTTACGAGCGTTTCGACCCGGAGACGCCGCCGGGGCTCCGGCCCCCCGCGGCCGCCGACATCGACGGCTCGGACCACGCGGAGGAGGTCGCGCGCAGCGGCCGGTTCGGGCCCACGGTCTTCCGCCGCTACGAGCAGGACCTGACCTACACCACGTCGGAGTATCTCGCGCTGCTGCGGACCTTCTCCGGCCACCGGGCTCTGCCGGACACCGCCAGGGACGGGCTGTTGGGATGCGTCGCGAGCCTGCTCGACGGGCGCTACGGCGGCCGGGTGACCAGGCGCAACCTCGTCGAGCTGGGGGTGTCGTACCGCAGGTGACGCCACCCGGCGCAAGGAGTCGGCCACTGCCGCGGTGGGGAACCCCGCACCGCGGCAGTGGCCGCTTCGTACTCCTTCGCTCCCGGGGACAGGGAGTCCTCGCGCTGGCAGAACCGGCTCGGGCGTGTGTCAGGTGCGCAGGAGCCGCAGGTCGATGGCGTCGGCCATGGCCTTCATACCGTCGTCGTTGGGGTGGATGTGGTCGCCCGAGTCGTAGGCCGGGTCGAGCGCGGCCGGGTTCGCGGGGTCGCGCATGGTCCGGTCGAAGTCGATGACGCCGTCGAAGGCGCCGCTGGTGCGAATCCACTGGTTGACGTCCTGCCGGACCGCCTCGGCGGCAGGCGAGTAGTAGCCGTTGCCCTCGTCGGGCATCAGGGTCGCCCCGATGACGCCGACGTGGGCGGCATGTGCCTCGGCGATCAGGGTGCGGTAGCCGTCGACGAGGTCCTGGGCGGTCAGTGGCCGGCCGTCGGGGCCGGCGTTGTTGCCGATGTCGTTGATGCCTTCGAAGAGGATCACGTCCTTGACGCCCGGCTGGCCGAGGGCGTCGTGCCCGAAACGCTTGAGGGCGCTTACCCCCTGCCACAGGTTGGGGACGTCGGTGAGGACCCGGTTGCCGCCGATGCCGGCGTCGACGACGCTCAGCCTCTGCGGACCCGGCCCGGCGCCCAGCCGGCGTCCGAGGAAGTCCGGCCACCGGGTGTAGGTGCCGGTCGAGGAGTGGTAGCCGTCGGTGATGGAGTCCCCGAAGGCGACCACCGTGCCCTTCGCGGTGGACGGGACGACGTCGAGCCCCGCCAGGTAGTACCAGGAGGTCGTCGTGGTGCCGAACGCGGCGGCGCTGTCGTCACCGGTGTGGTTGCCGGAGGCGATGTACGTGGTGTCGAACGCGTCGGAGTGCCAGGTCGACATTCCCGTCGTGCCGGGCACGTAGAGGCTGACGAGGAGGTTCTCCCCGGCGCCGACCGGGATCGGGATGACGTCGCTGACCGCCTCCGCACCGGCGGGTATCGTGACGTGGCGGGAGGCGCCGAAGGTGACGTTGCGGGTGGTGCCCCGCGTCGCCTCGCCGCCGCTCGCCTGCACGGCCACGTCGACAGCGCTGACCTCGAGCGGGGTGGTGCTGTACCGGTTGGACAGGGTGATGCGGGCGCCCGATCCCGCGACGCTGCTGTGCACCACCATCCGGATGGTCTGGTCGTCGAAGGACGGCCCACCGGTCGTCATACTGGGCGACCAGGCACTGACCCGGGTGCCCTTGCCCTGGGGTGACGACGCGGCGGCGCTCGCCACGCTCGCGGTGCTCAACGGAACGACCGTCAACGCCATGCCGGTCAGCGCGCCGAGCACGGCCAGCAAGGATCTGCGACTCGGCCGGCGACCCGCCGCCGTGCTTCCTGGTTCCGGGGACATCCTCGCACTCTCCACTCTCGTCGTCGTCCGCGGCGCTGCGCGGCGTGCGCCGCGGGCACCATGAATCCCCTTCTGCAGGGCGTGACTTGAACCGGTCATCCGAGCTCAGCCGAAGCTGCCCAGGGTGACGGACTGACCTGGCTCGAGGCTGACCTTCCGCGACGTGCCACCGGCCACGACGGTCGTGTCACGGCCGCCGACGCTCTTCAAGGTCACCTGTGCGACCTTGCCGTTCCTCCACCGGAGGTCGGCGACGAACCCGCCACGGACTCCGACACCGGACACGGATCCGGCCGCCGCCCATGCGTCGGGCAGCGCGGGCAGCAGCTCAAGGTGGCCCGGCCGGGAGTAGACCAGCATCTCGATGATCGCGGAGGGGGTGCCGAAGTTGGCGTCGATCTGGAAGATGCCGCGGCCCTGCCCCATGTCCATGATGTCGAACAGGTTCGGCGCGGTGCCGTTGCTGCCGTTGACCGACGGCTTCAGGTTGTTGACGACGAGCTGGTAGGCCTTCTCCGCGTTCTTCAGCCGTGACCAGCACAGGCTGCGCCAGGCGTTGGACCAGCCGTAGCTGTTCATGCCGCGGGCGGTCAGCAGGGCCGTCGCGCCGGCGAGGATGTCCTTCGGCGTGGAGTCGTCCGGGCGGATACGGTCGCCGGGGAAGAGGCCGATGAGCGGGGACAGGTGCCGGTGGGTGGTCTCGCCGAGGTTGTCGGGCGACATCCACTCCTCCAGCCAGCCGGTCGTCGGGCTGACCACGGGCAGGTACAGGCGCTGACGCAGACCGTCGACCGTCGCGCCGTAGGAGGAGTCCCTGCCGAGTGTCTGCGTGGCGGCGTGGTAGTTGCCGAAGAGGTTCCACACCAGTTCCTGGGCGTACGTGATGCCCTTGGCGTCCTGTGGACCCTGCTCGGGGGACCAGTCACTGTCGTCGATGAGGACCTCGCGCGAGGCTCCGGAGGCGTCGGTGACGGTCGTGGTGACGAGGCGTGCCTCCCAGAACTCCACGGCGCCCTTGAGGAGGGGGTAGATCTTTTCGAGGTAGGCGCGGTCCTGGGTGAACTCGTAGTGCTCGAACAGGCTCTGGCAGAGCCAGGCGTTGGCCCCCGGGTGCCACCACCATCCGCTGCCGCCGTAGGGATTGGTGGAGAAGGCCACGGCCCAGCCGGCGACCTTCCCGCTGGAGTTGCGGTACCTGTTGGTCGGGGTGTTGAACAGCCGCCGGGTGACGTCCGTCCATGAGGACAGCTGCTCGAGGCAGTAGTCCGCGAAGGCGTCGAAGCACTCGGACAGGCCGGCGCGGTCGGCCATCCAGTAGTTCATCTGGACATTGACGTCGGTGTGGTAGTCGCCCATCCAGTCCGGGTCGTTGCTGTCCAGCCACGGTCCCTGAAGGCCCATCGGCAGGCTGCCCCGGGACCCGGAGATCATCAGGTAGCGGCCGAACTGCAGGTAGGCCGCCTCGAGTTCGGGGTCGGGGACGTTGTCCCGGTAGCGGGCCTGTACCCGTTGCCAGGTGTCCAGCCTGCGCTGCGCGGTGGACGACGTACCGAGGTTGATGTCCAGTTGCTCGAACAGGGGGCGGAAGTCGGCGACATGCGTGTGCAGCAGGGTGCTCGCGGAGTGGCGGGCCGCGTTCAGGACCTTGGTTCGCGCCAGGCGCTCGGGATCCACGGAAGGGTCGCGGAATCCGGCGGCCGCGTCGGGCGCGTAGTCGGTGCCGCCGCTGAACACGACGGTGAGGTCCTTGCAGCCGCGGAACGAGATGGATGTACCGTCGACGGCGACCCTGCCCGTGCCGCTGTAGGCCGTGACGGCGGCGCCGTACTTCAGCCCGTTGCCGAAGGAGGCGCCGAACGAGGCGCACCGCTCCGTGCCGTTCGCGGTGGTGGACTCGCCGTGGGTGCCGGCTAGGGAGACGGTCCCGGTGTAGGTGCCGCCGCCCTGTTGGGAGAAGTACAGGACGATGACGTCGTCGGGGCGGCTGGCGAAGACCTGCCGCTGGTAGGTGACGCCGGAGAGGTCGTACGAGGCGCTGACGAGGCCCTGCGCCAGGTCGAGGGTGCGACGGTAGTTGTCGATGGAGCCGAGGTCGTGCCCGGGGATGTCGACGGTGAGCTCGGCCAGCAGGGTCAGGGACCCGAAGTCGTCGCGGCCGTAGGGGAACTGGCCGTCGCTCTGCAGTGTGTCGTTGAGGCCTCCGGTCCACAGGGTGGCGTCGCTGATCGTCAGCAGTTCGCTGGAGGGGGCGTTGCTCGCGAGCGCGCCGAGTCGCCCGTTGCCGACCGGCAGACCCTGCTGGATCATCGAGCCCGGTGAGGCGGGTGCCTGCCACCACAACTGGTTCTTCGCGGCGGCGGCCGCGGACAGCAGGGGCGAGGAGGCCGGGCGCTGCGGGGCCGCCGAGGCGGTGAAGGCGGGCAGCCCGCCGAGGGCGGCGGCCGCGCCGGCGGTGGCGGCGAGAGCGAGGAAGCCCCTGCGGCTCGGGTGGTTGTCGCGCGATTCGGTGTGCTGGGTGTCCACGTTGTGCACTCCATGTCCGGGGGGAACGGCGCATGCGGGAACGACGGGGTGGGGCCGTCGGGCGTTGCGTGAGGGGGGCGGCACGCCGGGCGTGGGCACGCCCGGGCGCTGCGGGACCGTACGGGGCGGGGGAGGGGACCCCGGGTGCGGGGCCCGGTGGTGTCAACGACCAAGGCCCCGCAGGAGAGTTCAGGACGACTTGGGCACGTCGATCCTGTCGATGTCGGGTGAGTAGTCCCAGCCGCTGTCGAACGTGATGGTGTTGGAGCCCGCCTTCAGGGCCAACTGGACGCTCACCGTGTCGACCGTGCCCCAGTCTCCCGTGGAGGGGAACTTCAGACTGGTGCCGTTGCCGCTGTTGGAGTAGACGGTCACCGAACGGGGGTCACCGCTGACATAGGCGACGTTGACGGTGTAGATGCCGTTCTTCTTCACCGTGACGTCGTTGAACTGCAGCTTGCTGTCGAGGTAGAGGTTGCCGACCTTCTTGCCGCCGGAGCAGGAGCCGCACGAGACGACGGAGGCGTTGCCGGTCAGGGTGTTGCCGGCGGACTCGGCCTCGTAGCCGGTCGTCGCAGGCCGGGCGCCACCGGGCCTGACCGTGAACAGGCGTGAGCCGTGCGCGGGCAGCGTCGCGGTGATCTCGTTCTTGTAGGTCCCGAGGTTCCGGTGGTTCCACAGGTCGCGCACGGAGGCCGCGCCGGTGAAGCCGAAGGACGCCCAGTCGGCGGTCACGGAGGCCGACGAGTTGGCGAGGTTGAACAGGGCGACGGTGTAGCTGCCGTCGGAGTTCCTTGCTCCCCAGACCTGCTGGTCGCCCATCGGAGTGACGGGACGTGCGACGGACGAGTCGTTCTGGTCGACGGCGATGACCTCCTGGTTGGTCAGCAGGGAGAGGCCGTAGCCGTCCAGCTTGGTGAGGTCGTCACCGGTGAACAGCGGCGACTTGTTGATGGCCCACAGGGTCATGTAGCTCTGCCGCTCGGCCTGGGTGAGGCCGTCCATCTCACCGTTGCCGACGTCGATCGCGTCGAGGTCGTTCCAGCCGCCCGGGCCCGCCTTGTGGCTCCACGCGGGCGCGTCGTTCCACCGGTCGTTGACCGAGTTCTCCCAGGTGACCAGGGTGTTGCAGTAGCACTCCACGTCGGTGTCGATGCGCCAGCCGTTGGAGTACTTCTTCCAGTCGGCGGCGTGACCGATGTCGAGCGACCAGGACAGCTCCAGATGGATCGGCCGCCCCGTGTCGGCGATGGCCTGGTGCCAGGCGGCGACGTCCGCCACGTTGTCGTAGTTGTCACCGGACTTGAACGAGCCGGGGCCCACGCCGTCAAGCTTCAGGAAGTCGTATCCCCAGCCGGCCAGCATCTGCGCCTGGGAGTCGATGTACTTCTGCGCGCAAGGGTTGTCGAAATCCAGCTTGTAGGCGCTGTCCCAGCCGTTGGTGGTGCGCAGGTCCGGATAGACGATGTCCGCCGTGGTGCAGCCCGGAGCGTTCCAGACCGGCACCTTGCCGTCGCCGTACGCCCCCTTCTCCAGGCCGACGGGCAGGTAGATGCCGGCCTTGAGGCCCTCGGCGTGGATGTGGTCGGCGACCGACTTCATGCCGTGGGGGAAGCGGACCGGGTCGGGCGTCTGCCGGCCGTACTGGTCGAACTCGGACGTCCAGTTGCGGTCCATCCACCAGCCGGCGTCGATGTTGACGTAGTCGTAGCCGTACTTCTTCAGCGTGCCGGCGAGCGCGTCCGTCTGCTTCAGGACGTTCGCCTCGGTGAGGTAGCTGTAGTTGCCGTCCGGGTTCAGGCCCGGGTACTGGGAGGACTGCATGCTCCAGCTGGACCAGCCCATGTACGGCCTGGCCGCATCTTCGGAGCCGGCGTCGGCCGTCGTCGCGGCCGAAGTGTGCGTCGCGGCCTGCGAGTTGGAGGAGACGGCCATGGCCTGGGTGGCGGCGGCCGGGACCGCTGCGGTGAATCCGGCCGTGACGGCCAGGACCAGGATCGCTCTGACGGTGCGGCGCGGGAAGCCGGGGAGGGCTCCACGCAGGGCTCTGTACGGGGATGACCGCATGGGTCGCCTCCAGTGGTGAGGTGAGCGGGATCGTGCGCTGGCACCCGGTGGGGGACGGGCGTTGGTGCGGTGCGGGATGGGCGTGGTCCGGACGGGAGGAGGCCCGCCGGCCGACCGGTCATGGCGTCGGGCCGGCGGCGGCCCAGCCCTGGCCCGGGCCGTTGGTGAGCCGGCTGATGAACCGGCGCCGGGGCGCACAGGACATCAGGAGCGTGCCGGCCCCGTCATGAGGGCACCCGCCGCGACGGGGCCGGAGCGGTGGTCACGGGGTCGGGGCCGGACGCCGCCTCAGCGCCGCGCGCGGTGAAAGCGGGTGGGACGGGGGCGGCGGCCCGACACCGGGCACCCCGTGGCGCACTGTTCGGCGCCGTGCTGTCGCGGCGCTGTGTGGGCTGCGGCTCTGCAGCGTCATCGCTACTCCTCTTACATGCCCGATCCCATGAAGGACTGGATGGCGGTGGCCGCGGCCCCGCGCGCCCACTCCTCGAAGGGCAGGGGACGGGTGATCACGTCGCACTGCGAAGCGGTGCCGAAGGCGGAGGCGGCGAACGCGTCGCGGATGCCCTCGGCGACCAGGTCGTAGGCGGCCAGGCCCTCCCCGGAGATGATCACCCGCTCGGGACCCAGGAGGTTCACCAGGAAGCCGATGGCCGTGCCGATGGCCTCCCCGGCTCGTGCGTAGACCTCTCTGACACCGGGGTCGCCGCCGTGGGCCAGGTCCAGCGCCTCGGCCGCGTCGGTCACCTCCCTGCCCGTGGCCGCGCGCACCGCGCGCAGTATCGCGGGGTCCGCCGCGATCGCCTCCACGCACCCCCGGTTGCCGCAGTGGCAGAGCGGGCCGAGCGGATCGAGTGACACATGCCCGATCTCACCGGCGACGCCGTGCGCGCCCGACACCACCCGCCCGTGCACCACCAGACCACAGCCGATGCCGGCGCCCACGGTCACCAGAGCGAAGTCCGAGAGGCCGACGCCGGCTCCGAACCAGTGCTCGGCCACCGTGAGCGCCCGCACGTCGTTGTCGACCGTGACCGGCAGCCCGGTGGCGGTCTCCGCGATCTCGGCGAGCGGTACGTCCCGCCACTCCAGGAAGGGCGAGTAACGGACCACGCCCTCCCCGCGGTCCACGTCGCCCGAGATCGCGATGCCCAGCCCGCGTACCTGCACACCGAATCCGTCGGCTTCCGTGAGCAACTCCTGGACCAGCGCGGTGACGGCGGGGAGCACTGCCTCCGGCTCACGGCCCGTGAGCCGTACGTGCCGGGAGATCCGGATACGGCAGCACAGGTCGGCGAGTACGGCGATGATCTCGTCGGCCGTCACCTTGATGCCGATGAACAGCGCCCTTCCCCCGTCGACCGACACCAGACTGGCCGGACGGCCCACCGCGGGCCGTGCCCCTTCGTCCAGGCCCTCGACCAGATAGCCGAGTTCCATCAGCGGGCGCACCGCCTTGGTGACGGCTGCCGGAGACAGGCTGGTCCGCCGTCCCACCTCGGCCCGGGTGAGCGGACCGCGGGACAGCAGTGTGGTGAAGACCTGGGAAGCGGCCGGCGTCATCGCCGGGGCCGCCTCGTGCGAGGGGGCCGAGCGCATGGCCGGAAACTTAGAGAGGTTCTTTTTCGCTGTCAATGAATAAAGCACAGCCCTTACCTGGAGCATGAGTTGAGCTCACCGGACCTGTGAAACAGAGGGCAGAAGCGGCAAGTTGCCCATGGAACGCAGGCGTGGCTGACGGCATGCTGTGTGCGAGGCCGCTTGGCGCGGGTGTCGGCGGTCTGAGGGGGGATCAGGCAACTGTACTGGAATTTCCTATACGATCTGTGGCCTGGTGTGGGTTGATCGTACCCAACGAGCGGCCGCTGTGGCCGGATCCACGCGCTTTGTCATCGACTGGACCGCGCCTCAACTCTGGCCTGTGAGCTGCGGTCTCAGCCTGATCGACATAGACCGTGTGGTTCAGGGGGTTGACGGCGGCCAGTGCCTGGCTGAACATCGCCCTATCAATTTCCTATTTGATTTTGGGGAGTGGTGGAGATGCGTCCCCCGACCCGTTCCGTTCTGCCAGGAGTTGTCGTCGCCGCCCTGCTCATGGCGGGCTCGGCGGCCTGCACCATCAAGACGTCGGACGCGTCGTCGGGCGCCCGGGCCCAGGCCCCCGCGTCCGACAGGTCCGGTACGGGAACCGCCGAACTGGCCGACGGTTCGGGCACCAAGGTGGCCCTCGTGCCCGGTGGCGCCCATCCGTACTTCCAGCCCTGGAAGGCGGCGGGCGCCGCGGCGAAGAAGCAGTACGGCCTCGGTGACGTCACCTTCGACGAGACCTCCGAGTGGGACCAGCAGAAGCAGGACAACCTGGTCTCCACGCTCGCGGCCCGTGGATACAACGCGTTCGGCATCTTCGGGGTATCGCCCACCGACATCAACACCACCTTCGCGGATCTCAAGTCGCAAGGATTCGCCGTGGCTTCGCTCGCCTCCTGCCCGGCAGGCGGTACCGACAAGGCCGACTTCTGCCTGTCCACGGACGTGCAGGTCGCCGCCTACAAGGCGGCCAAGGCCGCGATCGCCGCAATGGGCGGCAGGGGCACGCTCGTCCACCTCACCGGGAACAACGTGGACGCCAACACGCAGCTGCGCATCAAGGGTGTGGCCCAGGCGGTGAAGGAGTCCGGCGGCAGGGTGAAGCTGCTGCAGACCATCACCGATGTCGACAAGGATCTGCAGACCGCGCAGAAGGCCGTCTCCGACCTGCTCGCGGCCAAGGGCAACCAGATCCAGGGCATCGTCACCACCGCCTACAACCCAGCCGTCGCCGCGGCCGACGCGGTCAAGAGCTCCGGATCCAGGGCCAAGGTCGTGGCCATCGACGACGACGCCGAGATCCTCGCCGCGATCAAGGACGGCTCGGTCGCCGCCACCGTCGTGCAGAACCCCGTGGGACAGGCCGACGTCGGAATCTGGGCGCTGGCCCTGCTGCAGACCAAGCAGTGCACCATGCGCCACCCGGGCCAGATCATCGACTCCGGCTCCTTCGTGGTCACCAAGGCGAACGTCGGCACCTACGACGCGGCCAGGAAGTCGAAGACCGAGCAGCTCAAGAAACAGTTCGCCGACGAGTACCTGACGTGCACGTGACCACCGACAGCGCTATCGAGAGCGGACCCCGCACGATGACCCGAATCACGACCGCCACGGCGCTGCTCGCCGACCTCGCGGTGGAGAAGGACCGCACGGACGCCGTGCAGGCCTTCGTCAAGCAGGAGACGATCCTCGTCGAGATCACCACCGGCGACGGACTACGGGGCACCGGCTACGCCTACACGATCGGCACCGGCGGCTCGTCCGTGCTGGCCCTGCTGCGGGAACACCTGCTGCCCCTCCTCGTCGGAACGGACGCCCGTAACGTCGAAGCGCTGTGGCAGCGGCTGTTCGCGGCGACGCGGGCCACCACCACCGGAGCCATCACCTCCCTGGCCCTCGCCGCCGTGGACACCGCCCTGTGGGACCTGCGGTGCAAGCGCGCCGGCGAACCGCTGTGGCGGCTGGCGGGCGGCCACCGCCAGGAAGTCCCGCTCTACGACACCGAAGGCGGCTGGCTGCACCTGAGCACCGACGACCTGGTCCGTTCGGCGCTCGAAGCGCAGAAGGCCGGATGGGCGGGCGTCAAGATCAAGGTGGGCAAGCCGCACGTGGCCGAGGACGCCGAGCGGCTGCGTGCCGTCCGTGCGGCAGTCGGTCCGTCGATGCACATCATGACCGACGCCAACCAGTCGCAGACCGTTGCCTCGGCCCTCCACCTCGCCGCCGCCCTCGAACCCCACGGGCCGTACTGGCTGGAGGAGCCTCTGCCGGCCGACGACGTCAGCGGGCACACCCGCCTGGCGGCCGCGACCAGGATTCCCGTCGCCGTGGGCGAATCCCTTTACTCCG
This sequence comes from Streptomyces sp. NPDC052109, assembly GCF_040680195.1. NCBI lineage: Bacteria > Bacillati > Actinomycetota > Actinomycetes > Kitasatosporales > Streptomycetaceae > Streptomyces > Streptomyces sp. NPDC052109. The sequence continues at coordinate 25,953 of NZ_JBFAWF010000011.1, read as the reverse complement.
TCATGCAGTTCCGGGCGTACCTGGAGTCGGGCGCGGCCTCCGTCGTCCAGGTCGACGCCGCACGCATCGGCGGCATCACCCCGTGGCTGAAGGTCGCGCACACGGCGGAGAGCCACAACGTCATGGTCTGCCCGCACTTCCTGATGGAGCTGCACGTCAGCCTGGCCGCCGCGGTGCCCAACGGCATGTTCGTCGAGTACATCCCGCAGCTGAGAGCGGTGACCCGCGGCGAACTGACGGTCCGTGACGGACTGGCGGTGGCGCCGGACGCGCCGGGCATCGGCATCGACTGGGACATGGACGCCATCGACGACAGGAGGGTGGCATGAGGACACCCGTGATGACACCGGAGCACGACAGCCGGGCCGACGGGCCGGCCCCCGCGCCGGGGGCAGAGCGGCGGCTGCCGTTCTGGGTGAACCAGCGGTTCGGCCTCCTCGTCCTCACCGTTGCGCTCGCGGCGCTGTTCGGCGTCCTGCGGCCCGCGTTCCTCGACCAGCGGCTGGTGCTCTTCCCGCTGTTGCGGGACATCTCCACGCTGACCGTGGTGGCCCTCGCCCAGATGGTGGTCCTCTCCGTGGGACACATGAACCTCGCCGTCGGCAGGATGGCCACCTTCGGCGCCCTCTTCGCGGGCTTCGGCTACGACCGACTCGGGCTGTCCCTCCAACTCGGGCTGCTGCTCTGCCTGTTGGCCGGAGCCGCCGTCGGCGCACTCACGGGCTGGATCACCTCCCGCACCGGCGTGAGCTCCTTCGTGGTCACCCTGGCCATGGACTTCGCCCTGCTGGGCCTGGTCTCCCTGCTCTACTCGGGGCTCACCGAGAACGCGGCCTTCACCACACAGCCGAGCGGGCTCCTGGACCTGCGCTCCACCTCGCTCGCCGACATCTGCGTCGGCCGGGTCTGCGGATCCCCGGCCGTTCCGCAGATGGCCCAGTTCACGGTCCTGGCGCTGGCCGGCCTGGGATTCCTGTACACGTGCACCCGGATGGGCCGGGAACTGCTGCTGACCGGCGCCAACCCCGCCGCAGCGGAGTTGTCGGGCATCCCCACGGGCCGCCGCGTCATCCTCGCGCACACCCTCTCCGGGTTGCTCGCCGCGCTCGCCGGCTTCATGGCCGGCGTCAGCACCGGCACCTTCCGCGCCTCGATCGGCGACGACTTCATGCTGCCCTCGTTCCTGGGCGCGGTTCTCGGCGGCACCCTCCTCACCGGAGGCGTCGTCTCCGTGCTCGGCACCCTCCTGGGCACCTCCCTTGTCGGCGTCATCCGCAAGGGCCTGGACCTGCTCGGCGTCGGCCTGGAGAGCCTGAACATCTACCTCGGCTGTGTCCTCCTGCTGGCCCTGTCGGCCGACCGGGCGCGCACCGTCGTGTCCTACCGCAAGGTGGTGCGCTCCACATGATCATCGTCCACGATCGCGGAGCCCGCCCCCGCGCGGCCCTGCGCCGCTTCTCCCGCTCCACGACCATGACGCTGCTGTGCGTGACAGTGGCCGGATACCTCGCCCTGGGAGCCGCGTCGTCCGGTGAGTTCTTCCAGGGACCGTCGGTACGGACCTTCCTGCAGTACCTGGCCACCCCCATCCTCATCGGGCTGGCCCAGATGGCCGCTCTGTGCGTCGGACAGCTCAACCTCGCGGTCGGGGCCATGGGTGGCTTCACTGCCTGTCTGATGGGTGTTCTCATGGCCGACGACGGCGTCCCGGCACCGATCGCCGTCGTGGCGGGCGTCCTTGCGGCGGCACTGATCGGTCTGGCGACGGGTGTGTTCATCGTCGCGACCCGGATCAACGGCTTCATCGTCACGCTCGGGACGATGACCATCCTGCTGGGAGCCCAGTACCGGCTGGTCGGCACGCGCACCGTCGACGCCTACTCGCCGACGCTGAAGGACATCGGCCGGGCAGCTCCGCTGAACCTCCCGATGGTGTTCCTGGCCGCGCTCGCGGCGGCGGCCCTGCTGGCCGCGTTCATGTACCGGGTGGCCGCCGGCCGCCGGCTGCTCGCGGCGGGCGGCAACCCCCTGGCCGCGCGGTTGTCCGGCATCTCCACCGACCGGCAGATCGTCATCGCCCACACCCTGTCAGGTCTCCTGGTCGGCATCGCGGCCGCGACCGCGACGGCTTCGCTGCCCGGCGTCAACAGCAGCGTCGGCGGGGACTGGCTGCTGCCGAGCTTCGCCGCTCCCATCATCGGAGGCGTCTCGCTCAACGGCGGATCCGTCGCGGTGTTCGGAACGGTGCTGGCGGCGTTCGTCATGCGGCTCATCGACGCCGCGCGCGCCCAGTTCTCGCTCGACCCGAGCTGGGTGAACTTCCTCATCGGCCTGGTCGTGCTCGGCACGGTGGTCGGCGGCCACATCCACCAGAGGCGTCTGGAGAAGAAGGGCAAGGCCGTGGGACGTACCCCACCGGCACCGGCGGGCCGAGTGCAGACGGCCGACGCCGCCCTGCCGAACGCCGGAGGTGCGCGATGAGCGACGCCCTTCTCCGAGGCCGGGGGATCGTCAAGGTCTTCCCCGGCGTACGGGCCCTGGACGGCGTGGGCCTGCGCCTGACGGCCGGATCCGTGCACGCGTTGCTGGGCGAGAACGGTGCGGGAAAGTCCACCCTGATCAAGGTCCTCACCGGCGTCCACACGCCCGACGGCGGCCGGCTCAGCCGGCGCGGCGAGGAGATCCACCTGCGCTCGCCGCTGGAGGCCGCCCGGGCCGGCATCGGCGTCGTCCACCAGGAACGCAACCTCATTCCGGACTTCTCGGTGGCGGAGAACATCACGCTGCAGAACCCGCCCTCGCGCCGCGGCCTCGTCGACCGGGAAGCCATGAACGCGCCCGCCCTGCGCTGTCTGGCGGAGCTGGGACTCGACCTCGACCCGCGCCGCCCCGTCCGCGAACTGTCCGTGGCTCAGCAGCAGTTGGTGGAGATCGCGAAGGCGCTGTACACCGAGAGCGAGGTGCTGCTCCTCGACGAGCCGACAGCCTCGTTGTCCCCGCGGGAGGCCGAGCGCCTCTTCGACGTCGTCCGGCGCCTGACCGCCCGGGACACCTGCGTCGTCTTCGTGAGCCACAAGCTGGAAGAGGTCTTCTCCATCTGCGACACCGTCACCGTGCTGCGCGACGGCAGGTCCGTGCTGGAGTCCGCACCGCTCGCCGACCACACGCACGACGACATCGTGAACCTGATGGTGGGCCGCGCGCACACGGCGACCGAGATGCGGCCCCGCACCCCGGACCGGACGGCCGCACCGGTCCTCGCGCTCGACGGCGTCTCCACCGCCGACGGCCACCAGGATGTCTCCCTGGAGGTGCGGCCCGGTGAGATCGTCGGTCTCTACGGCCTCGTCGGCGCCGGGCGCAGCGAACTCGTCAAGGCCGTGCTGGGCCTCGACCGGATCACCGGCGGCGAGATCACGGTGCACGGCGAGCCGGCCCGGATCGCCTCCCCGCGCCAGGCGCTACACGCGTTCGGCATCGGCTACCTGACCGAGAACCGCAAGGAAGAGGGCGTCTTCCTCGAGCAGCCCATCCACCGGAACATCACGGTCACCGTGTGGAGGAGGCTGGCCAGGGCCCTCGGGTTCATCTCTGCCGCCGAGGAGCGGAACGTGGCGCGGGACCTGGTCGAACGCCTCGGCATCCGGGTCTCGGGACTCGACCAGAACGCCGGGGAACTGTCCGGAGGCAACCAGCAGAAACTGAGCCTGGCGAAATGGCTCGCGGCCGACACCCGGCTGCTGATCGTCGACGAGCCCACCGTGGGCGTCGACGTGCGCACCAAACACGCGTTCCACGAACTTCTTTGGGAACTCGCCCGCGAGGGCCTGCCGATCCTGCTGATCAGCAGCGACCTCACCGAGATGATCACGCTGGCGGACCGCGTCCTCGTCATGGCCGACCACCGCATCCGTGGCGAGGTCGACAACGACCGCGACTACGAGCGCATGAGCGGCCGGATCATCCGCATCATCCACGACCGCGCGCTCTCGGCGGTGACCGCGGAGGAGGACGCCGGATGAAGCGCGTGGCGCAGGTGGTCCGGATCCGCCCGGAGCAGGTGGAGAAGTACCGCGAGCTGCACCGCGCCGTGCCCCGGCCGGTGCTCGACACGCTGCGGGACTGTCACATCAGGAACTACTCGATCCACCTGCTCGGCGACCAGCTGTTCGGGTACTTCGAGTACCACGGTGACGATCTGGCCGGGGACCCGGCCCGCATGGCCGCCGACGAGGCGACGCAGGCCTGGTGGCGGCTCACCGCCCCCTGCCGGCAGCCGCTGGAGGATGCGGCACCTGGGGAGTGGTGGGCCTCGATGGAGCAGGTGTTCCTCATGGCCTAGGACCGGACGGAGGGTGTGCCGCGCCATGTCCACGGGGCCGGCACGCCGGCGGCGACGAAGGTGCTGAGCGGCGCGGACTGTCCTGTTCGCCGGCTGTTTCGACAGAGGAGGAAACCGCATGAGCGCGACGCCGCTCGTCGATGCCCACCACCATGTGTGGGACCTGACGGTCCGGGACCAGGAATGGATCACCGGACCCGAACTCGCCCCCCTGCGCAGGAGATTCGCGCTGTCGGACCTGCGTCCGCCGGCCGAGCACGCGGGAGTCGACGCGACCGTGATGGTGCAGACCGTGACGGTTGCGGAGGAGACCCCCGAGATGCTGGCGCAGGCGGCCTCCGGACCGCTGGTCGCCGGGGTGGTCGGATGGACCGACCTGACGGCTCCCGATGTCGCCGACAGCCTGGCCCGGCTGCGTGAACTGCCCGGTGGGGACCGGCTGGTGGGCATCCGGCACCAGGTGCAGTCGGAACCAGACCCGCGCTGGTTGACGCGAGAGGACGTCCTGCGGGGCCTGTCCGCGGTGGCTGACGCCCAACTCGCCTACGACCTCGTCGTCCTCCCGCACCAACTGCCCGCTGCGACCGCCGCGGCCCGCCGCCTGCCGGGCCTCAGGTTCGTGCTGGACCACATCGGCAAACCCGGGATCGCGGCGGGCGCGCTGCAGCCGTGGGCTTCGCACCTACGGGACCTGGCGGCCGAACCCAACACCTGCTGCAAGCTGTCCGGCCTCGTCACGGAGGCCGACTGGCACGACTGGACTGTCGAGGACCTGCGTCCGTACGCCGAGACCGTCCTCGATGCCTTCGGCGCGGACCGGGTGATGTACGGCTCCGACTGGCCCGTGTGCACGCTCGCCGCCGACTACGCGGAGGTCCTCGATGCGGCACGTGCTCTGACGGCCGGGCTCGGCACCGACGAACGGAACGCCGTCTTCGGCGGCACGGCCGTGGGCGTCTACCGGCTCCGCGTGCGCTGACGTCGCCGACGCCCGCGCCGGGCGGCCGACACGGCGTCCGGCAACGCCCTCACCTCGGTAAACTGATCTCGTCCCGACGGTCCCGGAGCGACAGGAGCAGGAGAGCGGATGCCACCGCAGGACAGTTCCCCCGCCAAGGCCGCGGAGTCCGAGGGAAGAAGCCAGTCCGCCGGGCCCGGTCGCCAGGCCCTGTCGGACAGCGTGTACGAACAGATCAAGGCCATGGTCATGGACCATGAGATCGCCCCCGGCGCACGCGTGGGGATCGAGGCGCTGTCGCGTGCTCTCGGTGTCTCGCCCACGCCGGTCCGAGAGGCGCTGGCCAGGCTGGAGTCCGACGGCCTCGTGGTGAAAAGGTCGCTCTCCGGATACCGGGCGACCGAGTTGCTGACCCGCGAGGGTCTCGAGGAGCTCTTCGAGATGCGGCTCCTCCTGGAGCCGAGAGCCGCCGCGCTGGCCGCCGTCAACGCCACCGAGGAGCAACTCGACGCGATCGAACGGCTCGTGGAGGAGATGCAGACCCACCCGGGGCCGACGGGGCGCTATGCGGACTACCGCGACTTCGCGGCTCTCGACCAGCGCTTCCATGACGCGATCGCCGCGGCGTCGCAACGCCCGCTGCTCGCCGACGCGGTGGAGCGACTCCACTCCCATCTGCACGTCTTTCGACTCAGAAGCGTGCTGAGCGCCGACGACCCGACGCTGGCGGAGCACGAACGGGTCGTACGGGCGGTTCTGCGCCGCAAGCCCGACCGTGCCGCGGAAGCCATGGCGGAACACCTCACCAGCAGCCTGCAGCGCCAGCTCGACCAGGACCCGAAGCCCTGACCGACAGCCTGGAGGGCGGGCCGGCACCGCGTGCCGTTCGCGCCCCACGGGGCCGCTCGCCTCCTGCCGGAACGTGCCGCACCCCGGCCGAGGCCGACGTCGCTCCTGTTCAGAGGCCGGCGAGCAGGCTGTCGAGCGGGGCGGGAACGCGGTCGGGATCGAGGGCCTCGACGAGGACGCGGCCGTAGTGGATCTTGCGCCCCTTCTTCGTGCCGAGGAAGCGCCGCACCTGCTCCTGCGCGGTGCGGCCCTGCTGGGCGGGCTGGCGCAGGAAGGTCTGCAGCGAGCGCAGATCGCCCTCGGCACGGACGAGTTCCTCCACCTGGGTCACGCCCAGCGCGCGGATGAGTTCGTCCTCCAGATCCGCCGCGCAGACGAAGAACTCCTGCTGTGCGGCGCCGGCTCGCGCAAAGCCGCGGGCGTAGTAGCCGCGTTCCGCTTCGTCGCACAGTCCTGTGAGGCGGAGGCCCAGGCCGGGCGGCCCGAGGAGGCGGGCGAAGCGCCCTACGCTCATCGCACCGCCCATCGGCAGGACACAGACTCCTTCGGCCGCCAGGTTCCGGCCGAGGCGGGCGGCCAGCGCACCGACCGCTGCGACGTCGCTGGGCCCTTCGAGCAGGACGGCCGCCCGCACGGGCAGCCGGGCCGCCAGCTCGCGCGCCTGGTCGCCGGGACCGCCGGCTGCCCATGCGGTGACCGCCTCCCGGAACGACCCCATGTCAACCATGCGTCGAGTCTCCGCAATGCGCCGCCACCCCGCCAGGGAATTACCGGCGGCACGCGAGGGAGCGGTCGGCCGGACAGAGAAGCGAGACCGGCCGAGCCGTCACAGGACGGCAGCTGTGCCGCGGAGAGCCGCCGCGCCTTTCCCACGACGCCGCCGGCAGGCGCCGCGACATCGGGCTGCGGGCAGCCGGCCTTGCCGACAGGGCCGGCTCGTCGTGCGGTTCAGCCCTCGTCGAAGAGCAGGCCTTCGACCGGGTGCGTCATGCGGACGGGGTCGCCGCTGCCGACGCCGACGACGTCCTGCAGGCCCGCGAACCGCTCTCCGGTGGACAGCACGCAGGAGGCATGACGTCGTCGGTGAGCGTGGACAGTCCACTGACCTTGGATCCGGGCCGAGCCGGGTGAGGAATTTCTCCGCGGCGGCACGCCCGACCCGCAACGGCTTCGGGCGGAACGGGCCCTGGATGAGCCGCATGGGCAAAGCGGGTTCCCGCGGGGACGCGCGTGATGCGGGCGGAGAGCCTCTCCGTACGCGTGCACGGGCGGGGCTCGAACAGGCGGCCGCGCGCTTGGCGCGGACAGACTAGGGGCGGTTTCGCGAATCGGTCCGAACGCCGCTCGGCAGCGGCTGCTCCGCCCAGATGGTCTTCCCCATGGCGGTGTACCGAGTGCCCCAGCGCTGGGCGACCTGCGCCACCAGGAAGAGACCGCGGCCTCCCTCGTCGGTGCTGCGGGCACGGCGCAGATGGGGCGAGGTGTTGCTGGCGTCCGACACCTCGCAGATGAGGGTCCGCTCGTGGATCAGGCGCAGGCTGATCGGCCCGCCTGCATGCGTGATGGCGTTGGTGATCAGTTCGCTCACGATCAGCTCGGTGGTGAAGGCGACGTCCTCCAGACCCCACGCGGCCAACTGCCGGACGGCGTTGTCACGCGCCTTGTGCACCGCCCGGGGATCGGCGGGCACCTCCCAGGAGGCCACGCAGTCGGGAGCGAGCGCACGCGTCCGGGCGATCAGGAAGGCGACGTCGTCGTGCGGATGGTCCGGCAGGAGGATACGGACCATCGTGTCGCAGATCTCCTCCAGCGGCCGGTCCGGGTGGGCCAGGGCGAAACAGAGCCGCTCGAAGCCGACGTCGACATCGCGGTCCGAGGCCTCGATCAGGCCGTCGGTGTAGAGGGCGACGACGCTGCCCTCCTCCAGTTCGATCTCGGCCGACTCGAAAGGCAGACCGCCCAGTCCCAACGGGGGGCCGGCGGGGATGTCGGGCAGTTCGACCGGCTCGCTGAGGTGGGCGATGGCGGGAGTGGGGTGTCCGGCGCGTGCCACGTTGAGTCTCCGCGAGATCGGGTCGTAGACCGCGTAGACGCAGCTCGCGCCGATCACCACCGGTCCGTCCGCGGCCGCTTCCGCCTCGTCCGCCAGGCGCAGCACGAGATCGTCGACATGGGTGAGAAGCTCGTCGGGCGGCAGGTCCATGTCGGCGAGTGTCTGTACGGCGGCCCGCAGCCGGCCCATGCTGGCCGCGGCGTGAATGCCGTGCCCGACGACGTCCCCCACGACGAGGGCGACGCGGGCGCCGGACAGCGGGATGACGTCGAACCAGTCGCCGCCCACGCCGGCCTCGGCGTCGGTCGGCAGATAGCGATAGGCGACCTCGACCGCGCGGTGCTCGGGCAGATCGGGGGGAAGGAGACTGGTCTGGAGGGCGAGGGCCGCGTTGTGCTCGCGGACGAACCGCCGGGCGTTGTCCACGCACATCGCGGCCCGTGCCACCAGCTCCTCCACGAGCAGCAGGTCGTCCTCGTCGAACGGGCTGGGGTTCTCCCACCGCAGCAGCGTGACCACCCCCATGGTCGCGCCCCGCGCCCGCAGCGGCACCACCAGGTGGGTGTGCACACCGAGGCTGATGATCTTGGCAAGGCGCTGCGGATCGTCGCCCAGCCACCAGGTCGTACGGTCCAGTACAGGATCGAGGATGGGCCGGCCCGTCGTCAGGCAACGGCGTTGCGGGGACTTGGCCGGGTACCTCGCGGGCTCGCCGACGGGAATGATCGCCTCCGGCACCTCCTCCCGGACGGACAGGTGCACCGCCCGCTGGAGCGTGCCGCCGGTGACCGGTCCGGGGGTGAGGTCCGCGGCCGCGACGACGCCCTGGAAGAGGTCGATCGCCACGAAGTCGGCGAGCCGGGGCACCAGGACCTCGGCCAGTTCCCGCACCGTGCGGTCGAGGTCCAGGGTGGTGCCTATGCGCTGCGCCGCCTCGTTGATCAGGGCGAGCCGCTCGCGGGCGCGGTCCTTGGCGGTGAAGTCGACGGCGGTGTGACACACCCCGAGCGTCTTGCCGTCGACGTCCCGCAGCGGGAACGACGAGCGGAGCCTGAGGTGGTCCTGCGGGCTCCGGCGGGACATGCCGTGCGGGGGCGGTACGTGTTCAACGGTCGGAGTGACCCGGCCCGATATCAGCGCCTGGCGCGCCTGCCAGTCCATGGCCGACGGCACCTGTTCCGGTCCGGCGGACACGGCCGTCCGGGGGGCCGCGAGGTCGGCCGGCAGGCCCTCCATGGCGGCCAGCACCTGGTTCACCCACTGGAAGCGCAGCTCGCCGTCGAGGACGGCGATGCCGATCGGTGATTCCTCCAGGAGGCCGCGCACCACCGCCTGGTCGAGTTCCCACCGGCGCGAGTCGGAGACCTCGCAGGCCACGGCGAGCCAGCCGGAGCCCTGCTCCGCGTGCAGGGGACACACCCGCAGGGCCAGCTCGACCCGGTGGCCGTCACAGTGACGTGCGGTGATCAGTCCCTGCCAGCCCTCCCCGATCCGCTGCGCCGGGGACAGTGGGGACGCCGGCAGGTCCTCGATGGTGAGGACGGACGCCGCGGGCTGCCCCAGCACGCTGTGCGCCGGGTACCCGAGGAGTTCTTCCGCCCTCCGGCTCCAGCACCGGATCAGACCGTGCACGTCCACGAGGGCGACGGCGGCAGAGGTGATGCCGAACGGGTCGCCCCGGTATGTGTCGGCAGGATGTCTGGGCCCCATCGTGTCGGCCGTATCCGCAGGCGGGTTTCTTCACACCACGGTCTCACATGGACCCGGGTGTGTCCTCGGACCGGCGGCCCGGGCGCGGGCCGCCGGCGGCCGCCGAGGTCACGAAAGCGGTTCCCCGAGCGTCACTGGCGCGGGCGCTCGAAGGTGAGCAGCAGGCCCTCCACGGCTCCGGGACCTATGCGGCCCTTGACGTCGGCGGAGGTGATGGCCTTGAGGGCCCACCTGTCCTCGGCGTGCCTGTTCAGCACCTTCTCCAGTTTGTCGCTGTCCAGCGCGTCGCCGATCAGCGACTCCCGGAAGGTGACGACCTTGTACTCGTACGTGTAGCCGCTGCTCATGTGGCTGAGTCCTCCTGACTGCCGGGCGGGGTGGTGGCGTGAAGGCCGGGGCAAGCTAATCATCAACAGGCCCCCGGCAGAAGGACGGAGTGTGGACCGCGGTGGACCCCTTGGCGGCGTGATGTGCTGGAGCGCGACGGCCGATCTCGTGGCAGGCAGCGGTGTCGCTGCGGTGGGTGCTGCCTGTGTGGCGCTGGTGCGCCGTATCCGGGAACTGCCGCTCGCCGCACTGCCCTTGCTGCTCGGGGCGCACCAGATCGTCGAGTCGTCGGTGTGGGACTCGGGCGGGGGCAGCGGGCCCGCGACCGTCGCGTGGGCCGTGATCGCGCTGCCGCTGCTGGCGGTGTGGGTCCCGGTCGCAGTGCTGTGTGCGGCCCCGCCCCATGCCCGGTTGCGGCTGGTCGTCCCGCTCGCCGCCGGAGCGGTGACCGCGGCGCTGCTCGCCCACGCTCTCGCCACCGAACCGGTGACGGCCGATATCCGCGGTCGTACCGTCGGCTACGTCGTCCACGTGTCGCCCGTACCTCTTCTCGTGGCGGGGTATCTGCTGGCCACGGTGGGGTCCTTGCTGCTGTCCGGTGACCGGCGCCTGCTCGGTCTGGGCGTTCTGGCCGCCGTGGGCGCGTCGGTGTGCTGGGCGCTGTGGCGGCTGGAGTTCGTATCGACCTGGTGTGCGTTCGCGGCCGTGTGCTCGGTGGTGCTGCTCGGTTGGGTGCGCGCCGGCCGGGCACCCGCGGAGCGGCGGTCCCGGCGGGACACCGGCGATCCGGCGCCTCGGACGGGCGCGTGATCACCGGCTCGGACCGCACTGGTACAGCGCCTGCCCGGTGGCCTGCGCGCCGCTACGACCGGTGGTGCCGGAAGTGGCCGCATAGTCGCCGGCCGGGATGTGACGGCACGACGACTCGACCCACTGGGTGATGCGCGCCGTCGTGGTCGCCCCGCCGGATCGGCCGGACGTACCGCCCCCGCCGCGCCCCGTTCCGCCCAGCACCACGTACTTCAGTCCGCCGGAGTCGACCAGTTGCCGGAACCGCGCCGTGCTCGGGAAGGGCACCCTGCCGCTGAAGCCGCCGAGCGGCAGCACATGGGCACCGGTGGCGAGGATGTAGGGGGCCGCGCCGCTCCAGCTCGTGGTGGCGAAGACGTACGTCGCCGATCCGCGGTGCGCGGACGTGTAGGCGAGCAACCTGCGTTGGTCGGAGGTGAGCCGGCCGCCCATGTCGGAACCGCCGAAGCCGCGCGTCCCGAGCGCTCCGGCCGCTGCGCCGTGCTGCGTGCCGCCTGCCCCGAACCCCTGCCGGGTACGACCGCCCGCCGGCGTCGGCGTGCCATGGCCGGGACGCATGCCGGACGGACCGACCGCGCCCATGCCGGAGTCCCGGTACGAGGGACTGAGCACCTGCGCCGCCCATGAGCTCGGCGCGATGAGCACCGCCACGAGAGACGCGGCGAGGCCGGCCAGGGCGAGCCTGCCACGGGACGCGGTACGACCGGGCCGGCCCAGCACCAGCAGGACGACGGCGGTGAGCCCGAGCAGCGCCACGACGGGTGCCAGCCACGGCAGGAACGACGGGAACCGGCCGGCGACGTACGCGCTCCACGCCGTCGTCGCCGCCACCGCGCCGGGCAGGGCCCACATGCGGGGGCCACCGGCCCGGTACGCGCGCCACAGCAGAGTGACGCCGCCACCGGTGAGCGCCGCGAGGGGGACGGCGATCACGCCCATGTAGTACGTGTGGCCGCCGACGCTGCCGGCGCTGAAGACCAGGAAGTACGTGGTGAGCCAGGTGCTCCACAGGACGAATCCGGCACGCAGCCGGTCGGTGCGCGGCTTGCCGCGGCGCCAGAGCAGACCGCAGACGCCCGCGAGGGCACCCATGGGGTACAGCCAGCCGGTCTGCGAGGCCAGCGACGTGCCGAACATCTTCGACCAGCCGCTCTGGCCGCCACCCCAGCCGCCGGCGGCGCCATACCGGCCCACCCTGTCGGCCAGGGCTCCTGCGGACCGGCCGGACGTGCGGCCCCCGGCGTACCGCAGGCCCTGGGCCCCGCTCGTCCCGCTGTGACGGGGCAGCCCGGCCCGGTGGCCGACGGCGTCGCCGCCTCCGCCCACCGACGGTGACGCCTTGCTGTTCCGGCCGAATCCGCCCACCTGTGTGGCGCTCACGCTGCCGGTGGAGGCCGCGCTGATCCCGAGCGAGGAGAAGCGGTTCAGGAAGTTGTAGCCGACCACCATGCTGAACGCGGAGTTGTTGGTGGTGCCATCTACATACGGCCGGTCCTTGGCAGGGACCAGAGTCACGGCGAGCATCCAGGAAGCGGAGACTGCGGTCATCACCACGGCGGACAGGGCGAGGTGCGCAAGCCGCTTCCGCAGCGTGATCGGTGCCGAGATCAGGTGGACCAGGGCGAGCGCGGGCAGCACCGCCCACGCCTCCAGCATCTTGGCCTGGAAGCCGACGCCGACCCAGACCGCGGCGACCGCCAGGGGGCGCAGCCGGCCGCTCACGGCGGCACGCTGGGTGGCCTCGGCCGCCAGCAGCACGCACAGCGTGAAGGCGGGGTCCTCGACGGCGGTGCGGAAGAGCCCCACGGTCACCGGCGTCACGAGAAACGCCGCGTCGGCGACGAGGGCCGCGTTGGCACCGGCCCAGCGACGCACCACGCGGTGCAGGACCAGGAGGCTCGCCACTCCCTCGAGCACCTGCGGAAGGACGAGCGCCCAGGGGTGAAACCCGAAGACCCGGGCGGAAAGTGCCTGTGGCCAGAGGAATCCCGGCAACTTGTCCAGAGTGATGGAGTTCCCGGGGTCGAAAGAGCCGTAGAAGAATGCCTTCCAGCTTTCCGTCATGCTGCGTGCGGCAGCCGCGTAAAACGTGTGGTATTGGCTGTGCTCGATACCCCATGTGTAAAGCACGGCCGCGAGCACGGTGATGACCAGCAGCGTCGGGCGCACATATCGCGGCTGGTCCGCCGGCGATCTCCAGGGAGCGCGTCGATCGGCGCGGGGGGAGACGGTCGGACCGAGAACTGTCGTAGCCATGGCCTGCATTCTTCGGTACCGCCTCGGCCTGCCGTGCAGCAGCAGCGCGTTTCAAGGAAATTCTTGTCAGAACCGGGGGAATCCTTTACTGGGCTTGCCTGGTCTTCAATCCGGGAAGTGCTGCGCATTGCCCGGTGCACAATTGCACGCTACACAGGGAAGAGACAGGTGATGCACAGGAAAAAGGGCCGGGATTGCCCCACTCCTCGAGGAGGGAGACGCCAGGCCCGCTGAGACGCTCGACGGCGTGGCGGGCCGCCAGGAAGAGGGTTTCGCCCGGCATCGACTGCGTTCATCGCCCCGACGGAGTGAGCTGCGGTAGGGCGGGGCGGCTTCCGTGCCGCGTTGTTCCCACCGTCAGCGCCGCCCCGTCGTACTCCTCCCGGAGCCGGCGGGCGGTGACCAGCCGGCGGATCGCTTCCCGCACGGTCGTCGCCTGCCCGACATCGGCCTCTCGGCCCGAGGGAGACCGCGTCGACGACTGTCCGGCGTCACAGACATCTGGGAGTGGCAACTGCCCGGCAGCCGTCCGGGCCGCGCGTCGGGCGTGCGACCGGGACGACCGACGGCCATGGGAACGTCACCGGCACCTGGCCGGCGCCGGCGCGTTCCCGGTGCTGCGGTCGTGACCATCGGGCTTCAGACCGCGGGCGCCATCCGCTCGCCTGCGATCACCGCGAACAGTACGGCGCCGACCACGGCCGACGTCCTGGCGAACGCCGGGGCGACCCTCCTCGGGATCGGCCTCGTGGCCGTGGGCGCGCCGGCGGCCGGTGTCGTCGTCCGTGCCGAGGCTGTTGCCCCGTGGACCGTCGCTTCGTCAGGGCCAGTAGGCGGTGGAGCCCTTGCGGCCCGCATGCCGGCCCCAGGCCTGGGCTTCGAGGTGCCAGCCGTTGCCGTGCCGGTACTTGACGGCCCGGGTGTTCTGCGCGCTGCCGGAGTGCACGGTTGCCGAGCAGGTCCCGAAGTCCATCCACGACCCGTAGTCGATGTCCCACTGGAGGTGGATCGTGTCGTCCTTCCTCGCGCTGGTGATGGAGGCCCACACGTAATAGGGCGCTCCGGCCTTCTTGTTGCCGTAACGCACCTGGATCTTGGCGCCGCCGATCTTCGCGGAGGGGCCGTTGTGGCGGCGCCTGCTCGGGATGTACGTGTTGGGATTGACGCTGGTGCCGCAGGTGTCGGCCGCAGCCTTGACTGGCTGCTTTCCGTGGGGCGTTGCCGCGGTGGCTGTCGGCGCGGCGATCAGCATGGTTGCGGCGGCGATCGCGGTGGTGATGATCCGTCGGGTCCTTGCCATCACATCTGCCGTTCCTGCCAGCTGCGTGGTGTCACATTGTGCTGACACACAGTTGCCGCAGTGGCGCACCGGGAGGCTGTCAGCCGTACGGGGTGGCCCACAAGTAGCTGTTGAGCCATCTCCGGCGCTCTGTGCGACCGTCTCCGGTCTGCCCATGGACCCGACCTGACCCGCTGGCTGTGGGCCGGGTTCCTCCGTCTCGAGTGGGCGCAACCGGGCCTGAGGGGCAAGGGCTGATGCGTTCTCAGCCCGCGGGACAAGCTCGTCGCCGGCGTACGCGTCGCCGTGTGTGGTTCGCCCGGTTCGGCAACGCGAGGGACGCGCCCCTTGGCGAGCCGCGTCCCTGGCCGCATCGCCCGCTTCGCCGCCGATACCTGCGCCGACCTGCCCTCGCTCCGCCTCCTCACCTACGGCGGATCGCCCGTACCGCCCACCGGCAGCGCGGGCCCACCTTCCTCCAGCGCTACGGCATGACCGAGGCCGCGCCCGGCGCGTCGTTCCTGGACAGGGAGCGCGCCGCCGACAAGGCGGGCGCCGCGGGCGTACCGCACTTCTTCAGCGACGTACGGGCCGCACGGCCCGACCTCACCCCCGGTCGAGGTCGGCGAGTCGGGCGAGGTCGTGGTGCGCGGACCGCATGTCATCTCGGGCTACTGGGGTTACGTGTGCATAGTCGACCGGAGGAAGGACGTGATCATCTCCGGCGGCGAGAACACCTACCGCCGGGATCGAGAACCTCCCCCTCGCCCATCCCCCAGGGCCCCTTCGGTGCGCCGATCGCGCAACTGAACTGCTGGACGTGCAGGGTGTGACCGCCAAGGTCAACTACGGCCTGAACAAGGTGCGTTGCCCCCGCGCCGGCGGAGGCCGGATCCCGCATCCGGCTCGTCGCCCGGCTCACCTCGGCGGAGGGCGTGCCGGGCGGTGTCCAGATCACCGTCGACGGCACGATCGCGGTGGAGGGCGGCACGAAGCCGGCCGCCGTACTGCAGAGTCTGTCCCGCTTCCACGCCTGACCTCCCGTACAACCCTGAGGCCGAGTGGCTGGTCTTTATCACCGAACGAACCGATCTGGCCGTTTGATCCAGCTTGTGCCAATGGGGGAACACGTGAATCTTGTCCGCACGTACACACGCGGTGTCGCGACCGCCGCGTGCACGCTCCTCATGGCCGCCGCCCTCGGGGCGGCGGGCGCCGGGGCGTCCAACGCCGGCACCGCGGCACCGCGGACGAGGCTGATCGCCTCCTCCGTCCTGGGAGGTGACTACAAGATCACGCTGACTGCGCTGCGGTCTACGGAGGACCAGTACGCCGCCTCCGTGCGGATGCAGGTCTACACGCACAGCGGCGGTGCCTGGAAGGAGTCCGACCGGGTCACGGTGGGTGGTGTCGACGGATGGTTGTGGTATCCGCTGACCGGCAGCGGTGCCGTCTGCCAGTTCTCGACCGCGAGCACGGAGCCCGCGCCGGTGACCGTGAGCCTGCAGATCACGCCGTCCATCGGCTGCTCCGAGCCGGCGCACTACCTCGTGAAGCAGGGCAGGGTCTTCGCCGGCTGAGGTGCTCCACAACTCCGAACCGCACCAGGCGGGACGGTGCCGCGTTAGCTTGCTAGGATGCTAGCATCACCCCGTGGGTGATGAGGAAGTCAAGCAGTTCAACGTGTACCTGCCGATCGGGCTGATCAGGCAGGTCAAGTACCGCGCCATCGAGTCGGGAATGTCGTTGTCGGCGCTGACCGCCGAAGCGCTGCGCGCTTATCTGGACGACGCCCATGGGACCACCCGGCAATCGCCTGAGAAGGAGGCCTGACATGACGACCGAGGGAATCGAGGCCGTGTTCCTGACGACGCACAACTGGGGCAAGGCGGCGAGGTTCTTCCAGGCGCTGGGCTACGAGCTGGAGTTCGCGACGGACCACGACTCCGGTCAGCTCCGCAACGGCGACGGACCCTCTGTGTTCATCGCCGAGGTCCCCGAAAACCAGGAGCCCGAGACACGCATCGTGCTGAAGGTGCCGGACGCGGACGCGTTCCGTGCGGATCCCGTCGTCGAGGTGGTGACGCCGTTCGAGGACACGCATTACGGCACCAAGGAGATGACCGTCCGCGATCCCGACGGGCGTCTGTGGAGCCTTCAGGCCCCCGCCAAGCACTGACCGCGACGAAGGGGCCCACCATGGCGTACGAGCAGCCCGAGGCGCCGGACAACACCGCTGTGCGGACCGCCCTCTGGCGGGCGCTGCACCTCCGGGTCGACCCGCCCCCGCATGTGATCGAGGACGAGATCGGCCTGCAGCTGGCGGCTCCCGGCGAAGACTGGCGCGACCGCCCGGACATGGACCCACAGGCGACCAGGGGATTCCGGGCGGCCATCGTCGCCCGCGCTCGTTTCATCGAGGAGCTGGTCGCCGAACAGGCCGACCGGGGCGTGACCCAGTACGTCATCCTGGGAGCCGGTCTGGACACCTTCGCCCAGCGCAGGCCGGAGCTCGCCTCCCGGCTGCGGGTCTTCGAGGTCGACCAGCCCGGCACCCAGGCCTGGAAACGCCACCGCCTGGTCCGACTCGGCTACGGCATCCCCGACTGGCTGCACCTCGTGCCGGTCGACTTCGAGGGCGGCGCGTCCTGGTCGGAGCAGTTGTCCGTGGCGGGCTTCGATCCCGGTCGCCCGGCGGTCGTCGTCTCCACCGGCGTCACCATGTACCTCACCAAGGACGCCACCGCTGCCGCCCTGCGCCGGATCGCCGGGCTTGCGGCCGGTTCCACGCTGGCCATGACGTTCCTGCTGCCGACCGCACTCGTCGACGACGCGGACCGCCCCGGCCTCCGGGCGAGCAAGGACGGCGCGCAGGCGTCCGGAACGCCGTTCATCAGCTTCTACACCCCGCAGGAGACGCTGGCACTGGCACGCGAAGCCGGCTTCCGGGACGTCCGGCACGTGCCGGGGACTTCGCTCACCGAGCGCTACTTCGCGGACCGGGCCGACGGCCTTCGCCCGTCGAGCGGGGAGGACTTCCTGCTGGCCTCGACCTGACGTGTCGTCCGGTCGCCCGGTGATCACCGGGGCCTTGGCGCGGACATCCCGCCGAGCCGGAGAACGGCTCGTCGATCGACTCCCGTGCGCGGCCGGGCCCGTGTCACAGCATGACGTGCTTGACCTGCGTGTAGTCCAGCAGGCCGGTGAGGGACAGGTGAGGGAAGATGGCCACGGCGCAGGGCCAACGAACGAGGGGAGCGGCAGCGTGACCACCAAGGTGCGCACGGCAGACACACGCGAGCGCATCCTTACCGCAGCGTGCGAAGTGATCGCCGACATCGGCTTCGAGAAGATCCGCATGCGCATGATCGCCGAGCGGGCCGGGGTGTCGACGGCACTCCTGCACTACCACTTCGACACGCGCGAGAAGCTGTTCACCGAGGCGATGACCCACTCCTTCGCGCACACGGCCCTGGACGTCGAGCGCGACGCGGACACCGCCCCGGCCGCGGTCGTCCTCGCCCGCATCCTGCGCAGCCTGCTGCCGACCGACCCCGAACTGCACCAGGACTGGCGGCTGTGGCAGGAGCTGTGGGCCCGGGCACTGCGCGACGAGACGACCCGGGCCTTCGCCGTGGACCTCTACGCGCAGCTGCACGCCTGGGTGGCCGACGCGGTACGGCGCGGCATCGCGTCCGGCGAGTTCGGGCCGGCCGACGTGGACGACCTGAGCACGCTGATCCTGTCCCTGAGTGACGGCTACGGCATCCGGCTGATGCTCCGCGACCCGACGGTCACCCTGGACACGGCCCTCAGGGCCATCTGGCGCCAGGTCTCGGCCGCACTGGGCCTGCCGGACGGAGTTCCGGTGGGATGACAGGACACCATCACGTACGTCCTGCTGGTGACCCGCGGCGCCGGAACGGAAGAACGATCCGGCGAGCAGCGCGCGGAGGCCAGGAGTATCTCCTTCGCAGATAACCGACATCTGGGATAATCCTGCTCGAACGGGAAACAATGCCTCTTCCCGTTCGTTGGCACGAGTGGTGATGGATGAGCGGCTGGTCAAGATCCACCGCCGACGGAATCCACCGTCCACAGGATTGGGGTGCTCCGATGCCACCGACGTCGGCCCTGGAACCGCTTGTCGCCCGCATATCCGCAGGAGCGCCCGAGGCCCGTGCGCGGCCGCGCACGGCGAGCCGGTACGACGCCGGGTTCTGGACGATCGCCGCGGTGTTCCTGACGGCCATGGCGTTCTCCACCGTGCCCACACCGTTGTATCCGCTGTACCAGACCCATGACGGGTTCTCCACGTTCACGATCACGGTGGTGTTCGCCGTCTACGCCATCGGCGTGCTGATCAGTCTGCTGCTCGCCGGACACGTCTCGGACTGGCTGGGACGCAGGAAGGTCATGGTCTCGGCGCTGGCCCTGGAACTGCTCGCCGCCGCGCTGTTCCTCTCCGCGTCGTCGCTGCCGGTGCTGCTCGCCGCCCGGCTGGTCACCGGCCTCGGCGTCGGCATGCTGACGGCGACCGCCACCGCGTATCTGCAGGAGCTGCACGGCGCTCACCGGCCGGCGGGGTCGACGCGGCGGTTCGAGATCGTCTCGACCGCGGCCAACATCGGCGGCCTGGGCCTCGGCCCCATCATCGCGGGCGTTCTGGCTCAGTACCTGGGTGCGCCGCTCCGGCTGCCGTACGCGGTCTTCGTCGTCCTGCTGCTCACCGGCGTGGCGGCCGTCGCGCTGACCCCCGAGACCGTCCGCAAGCCGGTGGTCAGGCCGGCCTACCGTCCCCAGCGGGTCAGGGCAGCCGAGGGAGACCGCGGGTACCTCGCCGCCGCCGCTGCAGGATTCACTTCCATGGCCGTGTTCGGCCTGTTCACCTCCGTGGTGCCCGGCTTCGTCGGCGGGACGCTGCACCACCCGTCCCGTGCGCTGGCCGGGCTGGTCGTGTTCGCCGTGTTCGCGGCCGCCGCGGCGGCCCAGACGGGCACCGGACGGCTCGGCGCCCGTACGCGCTGGTACATCGGGCTGCTGGCCCAGGCCGTGGGCATGGCCGTCCTCGCCGTCGCCGTGCACCTCGCCAACCTCGAGGTGTTCCTGCTCGCCGGGATCGTCGCCGGGGCCGGGGCCGGGGTGCTGTTCAAGTCCGCCGTCGGACATGTCGCCGCCGCGGCCGCTCCGGACCGGCGCGGTGAGTCGCTCGCGGGCCTGTTCCTCGCCTCCTATCTCGGCCTGGCCCTGTTGCCCGTCGGTCTCGGCGCCGCCAGCCGTGCCATGAGCCTTACCGATGCGACGACGTGGTTCACCGCGGTCGTGCTCGCGCTGCTCACCGCCGTCGCCGTGCGGACGCGTCGGCACGGCCCCGGCGCGCCCACCGCGGACCTGCCGTCCGGGACCCGTCCCGAGCGCGCCGGGGGCGGCCGCCCCGGACGCCGTGAGCGCTGACCAGAGGACGGGGTCGCTGCAACGGCCGGGCGCCGATGCGCTCGGGTGCCCGCCGGCGCCCGGTCGAGCGACGAAGCGCGGAGGTCGAGCATGCCCCACACCACTCCGGGGAGACCGGGCCCGCGGGCTTCCCGAAGCGCCTTCGGTGGGTGCGGTTCGACGGTGACCGGGGCGACTTCGCCAGCGGCGGATGCCACGGCCGCGATCCGGCGCACGGGTTCGGCCTGCCTCGTCACCTCGGTGAGGGACGCTCAGGAGACGCGGGCGACTCCCGCGTAGACACCGCTGCCCTCCGGGACCGAGGTCGCGGGAGCGGTGACCCACTCCGTCGCCGTCACCAGGCCGGGCGGTACGAGCTCCATGGCGTCGAAGAACCGCTCCACCCCCGCCCGGGTCCGGAAGGCGAGGGGGATGCCGGCCCTGGCGTACTCGGCGGTGACCTGGGCGGCGAGCTCCGGATACAGATCGGAAGCGGCGTGGGACAACACCAGGTAACTGCCCGACGGCAATGTGGCCACCAGGTTGCGGACGATGTCGTGGGCACCCTGCTCATCGGTGATGAAATGCATCAGCGCTATGAGCGACAGGGCGATCGGGCGGTCGAAGTCCAGGATCCGCCGGGCGTGCCGGACGATGCCCTCCGGCTCCCGCACATCGGCCTCGATGTAGTCGGTCACTCCGTCGGGGTGGCTGACCAGCAGCGCCTCCGCGTGCCGGAGGACGATCGGGTCGTTGTCGGTGTAGACGACCTTCGCGGTCGGCCGGATGCCCTGAACGATCTGGTGCAGATTGGGCTCGGTCGGAATGCCCGTCCCGATGTCCAGGAACTGGTCGATGCCCTGCCCGGCGAGCCAGGCGGCCGCTCGGTGCATGAACTGACGGTTCTGGCGGGCCGCGTCCCTCGCCTCCCGCGGCAGTTGTGTGCCCACCGCCTCATCGACCGGGTAGTTGTCCTTGCCGCCGAGCAGCCAGTCGTAGACGCGCGCAGGATGCGCTTTGCCTGTGTCGATCGGGCGAGATGGCTGTGAGGCGGTTGTCATAGCGACTCCATGGCACCGATGAACGGATCAGACCAGTACGTGATCACCCTACTCGGGCACGGGAGTCGACAGGTAGGGAGGGGAAGGCGAGGCGTCGGCCGGTCCGCGCCGCCGGGTCGGGGGTGCTCGTCGGTCGGGGTGGCGCAACGCGCCGAATTCCGGGGCGCGTTCGGTTCCGGTCAGTGCGGTTCGGCGAGGGGTGGGGACATGACCGGCGACGGTGTGGAAACGGTCCCGCCGGCAGCCGCCGGTCCTGCGCACGGTGTTCGTCCGCCGGCCGCAACGCCGGGGGCGTGCCGTCCCGTTCACCCTGCGCGCCCAGGCGGACGACCTGGGCGCGCCATGACCTCTCTCGGCGTCGGTTCAGGGGGCCTGGGTGGCGGAGCCCGCCGGAGCGTGGCTCTTCCACCGGTAGGTGGCGAAGGAGCCCGCCGGAACCGTCACGGCGAACGACCGTCCCGCGCCGTCGATGCGCACCGTTCTGTCGGTGGTGGCGCTGTTGCCGAGGACGGCGACGTACGTGCCGGTGCCGGAGCGGTAGACCACGTTGCTGACACCGTTCTGTGCGGCGCTGGACTCGAGGCGCACGTCACCGGGGGACAGGTACTTGGAGAACTGCCCGATCTTGTACAGCTCGTCGCGGACGGTGAAGTCCTTCGTGACCGTGTTCACCGTGACGAGCCGGTCCGGCCACTTGGTGGTGGCGCCGACCTTGTCCCAGTCGATGTTGTTGTCCCGCGAGGGCGTCCAGTGCAGCGTCCCGCCGTCCTGGTCCGTTGTCTGGGCCCACAGGATGTAGGAGCCGGCGTCGAGGCGGAAGTTGTCCAGGATCGTCGAGGGCGAGAGGTCGCTCGTCTCCGTGAGCTGGACCGGCTTGCCCGTCTGCTCGTACGCCTCGCGCATCACCTGCGGGTCCCCCCAGTAGGGGTGGAAGGCGATGGCGTCGGCGGCGTCGCGCACCTGCCTGCCGCTGACCGAACCGTCGGGCGCGTCCTCGAAGATGCGGTAGTAGTTCTTCGTCGCCGTGCTGTTGGGGTCCTTCCAGTCCCAGAAGTTGAAGTCGTGCACGTACAGCTGGGAGTTCAGGCGGGCGGCCCGGAACTCCCGCTTGATCGCCAGCGCCAGCTTCTGCTGCTGCGCGATGCTGATGTCCATGGCCGGGTAGACCACGTCCATGCCCGGCTCGTTCAGCAGCGTCAGGGCGTCGACGCGAATGCCGTGTCGGGCGTACGCCTGGACGAACTTGACGTAGTAGCGGGCGAACGCGTCGATGCAGTCGTCGCGCAACTTGCCGACCTGGTAGTAGTCCGTGGTGCTCCCGGGCTTGAGCGCGACCTCGCCGGTGAAGCGGTCGTTCGTCTTCATCCACGCGGGTGCGCTCCACGCGGAGGCGAAGAAGGTGGCCTTCGGGTTGTAGCGCTGGATGAGCTTGATCGTGTCGATGATGTGCAGGTCGATGTCCCGCTGGACGGAGAAGTACTTCAGGCCGAAGTCCTCGGTGACACCGGCCGGCAGGTCGTCCTCCGACCAGAACGGCAGGTGCTCGATCACGTCCGGGCTGCCGATCGTGAGCCGGAAGCGGTCCAGGCCGGCGCCGTGCCTGGGGTCCACCAGCAGGCGGACGGCCCGCTCACGCTCGGCAGGAGTGAGCTTCCACAGATTGGACACGCTCGTCTCGTCCAGGGAGAAGCCGATGCCGGTGTACCTCTGCCGCGTCGCGCCGGCATCGACGGTTACCGTGGCATCCACGGAGCGGCCCGGGTCACCTCCCGTCCAGGCCTTCGACAGCGGCTGCCAGGCCTGTGTCGCTCCGGTGGAGTACGTGCCGGACACGACCGGGCCGTCCCCGGTCGACCGGCTCCCGGCGCGGTCCGCGTGTGCGACCGGGCCCGTGCCGAGCAGCGCGGTCAGTGTGGTGACCGCGACGGCGGTGATCGCGGTGAGAGAACGTCCCACTGCTTCTCCTGACGTCTGTGGGATAGGGGGACTGGCACTGCGGCGGGCTGTCGCGCCGGGGCGGTACGGGCGGCGGAGGTGCCGTGGGGGTCGGAAGCCGCCGGGGGGTTTCCGAATCGCGCCGGGCGCGCGCTGACGTCACCCGCTTGTACATCCGCCCCGAAGCCGGGGCGGCCGTCGTCGATCTGGTCCCAACGCGCGTGGGCGGGCCAGGTCCTGACGTTGCGGCAGCCTCCCCACCGGACCCCTCCCGACGCACCGATGGGGATCCAAGCAATATCCCTGGCGTTAAGTCAAGGTGTGAAGAAAGGGAAACCGGTCGAGCCCGGCCGGGGCCCACCGCCGCCGGGTCCCGCCCCGCTACTCGATCGCCGGGTCCTCCTGGGAATGCTGTACGGCCCTCTTCACGGCCTGTTCGATCTCGTGCGGGTCGGCCCCGGTCGCTGCGGCGTGCTCGGTGAGGGCAGCCTGTACGGCCTCGGACGCAGTGCGCCAGCGGCGCAGTTGAGCGTCGTACTCGTCACCGGTGAGGCCCGCGAGCTTCGCGCGCTCTTCCTCGGCGATGCGTTCCAGTCTGACCAACTCATCCGGGACCTGTGCCACGGGGACGGATCCTAGACGGCGAGTGCGGGACATCGGTCGTCACCCTTACCGCCCGATCGGGTGGAGCCGAGGGCGTTTCCCGGGCGGGTGACGGCCGAGAGGTCTTCTCGGGGCGGTCGGCGACGGGCAGTCGCCGGCGCGGGCACCCGCCGGGCCGTCAAGGGCCTCACGCACACCCCGTCCGACGCCGCGTCGCCGTCACCCCGTGTGCGGGGGCCGGACTGCCCGGGAAGGCCGGACGGGCGCTGTGCTCGGTCAGCGGGCTCACCACCCGGTATGCGGCGACACCCAGTGGTGGCCCCAGCACCCCGCCGACCACACCGAGCCCGGCCATGGACACCACCGGCGACACCGCGACCCGCCGTGGCGTGAGACCGATCGACTCCAGCCTCCCAGGCCCCATCGTCGAACTCCCGCCGGCCTCGCGAGCCTTGGCGGGCGGACGACGTGGGTCCGACGACAGGGCCTGGGCACGCGCCGCCGCTCCGGGCGCTCAGCACGACCGTGTGGAACACAGCCATCGTGGCGACCGCCGGCAGCGTCATGGCCGGCGCGGACGCGGAGCTGATCCCCGCCGGACCGCGCCCAGGCCGTCGTGGTCGCCCACGAGACGGGCCTGGTCACCCCCGGCAGCTCCGCCGCCGACGGACACCGGCCGGGCGCCACGCGTCTCGGCCCACACGGCGGAGATCGCCGGGACGCGTCAGCAGTAGAGGTTGCCGCCGGGACTGACGCCGAGAATCTGGGTGAACCTCTGGTAGGCGTCGACGCGGCTCTGCACCTGGGCCGGGTTCTTGCCGTCGCACTCCAGGGAGCCGTTGATCGAGCGAATGGTCTGCCCGAAGCCCGCGCCGTTGACCATGGCGTTGTGCGGAGTCATGGTGCCCGGACCGGACTGGGTGTTCCAGTACCACAGGCCGGTCTTCCAGGCGACCGAGGCATCGTTCTCGACCAGCCAGGGGTTGTCGAGCAGGTCGATGCCGAGCGAGTCACCGGCGGCCTTGTAGTTGAAGTTCCAGGACAGCTGAAGCGGGCCCCGTCCGTAGTACGCGGCCTGCCCCGCCGGGCAGCCGTACGGCTGGCTCCAGTCGCAGTACGTAGGGTAGTTGGCGGTGTTCTGCTCGACGACGTACACCAGGCCGCCGGTCTCATGGCTGACGTTGGCCAGAAAGGCTGCGGCTTCCTGCTTCTTCACGGTGTCGCTGCCGGTGTTCGCGAAGCCGGGGTAGGCGCTCAGGGCCGCGGTGAGACCGCTGTAGGTGTAGAAGGGGTTCCGGTTCGGGAACATCTGGTTGAACTGGGCCTCCGTGACGACGAATCCGGAAGGCGTGGTCCCGCCGGACCCGCCTGCCGGCGCGTTCCACTTCTGGTTCGCGCCGCCGCTGCAGCTCCAGATCTGCAGCCGGGTCCCGTTGGCGGAGTTGTTGTCACGGACGTCCAGGCACTTGTTCGCGGCCGGGTTCACGATGTCGTGGGCGGCGGTGACCACCCACTGCTGGTTGGCGCCTCCGCTGCAGTCCCACAGCTGGACCGCCGCGCCGTCGGCGGTGCCGCGGTCGACGACGTCCAGACACTTGCCGAGCGCCCGCAGGGTGCCGTCCCCCGGGTTGGACCAGAGCTGGGCATTCGTGCCGTTGCAGTCGTAGAGCTGTACGGCGGTGCCGTTTGCGCTGCTCGCGCCTGCCACATCGACGCATTTGCCGGCGAGGCCGGTGATCTGTCCGTCCGCGGCCTGTGCCGGTGTGACGGTGAGCAGTACGGCGAACGACGCGGCGATGGCGGCGGCTATGAGGCGGACGAACCGGATGTGTCCGGGAACCGGCCGTCTGGGGCGGTGAGAGGTGTACATGGACAGGCAGCTCCTCTTCAGGGGCGGGGTGTGCGTCAGTTGAGGACGGTCTGAGTGACGACGATGTGTCCCGCGTCGGGGTTGAGGCTTCCGCCCAGCCGGCTGAAGGCGCCGTCGGTCAGGTCGAGGCACTTGGGCTCCTGCGGAGTCTGCGTGAACGTGCCGCGGTCGTTGATACGGACCACGAGTGACGCGCCGTTCGCGACGTTGGTCACCTGGACCCTGCTTCCGAAGGGCAGCTGCGGCTGGCGGCTGAGCGACGTCGCGGCGGTGTCGGCGTTGTTGTCGAAGACCTCGCCGCTGGCCGTCAGGGCTCCGGGAGGCTGCGGGCCGTAGTGCGTGGCCCAGCACTGTTCGCCGGCCTGCGCGGCGGCCGGCGCGTTCCACTTCTGGTTGGCGCCGCCGCCGCAGCTCCAGATCTGTATCCGGGTGCCGTTGGCGGAGTTGTTGTCCGTGACGTCCAGGCA
>NZ_JBFAWF010000010.1:225677-273221 GCF_040680195.1 Streptomyces sp. NPDC052109 | reverse complement strand
CCATCGACGGCAGCCAGCATGAAACCCATCCCTGCCCCGCTCGCGCGACCCCATCGTCGCGAACGACCGGGCCGTGCGAAAGAAGGTAGGGCCGCGTGAACGCCCCGATTCGCAGGTAGACGCCATCTCCCTTTGCATCTACCTGCGAATCTCCCTCTCCATCTCCCTGCATCTACCGGTCGTCTACTCGCAGCGTCTCCCGGCCATCTCCCCCGCACCGGCCGGAATCAGCCTCTCGCCCCCCACCCCATGGGCTTACGGTCGGTGAAGGAGGAAGCAGTGGGAGACGACTCGTCGCTCAAAGCCGTGGGTTGGGCGCGCTCGCTGCCGGTGAACCGCGGGGTGATGGAGGCCAGGGACTGGACTCGCGACCACCTGGCCTCGCTCGGGTGGCTCCGCACCGCCCCGGACCTGGTGGACTCGGTGCTGCTGACCGTGTCCGAGCTGGTCACCAACGCCCACAAGCGTGCCCGTAGCGCGGCCCAGTTGTCCTCGTGTGGGACGAGTCGTGCCCGCACGTGACCGTGCACGACGCCTCCCCCGAACTGCCCGAGCAGCGCCGTCCCGATGCCGGTGCCCTGGGAGGCCGCGGCCTGATGCCGGTCGACGCTCTCGCGGACACCTGGCAGGCCCACCGCTGTCCCCGCGGCAAGGACGTCATCGCCTGCTTCCAGCTGCCCTCGTCGGCGACATGACTCGTGTGCCTCGTGTGCCTCGTGTGCCTCGTTTGTGCCGAGGATGCGCGGGCACGAGTGCTGCACGGCAACGGAAGCCACGACGAGCCAAGAGGAGGCGTGTTCCATGACTGCTGGTGAGAAGGCCAAGGCGAAGACCGAGCAGGCGGAGGGCAAGGCCAAGGAGGCTCTGGGCTCCGCCGTCGGGAACGACCGCATGGCCGCGGAGGGCCAGGCCCAGAAGAGCAAGGGCGACGCGCGAGACGCCAAGGAGAAGGCCAAGGACGCCTTCGAGCACTGACTCCGCCGCTCCGGCCGGAGCAGACGGAGAGAAGGGGCCGCCCCGGACGAACCCGGGGCGGCCCCTTCTCCCTGCACGCTCGCGGAAACCGGCGGCGCCGGCCCCGCTCATCCGTGGCGGACGGATCCGCCCGGGAAAACGAGCGGCAGGGTCCCCGTGGTACGCAGTACGGTGCGTCGATGCCAGAGATCAGGAAGTTCCAAGTCACCTTTGACTGCGCAGAACCCGGGCGCCTCGCCCGCTTCTGGTGCGAAGTGCTGGGCTACGTCATGCCGCCGCCACCCGAGGGGTTCACCACCTGGGAGGAGCACGACCGCACCCTGCCTGCTGAGAAGCGGGACGCATGGTCCGCCTGCAGTGATCCCTCGGGCGTGGGCCCGCGCCTGTACTTCCAGCGCGTCCCGGAGGGGAAGGTCGTCAAGAACCGGGTGCATCTCGACGTCCGGGTCGGCACCGGGCTCGTGGGGGACGAGCGCCTCGCCGCGCTCGAAGCCGAGTGCGCGCGACTGGTCGCGCTCGGTGCGACCCACGTGCAGACGCTGTACGCCGACGGGGAGAACGAGTCGTGCATCCCGATGCTGGACATCGAGGGCAACGAGTTCTGCATCGACTGAACAGCGCCGCATCGCGCTCCGTCAGCGTGCTCGCTCCACGCGGCGCTCGTCCCACACCGGCTCCGGCGTCTCCCGTACCCGGCCGTCGCTGCCGAACACCAGGAAGCGGTCGAAGGACCGGGCGAACCAGCGGTCGTGGGTGACCGCCAGGACCGTCCCCTCGTACGCCTCCAGCCCCTCCTGCAAGGCCTCCGCCGACTCCAGGTCCAGGTTGTCGGTCGGCTCGTCCAGCAGGAGGGCGGTGGTTCCCTGCAGTTCCAGCAGCAGGATCTGGAAGCGCGCCTGCTGCCCGCCGGAGAGCCGGTCGAAGGCCTGGTCGCCCTGCCGGTCCAGTTCGTAGCGGCGGAGCGCCGACATGGCCGCGCCCCGGTCCCGGGCGTGCTCGGTCCACAGGATGTCCACCAGGGTGCGCCCGATCAGTTCGGGATGCGCATGGGTCTGGGCGAAATGCCCCGGTACCACCCGTGCGCCCAGCTTCACCGTGCCCGTGTGCGCCACGTCCTCCCCGGCCAGCAGTCGCAGGAAGTGCGACTTGCCCGACCCGTTGGAGCCGAGCACCGCCACCCGCTCGCCGTAGAAGATCTCCAGGGAGAAGGGCTTCATCAGCCCGGTCAGCTCCAACTGCGTACAGGTGACGGCCCGCACCCCGGTACGCCCGCCGTGCAGACGCATCCGGATCTCCTGCTTGCGCGGCGGCTCCGGCGGCGGACCGGCCTCCTCGAACTTGCGCAGCCGGGTCCGCGCCGCCTGGTAACGAGAAGCCATGTCGTCGCTGCGCGCGGCGTACTGCTGCAGGTCACGCACCAACTTCTTGAGCTGGGCGTGCTTCTCGTCCCAGCGGCGGCGCAGCTCCTCGAACCGGGCGAACCGCTCCTGCCGCGCCTCGTGGAAGGTGCCGAAACCACCGCCGTGCACCCAGACGTCGGAACCGGCCGGGCTCGGCTCCACCGCGATGATCCGCTGGGCGGCCCGCGCCAACAGCTCCCGGTCGTGCGAGACGAACAGCACGGTCTTGCCGGTCTCCCGGAGCCGTTCCTCCAGCCACCGTTTGCCCGGTACGTCCAGGTAGTTGTCGGGCTCGTCCAGCAGGAGCACCTCGTCGGGACCACGCAGCAGCGCCTCCAGGACGAGCCGCTTCTGCTCACCGCCCGAGAGCGTGCGGATCTGACGCCACTGCGCCTTCTCGTACGGCACGCCGAGCGCGGCCATGGTGCACATGTCCCACAGGGTCTCCGCCTCGTAGCCACGTGCCTCCGCCCAGTCGGCCAGGGCCTGGGCGTACTTCATCTGGGCGGCCTCGTCGTCCACCGTCATGATCAGGTGCTCGGCCGCGTCCACGGCCTGCGCGGCCCGCCGGATGCGCGGCGGCGCCACCGACACCAGCAGGTCGCGGACCGTGCTCTCGTCCCGCACCGAACCGACGAACTGCCGCATCACCCCGACACCGCCGCTCGACGTGACCGTGCCGCCGTGCGACTTCAGTTCGCCGGACAGCAGACGCAACAGGGTCGTCTTGCCGGCGCCGTTCGCGCCGACCAGGGCCGCCACCGCTCCCTCGCCCACCCGGAACGACACGTCGCCGAGGAGGGCGCGCCCGTCGGGCAGGTAGTACTCGAGGTGAGAGGCCTCCAGATGTCCCATCTTTGCTGTGTCCTTGTCTGCTGTACGGATACCGGCATGGGTGCGCCGGCGCGCTGTGTGGGCGGGCGGTTCCCGGACCACCGTGCCAGGTGGGCCTGGTCGACGGCTGCTGATTATTTTTCGGGCCGCCGGAGCCCGGGTGTCCCCCGGGTCCTCCGGGGCATCCGCTCAGGCTGCCCGGTCGAGGCCCCCCAACCGGACATGGTCCGGCACCGCTTGCATCCGGCAGATGGTTTCGGCCACATCGCGGCCCTCAGGCCCGGCGTTCGAGCTGCCCGGACGTCCGTCGACCAGCGGCGGGGAGGGGCGGGGAGCGGTCATGCGCCGGCCGGGTCCGCGAACCGGTGGCGTACGGCGAAGGCGACGGCGGCGCTCGCGAGCAGGGCGGCGACCGCGGCGACGAAGGCCGCCCAGGTGCCGTAGGCGCCGACGAGGAGACCGCCGATCTGAGCGCCGAGGGCGGAGCCGACGACGTTCACGGTGATGACCCAGGTGAAGGCCTCGGTGATGGCGCCCGACGGGGCCGTGCGCGCGACGAGTTCGTACTCCACGGCCGTCACCGGGGCGTAGACCAGGCCGCCGAGGGCGAGGGCCAGGCCTATCGACCAGTTGTCCCAGGCGAGCAGGGGCAGTGCGGTGAACGCGGACAGGAGGAGCAGACCGATGGCGAGGGTGCGTTCTGCGGGCCAGTCCCGGGTACGGCTGCCGTACCAGAGCCCGCCGACGACCCCGCCGACGCCCCAGGCACCGAAGATCAGTCCGACGCTGTCCGCGGAGCCGTGTTCCTCGGCGAAGGCGGGCAGGGCCAGGTTGAACACGCCCGTGGACACGGCCGCGCAGACCAGGATGGCCAGCAGTCGGACCAGGCCCGGCGAGCGCAGCGCGCCCAGCAGGTCGCTCTCGGTCTCCTCGGCGCGCCAGTCGCGCGAGGACTGCGTGGTGGCGAAACCGATGGCACCCACGCCCGCCAGAACCCCGCCGACGACCAGGGCCGTGGCGGGGGTCCCCCAGAACAGGATGCCGCTGAGCAACAGCGGTCCGCCGATGAAGAAGATCTCGCTGAGCACCGCCTCCAGGGAGAAGCCCGCCTCCCGTCCGCCGGCGGGCAGCGCGCTCCACAGCGACCGGACGGAGCCGCTGATCGGCGGGATCGTGGCGCCCGCGACGCTCGCGCACACCAGCTGCGGGAGGCGGGCGTCGGGCGCCATGCACACCAGGGCGATCAGTGCCAGCGGGTGGACGACACCGGTGAGGAGGAGCAGGGGAGTCTGGCCGTGCACGTCGACGCGGCGGGCGACGATCGGCGCGAGCACCGCACCGCCCAGCGAGTAGCAGGCCAGCAGCAGGCCCGCGGAACCATAGCCCGTGCCGCGCGAGGTGGCGAACACGACGAGGGCGAGCGTGACCAGGAACAGCGGGAACCGGCCGACGATGCTCCACAGCAGTGGAGCGCGCATGGCCTTGTCGCTCAGGACGGTGAGGAACCGGTTCCCGGCGGGCGGAGACTCGGAGTCGGTTTCGGTGGACGGCTTATCGGGCCGGCTGTCGGATGCGGTGTGGGTCATGGCATTCTCTCGGTTCTCGTGGGGACGGTCCACGAGGAGGGACGGTCCGCCGGGCGGTCAGGTGCCGTTCAGAGCGCGGCGACGACGGCGGCGATCTCCTTGGCCAGCAGGATCTGTTCCGCCTCGTCGAGCTCCGGGGTGAGCGGTACGCACAGGGTGCGGCCCAGCCTGTCGCGCGTCGCGGCGAAACCGTCCCGGGTCAACGGCGCGTAACGGTCGTCGCCGTCGGCCAGGTTCCACGGGAACCCGTCCGCGTACAGCGAGGCCCGGCCCGCCACCACCGGGTGCTCGGGCAGAAGGTACTTGTCCAGGGTCCAGCAGGGCAGGCCCCGTTCCTCCAGCCGCTCCATGGCCCGGTCCCGCAGATCGCGCGACTCCAGCAGCAGCCGCACGCTGGTCTTGACGTCACCGGGGCGCTTGGCCACCACGGTGACGTCCGAGCGCTCGCCGAGCGCCTCCAGCGTCAGGGCGTAGTGCCGCTCCAGAGAGGCGAGGATCTCGTCCAGCCGCCGGAACTGCTGGAGCTGTACGGCGGCCACGGCCTCGTTGGCGCACAGGTTCTCGCCGTAGAACGCGCCGGGGTTCCAGCCCGGGTACTTGCCCTGCTCGCGGGCCGAGCCGTGGTCGGTGTAGGAGCGCAGGACGTCCCAATGGGCGGGGTCGCGGACCACGACCAGGCCGCCCTCGCCGGAGGTGAGGATCTTGGCGTGGTGGAAGCTGAACGTGCCCGCATAGCCGACCGTTCCGGCATGCCGACCGTCCGTGTGGCGCCCGCCCATGGCCTGGGCGCTGTCCTCGACCAGGTACGGCACCCGCTCGGGCAGGTCGACGACGGTGCCCTCCATGTGCGCCACCACCACTCGCTCCGCGTCCGCGGGCAGCAGCGAGGCGTCCAGGCCGAACCGTTCGTCGACGTCGACGAGGACCGGGACCAGTCCGCAGGACAGCACGGCACCGGCCACCGCGACGAACGTGACCGCCGGGATGTACACGGGGTCGCCGACCCGCGGCCGGGTGCCCATCAGCGCCACACGCAGGGCCTGTGTGCCGTTCGGCACGCTCAGCGCCCGCCCCGCGCCGAGCCGTTCGGCCGCGTACGCCTCCAGCAGGTCGGCGTTGCTCGGCGCGGGGGCGCTGTACCGGAAGAGGACCTTGTTGTCGAGGGACCGGTGCAGTTCGGGGGTGTCCTCCAGGGAGAGGTAGTTGGCGCCATAGGGGAAGGGACGCAGCATCAGCGGGCTTCCGTTCGAGGTGGGTGGACAGGGGGCTGCGCGGAGAGGCCGCGTCAGAACGGGGCGAGCAGGAACTGCCGGACCTGACGGGCGACGCGCTGGGCGCCGCGCCGGTCGTCGCCGGCGTGCTCCAGTGCCCGGGAGACGCGGTTCCAGAGCGGGTCGGCACCGCGGACGGCGCGGTCGGCCGAGGCGTCCGGTGCGGCCGCGTCGAGCACCTCGACGCCGGTGCCCTCCGTGATCCCGGCGAGCCGGCCGGCCTGGTCCGCGTCCAGCGCTGGGAGCAGCAGCAGCGGCACCCGGGCGGCGTGCGCCTGGTTGACGGCGGTCAGCAGGGGCGAGGAGACCAGCAGCGACGCCTCGGCCAGCAGCCGCTCCGTGGCGGCCTCCTCGACCCCGACGACGGGCAGCGCGCCGGTGTCCTCTCCGGCCGCGGACAGCAGGGCGGACCGCGCGGGCACCGGCGCGTCCAGGACCACACCGCGCAGCGGTTTCCCGTCGTACCGTGCCGCTTCCGTGGCGGCGCGCAGGGCCGCGCCCGCCCGGGCGACGGCCGCGTGGTCGGCGGGGTGCAGATCCGGCGTGGACAGATGGACGACCGCGCCGCGCGCCGCACGCGCCCGGGCGGCCCGGGGCGGAGCGATCGTGCCGACGGTGTGTACGCCCTTGGCGCGCTGCCCGCCCAGCCAGCCGGGCCGGTGCAGGCAGCGGACGGCCGACGGCGGCCAGGTGCCGCCGGGCGGGGGGCCGCCGGAGGCGACGAACACGACGGGCACGCCGGCTGCGTTCAGGCGGGCGGCGAGCACGTCGTCGTCGCACACCAGGGCGGCGCCGGGGGTGGGGCCCGCGTCCGGATCACCGGTCAGCTCGACTTCGGTGAGGTGGGCGCTGACATGGCGCAGCGCAGCCTGGGACTCCAGCGCGGGTCGGGCGGCGGCGAGCACGCGCAGCCGCGGCGGGGCGGGATGCGGGGCGGTGGTGGGTGAGGACATGGTGGCTCCGGGCGCGGTCGGTTCCAGACGCGGGCGTGAGGGCAGGGCGGGGCCGTCAGTAGCTCCAGGCCGGTACGGCACCCATGCGGGCGAGGTCGTCGCTGTAGCCGGCGGCGGTCGCGGAGCAGCCGCCGCACATCGTCGGACCCTGCTGCTTGAAGAGTTCCGCGTGGCTGCGGAAGACCGGGTTGTCGAGCATGACCTTGCCGTCGTCGGTGCGCAGCGGCGCGCCGCCGGGGCCCTCGTCCCCCTCCTTGTGCGGGAGGCAACTGCACGAGAACATCCGGCCGTTCTTGCCGTCCAGGTAGATCACGTCGTCGGTGACCAGACACAGCGGTTCCGCGGCGCGCGGCGGCAGGGACTCCTCGAAGAAGGCCTTCTGCTCCTCGGGTGTGTCGCCGTAGAAGCGCTTGCCGAGCGGTACGAGCGTGGTGGCCGGGTCGGCGGTGTAGATGGGCTCGCAGGCGGCGATGACCTCCTCCGCCGACGGATAGCGGATCTCGCGGTCCAGCTTGATCGCGGACAGCTCCCACTGCTGGACGCCGAGGTCGGTCAGCACCCGCTGCAGCTCCGGCATCTGCGCGAAGTTGTGCGGTCCCACGACGGAGTTGACGCGCGGGATGATCCCCAGCTCCTTCGCCCGGCGCAGCCCTTCCAGACCGTTGTCGAACATGCCGGGGGAGCGGCGGTAGACGTCGTGGGTGGCGGCGGAGGAGCCGTCCAGGCTGACGATCACCTGGGCCAGCCCGGCGTCGGCGAGCCGGTCGACGAAGCGGGGCAGGAACATGCCGTTCGTGATCAGCGACATGCGCATGCCGTGCTCCGTGCCCATGCGGACCAGGTCGACGACGTCCCGGTGCATCAGCGGCTCGCCGCCGGTGAAGCGGACGTACCCCACCCCCTTCGCCACCGCCTCCGGCAGCAGTTCGGCGAAGTCCTCCGTGCTGAACCGGTAGGTGTCCCGGGACAGGGCGAACTCGCACATGAAGCAGTCGGCGTTGCACGCCTCCAGCACACGGATGAACAGGTACCGGTGTCGTTCCTGCATGATCGGTCAGCCTTTCAGGAAGGGAGGTCGGCGGGACGGTGACTGGTGCCGCGGCGGGCCGCGGTGGCCAGCACGATGTCGGCGACCTGGGCAGCGCCGCCGGTGCCGACCAGCCGGGCCAGGGCGGTCCATCGGCCTTGCTGCCGCTCCACCGCGGCGAGGCAGGCGCCGATGCGCTCGGTCAGGGCCGCGCGGACCGGCGCGGGGGTGCGGGCGGCACGCTCGATCCCGCCGTAGATCAGTTCCAGGGCGGCGTCCTCGCCGGGCGATCCACCGCCGTCCGAGACGTCACCGGATGCCGTGGCCAGGCGGGCGTCGAGCACCTCGTCGGCGCGGAACACCTCTTCGGGCCACTCGGCGACCGGCGCCTCGGTGGCCTGCGCGTAGAAGGAGGCGTTGAGGATCTGGCTGATGTTCTGCGGAGGCAGGCACACCGCGGGCACCCCGCGCGCACTGGTCTCCAGCAGCGTGGTCAGACCGGGGGAGGTGAGCAGGACGTCGGCCTCGGCGATCTCGGCCAGGAAGCCCTGGTGGCCGAGGGCGCCGCTCCGTACGTCCAGGCCCGCCGGGACGGTGATGTTGTCGAACAGCCCCTCGGGCACGTTGCCGCACAGCGTGACCTGCCGGGTGCCCCACGCGGCGAGAGCGCCGAGCGCGGCCGGCACCGTCAGGGACAGGTAGGCGGAGGGGTCGTCCAGCAGCGGTGACAGCAGGCCGCCCAGGCTGACCACCGCGCGGCGTTCGCCGGCCCGCCGCATCCCGCGTCCGGTCCGGACCGGCCCGGGGACGACCACCGACTCGACCCAGCGAAGGTTCTCCACCCGGGCCAGCACGGGCCAGGCCGGACCCGGCAGTCCGGGGACCAGCTGCGCGCAGTAGGCGCTGGCGCGCAGCGGCAGGCTGTCCAGATCGTCCTTCGTCCACAGGAACGGCAGGCTGTCGACGAACACGACGGGGCAGCCGGCGTCCTCCAGCGCCACTGCGGCGGCCCGGTCCAGGACGCACACGGCGGCGTCCAGGGTTCGCTCGGCCACCAGGGCGCGCAGCGCCCGCGCGTCCGTGAGGTCGACGTCGTGCCACTCTTCGACACCGTGGCCGCGTACGATCTCACGGCCGAGCCGCGAGCCGAGCCCGACGAAGCGCACGTGATCGCCGAGCTTCGCCCGCAGCGCGTGCACGATCGCACCGAGCTTTCCGGCGCTGCCCCAGCCGAACTCGACCCCGCACAGGGCGACGGTCACGTCGGTGGGCGGCCGGGCGGGCCCGGCGGACGCGGGGAGTGTCCGCAGTGCGGTCGTCATGCCGGCACCACCGGTTCCGCCGCGGCCGGCTGCGCCGCGGGCGTGCCGGGGCGGTCCGTCGCGTGCCGGTGGTAGGCCAGGGCCTGGTCCAGCTCCGGTGCGCGCCACGGCCCCGGCCGGACGCCGAGACCGGCCGCCCAGTCCAGGGCGGTGTGGACCGCGCCGTCGAGGCACTGCGCGGACCAGCTGCCGTCGAACGGCAGCTGCAGCACCGGGGAGACCTCGCCGAGTGCCGAGATCATCGGGCTGTAGGCGGTGCCGGGGTCGAGCAGCAGGGCGACGGGCTTGCGCAGCGCGGAGGCCCAGCCCAGTTCGAGCGCGACGCCCGTGGAGGGCGGGGTCCCCGGGTAGGCGAGCACCAGGTCGGCGCACTGCATCGCGCGGAAGTCGGAGGGGACGCACTCCTGCGGGGGCAGACCCCACTCGCCCCACCCCTCGTTGTGGTGGGCGTTGAAGACTGCGTGCCCGGCGTCGAGAAGTGCCTCACGCAAGGCCGACAGCCGTTGCCGCCACTGAGGACGGACCACGCCATCGGCCGGATCGATGAACTGCACGAACGGCGCGGCGAGAAAGACACGCAGGCCACCGGCGGGGACGTCGCCGACGCGCCGGCCGGCCGCGGTGTGCGCCGCGGCAGCGGACGTGGGGGTCAGGGGAGTGGTGCCGTTCATGCCTGGTCACCCGTCTCGGTCAGCCGGTCGTACTTCAGGGCGTTGCCGCGTGCCAGCTCCACCGGGTACCGCTGCTCGTTGAGGGCGAGCTTCTCGCGGGCGGCCGCGAGCAGGTCGATACCGGCCGAACGCGACAGCCGCAGCAGGTAGTTGAGGATGTCGGCCAGCTCGTGGGCGAGTTCGCGGCGGAACTCGGGGTCCTCGTAGGGACGTGCCGCGGCCTCCTCCGGGGTGAGCCACTGCAGGAGCGCCAGCAGTTCCCCGCTCTCGCCCCCGAGGGCCATCGCCAGGTTCTTGGGGTTCTGGAAGGCGTCCCAGCCGCGTGCGGCCACGAAGGAGTGCAGTTCGTCGGCGTACTGGTCCAGGTCACTCATGTGCGTCTCCGGTGCGGTGCGGCGCTGCGGGCAGGGTCAGGCCCCATTGAACGGTGCAGGTGTCGGGGTGGTACGCGGCCGGCATCAGGCCCTCCAGGGACCAGCCGCGGCGCTGCATGAGCGCGGTGACGGCGGGATCCGGCGGCTGGTGGGTGTAGAGCTTGCGGCCGAGCCCGCGGTACAGGTCGGGCAGCTGGTCCAGGAGCTGGGCGAGGACGGCCGGATGGTCCGCGCACAGCGGCATCAGCTTGACGGACAGGCCCTTCTTCGGGCCGGCGGCGGCCACTCCGCGCACGGTGCCCGTCTCGTCCACCGCCACGTAGATGATCTTGTACTTCTGGTTGAGATCACCGTGGTGGCGCCGGTCGTGCCCGGCGATCAGCGCGTCCACCCAGTCCGCGTCCACACCCCGGTACGCGGGCTGCATCGCGCGCAGCACGAGCTCGCGCAGCCCGGGCGCGTCCTGCGGCCGGAAGAGGCGGACGCGGACGCCGCTCACGACGCCGGTGCCGTCGTCCCCGGCGGGCTCCGTGCGCGGGGTCAGGTCCTTGTAGAGCATGTGCTCGGTGCTGTCCGACTTGTACTGGCCGGGCGCGCCGCCCGCCGGCACGAAGCCGTGCCGGAGGAAGAAGCCGATCGCGGCGGTGTTGGCGGCGGCGACCGTGCAGTAGAGCTGCCGGGCGCCGGCCTCGCGGGCGAAGTCCTCCGCCGCGCGCAACAGCATGGTGCCGAGCCCGGAGCGACTGCGGTGCTCCGGCACGAGGATCAGCGGACTGATCTTCACCGTGCCCTGCCGCTTGACCACCATGTGCAGCACACCCAGCCGCTCGGCATCGGGTGTGTCGTCCGAACACAGCAGGAAGGTGCGCTGGGAGTGGGAGAAGTGACCGAACGGGTCGCGTCCGGAGGCGAGGTGCGCATCGAGGACGCGATCGGCGTGCGCGGCGTGGTCACCGTCGTAGAACGGGCTGAGCGTGCTGGTGAAGAGGGACCTGAGGAAGTCCCGGTCGTCCTCGCCGGCCGCGCGGGTGCGCGGGGAACCGGCCCGGGACGGCTCAGTCGTGGGGAGGGGGGTGTGGGTCAGGGCTGTCACCGTGTGATCACCTTGGTCTGGTCGCCGGGCTGCTGTCGCTGTTCACACCAGGTGCCGTCCGGCCGAGGACCCCGCATGGCGCGGGGCGTGCGCATGTCCCGGGTGGGCACGGTCTTCTCAGCCGGCGGTCGGTGCCATGGGAGGACTCCGCATCGTGGGTCGCCGTCTGCCGCGGGACATGCGCCCTGTCGTCACCGCGGGGGCCCGCTGCGGCGGGCGCCGAGACATCCGGGACAGGGCCTCGGCCATCACCGCGGCTCTTGTTCGTGACAGGACGCTAGGCGTGGCCGGACAAGTTTGTCAATCGCTCGTCGAGGCTTGTCAATCTTTGGCAAGTGATCTAGCTTCGAGCTGACCGAGCGGCCGCCGCCGGCTTCCGGGGACTCCCCGTTCCAGGCCGGTCCGACCGCGCACTCACCGGCCTCCGGTGGGCCTACAGACACCACCACTCGACATCCCGGGGGAAGACTCATGAAGAACGCCTGTCGCCGCACCACCACCGCCGTCCTGTCGACCGCCGTCCTCGCACTCGGCGCGACCGCCGTCCACGCCGGCACCGAGGGCCGTACGGTCCGGGCCGCGCACGTGAGGATCGACTGGCCGCTCCACGGCGCGCACGACGTCAGCGCGCGGTCCGCCACGGACGCCCTGGCGGGCCGCATCGACTGGCCGTGACCTGCGGGGCGCCCGCTCGCGGAAGGGCTGCGCGCCCTGAGCGGTACGGGGCGCGGCGACCGGCCTCGAAGGACGCGTCCGCGCTGCCGGGCCGGCCTGCGCGCGGCGTCCGGTGCGGCGGGCCGTGGCCTGCCCGGCGGGCGGCCGCCATCGCCGCTCATGACCCGGTGAGCGGGCGCCGGACATCCGCGGCCGGCCCCGCTCACCGGGCGGGAGCGGTGTCCGGGCGGGACCTGACACGGTCCGCGGCCCCGTCGGCCGGCCCGGTTTGCCCGGACGGCCGACCCCTCACCGGCCAGGGTTGCCAAGTGTTGACAACCCTGTGTCCCGCACTGAAGATGGTTCCGTTCACGGGACCAGCAGGCTCAGGGATGGCAGGGATGGCTAAGTGGTCGAACAACCCGAGTTCGGACAGCTATTGAAGACCCTCAGACAGGAGCGGGGCCTGTCCCAGGCCGAGGTTGCCGAGGGCGGCATGTCCACCGCGTATCTGTCACGCCTGGAGTCCGGGGCCCGGCGCCCGACCGCCAAGGTGCTCGACCACCTCACCCGGCGGCTGGGCGTGCCCGCGTCCGTCTTTCAGGGCACCCACACCTCGCTGCTGGGCCAGGCCCTCGCCTCCGCCAGTTCCTCGGACGACACCGACGACGCCATCCGGCTGCTCG
Source organism: Streptomyces sp. NPDC052109 (assembly GCF_040680195.1). Lineage (NCBI taxonomy): Bacteria > Bacillati > Actinomycetota > Actinomycetes > Kitasatosporales > Streptomycetaceae > Streptomyces > Streptomyces sp. NPDC052109. The sequence goes on along the minus strand of NZ_JBFAWF010000010.1, from coordinate 260,375 downwards.
GCGAGGCGGTCCAGGCCGGGAGCGGCGAGGATCTCTCCCTGCGCTGGCTGTCCCTGTGGAAGCTGGCCCAGCTGCACGCCAAGCAGGGCAAGCGCCACGACGAACTCGGCGCGGCACGCGAACTCACCGAGCTCAGCGACCGCTTGGAGGTGTCCACCCTCCAGGTGCGCTCCCGCACGCTCCTCGCCCGCTGCCTGCGGGCCGTCGGTGACATCGACGAGGCCCGCGCCGTCGCCCGGGCCGCCCTCCGTACCACCGACCACGGGGCCGTCCCGGTGGCGGACACCATCCGCGCCCAACTGGTGCTCGTCTCGCTCGAGGCGGAGTCGGGCCTGATCACGGAGGCGCGCCGGCTCGCCGACCAGTTGCTGGAACCGATCGACGTCCTGCCCCCCGTGCTGCGTGCCGAGGCCCTGTGGTCGGCCGCCAACGTCCGCATCCGCCAGGGTGACTACCCGGGCGCCGCCGAGCTGCTGCAGCGGGCCCTGACCGAACTGCCCAGCCACGACGAACTGATGCTGCGGCTGCGGCTGGCCGCGTCCTCCCTGTACCTGCAGATGATCCCGCGCCGGGTGGCCGAGGCCCAACGGTGGCTGGCCGAGGCGGAACGCGTCCTGTACCTCTTCGGAGGCCCGCTGCACCGCCAGGAACTTCTCGTCATCAAGGCCCACCTCGCCTTCCACCAGAGGGACCTGGAGCAGGCCAAGGCGCTGTGCGAACAGCTCACGGACGCCCTGCCGCAGCTGACCTTCCGCGACCGGATCCGGCTCGAGGTCCTCGCCCACCAGATCCGCATCCTCGAGGGCGACCGCGAAGCCGGCGTCCGCCGTATCGAGGAACTCGCCCAGGAGGCCCAGAGCGCCTCCAACGTCCACCTGGCCTCCGAGATCTGGCGCACGCTGGCCGAGACCCTGGCCTGGGCCTCGGACAGGCAGGCCGCCCCCAGCCTCCGGAAGCCCTCGAACCTCCACGAAGGCGTCACCCGCTGATGCAGTCCGCCCTCCACGCCGACGCCGACGGGACGGCGGACCCCGCCTCCTCCCCCTTCCTGACGCTGGACGACCCGGCGGCGTACACCGCGGCCGTCGAGGAGTTCCTCACCGACCCCTCGCCCGCGACCGTCCCGGTGTGGACCGGTGGCCGCGCGGACCTCGTCGCCTCCGTCGGGCGCGCAGCCACGGTGTACGCGGGTGTGCGCCGCCCGGCCCCCCACGCACGAGGTGTCCTGCTGAGCCCCGGCACCCTGCCCGCCGGGCTCGCGGCACTGCTCGCACCCCTGGCCGAGGAGTGGCTCGACGAGAAGGAACTCACCGCCGCGCTCTTCGACGAACCCGGCGCGCGACACCGGGCGCCGGACGAGGAGGAGGGCACCGGCGGTTCCCTGGTGGTCGCCGGCCTGTACGAGCACTTCACCCTCGACCCGCTGTGGGACGCCCTGCTGGCCGCCGCCCGCCGCGCCGACGTGGCGATCACCTTCCTCACCGGCCGTGACGCCGCGTCCCTCGCCTGGTTCACCGCCAAGCAGTACGCCCGCGTCGCCGCGGACGTCCGGCGGCTGGGCCTGTACACCTCCACCGACCGCCCCCTGGCCCCGGCGGGCATCCACCTGCGCGACGAACGCGACATGGAGAGCGAGGACATCAAGACCGAGATCCTCGGCGCCCGCTGGAGGCGCATCCTCTTCCAGGGCCACGGCAAGGACGACTCGATCAACCTCGCCGACTTCACCGTGTGCGGCCTGAACGAGACCGTCCCGCGCGCCCCACGGCTGCTCGGCCCGGCCTGCGCCTACGGCCCCACCTGCTACAAGCCCATGGACAAGCTGATCCAGCTGCGCGAGGTCCGCGCCGCCGAGATAGTACTGAGTTCGTGCAACAACGCTCCCTTCGCCGACGCGGCCGGCTACGACCCGAAGTTCCAGCTGATGCTCAACGCGATCGACGGCACCGCCAAGGACGTCGTCGCCGCGGTCACCATCCATGACTCCGACCGCGTGGAGAACCGGGTCTGGATGGACGCCGCCCTCTGCGGAGCTCCCTCCGCCCCGAGCCTGAACGCCGGCATCTCCACGGCCCAGCCCTTCCCCGCCTACCTCCACTTCGGCATGGCCGCCGACGACACAGGCCCCACACCCGAGCCGCCGTCCGTGGACCCCGAGCCGTTGCTCCTCACCACCTCGGCCCGCCTCACCGCCTACCTCGCCGGCGGGCTGCTGCCCCCCGGCAACCCGCTGCGTCCCCGGCTGGGCAAGCTCGCCGCCAAGGTCGAGCAACTGGTCACCCGCCGCTCACTGGCGGTCCGCGACCAGACCGGCACGATGCGCGGCCTCCTGGACGATCTGCAGTCCCTGGACCAGGCCATCGCCGCGCGGATCGCCGAGGACCCGGAGAACGAGATCAGCGACTACCCGGCCCACTTCGGCGACCGCAGCCGCATCGATACGTCCACCGCGGCGCAGGTGCGGTGCCACTGCGGCCGGCCCGCCGAGCGGTACACCCGCAGGGCGCTGGTGCCCACCGCGCTCGACACCGAGTGCGTCATCTGCCCGCGCTGCGGGGACGTCTCCTTGCGCCTGCCCGGTGCGCCCACGGTGCAGATCCACGCCGACGACGAGGTGCCCCGGGGCGGCACCCTCCGGGTACGGCTGGTGGTTCGCGGCGCCCGCACCGGCCCGCTGCGCCTCGGCGTGCACGTTCCGCGCTACCTGCGCGCCGACTGCGCGGTGGAGCCGGCCCTGCACAGGATGCGCGTCGCGCCCGACGAGGACCGCGAGGCCGAGTTCACCTTGCGCCTGTCCGCCGGCACCTCGCCCCAGGCCTACTACCTGACCGCGTACGCCGTGCAGGACCTCGCCGTGACGATGGCCCGCCGCCACTTCGGCGTCGTACCGGGCTGATCCCCGGGCGCGCGGACGCGGAGACAGCGTTCCCGGACCCCCCGGCAGGACCCACACCGACCTATCGGTGTGCTGCCAGTGCCCTGGCCAGGAGGCGCCAGATGTCGGCGGCGAGATCCAAGCTGCCCTCGTCACGGGCGCTCGACGCCACGCGCTCGAGAGTCTCCGTACCTTCGGTGGTCTTGCCTTCACTGATGAGGAGCAGGCCGTCGAGCGCCGCCAATCGCGCTGTGTCACGGTAGGTGAGCAGCAGCGTGGAGTCGTGAAGGGCTTGGTAGGCCGCCCTGGCGTCGGCCGGCCGGCCTTCGTAATAGGCCAGGTAGGCGAAGAGAAGCTCCATCTCCTGGCGGTACAGGGGGTTCCCGGTGATCTCGACCGCGTGGGAGACCTCGATGAGCCGACGGCGCGCCAGCTCCGTCTTGGGCGGGGACAGTTGCAGGTACAGGGAGGCGGTCGCGAGCCTGGCGCGGAGCCAGAGATGCGCATCGTGGTGCGTGGTGAGCAGTTGCAGCACTTCTTCCAGGTGCCGCTCCGCGGTCGCGTAGTCGCCCAGCCGGACCCGGACGGTCGCCGACGCCCACAGTGCCTCGATGCGCAGGTCGGGCCTGTCCTCCGGGACGAGGTCGCGCAGTTCGTCCGCGTAGGACAGGGCAGTGGTGAGCTGCCCGTCCTCGGCCTCGATGGAGATCATCGTGATCAGGGCACCGGCGATCTCGGACGCGCCCAGCGGCGTGCCGCGAGCGATCTCCAACGCCCCTGTCGCGATCTCCCTCGCCCGACGCATCGCTCCCGTCGCCCGCAGGGAGCGGCCCAGCCGGGACCGGGCCCGGCACCTCAGGTCATCGAGCCCCAGGTCGTCACTGAGCGAGACGAGGCGTTCCAGATAGTCCTGTTCCTCTTCCCGGCGTCCGGTCCGTCCTGACACGTCGGCCAGCAGCCAGAGAGCCTGGGCGCGAAGCAGCGGGTCCTCCTCGGGATCGAGGGCCCCCTGTTCCGCCAATGCCTCCACTGCCGCGTCCGACCCCGCGGAGGTCGCGGAAATGAGTGCCCGTGCGAGCGAACTGACGTCGCTCGGCTCTCCGGAGAGCTCCTCCTCGGTGATGTCCAGCCGCTGGGCGAGGTAGGCGACCACCTGCGCGGTGGGCGGCCTGGCGCCGGATTCCAGGCGGGAGAGATAACCCGGCGACATGCCGTCACCGGCGAGGGCCGCCTGCGACAGGTGTCGCTCGGTTCTCAGTTGCTTGAGGCGGCGGCCGAAGTCGGGCTGCTTCAGAGGTTCCACGTTCCACTCGTCAGATCTGCGGGCTTGCTGGGCGTGTGTCAGATCACTCAGGACTCTCCACATCATTGCCACTTTGGCAAGCTGTTGGAAATGACTGGCACGACAGTCGTGCTAAGGGGTCTGTACCCCCTACTTTAAGACACGCGCCGTGATGGAGCTTCGCGAGCTCGCCACAGTGCCGTGGTCCCCGCTTCCCGCCCTCCGCTCCTGCCGCGAGCCCAAACACCCGCTGCTCGGGCGTGGCATCGAGGTCCCGTACGAGACCTTTCGTCGGCAGTGCGCCAAGTTCGGCCAGGGGTATGCGCACCGGCCGCGCCGGCGCCGCCCGCGCCCGGGATGGACGGCGCCCGGACGGGGTCTTCGTCGAGATCGACGGCACGTTGCCCTCAGGCACATCGTAGGCAAGTAAGGTTGTCAAGAGTTGACATCGTTTTGGCAACTGCAGCAACATCATCTCAGTGCCGAGGAACTCCCAGCCATGCGTGCCCGGGGGCTCCTGACGGCTGAAGCGGAACTGTGGCAGGGCTCGACCGCTGCCGCTGGACCACAGGAGATACGGAGGAGGGTCTCGATTGTCAGCCCTTCATGCACACGTGGAGCGCCGGACGATGGCAGACGCTGATCGACGTGGCGCACCACCCCTGGACGGCCCGGGGCAGCCGGCCCCCAGGACCCTCGCCGACCACCTGGCGAACTACGCCCTGCTCACACCCGACGCGCCGGCCATCCAGCATGGCGATGCCGTGCTGACCTACGCCGAACTCGACGAACGGGCCACGCGGCTCGCGATCCGGCTGCGAGACCTGGGCGTCGCGCAAGGAACGCGGATCGCGGTGGAGGTCCCGCGCTCGATCGACCATTTCGTGGCGCTCCTGGCCGTCTTCCGGGCCGGCGGGACCCACGTCCCGATCGATCCGGGCCAGCCGGCCGAGCGCCGGCGGACGATCGTCGAAGCCGCACAGGTCCACGCACTCATCGGTCCAGGCCTGAGCATCGAACGCCCGTCGTCGTTCGCGGCGGTGGCGGCGCCTGATACGCGTGACGCCCGCGACATCGCCTACATCATCCACACGTCGGGCTCGACCGGTACGCCCAAGGGCGTGATGGTGAGCCACGAGGCGTTCCTCCACCACCTGACGACAGTCCGGGACGTCTACGGCTGCGGCTCCGGCGATCGCATCCTGATGCTGGCGGGCCCGGTCTTCGACGTGTCACTGGAGCAGGTCGGCCTCGCGGTCCTCAGCGGGGCCACGCTCGTCCTGCCCGACGCCGATTTCTGGATGCCGCAGGAGATTCCGGACAAGATCGCGGAGCTGGGCGTCACGGTGGCTGACATCTCTCCGGCCTACCTCCGCGAGACGCTCCCCCACGTCGAACGCCGCGATCCCCGGCTGCACACCCTGCGGCTGCTGAACATCGGCAATGACGTCATCCGCTACGGAGACCTCCAGGAGTGGTTCGCCAAGGACGTTCCGGCGGACGTCATCTGCTGCTACGGACCCACCGAGGGCACGATCACCGCCACGGTGTACCCGGTCACTCCGGCGATGGCTGAGGGGAAGAACCCGTCAGTGTCGGTCCCGATCGGGTCGCCGCTCCCCGGGACCCGTGTCCATGTGCTGGACGAACAGCTGCACCCCGTCGGGGACGGCGCTGTCGGGGAACTGTTCATCTCCGGGCCGCGAGTCGCCGCCGGCTATCTGAACCGCGCCGAGGAGACCGCCGCCCGCTTCCTGCACGACCCGTTCGCGGGTGAGTCCGGTACACGCATGTACCGGACCGGGGACATGGTCCGCAGGCGGCCGGACGGCGTTCTCGAGTTCCACGGCAGGCGGGACGGCCAGGTCAAGATCCGTGGCTTCCGGGTCGAACTCGGCGAGGTGGAGCACGCCCTGCGTACTCGTCCGGGCGTCCGCGCGGCTCACGCGCAGGCCGAAAAGGACGGCGACGAGGTCGCGATCACGGCTTACGTCGTGGGGGAGGTGGATCTGCGGGAGCTCGCCGAGGACCTCCGCAAGCGGCTCCCGGACCACATGGTCCCGTCGAAGTGGGCAACGCTGGACGCGCTGCCTCTCACGCCCGGGGGCAAGGTCGACCGGGCGGCGCTGCCCGCTGCGGGGCGTATCGTCGCCGACCCGACGGGGGCCCGGTCCTTCTCTCGCACCGAAGCCGAGCTCTCGGACATCTGGGAGTCGCTGCTGGGCACTGCCCCAGCCACCGGGCGGGACGACTTCTTCGATCTCGGTGGCGATTCGCTGAAGATCTCACGTCTCAGTGCGCGGATCGCCGCGGTGTTCGGAGTCCGGGTTCCGCTGCGTCAACTCATGCAGCACAGCCGTCTGTCGGATCTCACGGAGCTGGTGGATGCCCTGGTACGGCGCGACTCCGCCCGTCCCGCCGCCGAGGAGATCTTCAAGACGCGTTCCGCAGCGTTCGACGTGACGGTCACGGTCAGCGATCCAGGATTCCTCGGGACGCCGATCAGTCACCGTCGCACCTGGATGCTGGAACGTTCCCTCAGCGAATTCCAGTCGGACCTGGAGCATCTGGACCGGCTCGTCGCGTCGCAGAAACGCGGCGTCGACCGACCTGCCATCAACGGGTCCTGGGATCGCAGCGGAGCTCGCTACACACCCTCGCAGCTGGTCATCGAGGGCCAGGAGGTCATGCAGGACTGGGAGCGCCCGCTCATGCGGGCGATGGCGGCCCACGTCACCGAGAGCCATGGGCACGTGCTGGAGGTGGGCTTCGGCATGGGAATCTCGGCCACCTTCATCCAGGAGTTCGGGGCAGCCTCCCACACGGTCATCGAGCCGAACGAGGACGTCATCGGCGCGTTCGAACGGTGGCGCGAAGGCTACCCGGACCGCGACATCCGGCTGGTGCGCGGGTTCTGGGACGACGTGATCGACCAGCTCGGCCAGTTCGACGCGATCTTCTTCGACACCTATCCGACCAACGAGCGCGAGTATCGCGACACGGTCGTGCACAGCACCAACTACGCGGAGAACTTCTTCGAGGCGGCCGCCGCCCATCTTCGGACCGGAGGCGTCTTCTCCTACTACACCAACGAGATCGACACCGTCGGACGCTCCCACCAGCGCAGCCTGCTCCGGCATTTCTCCTCGTTCTCGGTGGAGGTGGTGCGTGATCTCGCACCGCCGAGCGACTGCACCTACTGGTGGGCCGACTCGATGGTCGCCGTCAAAGCCGTTAAGTGAGAGAGGCGGATACACGCATGCCCCCCAAGACGCTCGTGACCTATGAACTGAGCGAAGAAGACATCAAGGCGTTCGACGCCGTCATCGACGACATCGTGCGAGCGGGGCACGACCCGAGGTCCGGTGACCTGTACGACCTCGCCTGGCGGTATCTGGCCGGCGTCCCCGCGGGTCTGCGCGAGGCGCTGAGCGCCTTCCGCAACGCGGAGACCGGTAGCGCGTTCGCCATCCGAGGCTTCCGCCTGGACCCGGACGCGATCGAGCCCACCCCGCTGAGCTGGGCCCACGCCGACTCGTTGCGGAGGGAGGAACTGTTCCTCGCGCTCACCGGCATGTGCCTCGGCGAGGTTTACGGTTGGTCGACCCTCCAGAACGGCAGCCTGATCCAGAACGTCCTGCCCCTGCCGGGCGTCGAGCAGGAGCAGAGCGGCCACAGCAGTGACGTCCTGCTCGGGTGGCACACCGAGGACGCGTTCCATCCCTATCGGTGCGACTATGTCGGCCTGCTCTGCATCCGTAACCTCGACCGGGTTCCCACGACGGTCGCCTCGATCCGGGACGTCGAGCTCAGCGAAGACGCCAAGAAGATCCTCTTCGAGCCCCGTTACGTGATCTATCCCGACACCGAGCACCTGGGCCAGGTCGAGGACGACGGGTCCCATTTCGGACTGTCGGAGATCCAGAAGCTGCGCGACAACCCGGAGCCCGTGGCCGTCCTCTTCGGTCACCCCGATGAGCCCTACCTGCGACTCGACCCCTTCTACATGACGACCTCCGGGACCGACCCCGAGGCCGAGGAGGCGCTCAAGGAGATCTGCGAGAAGCTCATGGTCTCCGAGTACGACGTCGTTCTCGAACCCGGCGACATCGTCTACGTCGACAACTTCACCGCGGTGCACGGCCGACGTCCCTTCCGCGCGAGGTACGACGGACGTGACCGCTGGCTCAAGAAGCTCACGGTGACAAGGAACCTTCGCGCTTCGCGCGGTCTGCGCCGCTCGTCCTCCTGCCGAGTGATCGGCTGAGGCCGGGGATCCGATGCGTCCGGCGCTGCCCGCGACGAGGCCGGCGGTGGGAGACCGACCCGTGAGGACTGCGCCCAGGCCGCGGGCGCAGTCCGCCCGGACGGTGCCACGGCCGGCACCAGAGGGTGCGCGGGAGCCTGCGGTTCCATCACGCCGCATCGCTCACTCCATGACCGGGCGGGCCGGCGTACGTCCGTGAGAACGCGGAGCGGAAGACCCTGCGCAGCCACCACGACCACGGCTCGCAGCGGTTGCCGGACCCCGAACGCGACCACGCGACCCCGCAGGACGCCCTGAGCGATGTCCTCCCGACCACCCTGTCCCAAGAGACCGCACGTCGCTCTGTCCCGACGGCTTTTCCCCCCGGGGGGACCGCGCCGAGGGCGACCCGTGCGCGATCTCCCGTGACGGATTCGCCCGGACCAGGGGCCTGCCGGCGGCCCGCACGTCCAGCATCCCGGTCACGCCCGAGTACTCGTCCGAAGAACAGATCCGCTTCAGCGACCTCGTCCGCTCCGTCCTCTCCGGAGAGAAGTCATGCGTCCCTGCCTCCTGCTCGTCGATGGCCGGCCCGGCACCTTCACCGATCACGTCCTGAGCCGGGACGATCTCGACCTCGTCCTCCTGAGGTTCGAGGAGCACCTCTCCGCACTGCCCACCGACCACCTGCTGCGCACGGCGGACATCCCCACGTTCACCATCGCCGCCGACGCCGACATCCGGCGGGAGGCTGAGCGCTACCTCACCTGGGTGGCGGGGCTCCCGGCACGACCGGCCCACTTCTGCAACCCACAGGAGCCCCTGCAGGAGATCTCCCACCGGTTCGCCGGCCTCGTCGGCCTGCCGCACCTCGACGCCGAGCAGGTCTCCTGGGTCCGGGACAAGACCGCGATGAAGCGGCGGTTCCGGGAAATCGGCATCCCCTGCGCGGAGTTCGCCGAGGTCACGGACGGCGACGACGTCCTCGGCTTCGCCGCCGCGCACGGCTGGCCGCTCATCCTCAAGCCGGTCGACGGCTGGTCTTCCATCGACACCTACAAGCTCGACGACGAGCACGATCTCGCGAGGCTCCTTCCCCTGCCTCCCTCACGGCGGTGGATGGTGGAGGAGTTCCTCACCGGACGCGAGTACCAGTTGTGCGCGCTCGTCGCTCAGGGCCGGGTCCTCGACACCTACGTCTCGTGGACGCCGTGCGCGCTGCTGGAGACCGTCCACGGCGGCATCAACGGCTCCATCAGCCTCGGCGTCGACGACGAACTGGGCACCGACGAGCAGGAACTGGTCCGGAAACTGGTGCAGCGCATCGTCGACGGAATGCGCATCGACCACGGCTACCTGCACATGGAGTTCTTCCGATCGGACGACGGCGGCATCCACATGAGCGAGGTGGGAGCCAGGCTCGCCGGCTGCGAGCTGCCCTCCAACCATGGGCTCGCCCGGAACTTCGACATGATGGCCGCGACACTCGACACCTACCTGGGCCGCGTGCCCTCGCTGGAGTACTCGGCGCCCCGCTGCGCCGGAGACCTGTTGCTCCCCTACAAGCCCGGTCGCGTCGTCAAGGTCACGCCCCTGGAGACGCTGCTCTCCATGCCCGGGGTGGTGCGCGGCCGGATGAACGTGGCGAGCGGCGACGACCTGCCGGATCAGCGGGCCTCCCACGCCTCCGCCGGTTACGTGCAGATCGTCGGCCCGTCCCGTCAGATCGTGGAGGACCGGATGAACGGGGTCCTGGACGCCTTCGAACTGGTGACGGAGGACCCGTCATGAAGGCCTCCGCCTGCGGCCGACTCTTCCAGTGACAGCAGGACCCCCGCCGCGAACAGGGCGAACGACCCGCCTGACGCGCCGCTCACGCGTCCCGGAGATCACCCGAATGCGTCTTACATTGCCCGACCAGACAAGGTTGATGTTCGATGACAATCCTCACCAGTAATGCATTCAGCGACGAAGCCTCACCCTGTCCGTCTGGTCCCGTCGTAGCGCTCGCGACCGAAGACGACCGGGAATTCTTGAGAAGCATTTTCGCGTCAAGTCTCGACCCTTTCTACGACGGGGATCACGAGGCGCACGCGGACAGGGTCCTCGACGCTCATCTCGCCGCGGGAACCGACAGCTACGGCCATTTCTCAGTGGCGCAGCGAACTTTCGTCCTCTGGTCGGACGGCTCTCCGCGAGCGCAGCGACTGGGTGTCCTGCACCTCGCGGTCAAACGGCAGGGAACTGTCAAGATCAGCCCGCTGATCCTGATTCCGAGCCATCGCCGGCGCGACGGTCTCGGGACCGTACTCCTCCGTACCGCCCTGGATTTCGCCTGGGAGCAGGGCGCTCGGCAGCTCTACTGCACGGTCGCCGCGGAGAACACACCGGCCATCACGTTCTTCACGCGCCACGGGTTCAGGCTCGCCGGGGAGTCGCCGAGCCAGTACAAGCCCGGCATGACCGAGCTGATCCTCTACCGCGGACTCGTTCCGGCAGACGGCGAGTCACCGTGTGACCTGCGCATGCGCCTGTTCGAGGACGGCGACGCGGCCGTGGTGCGCGATCTCATCCTGGATACGATGCCCAGTGCCTTCCAGGGCGTGGACGACGACTGGGTCCGGGCGCTGTTCGACGGCCACAAGCGCCGTTTCGGCAGGGACCTCAATCAGAAATACAAAATAATCCACGTGGCGGTCGACTCGTCCGGGGCGATCCAGGGAACCGTCGCCGCCGGCCCCAAGAAGGGCGACCCGGTGAAGCTCATGCCGCTGTGCGCGAAGTCAGGCGAAGCGTTCGGCTTCATGCTCGACGAGATCCCCCGGCTCTTCGGAACCCTGGGCCGGAAGCTCTATACGCATCTCCCGGCGTCACCCGCGATCACTGCCCTCATGCAAGGGAGTGGATGGCGGCTCGAAGGGCTCATGCCCGCGGCCTACCATCCGGACTGGTGCACCGTCCAGTGGAGCCTCTGCCTGTGAAAGCCTCCGGTGGCCAACGAGGTTCGTCATTTCGCCCAGACGAAAGGGCAACGCATGCCTGACAGCCCACCCGCCGAGGCCGCGATCGTCGGAGCAGGGGTCGTCGCCGGTGATTCACTCGGACACGGAAGAGACGGTAGGGAATTGAAAACGCGTCGCGCTCCGCGGACCTCGCCCGACACCTGGTTCCGCTGCCCCCGGCCCCTGCCCGGTGCCCAGGCGCGGCTCGTCTGTTTCCCGCACGCGGGCGGCTCCGCCGCGGCCTACCGTTCCTGGACCATGGGACCCGACATCGAGGTGCTCGGTGTCCAGTATCCGGGTCGGGCCGATCGTTTCGGAGACCCGTTCCCCGAGGACCTGGAGCAGCTCGGCCGCGAGGTCGGCGAAGCGATCGCCACGCTGGACGAGCGCCCGACGGCCCTGTTCGGGCACAGCCTGGGTGCTCTGGTCGCCTATGAGGCGGCTCGTCATCTCGAGGAGATCGGTCGGGCCCCCGTTCATCTCTTCGCCTCGGCGTGCCGCTCGCCGCAGGTCGCCGACAGCAGGCCACCCATCGCAGGGCTGGACGACGCGACCTTCGCCGCAGAACTGACAAAGATGGGAGGCACCGATGCTCTGGTCCTGGAGGATCCGGAGCTGCGCGATCTGGTCCTGCCCTACATCCGCGCTGATTTCACCCTGCTCGAGGCCTACGCGCCCCTGGCGGAACCCCTCGCAGTGACACCGGTTCTGGCGCTCGGCGCGGTAGCCGACCCCTACGCGACCGACGCGGAGATGGCCGAATGGTCGGGGGCCACACAGGCCGAGTTCCGGATGAGGAAATTCGCCGGAGACCACTTCTATCTGTTCCCGAGACAGAAGGAGGTACTCGCCACCCTCCGCGCCGCCCTGGGCATGCAGGAGGCCCGGGACTGAACGGCAAGAGCAGGCTCCCCTGGCCTGGGCTCCTGCTGCGGGCGTGACAGGGGCCGCGTAGCGGCGAGGGAAGGCGAGCACGCGGCGACCAGCCGCGGGAGCGCGTCGTCGGGAGAACCTGGACGACGTCGCTGCGGCGCTACTGCTTGCCGGGCATGTCGGCGACGGCCTCGAACTGGGTGCGGACCGCGTCGGCCTGTACCACGACGCCCCCGGCGAGCTGCGGCCGGCGCGTGGTCCTATGCCAATGGTCTGCAGGGACCGGTCAACGGCGTCACACGTCGTCGGCTCGTTGCCGCACGGAAGTCCTCTACGGACGGTGACCCTGACGTGGATGCTGCCCACCAGGGACGACCCACTGCCGACTGCAGCGACTGTGGCAGCAGCCCCAGTGGCACCATTCCACGCGAGCAGTGCTGCGGTGACTACAGCAATGAGCCCCGTGAGCGCTGCGACCCAGCCCGGTGCGGCCGACCCGTCGATGCACCGTGCCATCGACTGACTGATCGTTTGAGAATGATTCCGGCCGAGAGCAGCAATCCTGTTGGGACTTGTACAGCTGAGTTGGCACCTTGGCCTATGGCCTTGTGTGTGCGGCTTGGTCCGGACCGGTCGGAACGTAGGAGTGGATGGATGGGCGTAATGCGGAGCAGGAGTGCTGGGAGCTGCGGTCGTGGGCCGGTGTGGGTCCGTTGCAGTTCGGGATGTCTCCGGCCGAGGTCGCCCAGGCGCTTTTGGTCCCTGGACCGCAGGAACGGGTTGGCGGTCCGTATGCGCAGGAGGACTTCCCGGATGGGGTGAAAGCGTTCTACGACGCGGGCAAGCTCGCCTGTGTTGCGCTGGATGCGGTCACCGGTCCGCAGGTCTTCCTGTCTGGCTTCCCATTGGGGGGAAGCGATCCGGAGCAGGGCCGGCAGTTCCCGCTTGACCACGCTGCGGAGCATGGGAGCTGTCTGCTCCACACGCCTGATGACTCGCTTTCCCTGACTGGTCTCGGGGTTCTTTTGCGCTCGCAGCAGGTCGGGGCAGCGCGCCTGACCCGTCCGCTCTTCGTGAAGGAGGAGTGGTTGGAGTCGGAGTACTTCCGAGACCACCTTCCGCTGGAGGGCGCTCGGGCTGAGCGCTCGATCTGGCGAACTGACGCCAGACCCTGCATGCAAGTCGCGCTGAGATGCCGCGGGTCTTGTACTCGACGATCTCGGTCGGCAGGGTGTCCGGGTGCGTGCTGATCTTGTTCCGGACGACCTGTGGGATCGGGTGGCCCCGTTGCTGCCGCCCCTCCCGAACGACGCCACCGGCATCCCGGGCGGTTGCGTGTACCTGACCGAACAGCACTCGCCGGCGTCCTGTTCGTGCTGCGGACCGGTGTCGCCTGGCGGGACGTGCCGGCGGAGACTGTGGGCTGTTGGGCGTCGTTGATCCACCCAGCCGCCGCAAGCAGGGAGGTCGCTCCGGCCGGAACCGCGCACGCGGTCAGCGCGAGCACGACGACTGGGGCGTGCCGTACGCCGCGCGGATCTCGCGGGTCGGGCACCTCGGCCGGCCGCTCCAGCAGGCCTGGGATCTCCTCGGGTACGGCCCCGGGATGCTCGCGGAGTTGGTCAAAGACGGGCGGGATCGGCGATCACGCACCGCAGGCACGGTTCATTCGCCCGCGACGTCCTCGGCCTCCCAGCGCAGCAGGTCGCCCGGCTGGCACTTGAGCACCTCACAGAGCGCGGCGAGCGTCGCGAAGCGCACCGCCCTGGCGCGGCCGTTCTTGAGGACCGCCAGGTTGGCGGGCGTGATCCCCACGCGGTCCGCGAGTTCGCCCACGGACATCTTCCGCCTCGCCAGCATCACGTCGATGTCGACGACGATCGGCATCAGATCACCTCGTCCAACTCGGCCTGCATCTGCGCCGCTTCGACATCGCGCGCGACGGCCTGGGCGAGCAGCATCCGCAGCACGAGCACGATGAGCGCGACCCCCAGGATGGCCACACCGACCCCGCCCATGATGACGGTGACGCCCGGGTCGTCACGCTGGCCCGGCGCATTGATGACCGTGACCGCGAACCACAGGAGGGCCGCCGCCACGATCGCGCCGATCACGGCGTCCACGTACCGGAAGGCGGCGTGGGAGAACACGGTTCCGCGTCGCACCATCGCCACCAGCCGCCATACGCAGACCAGGGCGACCTGGGCCGCCACCATGCCCAGGATCGTGATCACGCGCAACGGGGTCAGCGGGAGCGACCCATCCTCCGGGTCGCTCCCGCTGACCAACACCCACACCATCGATGCCTGCACGAACACCGTGCCGGCCAGCACCACCACGAGCACGGCACGCAGCGCACGCACTGCCAGCTTTCCCATCGACCCATCCTTCCAACGAGTTGCGATGGAAATCTATCGAGATTCGATAGATGGAGCAAGGGTCGAAGTCGGCCTCGCTGAGCACAAACCGGACGCCGCTCGACCACGCCGAAGCCCTGGCAGGGGGGACCACGCCGCCGACCGCCGGCGGCCGCGCATCCGTACGGAAGACCGGGCTTTCGGGCAGGTCCGAGCCGGGCTCCGGGCTGCACTCGACTCGGTGGTCGTTCGTCGGTCGTCCGAAGCCGGTGGCGACGGAGCACGACGACACCGTCCTGCTCGGTGCCGGTGGTGCGGGGCACCGGTCCGAACGCGGTGCCGGTGCAGCCGTCGACGGCCTTGCCGGGCAGCAGGTCGGCCCCGCCCTGTGGTCGGATTCCTCGACCTGTTCGCCATCCCCGCCGGCACCCCGGCCTTCCGCACCGCCCTGGTGCACATGCCGCTGAACCTGCTCGTGACCGCCGCCTACGTCGTCAACTTCCTGGCGCCACGGCGACCACACCGGCGGCGCGAGCGTCGGGATCGGACGGCTCGTCCTGTCCGCGCTCGGCGTGGCGGTGCTCGGTGTCGCGGCATTCCTGGACGGCAAGCTCGCCTACCGCTACGGCGTGCGCGTCGCCGACGAAAGCACCCAGGCCGAGGGATACACGCCCGGCCGTAGGAAGGCGCCGTGAAGGCCTTCCTACGGCGGCTCACTCGGCGGCGCGCTTCCAGGCGGCCTCGCGCAGCAGCCGCAGACCGTTCAGACCGACGATGACGGTGGAACCCTCGTGGCCGGCTACACCGAGCGGGAGCGGGAGGTGCCCGGCCAGGTCCCACACCACGAGGCCGGTGATGAAGACGGAGGCGATGACCAGATTCTGCACCACGAGCTTGCGGGCCCGGCGGGAGAGGGAGATCACGGCGGGGATGGTCGCCAGCTCGTCGCGGACGATCACCGCGTCGGCGGTCTCCAGGGCGAGGTCGGAGCCGGCCCGGCCCATGGCGACGCCGGTGTGCGCGGCGGCCAGGGCGGGGGCGTCGTTGACGCCGTCGCCGACGACCATCACCTTGCGCCCGGTGTCCGCGACCGCCCTGACCGCCGCCACCTTGTGCTCGGGCAGCAGGCCGGCGCGCACGTCCTCGATGCCGACCTCGGCGGCGAGGCGGGCGGCGGCACGCTGGTTGTCGCCGGTCAGCAGTGTGGGGGCCGTTCCGGTGAAGGAGGTCAGCGCGTGGACGGTGGTGGCGGCGTCGGCGCGGAGCCGGTCCGCGATGCCGAGAACGCCCACGGGCTTCCCGTCCGCCGTGACCAGTACGGCGGTCCGGCCGTCGTCCTCCAGCCCGGCGACAAGGGCTGCGGCCGGCGCGGAGCGGGTGTCCGTCTCCTGGGGCAGCAGGCGGGCCGGTGTGCCGACCTCGAGCCGACGGCTGTCCACGATCGCACGCACTCCGATGCCCGGGGTGGAGTCGAAGTTCTCGGCCACGGGGAGGTCGAGTCCTCGCTCGCGGGCGGCGTCCACCACGGCGCGGGCCAGCGGGTGCTCGCTCGGGTGCTCGGCAGCGGCCGTCAGCCTCAGCAGCTCCTCCTCGGTCATGCCGGAGCCGGCCAGGGGCCGGATGTCGGTGACGCGCGGGGTGCCCTCGGTCAGCGTGCCGGTCTTGTCCAGCGCCACCGCGTCGACCTCGCCAAGACGTTCCATGACCACGGCGGACTTGACGAGGACGCCGTGTCGTCCGGCGTTGGCGATGGCCGACAGGAGCGGCGGCATGGTCGCCAGCACGACCGCGCAGGGCGATGCGACGATCATGAAGGTCATGGCCCGCAGCAGCGAGGCGGTGAGGTCCGCGCCGAAGGCGAGCGGCACGAGGAACACACCGAGGGTCGCCGCCACCATGCCCAGCGAGTAACGCTGTTCGACCTTCTCGATGAACAGCTGGGTCGGCGCCTTGGTCTCCGACGCCTCCCCGACCATGCGGACGATCCGGGCGATCACGGAGTCGGAGGCGTCACGCTCGACCCGCAGCCGCAGGGCGCCGGTGCCGTTCAGGGTTCCGGCGAAGACCTCGTCGCCCTGCTCCTTCGCGACCGGCAGCGGTTCACCGGTGATGGTGGCCTGGTCGACCTCGCTCGCCCCGTCCGACACCCGGCCGTCGGCGCCGATGCGTTCACCGGGCCGTACGAGAATCGTGTCGCCGACGGCGAGACCCTCGACCGGAACGGTCTCCTCCGCGCCGTCGTCCGCCAGCCTCGTGGCCGTGGCCGGGGCCAGGTCGAGCAGGCCGCGCACGGAGTCGGCCGTCCGGGCGGTTGCCAGTGCCTCCAGTGCGCCCGAGGTCGCGAAGATGACGATCAGCAGAGCCCCGTCCATCACCTGCCCGATCGCCGCCGCCCCGAGCGCCGCGACGACCATCAGCAGGTCGACGTCGAGGGTCTTCTCCCACAGCGCCTGCAGGCCGGCCCGGCCCGGTTCCCAGCCGCCGGCCGCGTAAGTCAGTGCGTACAGCGGACCCCACGCCCACGCCGCGGCGCCCGTCAGCTGCAGGGACAGCGCGATCAGGAAGAGGACGAGGGCAGCCGCCGCCCAGCGGGCCTCGGGCAAGGCGAGGACACGGGTACGGCGCCGGGGCGCACCACCGCCGTGTGGGGACGCGGCAGCCTTGTCGGCCGCGGGCGCAGTAAGGATGGAAGTCATGGGAGCGGGAGAGTCCTTCACGACGGCACGGCAGGACAGCGGACCGCCGGGCAGCGCGGCACCGCTCCCCCCACCGTACAGGACCGCATGAAGAGGCATTCATGCGTTCATGTGTTGTGCTCCGTAGGATGAAGGCCATGGGCCACGGAGACACAGGCAAGACCACCGGCAGCGCGCGCCAGCGCCTCGAAACCGTCGGCGCCGCTGATGTGGCCGCCACCCTCCAGGCGCTGGCCACCCCTTCACGGCTGCGGATCCTGGCCCGCCTCCAAGAGGGCCCCTGCGCGGCGACCGACCTCGCCGACGCCGTCGGCATGGAACAGTCCGCCTGCTCCCACCAGCTGCGCCTGCTGCGCAACCTCGGCCTGGTCACCGGCGAACGCCGCGGCCGCTCCATCATCTACGCGCTCTACGACAACCACGTCGCCGAACTGCTGGAACAGGCTCTTTACCACGTCGAGCACCTGCGCCTCGGCCTGCGCGACGCCGCGGCCACCACGGTGGCCGCGGCCGAGGCGCGCTGAGCAGACCTCGGGACCACCTCACCCCGGGACCGTGACCGGCGCCGAAGTCGGGCACCCGGACCATTGCAGGCGAGCCACCAGCGCCCCGCACAGGCGCCCTTGAGCGGCGGCCACTGCGAGCCACGGCCTTGATCCCTGTCGCCGGCTCGACGGACCACCGGTGACGCCGCCGGGCCGAACCGGCGGACAAGGTCCTCGGGGGTAACGAAGGGTGAGCTGACGGCACCCTCGGTTGACGCACGCGAAGGGCTCCCCAGGGCAGATGAAATCACCTAAGTTATTCCGATTAGGATGGATTTGACGGATGTAGATCGCTCCAGGTCCACATCCGATCGCATGTGGCCCAGCGGGTACCTGACGGTGAGCGGAGGCGACAGTCGGCAGTGGTGGATACCAGAAGCGGCGATGCGGACAACACCGGCCCGTCCATACCCCCCGTCCCCCATCCGCTGCACCAACCGCAGAGCCTGCGGACCATACGGGCCGTAAGGCCCCCGGAGCGACTGCGCATGCGGATGCGGCTGCTCGACGCCGTCGACGAGGACCGGCGCGATGTCGAAGTGCTGCTGACCGCGCTCCAGCAGGCGGTGGCCGAGGTGCAGGGCCTGGGGGGCATGGTGCATCTCCCGGGCGGCGGCATGAGCGGCATCCTCTACATGGTCGCCGGAAGTGGTCTGCCGGAGTCGATGACCCGGCCCTGGCTGATCATCCCGGTGCGGGGCACGGCGCCGCCCAGCCGAGCCGCCCGCCACGACACCACCACCTGGCAGCCCGACCTGGCCCCGCCCGACCCCGTGCCCGGCCGGGACCCCGCCGCCCTGTGGCCTTCCCGGCTCCCCGTCGGCATCGGCCACCTGGCCGTCCCCGTTCCGGGCTGTGGCCGGCGACGCGGCGCGCTCTCCGTCCTCTTCGCCCCGGGCGACGAGCCCGGCGCGACGGAGTCCGTGTTTCTGGAAGAGGTGGCGGTCTGGATGTCCGGGAGACTCGCGTCGTCCGGGATCCTCAACCCGTCCGCCACCCTGCTGCGGGCCCTGGAGAACGAGCCTGGACCGCGCGAGCCCGCCCCTCCGTGGGACGTGGAAGGCGTGCCCTCCGTCACGTACACCTGGGACCTGCGCACCGGCGAGCTGACCTCCGACCGGCCCGTCGAGGAGGTGCTCGCCGGCATCGATCCGGAGGTGATGAGCGGGGGCATCGAGGCGTGGGCGGCGCTGATCCACCCGGACGACCTACCAGGGGCGGTAGCGGGTTTCGACACGGGAATCCAGCTCCGCGGCGGCTTCCAGAACGAGTACCGCGTCCGGCGCCAGGACGGCACGTACCTCTGGATCGAGGCGCGTGCCCGGACGATCACGGACGGGGAAGGGGCGCCGGTCAAGGTGATCGGCACCCTCCGGGACAGCAGCGAAACGCACGCTGCCGCCGAGTCGGTGGGCCGGGCGCTGCGCCACATGAGCGACGGCTTCGTCTCCCTGGACACGGACTGGCGCATCGGATTTCTCAACCAGGCCGCCGAGCGGCTCCTCGGCGCCGCGGGGGACGTGGCCGGAGCCCTGCTGTGGAACATCCCCGCGGTACGTGCCGTGCCCGGGCTGAGGGAACGCTGCCAGGCGACGGCGGCCGAGGGCCGGCCGGCCGGATTCGACGTACCGGGGGCGGACGGGACGTCCTGGTACCACCTGCGGCTGGTGCCGGTGCCGGAAGGCCTCACGCTCTACATCACCGACACCACCGAGCGGCATCTGCGCGAGGTCGAGCGGGCCGCCGCGGAGCGGGCGTCCGCGGAGCGGGCGGCCCTGGTGCAGCGGGTCACGCGGGAGCTGGCCGAGGCCGTCACGGCGCAGGATGTGATGGCGGCGATGGCCGACGGCGTGATGACCCCCTTCGGGGCCGCGGGACTCATCATGCTCGACGTGGTCGGCGACCGGCTGAACGTGGTCGGCTCCCGCGGATACGCGGAGCGCTTCACCCGACTGCTGGACGGGCACTGGTCGGTGCGGGACACCATGAACCCGGTGGGAGACGCCCTGCACGCCCGCACCCCCCTCTTCATCTCCTCCTCGGAGGAGTTCCTGAAGCGTTATCCGGGGGCCGAGACCCTGATCCGGGAGAGCGACAAGCAGGCGTGGGCCTTTCTGCCGCTGGCGGTGTCGGGGCGCGAGATCGGCGCGGCGGTGATCTCCTTCGGCCGACCGCGGGTCCTGGACGACGACGAACGGACGCTGCTGACCGCGCTCAGCGGACTGGTCGCGCAGGCCCTGGAGCGAGCCGGACTGTACGACGAGGCGACGACCCGCGCCCGCACCCTCCAGCGCAGCCTGCTGCCACAGGCTCTGCCCACGCTGCCCGAGGTGACGACGGCGGCGCGCTACCACCCGGCCAAACAGGGAGCCGACGTCGGCGGCGACTGGTACGACGTGATCCCCCTCTCCGCGGCCAGGGTGGCGCTCGTGATCGGCGACGTCATGGGCCACGGCATGGCCGAGGCCGCCACCATGGGCAGGCTCCGCACAGCCGTCCGCACCCTCTCGGAGCTGGAGCTGCCGCCCGACGAAATCCTCGGCCACCTCAACGACATCGTCGGCGAGCTGGGCAACGACACCTTCGTGACCTGCATATACGGCATCTACGACCCGGTCAGCGGGTGTCTGTCGTACGCCAGCGCCGGTCAGCCGCCCCCGGCGGTGGCCCACCCCGACGGCACCGTCACCTTCCTGTCCATGACCCCGGACCCGCCCCTGGGGGTGGCCGCTCCGCCCTTCGAGACGCTGGAGACCCCACTGCCCGTCGGCAGCCTGCTCGCCCTGTACAGCGACGGCCTCGTCGAGAGCAAGGACAGGGATGTCACCACCGGCATGAACCACCTGGCCGAGCTCCTCTTCCAGTCCGTGAACGCCATGCCGGCGTCACGGGCGGACGCGTCCGATCTGGACGCCCTCTGTGCCTCCCTCACCTCCGCTCTCCTCCCCGCCCACGGCGCGCTGACGGACGACGCCGCCCTGCTGCTGGCCCGCACCCACCCGCTGGACGCGGAGAACGTCGCCGAGTGGCCGTTGCCCGAGGATCCGGTGGCTGCGGGCCGGGCCCGTGAGCTGGTCCGCGCCCAGCTCACCGACTGGGACCTGACCGATGAGGACATGGTCATGACAACCGAACTCCTGGTCAGCGAGCTGGTCGGGAACGTCATCCGGCACGCCTGCGGCCCCATGCGGCTGCGCATGCTCCGCAGCCGCGCACTGATCTGCGAGGTCTCCGACGCCAGCCTGACCACGCCGCACATCCGCCAGACCTCCGCCACCGACGAGGGCGGCCGCGGCCTGCAGCTCATCTCCGCGCTCTGCCAGCGCTGGGGCACCCGCCACACCCGTACCGGCAAGTCCATCTGGACCGAACAGCCCCTCCCCACCGCCTCGGTTTGACCTTCGACCTCGCACATCGCCGTTCGGCACCACGACGAACGGCCACCGCCGGGCGGACGTGCCCCGGCGGTGGCCTTCGGTGGGAGGCCGGCTAGTTGGAGAAGTACAGGTACTTCCACGAGCCGTACGTCGTCGTGTTGACGTTGTCGCCCGAGGAGTTGTTGACATACGACGAGCGCATGCGCACCTTGATGCCGGACTTGCCGGGGGCGCCCAGGCTCACGGCCGACTTGCCGTTCGAGGCGAGCTTGAAGTACTGCGGGCTGCCTTCGGCGGTGTACCACTTGCCGGCGGAGTAGATCTGCAGGTCGACGCGCTGCTTGCGGCCCGGGTAGTACGACATGGTCGTGGTGAGCAGCGGGTCGGTGTTCTTGTGGAACCAGTAGTACGTCGTCGTGCCGATCTTGGCCGTCTTGTAGTTCTTCGACACCACGGTGGAGTTCTTCACCTGGGCGTAGCCCGTGGACTTGACCGTCTTCGGGTTGTAGCGGGCGTCGCCCTTGAAGACCGCGGTGACGTCGGTGTCGCGGGTCATGGCGACCGTCGCGGAGATGTTGCCGTGGGAGTCGACCGTTCCGGTCTTGACCAGCTTGTTGGGCTTGTCGCCGCCGTAGGGGTTGGCCCAGATCTCGACCGTGCGGTTCTTGTACGTGGTACCGAGGTGCGCCGTGAACTTCACGTCGGTGCCGTAGGCGTACACCTTGCCGTTGTTGTTCAGGCTCAGCGAGGTCGAGGCGCGAGACACGTCGACCTTGTCGGTCGCGGTGACCGCCGAGTGCGCGGCGTCGCCCGTGTACGTCACCTTGTAGGTGACCGTGCCGCCGGCGGGCGGGGTGTCGGAGAAGGAGTACGTGCCGTCCGACCTCACCGTGACGGCGGGCAGCGCCCTGCCGTTCGGGGAGTCCAGGTCGACCCGGGTGACCTGGAGCTTCGCGCCGGCCGGCAGCGGGACCGACGCGGTCAGCCTGCCGGTGACGGTGAGCGCCTTGGCACGGGTCGCGGTCGCCGGGGCGTTGACCGTCAGGGCCGGGTTGTTCAGCGCCGGGTCGGTGAGCGCCTTGAGGGTGTAGCCGCCGTCCTCGACGTCCGTGCCGACGAGCGCGAAGAGCCGGGAGTCGTCCGGCGCCCAGGCGAGGTCGGCCGTGCGCGAGGTGCCCTCGTCGTAGGTGTGCAGCGGCAGAGTGGCGTTCGGCTGGTACGTCAGGATCTTGCCGCCGTTGACCTGGGCGACAAGTCCGTTGGAGGCGATGTCGGCGAGCTGGCCGCTGGGGTAGGAGCCGGCGGCCTTGAACTTGCCGTCCGCGTAGGCGTCCCGGTCCTTGCCGTTGACCAGCACCTGCTTGCCGCCGGGCACCAGGTCGATGTCCCCGATGCCGTTGTTCAGCGAGTAGTCGCCGAAGTGCCAGGCGACCAGGGCGGGCTTGCCGCTGGAGACGTCGAGTACGGCCATCGAGTCCGTGGACAGCCCGGTCTCGCCGACCGCGAGGATGCCCGGCTGGGACGGGTCGGTGTCCAGCAGGGCCTGGCCCCAGATACCGACCGAGGTGCCCTCGGTCGGGAACTGTTGCAGCGTCACCGGGTCGGTGCCGCTCGCCGGGTCCACCGACGGGTCGACGGAGCCGATGTCGCCGTCCCACTGGTCGCCGTAGGAGAACCACACCTTGCCGCCGCTGAAGGCGACATGGCGCGGGCCGGTGTTGGTGGAGACGGTGTAGCGGGCCTTGACGTCGAGCGTGTTCGCGTCGATGGCCCAGATCTCGTGGATCTCGGGCGCGGCCGCGTACACGGTCGCGCCGTCGTCCGAGACCGCGAGGTCGCTGACGCCGGTGACTCCGCCGACCGAACCGAGGACGGCACCGGAGTAGTCGGCGGCCGTGACAGTGCCGTTGGTGCTGTCACCGACGAACACCCGCTTCACGGCGCCGTCCACCGCGAGGCCGCCGGGCGCGGTGACATGGGCGGCCGAAGCGGCCGAGGCGGTGCCGGCCGCACCGAGGCTCAGCGCCGCCGAGCCGAAGAGGACCGCAAGCGCTGTCGCGGTCGAAATGCTGCGCATACGCACAGTGCTGTTACCCCCACAAGGAGACCCGGTGCGCGACCGGGGAGTTGAGTGCGCCGCGCTGCACCCGGACATGACCGCTGGACTGCGGTGATGCGCGGGGCGCGGCTGCTGGAGGCAGCGTATGGCATGCCTGTGACAGTTGAGGAGGGGGTTTCGGGTGAGAGGCGATCCGCAGCACACGCTTGCTTGCGACCTCGCCCGTGGCTGCCTGGAGGCGGAGGGCCTGGAGCGCGCCGTCCCACCGTACGAAGCCGCCCTGCCCCGACCCGAGCAGGTCCTCGGCGGCACCATCGAGACGCCGGCGTCCGCCGGTTCGGAGCCGTCGCCTACGTGCCGGCAGCCAACGGCGGGCCCACCCGCCGCGCTTGACGAGGGAGGAGGCGGCCGACGTCAGCCAACCGGCCATCTGAGCCCGCGCCGTGCGCGCCGGGCACCACTACGTCACAGAGATCGACGGCTTCGCTCGCCCTCGAGCCTCAGGGAGTCCACCGGAATGCGACCGTACAGGGCGAGAACCAGCTCGCCGGCCGCGCCCCGGGCGGAGGCGGCGGCCACGTCCGGGGCATCGCCGGCAGCGGTCCGCATGGTGCCGGGCAGGAGGAGTCGGTCGGCCCCTCGGATCTCAGGGTCGTGGCGTTCCGGTCGCCCGCGGCTGCTCGGTGCCGCAGTACCGACACTTGGCAGCAGCCGCCGGCAGGTCCTCGGACAGGCAGGCCGGGCACGTCTTGACGGGCCCCGGCTCCGCGAAGACCAGTGAACCGCGCCGCGCCGAATAATGCTTGTACGGTACGACGATGAGGAAGTAGACGACGGCCATGAAGATGATGAAATAGATGACCACCGAGATGAAGGAACCGATATCGAGGTACGTGGCCTTGTTGCCCGCTCGACCGAGTTGCCATCCCAATCCCACCGAATGACTGCCCTGAGCACGCGCAATGATGGGGTTGATCACAAAATCGGTGAATGCCTTGATCAGGGTACTGAAAGCCAATGCGACGATAAGGCCTACGGCTACGACGATGACATCGCCGCGCATCAGGAAGTTCTTGAAACCCTTGAGCATTCCAGGCTCCTCGCGACAGGGCCCCTGATCGGGGTCGGGCAGCACGCTACATTCTTCGGCACACCTTGAGCGTCGCGGCGCGGACGCGGGATGCACTCTTCCCTGGATTGAAGCTCGGGCTCCTGCCGCGGGAGTGGGGAAAAGGGCCGGACGAGTGAATCCAGCCGTTCGTCGATCGGCAGCCGACGTGGTGGCGGGAAGGCCATTCTGCGTACCCGACACGTCACGGGCAGGGAGCCCCTATGCCGAAGTTCCTCATCCAGGCCACCTACACGCCCGAGGGGACGAAGGGCTTGCTCGAGGAAGGCGGAAGCGGCCGCCGGGCCGCCGTCGACCATGTCGTTGCCGGCCTCGGCGGGACGGTCGAGGCCATGTACTTCGCCTTCGGGGAGGAGGACCTCGTGTGCATCCTCGATTTCCCCGACCCGGTCTCCATGGCCGCCGTCAGCCTCAGTGTCAAGGCCAGCGGCGCGCTCCACACCCGGGCCACTCCCCTCCTCACCGTCGACGAGATCGACGAGGCCGCCCGCCGTCGGGTCGCGTTCCGCCCTCCCGGCGCGTGATCCGGGCCGGCCCGGCTGGTCACTCCCCGTCGAGGGCGGGCTGGATCTCGACCGTGAACGCCGCGTCCTCCGGGCCGGCGCCTTCCTCGTCCTCCCAGACGATCACGCGCACGTGCTTCTGAACGGCGCCCAGGCGGTCCCACTCGGACACCAGGTCGGTGACGACGAGGGCGGCGACGTACTCGGCGTCCTCCTTCGGATCGTCGGAGGTGACGGTCCCCCGCCACCGCTCGGGATGTTCGCCGTAGGGGCGCCAGCCCTCGGAGCCGTGCGGCTCGTCCACCCGGTACACCCAGTCCGTCTCGGTGCTCATGAGCCGATCCTGTCACCTTCCCCGCGGTCGCCCGGCGGTCGGCTGTTCCCTCACGTCCGGTTCAGGAGGCGTGACCGAATCCGCCCGTGTGGACGACATTCCCGTGGCGGTGGTGGGGGTCGGGCTCGCGGTGGACCGCGACGAGAGCCGCGTCGTCGTTGAGGCCACCGCTGGTGTGGGCGAGCAGGTCGCGCTGGATGTGGTGAAGCAGTGATGTGGGGCCTGCCTTGTTCCACTGGGCGGCCCGGGCCTCGAAGGGGTAGAAGCGGCCTGCGGCGTCGCGGGCTTCGATGACGCCGTCCGTGTAGAGAAGGAGGGTGTCGCCGGGCTCGAAGGAAGCCACGTCGATGGTGTACGCGTCCGGTCCCGACTCGGTGATCCCCAGCGGCGGCGCGGGGTGCAGGCTGGGGACGGTCAGGGAGTTACCGGGGCTCAGCAGCAAGGGAGGGGGATGTCCGCAGCTGATCATGCGGATGATGTGGTCGTCGTCGGGGAGTTCCAGGAGCAGGACGGTGGCGAAGCGTTCCCCGGCCTCGGCGGGCGGTTCGAAGTCGGCCAGGTAGCGGTTCACGCTCTGCTCGAGGGTGGCGGCCAGATCGGGGAGGGTGGCGTGCCGGTGGGCGGCCTCACGGAAGGCCCCCAGCAGGAGGGCGGACTCGCCGATGGCGGACAGGCCCTTGCCCCGCACATCTCCGATCATGATGCGCACCCCGCCGGTGACGCGGGTTGCCGCGTACAGATCACCGCCGATCTGTGCCTCGTCCTCGGCGGCCATGTACAGGCAGGCGATCCGCAAAGAGCCCATCCGCTCCGGCAACGGCCACAGCAGGCCGTGCTGCGCCGCCTCCGCGACCGACCGCAGCTGGACCAGCTGGCGCTGACGTCGCTCGCGCACCAGGCAGAAGAACACGATCAGGGCCGACAGCACCGCCAGAGCGAGGATCTGCACCAGCACGTTGCGCGAGAACAACGCGCCGAAGTGCCAGCCGATGTACGCCTGCGCCGCCACGGTCAGGAACCCGATCAGCCCGGTCAGCCAGGCACCGGCGAACGATGCGGTGAGCGCGGGTGCGATGACCAGGAGCGGACCGAGGTGGATGTCCCCCGGGACCAGCTGGTCCACCGCCGTGATCACCAGGATGAGCGCGATCGGGACCGACAACAGCGCGGGGCTCGACTGCCGCGGCTGCCGCACACCAGCCATGCGGTGCCCTGCGTTCACATCTTCCACAGTGCCACCGCCGGCGACACCTGACGAACGGCAGGGGGCTGTGGCCTCGGGCGACACCGGCGGAAGACGGCGCGGAAGAGCGGGGGCGGGCCGGCTCTCCGAACCGTCGCAGAGGCTGGGCAAGGCCGTCATGATCGCGGAGGGGGCCCAGCCGGGGGGGCGCCGTCGTGCGGGCGGCCTCCGCCCACGGAACCCGCCCTCGGCAGGAGGGCCGGGAGGGGAGGGTGCGGGCCGGGAGGGGAGGGTGACGGGCCACGTACGGGGGGTCGCCGTCGTGGTGGACCGGTCGGTCGGCCGGTGTCCGGAGGAGTCTTGACGTACTCATGACGCGCGTCGCCGCATCCGTTCGGCCACACCCGGTGTCCTTCCCGGTGTCCGTGCCGTTGCGAGGAATGGAGTGCCATGGAAGGCACCGTGGTGGCGGTCGTCGTGGTGGCGCTGTTGGCGCTGCTCGTGCTGAAGAGCGGGATGCGGGTGGTGAACCAGGTGGAGCGCGGGGTCGTGTTCCGGTGGGGCAAGGCCCTGCCGGAACACCGGCAGCCCGGCGTCACCTTCCTGATCCCCTTCGCCGACCGTATGCGCAAGGTGAACGTACAGGTCGTGACCATGCCGGTGCCCACCCAGGAGGGCATCACCAAGGACAACGTGTCGGTGAAGGTCGACGCGGTCGTCTACTTCCGGGTGATCGACCCGGTGCGCGCGGCCATCGAGGTGCAGGACTACGTCTTCGCCGTCGGGCAGGTCGCCCAGTCCTCGCTGCGGTCCATCATCGGCAAGAGCGACCTGGACGACCTGCTCTCCGACCGGGAGCGGCTGCACGAGGGGCTCGCCCTGATGATCGACAGTCCCGCCGCGGGGTGGGGCATCCACATCGACCGCGTCGAGATCAAGGACGTACAGCTGCCGGAGTCGCTGAAGCGGTCCATGTCGCGGCAGGCCGAGGCCGAGCGGGAGCGGCGGGCCCGGGTCATCACCGCCGACGGCGAGTTCCAGGCCGCGCAGCAGCTCGCCAACGCGTCCCGGATCATGTCGGACACGCCCGAGGCCATGCAGCTGCGGCTCCTCCAGACGGTCGTCGAGGTGGCCGCCGAGAAGAACTCCACCCTCGTCATGCCCTTCCCCGTCGAACTGCTGCGCTATTTCGACCGGGCCGCGCAGAAGATCGGCTCCGACCTCGGCACGCCTCGGCAGCAGCAGGCTCCGGCTGCGGAGCAGGAGAGCGCCGAGCGGCCGTAGCCAACGCCAGCGTCACACACACCGAGCCCGCCGCCATCACCGTCATCCCGACGGCGGGCGAGGTGAGCTGGGCCACCGTGCCGGCCAGCGAGGCGCTCGCGCCCTGCAGGGTCAGCATGCCGGAGGAGTGCAACCCCAGGGCGTGACCGGCGAGTTCCGCCGGGGTCAGGTCCATCAGCCGCTCCTGCTGGACCAGGCTCGCCCCGAAGCCCACGGAGGCGACCGTGACGCACACCGCGGCCACCGCCGGCGGCGGGTACGCGCAGAACACCAGGTACGGCGTCGCCAGCAGGAGCAGCAGCGGGGTGGCGAGCCGGCGCCGTACCGCGGGCGGGAGCAGCCGGCCCACCGTCACATCCCCGGCGAACATGCCGAACGCCCCGCAGGCGAACAGGGTGCCGGCCGCGTGCGGCGCGTACGACACGTACAGCGACTCGCAGCCGACGACGAGCCCGTTGGGCAGCCACAGGCCCAGATAGGTGAGGCGGCGTGGGCGGGACGACCACAGCAGGGCGTTGGTGCGCCAGGTCGCCGACGGGGAGGGCCGGCCCGCCGTCCGGGGCGGGCGAGCCGTCAGGCCGAGGCGCAGCACCAGCGCCGCCGTCAGGTACAGGGACGCCGCCAGCAGCAGGCACACGCGCGGGGAGAGCACGGCGAGCAGGGCGCCCCCGGTCGCGAACCCGGTGATCTGCATCAGCCCGCTCATCATGTTGAACAGCGAACGCCCCGGCAGATAGCCGCCGCGGTCGAGCACCTCGTTCAGCAGGCCCCAGCGGACCCCGCCGCCGAGCGAGGCCACGAGGCCCAGCACCAGGACGACCGCGAAGACCGCGGCGACCGGCAGGCCGGGCAGCGCCTGGACCGCCGTACCGGCCGCGAAGACCAGCGCGATCGCGGACAGCGCCGTACGCGGCGGCAGCCGGTCGGCACCGGACAGCAGGAAGGTCGCGCCCAGCACCTGGGCGAGCGACGGGCCGAACATGCTCACCGCCGACAGCAGCGGCGATCCGGTCGCCCGGTACACGAGCGTGGCGAGGGCGAGGCCACCGACGGTCTGCGCGGCGGTCTGCGCGGCCGAGCCGAGGAAGAGAGGGGTGAACTCCGGGGTGCGGAACAGGGATCGGTAGCTGGTCATGCCCCGGAGTCTCGGCCGGTCACGTGCGGGCCCGTTATTGTTTCGCCGCAGTGCGAAAGGTCGGAGCGCGAGGGGCCGGACGACCGTTGGGGGGCCGAGGTGGGGTGGTGGCAGCTGAACGCGGACACGCTCGCCCGCAGCCGGTTCGTCGTCTCGCCGTTCGCCGAGACCTTCGCCTGTCTGAAACTGCTGCACGCGGGAGACGCCGCGCACCCCGGTGAACAGGAATGGCTGCGCACCCATCTGCCCTCCCACCGGGCGCGGCTGGCGGCCGAGCCGGTGACCGCGCGCCTGGTGGGGGCGGGGCTCGGCCGGGAGTGGATCGCCGACTTCCTGACGCCGACGCCCCGGGACGGGGAGCGGTTCGCCGACGCGGTCGCCCGGGTACGGACCACCCCGCCGGACACCGCCCGCGCCCATCTGCGCACCTCCCTCGCCGGCCCGCTCCCCGCCGAGCTGGACCGGGACGACCTGCCCGAGCGCGCGGCCGCGCTGCTGGAGTGGGTGTGGGAGGCGACCGTACGGCCGTCCTGGGAACGGCGTCGGCGGGTGCTGGAGGCGGACGTGGTCGCGCGGACCGCGCAGGTGAGCCAGGGAGGCTGGGTGAGCGTGCTGGACGCGCTGCGCCCCGGGCGCACCCGCTGGCTCGGCGAGAACCGGCTCCAGATCAATCCGCACGAGTACCCGCCCCGCGAGATCTCCGGCGCCGAGCTGGTCTTCGTACCCGTGACCGTGCAGCGGGCGGGCTGGGTGGCCTGGGAGGACGGGGTGCGCTACGCGGCGGTCTACCCGTGCACCGGCGCCCTCGCCCACCCCACCGAGCGGGCCGCCCCCTCCGCCCTGGGCGCCCTCCTCGGTCCGGCCCGCGCCACGGTCCTGACCCTCCTGGCCTCCCCTCTGAGCACCACCCAGCTGACGGCGCTGACCGGGCAGGGGCTGGGCTCGGTGGGCCGCCATCTGAAGGTGCTGCGGGAGGCGGGGCTGGTGGAGCGGCGCCGGGCGGGGCGCTCGGTGCTGTACGGGAGGACGGCGGCGGGGGACGTCCTGGTGGAAGCGGGGGGACACCCCCAGCCGAAGGAGCGGGAGGAACCGGGCGACCAGCCGCGGCGCACCCGCAGCCGCCGACGGCCGTGACACCCCTCCCAGCCCCTCCCCGTGCAGCGCATAGCATCCGCACATGACCAATGTCCTGAGTGTCGACATCGAAGCCCTCACCGGCGGCCCCGCGAACCTCCCCCAGTACGCCGGAAAAGCCGTCCTCATCGTCAACGTGGCCTCCAAATGCGGCCTCACCCCCCAGTACACGGGCCTGGAGAAGCTCCAGGAGCGGTACGCCGACCGCGGCTTCACCGTGCTCGGCGTGCCCTGCAACCAGTTCCTCGGACAGGAGCCCGGCACCGCCGAGGAGATCGCGGAGTTCTGCTCGGCGACGTACGGCGTGACCTTCCCGCTCACCGAGAAGGTCGAGGTGAACGGCGAGGGCCGGCACCCGCTGTACGAGCGGCTGGTGGGCGTCGCCGACGCCGAGGGGCACACCGGCGACATCCGCTGGAACTTCGAGAAGTTCCTGATCGGGCGGGACGGCACGGTCGTCGCCCGCTTCTCGCCGCAGACCGAGCCGGAGTCGGACGCGGTCGTGGCGGCCATCGAGGCCCAGCTCGGCTGAGCACCGCTTGACCCTGCCCCTGGGGCAGGGGTGAACGTCCCGGTCACCGGGCGGCGGATCCGCCCGGTGACGGAGGATGACACGGTGGACGACCACGACCTGCTCAGCATCGGCGCGTTCGCCGCGCGGGCCCGGCTGTCGGCCAAGGCGCTGCGCCTGTACGACCGGCTCGGCCTGCTGGCACCCGCGCACGTCGACGAGGTGACCGGCTACCGCTACTACCGCGCCGGCCAGGTGGAGTCCGCCCGGCTGGTGGCCCTGCTGCGGCAGCTGGACATGCCGCTGGCCCGGATCGCCGAGGTGCTCGGTGCCGAGGGTCCCGAGGCCGCCGGGCGGCTCGCCGCCTACTGGACGGCCGTGGAGGCCCGGGTCGCCGGGCAGCGGACCCTCGCCGAGTACCTCCGTGGACGGCTGTCGGGGAGGACCTCCGAGATGTACGAGAAGTTCGTGATCGAGACCGTGGACGTGCCGGCGCAGGTGGTGATCACCGAGTCGCGGCACACGCTGGCGGACGAACTGCCGACGTGGATCGGCGCGTCGTTCGGCCGGCTGGAGGAGGCCGCGCGGGAGTGCGGGGGCGTGACGGGCGCGCCGTTCGTGGTCTACCACTCCGAGGTGTCGATGGAGAGCGACGGCCCGGTCGAGTCCTGTGTGCCGGTGGCCGACGAGGCGGCGGCACGGGCCTGGGCCGCCGGGCAGGGGCGGGCCTGGAAGACGACGGTGCGGGTGGAGCCGGCGGCCCGGCTGGCCTACACCCGGATCACCAAGGCGCAGGTGGCGCATCCGCAGATCCTGGCCGCCTTCGAGGCGGTGGAGCAGTGGGTGGCCGGCGAGGGGCTCGAGATGACCGCTCCCAGCCGCGAGATCTACTTCGCGGACTGGGACGCGTCGGGACCCGAGGACCCGGTGTGCGACGTGGCGTTCCCGGTGCGGTGACCAGCCGGTACCGCAGGATGTGACCGAGCCCTCTCGGCAAGGACGGCGACTGGTCGAGAGGGCTCTTCTGGCGGTGCTTGTGAAGTTGTTTTCGTCGTGGGGTCTTCACTGACGAAGGTCAGGGAGGGCCCCCTAGGCCTTGACCGAGGCCACGAAGGCGTTCCAGGCGTCGGCGGGGAAGGCCAGGACGGGGCCCTGGAGGACCTTGGAGTCCCGGACGGCGAGTTCGGCGTTGGTGGGCGACTTGACCTCGACGCAGGCGCCGTTGCCCGCGGAATAGGAAGACTTCATCCACGTCTCCGAAGCGCCCTGAATCAGTGCCATGTCCACTCCTGTTGCGAGTTGCGGTAGTGCGGTTCACGCCAACCTTGTCGTCTGGTTGGCGTGATCGACGCTACCGGGCAACGGCCGCTGCTGGAGTAGCCGTTCACTCGACCGGATGGCATATTCCAGATGAGCCTTCCGCTGGACCGGACCGACGGTGTACGATCCGGCGCCCTCTGTGACAGCGGCTCAGTCCGCGTACTCTTTCGCCACCTTCGCAATGTATTGCCGGGATTGCTCCACATTGAGGGACTGTGCCCGCAGATGCTCGTACATCACGGCGTACTTCTGCACGTCCTGGGCCTTCTCCAGGTACAGGTCGCTGGTGACGCCCTCCAGGTACACCACGCTGGAGTCGGCCGCGTCCGCGAACTCCAGGATGGCGTACTGGCCGTTGAGTCCCGGGTGGGCGCCCACCTCGAAGGGCAGCACCTGGACGGTGACGTGCGGCAGCTGGGACATCTCGATCAGATGCTCCAGCTGCTCGCGCATCACCAGCTTGCTGCCGACGACACGTTTCAGTGCCGCCTCGTCCAGCACGACCCACAGCCGGAGCGGGTTGTTCTCGGCGGTGATACGTTCCTGTCGGCGCATGCGGACCTGTACGCGCTTCTCGATCTCGGCGGTCGACGTCTCCGGCAGCGCGCCCTGCACCAGGGCCTCCGCGTAGGCGCGGGTCTGCAACAGACCGGTCACCAGTTGGGGTTCGTACACCCGCAGCGACTCGGCGTCGGTCTCCAGCCCGATGTAGACGCTGTACGGGATGTCGCCGAAGGTGTGCCACCACCCTTGCTGTCTCGAGTCCCGGGCCATCTCCATCAGCGAGTCGACGATCCGCTGGTCCTCGACCTCGTACACCCCGCACAGGTCGCGCACATCGCGCTGGCTGATACTTCTCCGGCCGTTCTCCAGCCGACTGATCTTCGACTGCGACACGAGCAGTCGCTCGGCCACTTCCTCGGCCGTCATGCCCTTGAGCTCGCGGAGCCTGCGCAGCTCCTGGCCCAGCCGGCGCCGCCTGACGGTGGGATTGACATTGGACGCCACGGGACGTGCACCTCCGGCTGCCTGCCTGTTGCTTAACACTTTCCGTATCTGCTGTTGAGCAGACTGCCACCAAGGTGCTTTCTACCGCTGGGAAATGGTGGATATGCGGCGCGTACGCGTCAGTTCGCCACGGGACGCCACCCGAAGGGGTGTCGTGGACGCAGTCGAGCGGGACGGCGAGTCCACGAGGGTCTCGCCGCCCCGCTCTGACCAGCGGCTCCCGAACCGGGTCTGTGGGGACCGGGGTTACGGCTCAGTGGGCCACGGCGCGCGCCATGGATCCGTGGTGCGGCTGCATCGGAACCCCGCGTGCGGGTTCCGCCGCGGACCTGGCGCCGGCCGTGCCCTGCCGGCCGGTGGCGGCCGGACCCCGGCGTGGCTGTGCGACCGCACCGCTCTGCACGTCCATCACGGCGTGCGCGACAAGGCCGCCCATGGGGTCGTGCCGGATCAGATCCCGCAACCGGGACCGGGACGAGCGCCCCTCGTTCCCCGGGTACAGGTGCTTGCCGAGTCCGACGGCGTGCGCCAGGGCGGCGAGCGCCGCGGTCCGCGGGTCCGGCGGTACGCCGGTGCGGATCGCGGAATCCAGCCGGGACCTGATCTCCCGGCTGATGGCGGTGTCCGTCGCCTGATAGCGCGTGGTCGGCAGCACCCCGCACATCTGACCCGGTACGGCGGCGACCATGCCGCACCGCTCCAGATGCGAGAGATACGTCTGACGGAGCCCCAGCCGGGGCCCGCCGATCCAGTGGACGGCACGCACGGGAGCGCCGCGCCTTCGCAGCAACTCCAACGCGCAGTCCAGAGTCGGATCTCCTGTCGGCCGTGGCACCACCACGGCGATACGATCCCCGTCTGGGGCTATCCGTCCGGCCAGCGCCAGCTCCACTAGCTGTGCACCGGCCAGACCGAGGTCGAGCGACTGCGGCTGTGCAGTGGTACCCGTGGCCGGGTCCAGTGCCAGCAGCAGAAGCTCCTCCGGAAGTGTTCTGCGGCTCCTGCCCATCCATGCCTCCCCGCGTGGATGAATGACAGGGTGACCCCTCTCACATTGGTCTGTCGAGGGTGCGTGACCGGTTCGTGAGGGAACCGGTAGGTATGTCGTTCTCGTCTACCGCAGGGGCCAAGCCCTCACACAGGACACTGGTACATGGTTCGGACAGGGCGCGCGCGTAGGCGTGCGGCGCATGAGGAGGCATCGGTGGCGGGCGAGTCCCCCGACAGGTCGAAGCAGCGTCAGTCGTCGGCAGAACCGACGTCGGGGAGCGCGGCTCCGGTTCCCGAGACACGCGACCCGCGCCTCGCGGTCGCCCGGGAAAAGGATTCCTCGCCGGGTGGCGTGGACACCGCGACGAAGATCCTGTCGGTGCGGGACGCGAAGAAGGCCGCCCCGGCCAACACCCCCGAGGAAACCGGCGAGGAGGCCGCCGAGGAGACCCCCGAGGAGGACGCCGCCCTCCGCAAGGCGGTCTCGGCCTGGGTACGCGGCGCCGACAACCCCAAGACGCCCGAGGACGACGCGGAGACGGAACCCGAGCAGCCGACCTCCGTCACGTCCGAGCCCACCGCCCCCGAGGAGAAGGCAGACGCCGAGCAGAAGCCGGAGGCCGACGCGAAGGCCGAGGCGGCCCCCGGGGCCGAGGACGACACGGAGGCCGACTCGGAAGGTGACGCCGAGTCGGCGGCGAAGAACGAGGCGGACGCGGACGCGCAGGTCGAGACCGGCACGAAGGCGGACACCGACGCAAAGCCCGACACCGGCACCAAGGCGCACGCGCTCGAAGGCGAAGCCGAGGCGACGGCGGCCGAGGACGGCCCGGCGGACGCCCACGGCCAGGACGG
>NZ_JBFAWF010000010.1:0-225580 GCF_040680195.1 Streptomyces sp. NPDC052109 | reverse complement strand
CGCCCCACAGGCGGCACCCACGGCCGACGACGACAGCCGCACGGGCACTGCGGACGAGAACGACACCGAACGCGAAGCCGAAGCGGAGGCGGCCGAGGACGGCCCGGCGGACGCCCACGGCCAGGACGCCCCACAGGCGGCACCCACGGCCGACGACGACAGCCGCACGGGCACTGCGGACGAGAACGACACCGAACGCGAAGCCGAAGCGGAGGCGGCCGACGGCCCGCAGGGCCCCGCGGAGGTCGATCAGCCCACCACCGTCTTCAAGGCGCTCAAGCCCAAGCCGGCCCCCCAGGTCGACCAGCCGACCACCATGCTCAAGCTCGGGGCGGAGCCCAAGGCCACTCCCGAGCCCGACCCCGAGCGCACCAGCAAGTTCGTCGCGCTCAAGAACGACATGGCCCCGACCGCCGAGCCGGAGGCCAAGCCGGCCGCCCGGCCGGACGCCACCACCCCCGTCCCCCAGGTCGGCCCCGAGCGCACCACCCAGCAGCCTCTCCCGCCGAAGCCCCCGCTGGACCTCCTGGCGGAGCTGACGAACACGCCCCCGCCCCCGGAGACCCCGGTCCGCACGATCGTGCGGAGGGTCAAGATCTGGACTCCCCTGGTCCTGCTCCTGGCGATCATCTTCGCAGTCGTACAGACCCTCCGCCCGCTCCCCGACCCGACGCTCGCCCTCACCGCGAAGGACGCCTACACCTTCGACGGCAGCAAGCCGGACATCCCGTGGCCGGCCAGCGGCCAGGCCGCGCTGGACGTCCAGGGCATCGGCACGTTCGGCTCCTCCGGCGACCAGAAGCCCGTCCCGATAGCGAGCGTCGCCAAGGTGATGACCGCGTACATCGTCCTGCACGACCGGCCGCTCAGGAGCGGCGCCGACGGCCCCAAGATCAAGATCGACAAGCCCGCCGAGCAGCAGTCGAACGCGGGCCAGGAGTCCACGGTCAGCGTCACGGCCGGTGACAGCATCACCCAGCGCGAGGCCCTGGAGAGCATCCTCATCGCCTCCGCCAACAACATCGCCCGTCTGCTCGCCCGCTGGGACGCCGGCTCGGAGAAGGCGTTCGTGGCGAAGATGAACGCCACCGCCAAGAAGCTGGGCATGACGAACACGACGTACACCGACCCCTCGGGCCTGACGAACTCCACCGTCAGCACCGCCGTGGACCAGGTGAAGCTGGCGAAGGCCGCGATGGCCGAGCCCGCCTTCCGCGAGGTCGCGGCGATGATGTCGTACACCGACTACAAGGGCGTCAACCACTCCAACTGGAACCGCCTGGTCGGGCACGACAACGTCGTCGGCATCAAGACCGGTACCACCACCTCCGCCCTCGGCAACCTGGTCTTCGCGGCGAAGCAGGAGATCGGCGGCGAGACCCGGACCATCGTCGGCGCCGTGATCCGCCAGCCCGCCGACCCCGTCGAGCACTCCATCCTCACCGGGGCGGTGAACGCCGCGGACAAGCTGATCCGCACCGCGCAGGGCGCGCTGAAGCCGGCGACGATCCTGAAGAAGGGCACGGTCGTCGGGTACGTCGACGACGGGCTCGGCGGCCGTACCCCGGTCGTGGTCACGAAGGACGTCACGGCGGCCGGCTGGGCGGGCCTGAAGGTCGAGCTGTCCTTCACCGCCGGCAAGGTGCCGCACACCGCGAAGGCCGGCACCGAGGTCGGGTCGCTCACCGTGGGTGACGGCACGACCGGTGCGGTCAAGGTCCCGGTGGCCCTGCAGAAGGACCTGGCCGAGCCCGGTTTCGGCGCCAAGCTGACCCGCCTGGGCTGACGCCCGGGCCGATCGCGGCACCGTTCGACCGCCCGCGCACCCCGTCGAGGGAGCCCCCACCCAGGGGCCCCGCGGCGGGGTGCGTGCTAGCGTCACGAAACGGGGCAGGTCGCCGGTCACGGGACACGGCGGCGAACTGGACGGGAAACGGCCGCGAACTCCGTGGAACACGGCCGAGAACAGAAGACGGGACACGGGGAGTGCCTTCAGGTGGCCACAGCGGAGCCGACACGCGCCGACAACGCCGATCCGGGGCCGGTATCCGGCTCGCGAATACCCCTGCCCGAAGCTGACCCGGAGGGCCACGCCGACGGTACCGGCCGCACCGGCGCCACCGGTCGCGGCGACGACCCGGACAGCCGTACCCCGAGTGATCGTCCCGACCGCCCCGAGGGACGCGGGACGAGACTCGCGCGCCTCCTCACCGCCGCCGAACCCCTCCGGCAGCGGCTGCTGCGGCACCCCGTGCTGTCCGTCACGGCCCTCGCAGGTGTCCTGCACATCATCTGGTTCTTCACGTTCGCGAACAGTGGTGGAGATCTCGCGGCGCAGGACGCCTGGGCGGAGTTCGTCGGCCGGCACCCGGACTCGGCGTACAACCTCGCCTGGTACGGCGGCATGCACCCGGTGTCCTACAGCGCGGTGTCGCCGTATCTGATGGCCGTCCTCGGCGTCCGTACGACGATGATGATCGCCGGGACCGTGTCGGCGGGTCTGCTGACCATGATCCTGATCCGCAGCCGGGCGGTGCGGAACCCGCTGTGGGCGTCGCTCGCCGGGGTCGTCGCACTGCTGTGCAACGCGGTGTCGGGCCGGGTGACCTTCGGGCTCGGCACGATGTTCGCGCTCGGTGCCGTCGCGGCCGTGTTCTGCTGGCCGTACCGGTGGCGGCACAAACGCTGGGCGAAGGCGGCGGTGGCCGCCCCGCTGGCCGGCCTGTCCACCATGGCGTCGCCCGTCTCGGGGCTGTTCGTGGGCCTGGTCGCGGTCGCGCTGTTCCTGCAGAAGCGGCGGCCGGGTGCCTGGGCGCTGGGGCTCGCGCCGACGGTGGTGGTCGCCGCCTCGTACTTCCTGTTCCCGTTCTCCGGCACCCAGCCGATGACGATCGGCTCGGTGATCCTGCCGCTGCTGTACGGCCTGCTGTGTCTGTTCCTGGCGCCCCGGGAGTGGGTGACGGTCCGGCTGACGGCCGCCGTCTACAGCGCCGGCGTGGTCCTGGTGTGGCTGATCAGCTCGCAGATCGGGTCGAACATCTCCCGGCTGCCCATGCTGTTCGCGGGGGCGGCGCTGGTGGCCGCGCTGCCGTTCACGGTGCCGAAGTCGCGCAAGTGGTACGCGACCGTGCTGGCACTCCTCGGCTTCGCCGGGTGGGTCGGCTTCAAGTCGGTGGACGACATCATCCACACGACCCCGGCCGCGTCCTGGGCCCGTGAGCTCGCCCCGCTCGTCCACCAGCTGCAGAAGGCCGGCGCCGAGAGGGGCCGCGTCGAGGTCGTCCCGGCGCGCTCGCACCGGGAGGCGTCCGCGCTCGCGCCGTACGTCAACCTGGCGCGCGGCTGGAACCGGCAGGCGGACATGGAGCGCAACCCGCTCTTCTACGACGACACCCTCAACTCGGCGAACTACCACGAGTGGCTACAGCGCTGGGCCGTGCACTTCGTCGTCCTGCCGAAGGACAACCCGGACGGCGACGGCGGCGAGCGGGAGCGGGAGCTGCTGCGGCGCGGGATGCCGTATCTGAAGCAGGTCTGGGGCGACGCCAACTGGCAGCTGTTCCGGGTGACCGACCCGACGCCGCTCGCCGAGCCCCACGCGGTGGTGGACCACGCCGGGCAGGGCGAGATGACGCTGCAGGTGCGCAAGGCCGGGCGGATCCTGATCAGGATCCCCTACTCGCCGTGGCTGAGTGTCGTCGACCAGCACGGCAAGAGCCTGAAGGCTCCGCAGGTGGTCTCCTCCGGTCCGCCGAAGACGTACCGGAACGTCAACGGGTGCCTGATGGAGTCGCCGCAGGACGCGAACGGGGACAAGTGGACCGTGCTGCTCGCGCCGCACTCCGGGACGTACCGGCTGGCCGCGCCGTACCAGCTGCCGCGCGGTACGCCGTGCCCGGACGAGCTGAAGTGAGTTTTCCGGCCCGCCCGTCGGTCAGCCGCGCAGGTCCCCGACGTAGGTGTCCGTGCCGGGAATCGTCGGGATGAACGGCGCCACCAGCTCCACCCGCCCCAGCCCGGCGTCGGTCACCTGCTCCTCCAGGCCGGTGAAGCGCTCCTCCCAGCACTCCCGTGGGTCGGCCTCCAGGAACCACAGCAGGGTCGACCGGGTGTCCACGCCCTCGACCTGCTTCACGTAGGTCATGCGGTCGCCGGGCAGCGGGGTGGGCCGGAAGACGGTGACCATCGCGGCCGGGGAGCCGGACAGCCGCTTCGGCAGATGGCGGTCGCGCAGCCACCGGAGCAGCTCCGCCCGCTGCCCGGCCGACTCGCTGTCGATCACCTGCAGCACGAGCCCGGCGTACGGGTGGTCCAGGGCGTGGAAGTCGCGCGGGCCCGCCGCGCCGTCGCGGTACACCGTGATCTCGTGGTCCTGGAAGGCCGTGAAGACGTGGGTGCGGTCGTGGTGGACGCGGCCGTCGCGGTTGAGGCGCTTGTTGATGGCGACGGTCCACTTCATGTGGTCGTCGTAGCGGCCGGCGGTGATCCAGTAGGTGGAGAGGTAGCAGCCGGCGCTGACCGGCTGGGCGACGGCCGACTTCTCCGGGTACCGCAGGAGCTGCAGGTCCCGGGTCGCCACCCAGCGGCGGCCCGCGTACATCCAGGGCATCGCCATCGCGCCGGCGTAGTAGTGGTCGTCCTCGTACCAGCGGTTGTAGGCGTACTCGTGGCCGGGGTGCGGCTCGACCATGGTGATCAGGGCGTGGCCCGGGCGGACGCCGTACGGGCCGACGGCGGCCAGTTCGCCGTACGTCTCGCTGCGGGTGTCCTCGCTCATGCGGTTCCCCTTCCGTCCCCTTCCGTCCTCCTGCGGTCGCCCATACTCTGACGCTCCGTCAGATAAATCGCCAGAGCCCGGGAGGCTCCATGTCACTGCTCACCGGCAAGACCGTCGTCGTCTCGGGAGTCGGCGCCGGGCTGGGCCACCAGGTCGCCGCGGCGGTCGTACGGGACGGCGGGAACGCGGTGCTCGGGGCGCGCACGGAAGCGAACCTCGCCAAGAGCGCCGCCGAGATCGATCCGGAGGGCGCGCGGACGGCGTACCGGGCGACGGACATCACCGACGAGGGCCGGTGCGAGGCGCTGGCGGAGCTGGCGCGGGAGCGGTTCGGCGGCGTGGACGCGGTGGTCCATGTCGCCGCCTGGGACTCCTGCTTCGGCGGGCTTCAGGACGCGGACTTCGCGACCTGGCAGTCGGTCATCGACGTGAACCTGCTGGGCACCTTGCGGATGACCCGGGCCTGCCTGCCCGCGCTGAAGGCGGGCGGGGGCGGTTCCGTGGTCTTCATCGGGACGCAGTCGGCGGTCGCCGCGCCCTCGCAGGTGCGGCAGGCCGCGTACGCCGCGTCGAAGGGGGCGCTGACCAGCGCGATGTACTCGCTGGCGCGGGAGCTCGGGCCGCACCGCATACGGGTCAACACCGTACTGCCGGGCTGGATGTGGGGGCCGCCGGTGCAGGCGTACGTGACGTTCACCGCGCAGACGGAAGGGGTGCCGGAGGCGAAGGTGCTGGGCCGGCTGGCGGAGCGGATGGCGTTGCCGGAGCTGGCGACGGACGGGGACGTGGCGGACGCGGCCGTGTTCCTGTCCTCGGACCGAGCGCGGGCCATCACCGGGCAGTCGCTGCTGGTCAACGCGGGGGAACTGATGCGCTGAGCAACTCGCCCCGGCCGGCGGGGGCGTTCGGGGACGCACGCCGCCCGTTCATGTAAGTGAACAGGAGTCATCAAGTCGAACATTTTTACTTTTACTTGACCTTACGCTTGCTTGTCGTGTTCACGTGGCCGCACCCACGATCGAGCACATGAACAGTCTCGACTGGGCCGTACTCATCGGCTACTTCGGTGTGATGGTCGCGATCGGCGTCTGGTCGCACAAGCGCGTGGACAACGTTTCCGACTTCTTCACGGCCGGCGGCAAGATGCCCTGGTGGCTGTCCGGCATCTCGCACCACATGTCGGGCTACAGCGCGGTCATGTTCACCGGGTACGCGGGCATCGCCTACACCTACGGCGTCACCTCCTTCGTCACCTGGTCCTTCCCCATCGCGCTCGGCATCGCCATCGGGTCGAAGCTGTTCGCGCCCCGCATCAACCGGCTGCGCTCCCGGCTCCATGTGGCCTCCCCGCTGGAGTACCTGAAGAACCGTTACAACCTGTCCACCCAGCAGGCGCTCGCCTGGTCGGGCATGCTGCTGAAGATCGTGGACGTGGGCGCCAAGTGGGCAGCGATCGCCACCCTGTTGTCGGTGTTCACCGGGGTCACGCTGAACCAGGGCATCCTCATCACCGGCGCGATCACGGCCGTGTACTGCACGATCGGCGGCCTGTGGGCGGACGCGCTGACCGAACTGGGCCAGTTCGTCATCCAGTTGCTCGCCGGGATCTCGATGTTCGTCGCCGTCGTCCTGAAGCTGGACGACAAGCACATCGGCTTCTTCGACGCCTGGAACCAGCCCGCCCTGCACGGCCACGGCAAGCCGCTGGTCGGCCCCTACGGCACGGTCTTCCTGCTCGCCTTCCTCTTCATCAAGCTCTTCGAGTACAACGGCGGCATGCTCAACCAGGCCCAGCGCTACATGGCGACGGGCAGCGCGCACGAGGCCGAGCGCGGAGCCCGGCTGTCGGCGATCCTGTGGCTGGTGTGGCCGGTCGTCCTCTTCTTCCCCATGTGGATGTCCCCGCTCCTGGTCCACGCCCAGAAGCCGGACGGCTCCGACTCCTACGGCCTGATGACCGAACAGCTGCTGCCGCACGGCCTGTTGGGCCTGGTGGTCGTCGGTTTCTTCTCCCACACGATGGCCATGTGCTCCTCCGACGCGAACGCGATCGCGGCGGTGTTCACGCGGGACGTGGCGCCGGTGCTGTCCGCTCGCGCACGGGCGTGGGGACAGCGGTCGGGGCTGGTCGCCGCCCGTGTCACGACGGTCGTCTTCCTGGCCCTGTCCATGGCGGTGGCCACCCAGGTCAACTCCCCCACGTTCAAGGACATCATCACGGTCGTCATCAAGTGGGTGGCCGGCCTGATGGGCCCGATCGCGATCCCGATGATGCTGGGTCTGCTCCGTCCGTTCCGCCGCTCCGGTCCCACGGCGGCGCTGACCAGCTGGGCGGCGGGCCTGCTGGCCTTCTGGCTGGTGAACTACCCCATCAACTGGCACGTGTCCGGCGGGGTGCCGCTCCAGTACCAGGTGTCCGTGCCGCTGGCGGTGTCGCTGGTGCTGTACATCGTCATCGGGTACGTGAAGCCTGAGGACACGCCCGAACGGCTTGCCGTCATCGAGAAGGTCAACACCGACGGGGACGCGGTGGCGGTCGTGCCGGTCCCGGCGGGTGCGGGGGACGACGTGGTGGGGGCGCCGTAGGGGTGCCCGCCGGGTGCCGGGCCGGCGTGGCCGGTCGCGCCCCCGCGGCAAAGCCGCATGTCACCACGGTCCCGCGCCCCTTCGGGGCGCTCCCGCTCAGGCCCGCGGATACCTCGCCAGCCACCCCGGCGACGACCCGGCCGGACCGTGCAGAGCCGGTCCCTGGGTCATCTCCATCGCAAAGTCGTCCGCGATTTCCAGCACCGTGGGACGGCCCTCCAGTTCGGCCAGCCAGGCCGGCGGGAGGGCCGTTTCGCCGTGGAGGGCACCGAGGAGACCGCCGGTCAGGGCGCCCGCCGCCGCCGAGGGGCCGCTCTGGTTCACCGCGAGGCACAGTCCGTGCCGGACGTCCTCGCCCACCAGCGCGCAGTACACCGAAGCCGCCAGCAACCCGTCCGCCGTACCGTCGCCGGCCAGTTCCTCCACGCGCGTCGGGCTCGGGATCCCCTGCCGTACCGCCCCGAGCGCGTGCTGCAGGGCGTCCGCGACGGGCTGGTGGCCGGGCCGGGCGGCGAGCATCGCGAGGGCCCGCTGCACGGCGCCGTCCAGGCTCTCGCCCCGGGCCAGCGCGTGCACGATCACGGCGTACGCGCCCGCCGACAGGTAGGCGATGGGATGCCCGTGGCTCTGCGCCGCGCATTCCACCGCGAGTTGGGCGACGAGCTGCGGCTCCCAGCCGACCAGCAGCCCGAAGGGCGCGGAGCGGGCCACCGCCTCCGGGCCCAGCTCGCCGGGGTTCTTCGGCGACTCCAGCGTGCCCATGGTCTCGTCGCCGAACCCGACGAGCAGCGCCCGGGTCGGATCCCGGCGGGCGTACAGCCACTCCTCGCGCGCCAGCCAGCCGTCGTCCTTGCGGCGCTCGTCGGGCCCCCAGTCCCGCTGGGTGGCCGCCCACCGCAGATAGGCCCGGTGCAGATCGGTCGGCGGATGCCAGGCGCCGGTGTCCCGGCGCACCTGGGCGCGTATCAGTCCGTCCACCGTGAAGAGGGTGAGCTGGGTGTGGTGGGTGACCGTGCCGCGCCGGCCGTGCCCGAAGGCCAGGTCGAGCAGCCCCTCGGGGCCGTACGTGACCCGGATCTCCTCCAGGGACAGCGGATCGGCGGGCCCGCCGAGCGCGTCGCCCACGGCTGCCCCGAGCAGGGTGCCGCGCACCCTGCTGCGGTAGTCCTGCTGCTCGGCTCGGCCCCATACGGCGCCGGATGTCGCACTCACCCAGACCTCCCCACGGCACCGTCCGTACGACGCTCAGCACTGTAATCGACGGCGAACGGTCCGTTCACGGGGGCAAACCGCCCCCGAGGGGTCATTCCCGTCCAGCTACGAGCGCATCGACCCCGTCGAGAATCCGGTCGAGCCCGAACTCCAGCGGATCGATGCCGTCCGGTGCGAAGGCCCCCTCGGCGACGGCCTTGGTGAGGGCCGGGAAGCGGTCGGCGTGCCGGGCGAGGAGTTCGCCGGCGAGCCGGTCCCACTCCGCGTCCCGCTCCTGCTCCGCGTCGCGCCGCTGCTGGGTGACGTTGCGGACGAGCCCGATCAGCAGCAGGAAGATCCGGTGGCGCTGGGCGGCGCCGAGACCGGCGGGCTCCAGGGCGGCGAGGGCCGCGTCCAGCCAGTGCAGCTGGCAGGGACCCATGATCTGGCGGCGCATCGCGAGCGCGGTGAGCATCCAGGGGTGGG
Source organism: Streptomyces sp. NPDC052109 (assembly GCF_040680195.1). Lineage (NCBI taxonomy): Bacteria > Bacillati > Actinomycetota > Actinomycetes > Kitasatosporales > Streptomycetaceae > Streptomyces > Streptomyces sp. NPDC052109. Next base: position 216,540 of record NZ_JBFAWF010000010.1, on the reverse strand, counting down.
CCGCGTAGACCCGCGCGCACTGCCGGGTCCACTCCCTCACGGCCGCCCGCCAGTCCCCCTCCGGAACCGCCGACAGATCCGGGCCCTCGCCCAGCACCGCCTCCACCATCAGCTCGACGAGTTCGGTCTTGCCGGGGACGTACCGGTACAGGGCCATCGCCGAGACCCCGAAGGCGGCCGCCACCCTGCTCATGGAGACGGCGTCCAGACCCTCCGCGTCGGCGAGTTCGGCGGCGGCCGCGGCGATGCGCTGCGGGGTCAGCCTCGGCTTGGGCCCGCGGGTGGGCTTCTCCTGCTCGCCCCACAGCAGCGCGAGGGTCGCCCGCGGGTCGCGCGGCCCGTCCTGCTGCTCCTTGCCGCGTCCGGTCACGAGTCCCCTTCCGCCGACGTGTGCGCGGAAGCCTGTTGACCCCGCCCGCCAACTGTATATACCGTAAACACCAGAAAACAGCTGACGGCATAAACTGTTTAGGGGGAACACCATGCTGCTGACCTACCGCGCGCTCAAGCGCCGCGCCCTCGCCAAGAAGCTCGTGATCAGCACCCCGAACGGCGTCGACGAGTCCTCGTACGTCCCCATCGGCGGCATCGACCAGTGGATCTCGATCCGCGGCGACGACCGGACCAACCCCGTGATCCTGGAGATCCACGGCGGCCCCGGCTCCTCCAACCTGATCTTCACCCCGCGCACCCGCGCCTGGGAGCGGCACTTCACGATCGTCCGCTGGGACATGCGGGGCGCCGGCCGGACCTTCGCGGCGGGCGGTCCGGAGGGCCAGGGCGAGCTGACCCTCGACCGCCTCCACGAGGACGCCCTGGAGGTGACGGACCACATCCGCACCCGCCTGAACGTGGACAAGGTGCTGCTCCTGGCCAACAGCTTCGGCACCGTCACCGGCCTCCGCCTGGCCCGCAGCCACCCCGAGCTGTACTCGGCGTACGTCGGCACCGACCAGAACATCATCGGAGGCGGCCGGGACACGGCCGCCTACGAGGCGCTGCTGGCCCGGCTGGAGAAGACGGGCAGGAGGAAGCAGCTGGCGAAGACGGCCGCCCTCGGCCCGGACCGGTCGGCCTGGTCGCCCCACGAGTGGGCGCAGTACGCGAAGACGGTGGTCACGACCGACCCGCTGACCTACGACACCATGAAGACGGTCGTGATCCGCTCCCTGTGGTTCTCACCCCTCCACACCCTCCGCGACCTGCGCACCTACCTCAAGAGCCAGACCTTCTCCGAGCCGCTGGGCCCCCAGGCCATGACGGTCGACGAGTACGCCGAGGGCACCGCCTTCCGCCTCCCCTTCTTCCTCTTCCAGGGCGACAGCGACGTCCTCACCCCGCCGGAACCGGCCCGCCGCTTCTACGAGTCGGTCACCGCCCCGGTGAAGGACTTCGCCCTCATCCAGGGAGCGAGCCACTTCGCGTCCTACCGCCACCCGGACCGGTTCCTGGACCTGATGCTGGCCAAGGTGCGGCCCGTCGTGGTCGGGGAGTCGGTCAGTTGACGGAGGAGGGGTGGTGGCGCGGGGGTGGAGGGACCGGGGCCGACAGCCGGGCGGCATGGGTCTCGTCCGCCTCGGCCAGGTCGTCCGCACCGAGCCTGCGGTGCACCTCCGCCCGCCGTTCCAGCGCCCACACGTACACCGGGTTGAGCCGCAGGGCGTGTCCGAGGTCGGCGAGGGCCTGCTGGAGACGGCCGAGGTTGGCCTGCGAGGCCCCGCGGCTCGCGTACGCCGACGCGTAGTCGGGGTCCAGGGCGAGCGCCCGGTCGTAGTCGAGGAGGGCCTCCTCGTCCCGGCCGGCCGCCCGGAGCGCGTCACCGCGTTCGCAGCGGCCCCAGGCCCAGTCCGGCTGCAGGGCGAGGGCCCGTTCCAGGTCGGCGAGCTGCCGGTTCCGGTCCCGGCGGGCGCGCCACAGCCGGGCCCGCCGGGCGAGCGCCCACGCGTAGTCGGGATTGAGCTCGAGCGCCCGGTTCAGATCGGCCTGCGCCTCGTCCAGTTCCCCGCGGGCGAGGCGGGCGGCGCCCCGGGAGGCCCAGGCGAAGGACTGGCCGGGGTCGAGCCGGATCCCGCGGTCGAGGTCGGCCAGCGCCTCCTCGTACCGGCCCAGGATCCGCAGGTGCTCGCCGCGCAGGAACAGGTTGTACGGGTTGTCCGGCTCCAGCTCCAGCACCCGGCGCAGGTCCTCCAGGGCCGCCCGGTAGTCGCCGAGCGCGCTGCGCGCCAGGACCTTGCCCCGCAGGGCCCGCACCAGGGAGGCGTCGAGTGCGAGGGCACGGTCGTACTCGTCCAGGGCACCCTGCTGGTCGCCGGCCCGTGCCAGGGCGTCACCCCGCACCGCGCACGCCGTCGCCCGCCACGGCTCCTCGCTCCGCGCCCGGTCCAGCAGCACGGCCGCCACCCCGGCGACCGCGTCCGCCGCGAAGGCCTCCGCCAGCGCGCTGCCCCAGCTCTCCAGGTTCCGCGCGCCCGCGTCCTCGCCCGCCTCGACCAGCAGCCGCACCCAGCGCCACAGGACCTCGTCCCCGTGGTCGCAGGCGGTGACGAGGTCCGCCAGGACGGTGGGCAGGGCGCTCCGGGGATCGGCGCACAGGAAGTGGTAGGACGCGGCCAGGCGCAGCTCCCGCCAGTCCTCCTCCTTCCAGGACTCCCCCGGCTCCAGCGCCGCCTCGGTCTCCCCGAGCCACCGCGTGAAGGTCCGCGCGAGCCGCCGGTGCCGCTCGGCCCAGCCCCTCGGGGACTGCCGGCGCTGCAGGCGCAGCATCGGCGCCCGGACGAGATCGTGGTACCGCATCCGGTCCCCGCGCCCGCTGACGAACGGCATGCCCTGCAACCACGCGTACAGCGCGTCGAACTCCTCCTCCGGGCACTCGACCACGGCCCGGAACACGTCCGCGTCCAGGGTGCGAGGCAGCGCGCAGGCCAGCGCGGTGGCCCGGCGCACGGGATCCTGCTCCCACTTCAGGAACCGCTCCACGGCCGTGCCGCTGGGATCGCCCACGTCCCGCGGGTCGGCGGGGCGGGTCTCGGCCAGCGTCGAGACGAGCACCGGCAGGCCCCCGGTCAGCCGCAGCACCTCGGCGACGACCGGCTCGTCCCGGACGCCCCTGTCCGCGAGGAGTCCGCGCGCCTCCGCCTCCGTGAACGGACCGAGCGGCACGTCCGCCACGAAGTCCGCGAATCCGGCCCAGCGGGCCGGGGCGAGCGGGAGCTGTCCGGCGGTCACCAGGACGACGTTGGCCGGCAGGGTGCCGTACCGGTCCGTCGTCATGATCTCGTGCAGCCAGCCGTCCAAAAACCGGCCCGTGCGCTCGTAGGTGTCGAAGAACAGGACGACCCACGGTGCGGCGGAGGCGGTGGCGGCGAGTTCGTCCAGCAGGGCCGGCGTCAGCGCCCGCTCCGGCGACAGCACCAGGTGCACGTCCTCCTGGTTGCGCAGCCGTGCGCTGAGGCCCGCGCGCAAGCGGTCGGCGCCCTGGGCGAGTCGGTCCGCGTCCAGGGCTCCCGCGAACGGGCCGACCACCGGCACCATGCCGAGTCCGACGAGCCCGGCCCGCGCCGCGGCCAGCGAGGCCGCCGACGGACGCGGTGCCGCCTCCGGGTCGAGGGCGAGGGCGGCCTCGGCCTCGTGCCGCCGCTCCCGGTAGGCGGCCAGCAGCCGCTCCAGCTCCTTGCATCTGTGGCCCTGCTGACCGAGCTGGCGGGCGATCGCCGCCATCGCCTCCGGCACGCTCCCGGCGCCCTCGTCCACATACGCGGTCAGCGCCCCGCGTTCCCGCGCGACCTGCTCCAACTCCCTGATCAGGAAGGTCTTTCCGACGCCGGCGTTGCCGCGGACGTGGAAGAGGAAGCGGTGGCGTTCGTCCTCGGGCGGCACGTCCAAGTTGGCCCGGAACGCCGCCCGTTCGTCGCCGCGGCCGACGAAACCCGCCCGCCTTCGGCGTCCGATCAGCTCCTGCATCGACGGCCGTGCCTGCGCCATCCGTGTGCCCCTCCCGCAGCCCGTGTTCTCATTCTGGCGCAATGCCCACGCGATAACCGGGCCCTGGGCAGGGGAGAATTCAGCCATGACCACCACCCCCACGCGTCACACCGGCCTCGGCCTCGCCGCCGGTGTGCTCACCGGCATACTCGCCCTCTACATCGCCCTGGTCTCCCTCGGGAACATCACCGACTTCGGGACGAACCAGCAGTTCGTACGGCATGTGCTGGCGATGGACACGACCTTCAAGGACGACAACCTGATGTGGCGGGCCGTCACCAGTACCGCGCTGCAGGACACCGCCTACGTCCTGATCATCGTGTGGGAGACGGTGGCCGCCCTGGTGCTGATCTGGGGCACGTACCTGTGGGCGCGGCGCAAGGACGACGACCTCGCCCGGCGGGTTTCCACCTACGGGCTGCTGATGCTGTTGCTGCTGTTCGGGGCCGGGTTCATCGCGATCGGCGGTGAGTGGTTCTCGATGTGGCAGTCCAAGACCTGGAACGGGCTGGACGCCGCCACCCGGATCTTCACGCTCAGCGGGGTCGCCCTGATCGTCAACCAGCTGCCCGCCCGCAGGGAGACGGCTATCTGACGACCGTCACGGTCGTCCCCTTGACGCCGAAGGACCACAGCGCGGCTCCGTCCTCCTTGTGGAGGCGGATGCCGCCCAGTTTCCGGCCGTTCACGGGCGGCGGCGAGGAGCCGTCGAGGGCGTTGGAGAAGGCTATGGACACACCCGACACCCTGGCGAAGTACATGATGTGCTCGATCTCGACGCCGTCCGACCCCTTGAGGGGGGACTGGCCGCGATCGGTGATCGAGTAGCGGCCGGGCTCCGGACTCACGGTGCCCGGCCACACCGTGAACGAACGGGTCGCCTTCCCGGTCGCGTCCACCATCCACACCCGCTTCCCGCCGACCGAGTAGACGATCCGGCGGCCCTGACCCGACGCGGCCGGCAGGGCCGCCGGGGCCGAGGGCTTCGGGGCCGTGGACGCGTGGGCGCCCGCGGAGGCCGAGGCGCCGGGGCTCGCCACGGCGGCCGTGGGGTGCGGCCCGTGGTCCGCCTGTACGGCGAGGGCGACGACGGCGGCGGTCGCCCCCGCCGTCAGGCCGGTGACCCAGGCCCACGAGGGCAGTCGGGCAGCCACGGGTACGCATCTCCTCCGCTACGGGGCCCCGTCTCAGGTACGGGGTCGGATCATCGTACTCAGTCCAGGACCGGCAGCAGTTCCGGCAGGTGCCCGTCGGACGCCTCGGCCGCCCGCTGCCGCTCCGCGGAGACCTCGCCGTAGAGCGTGGTGCGGGGCTTCGCCGGGCGCCCGGCCGCCTCGGCCACGGCCACCAGGTCGCGGACCGACTTGTACGAGCCGTAGGAGGAGCCGGCCATCCTGGAGATCGTCTCCTCCATCAGGGTTCCGCCCAGGTCGTTCGCTCCCGAGCGGAGCATCTCCGCCGCACCCTCCGTGCCCAGTTTGACCCAGCTTGTCTGGATGTTGGGGATCCAGGGGTGGAGGAGGAGGCGGGCCATGGCCGTCACCGCCCGGTTGTCCCGCGTGGTGGGGCCGGGACGCGCGATACCCGCCAGGTAGACCGGCGCGTTCGTGTGGATGAACGGCAGCGTCACGAACTCCGTGAAGCCGCCCGTCTCGCGCTGGATCCCGGCCAGTGTGCGCAGGTGGCCCAGCCAGTGACGGGGCTGGTCGACATGGCCGTACATCATCGTCGAAGACGAGCGGATGCCCAGCTCGTGGGCCGTCGTGATGACCTCGATCCAGGTGGCCGCCGGCAGCTTGCCCTTGGTCAGCACCCAGCGGACCTCGTCGTCCAGGATCTCCGCCGCCGTCCCCGGGATGGTGTCCAGGCCCGCCTCCTTGGCGGCCGTCAGCCACTCCCGGACGGACATGCCGGTGCGTGTCGCGCCGTTCACCACCTCCATCGGGGAGAAGGCGTGCACGTGCATGCCGGGGACGCGGGACTTCACCGCCTCGGCGATGTCGAAGTACGCCGTGCCGGGCAGGTCGGGGTGGATGCCGCCCTGCATGCACACCTCGACCGCGCCCACGTCCCAGGCCTGCTGCGCCCGGTCGGCGACCTGCTCCAGGGAGAGGGTGTACGCGTCGGCGTCCGTGCGCCGCTGGGCGAAGGCGCAGAAGCGGCAGCCGGTGTAGCAGACGTTCGTGAAGTTGATGTTGCGGGTGACGATGTACGTCACGTCGTCACCGACCGCCGCCCTGCGCACGTCGTCGGCCACCCGGCACAGCGCGTCCAGCGCCGGCCCGTCCGCGTGCAGCAGGGCCAGGGCCTCGGCGTCGGTCAGCCTCGTCGGGTCGTCGGCCGCGGTCGCCAGCGCCTGCCGTACGTCCGTGTCGATGCGCTCCGGCGCCATACCGGGCGCGGCGGCCTCACGCAGCGCCTCCCAGTCGCCGTACACCTCGTCGAAGTCGTCGCGCCGGTCGGCGCCGCGGCCCTCGGTGTCGATCGTGCGGTGCAGGTCGGTGCGGCCGGTCGGGACGAAGGCCTCCTCCGGTTCCTGCCACGGGCGGCCCTCGACGATGGCGTCCGGGAGGGCCAGGCCCGTCTCCGGGTCGGCCAGCGCGGCGACGTGCGGGCGCAGCCGCGGGTCCAGCCAGGGCTCGCCGCGGCGCACGAACTCCGGGTAGACACAGAGGCGTTCGCGCAGGTCGAAGCCCGCCGCCCGGGAGCGTTCGCTGAGCTCCTCGATCTGCGGCCAGGGGCGCTCGGGATTGACGTGGTCGATGGTCAGGGGCGACACCCCGCCCCAGTCGTCGATGCCGGCGCCGATCAGCCGCTCGTACTCGGAGTCGACCAGGTTCGGCGGGGCCTGCAGGCAGGCGGAGGGGCCCATGATGTGCCGGGCCACGGCCACCGTGGCGACCAGGTCGTCCAGTTCGGCGTCCGGCATGCCGCGCATCGCCGTGTCCGGCTTGGCGCGGAAGTTCTGGATGATCAGTTCCTGGATGCCGTGGTAGGCCCGGGAGATCTTGCGGAGCGCGAAGAGCGACTCGGCCCGCTCCTGGTACGACTCGCCGATGCCGATGAGCAGGCCCGAGGTGAAGGGGACCGAGGAGCGGCCCGCGTCCTCCAGGACCCGCAGGCGTACGGCCGGTTCCTTGTCCGGGGAGCCGTGGTGCGGGCCGCCGGGCTCGGACCACAGCCGGGTCGCGGTCGTCTCCAGCATCATGCCCATGGACGGCGCGACCGGCTTGAGCCGCTGGAAGTCCGTCCAGGACAGCACGCCCGGGTTGAGGTGGGGCAGCAGGCCCGTCTCCTCCAGGATGCGCACGGAGACGGCGCGGACGTAGGCGATGGTGTCGTCGTAGCCGTGCGCGTCCAGCCACTCGCGCGCTTCCGGCCAGCGGTCCTCCGGCTTGTCGCCGAGGGTGATGAGGGCTTCCTTGCAGCCGAGGGCGGCGCCCTTGCGGGCGATGTCCAGCACCTCGTCCGGGGACATGAACATTCCGTGCCCGGCCCGGCGCAGCTTGCCCGGCACGGTCACGAACGTGCAGTAGTGGCACTTGTCCCGGCACAGCCGGGTGAGGGGGATGAAGACGCTCTTCGAGTACGTGATGACCCCGGGCCGGCCCGCCTGTTCCAGTCCCGCGTCGCGCACCCGGGCGGCGGACGCGGCCAGATCGGTCAGGGCCTCACCGCGGGCCTGGAGCAGCACCGCCGCCTCGGCGACGTCGAGGGCGACGCCGTCCCGGGCGCGTTTGAGGGCGCGACGCATGGAGTTCTCGGTCGGGCCGGTTCCGGGGGTCGCGGAAGTCGTCATCCTTCAACCATACGTTTGAGTTCCGGCGGTCCCGCGAGGCCGGGGCCTTCGGATCGCGGGTGGCTGCGAGTCCGTTCGGGCTGGTCGCGCCCACGGGGCGGAGGCGCGTGCCGGCGCCGTCCCGCGTCCCTCAAGTGCGCTGCGCCGCCCCCGCCTACAGGTACTCGGCGTATGCGTCCAGCACTCCCAGCACCTCCGTCTCCCCCGCCGGGGGCAGCTGCAGGACGACCTCCTCGATGCCCAGCTCGGCGTAGTGGGCGAGCTTGCCGGGTGTGGGAAGGACCGCGTACGGGACGACCTGGAGTGCGGCCGGGTCGCGGCCCGCGTCCGTCCAGGCCGAGCGCAGCACCGGGAGGGACTCGGTGAGCCCCCGGCCGCCGATCGGCAGCCAGCCGTCGGCGTACTCGGCGATGTGCGCGAACAGCTTCGGCCCCGCGGCACCGCCGACCAGGGTGCGCGGGCCGACGACCCGGCCGCGCGGTTCTCGCACCGGCTTGGGGTGGGCGTGGCTGGCCCGCACGCTCCCGAACGCGCCGTCGTAGGCGGTCGGTTCCTCGGACCACAGGGCCTGCATCAGCCGCACCCGGTCCCGGACCAGGTCCCGGCGGTCGCGCCACTTCACCCCGTGGTCGGCGGCCTCCTCGACGTTCCAGCCGTAGCCGAGGCCGAGGGTGAAGCGGCCGCCGGAGAGGTGGTCCAGGGTGGCGATCTGCTTGGCCAGGGCGATGGGGTCGTGCTGGGCGGGGAGGGTGATGCCGGTGCCGAGCGTCAGCCGCTCGGTCACGGCAGCGGCCTGGCCCAGGGCGACGAAGGGGTCGAGGGTGCGGCCGTACTCCCGGGGGAGGTCACCGCCGGCGGGGTACGGCGTCGCCCGTTCCACCGGGATGTGGGTGTGTTCGGGAAGGTAGAGGCCGGCGTAGCCGCGCTGCTCGAGCTCGCGGGCGAGTCGCACCGGCGTGACGGTCTCGTCGGTGAGGAAGATGGTGACGGCGATACGCATGGCCCATCTGTACCGGGCCGGACCTCCCTTGTCCATACCGACTGGTCGGCATTGTCCCGCGACCCCCCGTGGACGTCGGTCGCACGACGCCTGGTCGTACACCAATCGCCCGCTCTTTCACGGGAGTTCACACCCGGACGGGACAGTGACCACCATGGCTGAAGACACGCACGATCAGGCTCACGGCATCGGCAGACGCGCGCTGTTCGTGACGGGCGCCGCCGCTGCCCTTACGTTGGGAAGCGTGAGCTTCGCAGCGGCGGACGGGCAGGGCCTTCAGACGCGGACGGTACGCGGAACCCTGCCGCCCGGCTCCCCCGACTTCGTGTACGTACCGGTCGAAGTCCCCACCGGCGTACGGGAGATCAAGGTCTCCTACACCTACGACAAGCCCTCGGTCCCGGCCGGCACCCAGGGCAACGCACTGGACATCGGTCTCTTCGACGAACGCGGCACCGAGCTGGGCGGACGGGGATTCCGCGGCTGGTCGGGCGGGGCGCGCACGGAGTTCTTCGTCCGCGCCGACGACGCGACTCCCGGATACATCCCCGGCCCGGTGCGGCAGGGCACCTGGTACGTCGCGCTGGGCCCCTACACGGTGGCGCCCCAGGGGCTGACGTACGAGCTGACCATCACGCTGGCCTACGGCGAGGCGGGCGAGACCCCGCGGCCGGTGTACCCGCCCTCCCGGGCCAAGGGGCGGGGCCGGGCCTGGTACCGGGGCGACTGCCATCTGCACTCCTGGTACTCCGACGGCCGCCGGACCCCGGCCGAGATCGCGGCCCTCGCGCGGGCGGCGGGCCTGGACTTCATCAACTCCTCGGACCACAACACCCACTCCGCCCACCCCCACTGGGCGGACCAGGCGGGCGACGACCTGCTGATCATGCTCGGCGAGGAGATCACGACCCGGAACGGGCACGTGGTGGCGCTCGGCACCGAGCCCGGCACCTTCGTGGACTGGCGCTACCGGGCGCGGGACAACCGCTGGGGCCGCTTCGCGCGCGACATCCGCCGCGCCGGCGGCCTGGTCGTGCCCGCCCACCCGCACGCCACCTGTGTCGGCTGCGGCTGGAAGTTCGGCTTCGCCGAGGCGGACGCCGTGGAGGTGTGGAACGGCCCCTACACGCCGGACGACGAGGTGACGCTGGCCGAGTGGGACAACCAGCTCGTCGCCTCGGTGCGGCAGGGGCGGCCCTGGCTCCCGGCGATGGGCAACAGCGACGCCCACCGCGACCCGGACGCCGTCGGCATGTCCCAGACGGTCGTCCTCGCCGACGACCTGACCCGGGAGGCGATCCAGGAGGGCATCCGAGCGGGACGCTCCTACGTGGCCGAGTCCAAGAACGTGACCCTCGCCTTCACGGTGACGGGCGGGCGCGGGCAGCAGGCGGGCATCGGCGAGCGGCTGGCCGTGGCCGCCGACGCCCCGGTGACCGTCCGGCTGGAGGTCTCGGGTGCCCCGCGCTGCTCGGTGCGGTTCGTCACCGACCAGGGCGTGCTGTTCACCAGCGATCCGCTGCCGGTGTCGGGCACGGGCACGGTCGAATGGCGCACGACGCCCGCCTACGCGGCGTACGTACGCGCCGAGTTGCGGCACGAGACGGCGGCCGGGCCGGTGCCGGGCGCACTGGCCGCCTTCACCAACCCGGTCTTCCTCGGCGCTACCTGAGCTGCCCGGCCGCCCACTCGGCCCACTCCCGCCGCATCGCGTTGAAGCGCAGGCCGTACTCCAGCGCGATGCGGCCGTAGACCGAGAGGTTGCCGTCGTCCCAGTCGATGGAGCCGGCGAGCCGCCGCAGCCTCTCGTGTCCCTCCTCGGACATCTCGGCCAGGACGGCCAGGTAGTCGCGCGCCTGCTCGGGCCGGAGCACGCCGAGGAAGAACACCCGCAGCAGGACGTCGCTGCGCATGACGGGCTGGGGCGCCACCTCGGTGAGCCAGTGGCGCAGCTCCGCCATGCCCTCGTCGGTGATCTCGTACTCCTTGCGGCCGCGCGGGCCCTCGGCGGCCACCGCGATCAGCCCGGAGCCGGCCAGCTTGGTCAGCTCGGTGTAGATCTGGCTCTGCGTCGCCGGCCAGACGTTGGCCAGCGAGGTCTCGAACGTCTTCAGCAGGTCGTAGCCGCTCGCGCGACGGTCCGAGAGCAGACCGAGCAGTGCGTGTCTGAGGCTCATGACCCCCACCCTACCTTCCACTGTTGACATGTCGAGTGGCGACCTTCTAGTTTCGACATGTCGAAACAGGAACCATGACTCGACCGGGGGACTCCCATGTCGTACCTGCGCACGTTCTTGCCGTGGATCGTCTTCGCCGTCGTCCCCTCCGGGGACTGGCAGTGGGGCGCCCTGGCCGCCCTGGTGGTGGCCGCGGCGATCATCGCCCAGCAGAGGCGGGCCGGAGCCGGCTTCGACGCCCTCGTCATCGAGGCCGGCTCGGCGGTCTTCTTCGCGGTCCTCGCGGGCATCGCCTTCGCCGACCCGCACTCGGGCGTCCACGCCTACTCCGCGGCCCTCTCCTCCGGCACCCTCGCCGTCATCGCCGGGCTCTCGCTCGCCGTCGGCCGACCCTTCACCCTGGGCATCGCCAAGCGCACCACGCCCCGCGAGTTCTGGGACCTGAAGCCCTTCGTCCGGGTCAACGTCGTCATCACGTCCGTGTGGACCGCCGCCTTCGTCATGACCGCCGTCGTCCTCGCCGTGCTGGCCCACGCCGGGAACGCCCACTCCACGCCCGCGACCGCCGTCCAGATCGCCGGCTTCGTCGTCCCGATGGTCTTCACCGTCCGCTACGTCGCCCACGTCCAGGCGAAGGCCCGGGCCGCCGGGCAGGTGGCCCGGTGAACACCGCTCCGAGGCACCTCTCCGGCAACTACGCCCCGGTCACCGAGGAACGCACCGCGCACGACCTGCCGGTGACCGGCACGATCCCGCCCGAACTGAACGGCTGGTACCTGCGCAACGGCCCGAACCCGGCCGACGCCGCCTCCGGGCACTGGTTCTTCGGCGACGGCATGGTCCACGGTGTCCGCCTGGAGGGCGGACGGGCCGTCTCCTACCGCAACCGGTGGGTCCGCACCACGCAGCTCACCGACGGGGCGCGGCCGTACGACGCCCAGGGCCGCCGCGACCTCACCGCGGGACCGGCCAACACCCACGTCGTCCGGCACGCCGGCCGCACCCTCGCCCTGGTCGAGACCGCCCTGCCCTACGAGCTCACCTGCGACCTGGACACCAAGGGCCCGTACGACTTCGGCGGCCGCCTCACCACCGCGATGACGGCCCACCCCAAGACCTGCCCCGCCACCGGCGAACTGCACTTCTTCGGCTACGGCATGCTGGAGCCCACCCGCCTCACCTACCACCGGGCCGACGCCACCGGCGAGCTGGTGCTCAGCAGGCCCATCGAGGTGCCCGGCCCGACCATGCTGCACGACTTCGCGCTCACCGCCGGGCACGTCGTCTTCATGGATCTGCCGGTGGTCTTCGACGTCGAACTCGCCCTGACCGGCGGCACGATGCCGTACGGCTGGGACGACGGGTACGGCGCCCGGCTCGGCGTGCTGCGCCGCGACGACCCTTACGGCGAGGTCCGCTGGTTCGCCGTCGATCCCTGCTACGTCTTCCACGTCCTCAACGCCCACGACGCGCCGGACGGCACCATCGTGCTGCACGTGATGCGCTATCCGGAGCTGTGGCGGCGCGACGCGGACGGCAGCACGCGGGAACAGCGGGCGGTGCTGTGGAAGTGGACGGTCGACCCGGCCACCGGCGCGGTCCACGAGGAGCAGTGCGACGACCGGGCGGGCGAGTTCCCGCGCGTCGACGACAGGCTGACCGGTCTCGCCGCCGGACACGGGCACGTGACGAGCGGCACCTCACTGGTCCGCTACGACCTGGCCTCCGGCGCCGCCACCGCACACGACTTCGGCCCCGGCCGCACCCCCGGCGAGGCCGCCTTCGCCCCCGCCGACGACACCCCCGGCGGCCGCGGCTGGCTCGTCACCTACGTGTACGACGCCGCCGCCGACCGCAGCGACCTGGTCGTCCTGGACGCCGACGACCTCGCCGCACCGCCGGTCGCCACGATCCACCTGCCCACGCGGGTGCCGTTCGGCTTCCACGGCAACTGGCTGGCGGACCGCGCCGGCCAGGCCCTGCCGACGGGAGTGCGTGCACGGCGTCGCGGGACAGGCGGGAGTGCGACGACAGGGCCTGGGCGGACGCGGCACACACACGGCGGAGCGTGACCCATGCGGACGGTCAGCTCCGTGCGGCCCTCGTCAGCTGCCGCACTTCGATGACCGTCGCGACGGCACGCAGCCAGCGGGCGGCGGTGTCGTCGGCGGCGACACCGGCCGCGAGCTCGGTGGCGGCAGCCAGCCAGTCGCGTACGACGGCCGTCGCCTCCGGGCGCGGCAGCGGCTCGGCGAGCCCGGCCGCGTAGGCGAGGCCACCGGCCCGGACGGTGTCGGCGAGGAAGGCCACCGAGCGCGGCTGGGTGCCGAGGCGGTCGAGCAGCACGGCCGCGCCCGCGACACCGTCGCCGAACAGGGCGGTGCGCCGGGGGCCGGGCGGTGCTGTGAGGCCGTAGCGGAGCAGGACGGAGATGTCGAGCCGGGCCAGCTCGTCGTCGGTGCGGTCCGGGGGCTGCGGGGCGGGGTTCGGTACGGGGTTCATGTTCCGGTGTCGGTGGTGTCGGCCGGCTCAGCGGACGGTGACGGTGTAGGTGACGCGCTTCGGCGCGGACTGCCGGTACGGTGCGGTCGACGCCGGGGCCGGGCTGCCGCCGCCGTCCTCGTCGCAGGTGGTGGCGAACGTGCAGTGGGTCAGCACGATCCGGGTGCTGCCCTTGCCGGTGGCCTCGAAGGTGAAGGTGAGGCTGCTGCCGGCGCCGGCCGGGTGCGTGCCGCCGGAGTCCGGGGTGCTGTGCCGCCCGCGCTCTCGGACCACCTCGGCGTCGGGCCGGGGGTCGGACAGGTACCAGTGCTCGCGGGTGGAGGCGTTCTCGTGGACGGTGAGCGTGAAGCGGTCCCCGACCTTCGCGGTGACGCGGGGTTCGTCGGTGGGGTGCGCGACGGGGGCGGGCTCGTCGGTGCCCGACCCGCAGCCGGCGACGAGCACGAGCAGCGCGCCCGCCGCGACGGCGCCGCCCGCCGCCCCGCCCCGAGGGCTCCGCCTACTTCGCCGTCGGGAGGTACACGCTGTACGCGTCGTTGAGTCCACTGTCCGCTGCCTTGCCCATGTGTCCGTTGATGAAGTCGTTCTCACTGACCCAGGTCGTCGTGCCCCAGGGGTTGTAGATCTGCAGCTTGTCGCCCTCCTGGCCGATGACGGTCATCGCGTGGGCGCCGTCCTTGCCCTGGACGTCGACGGGGACCGGCCGGCCGTCCGCGACCGCCTTCTCGACATCGGTCAGGACCGCCTTGCGGTCGGCGGCGCTGTCCAGGTCGTGGCGCTGGTAGTCGTCGCCGGTGGCGGCACCGATGGTGGTGTCGTCGACGTGCTCCTGCCCGTCGGGGCCCATGCCCTCCCAGTGGTCACCACCGTGCCCCTCCGTGTGCAGCCGGTGCTGCTCGGCCACCAGACGCCGCTTGAAGGCCTCGGGGTCGTCCTCCTGTCCGCTGCGGCCGCCCGTGAGGTCGAGGGCGTAGAGGGGGTCGACCATGGCGCGGGCGGTGACGGTGGACGAGGCCACGCAGGTGCCCTCCGAGCCGTCGCCGCCCTGGATCCACCGCTGCCCGTCGAAGGTGACGTAGTCCTTGTTGTTGTTGGAGCCGTCGGAGGCCAGGCCCTCGTCGTCCATGCTGTCCACCTCGGTGACGATGGGCGTGAGGTGCCTGCGCAGCCACTCCGGGTCGTGGCCCCGGATCTTGCCCTGGAACTGCTCGATCTCCGCCACGCTGTGCCCGGCGGCCAGGGCCTTCATCAGATAGGCCCGCTCCTGCGGGCTGCCGGACCCGGCCAGCATCTGGTCCATGGCGGCCCGGTCGGCGGCGCTCAGCCGGTCCATGCGCCGGCCGGCGCGCTCCAGGTCGTGCGCGGTGAGGATCTCGTTCAGCACGGGGTCGCCGTCGACGGCGCTGGTCTCGGCCAGCACCAGCTTGTCGACGGCGGTCAGGTTGCCCGTGCCCAGCCTGCGCATGCGTGCCTCGGAGACCCACCTGTTCAGGTCCCTGGCGACCTCGTGGGCGGCGTCGTCGGCGGCGATCGCGGCCTTGTGCATGTCCTCGGCGCCCAGGGAGGCGAGGGAACGGGCGTTCAGCCGGACGGCCTTGTCGGCGTCGGACTCGATGAGCTCGTCGAACCAGCCGTCCTTGCCGCCGAGCGTCCGGAGCGCCTCGTGCAGCGTCTCCCGCCCGTCGCTGTCCTGGCTCTGGGCGTCCTTGAGGGCGTCGGCGAACGTGAGCAGCGCCATTCCGCCGCCGTAGCAGGCCCGGCCCAGCGTCCCGGCGGCCCGCCCGGCGGCGGCCACCGCGTCCGAGGCGAGGACACTCGTGTTCCCGGCCCAGACGTCCGGCAGGCCCTTCTTGGCCACCCTGTCGATGCGCTGGTAGAGGTCGTGGATGTCCTGTTTCTGGTACAGCTTGCCCAGGGACTCCAGCGTCGCCGTGTCGCCGGCCGGGGCGGAGACGGCGAGCGCGTCGTTGATGGCGTCGATCAGGTCGTTCTTGCTGTCGGCGGAGGCAATGGTCTTGCACAGCTCGCCCAGCCGCCTGCTGCGGTCGCCCGTGGACTCCGTCATGGGCCGCCCCTCAGTAACCGGCCAGCGCCGACGGGCGGCCGGCGTGGGCGGGCATGGTGCTGGTGAGGTGGCTCTCCCCGACGGCCACGCCGTGGGCGCTCGTGCCGACGAGGCTGTCGCTGCCGTGGTACGCCCCCTTCGACAGCCGTACCTTGTCCGCCAGTTCGTGCAGCGCCGATTCCAGGGCCCTGGCCTCCGCCTCCCAGGCGGCGGCGTACGCGTTGAACGCCGCGGCGGCGTCGGGGCCGCCGAGGGCGTCGTCCATGTAGCACATGCCGGGCTGGATCGCCTCGCGGATCTTGCCCGCGTCGTCGCCCGCGGCGTCCAGTTCCTTCGCCTGTCCGGACATCCCGGACTTGACCGTGTAGCCGTCCGAAGACGCGCCCATCAGGCTCCCCCGTTGAAATGATCACGACCGCGGGGGAGGCTAACACGCGACAGCCGTTGGACGGTCCAGGGATCACACGCCCTGCACCAAGACGGCACACCATCCCGCCACGACGCCGTGCCGTCGGACAAGGAGAGCGACCGGCATGTCAGCCCCCACAGACCGCAAGCACCGCGTGGTGACCGCCTTCCAACGGCACGTCGCCAACCCGCTCAACCGGCGCCTGCCGTTCCAGACCCTTCTGGAGACCACCGGCCGCAGCTCCGGCCTGCCCCGGCGGACCCCGGTGGGCGGCCGCAAGGTCGGTGACTCCTTCTGGCTGGTCTCCGAGTTCGGCCACAAGTCGCAGTACGTCCGCAACATCCAGGCCGACCCACGCGTCCGCGTCCGCATCGCCGGCCGCTGGCACCACGGCACCGCCCACCTCCTGCCCGACGACGACCCCGTGGCCCGCCTGCGCTCCCTGCCCCGCCTGAACAGCACGGCGGTACGGGCGTTCGGCACGGACCTGCTGACGATCCGGGTGGACCTGGAGAAGTGAGCGCGGGAACACTGCGGGCGTGCGGCTCACCACCGCCCCCTCCGCCGTCCCCCCACTCGCCGAACGCCACGAGGCCCCGGCTGGAGGACCGGAACCCGGCCGGCGACCTCACGAGCGTCCCCGGCGACGGGCTCGGCGGCTTCCTGAACCGGTGCGCCACCGGCCTGCCGGAACCCCCGGCCCGCGGCGACCGGCGAGCCGGGTGGCCCGCTAACCCGGCCACACGATCGCCTGCACCTCGCTGTAGGCGTGCAGGGCGTACGAGCCGACGTCGCGGCCCACCCCGCTCTTCTTGAAGCCGCCGAACGGGGCCTCCATGTTGCGGCCCACGGTGTTCACCCCCACGCCCCCGGCGCGCATCCGGCGGGCCACGCGGAAGGCTCTGGCGACGTCGCCGGACCAGACGTAGTCGATGAGGCCGTAGTCGGAGTCGTTGGCGAGGGCCACCGCCTCGTCCTCCTCGTCGAAGGGGATCACCGCGACCACCGGCCCGAAGATCTCCTCCCGGGCCACCCGCATGTCGTTCGTGCAGTCGGCCAGCAGCGTGGGCGCCACATAGAACCCCCGCTCCATTGGGGGGCGTTCCCCGCCCGCGATCACCGACGCACCCTCCTTGCGACCCAGTTCGACGTACGACTCGATCCGCTCCCGGTGTTCCGCCGAGATCACCGGCCCGACGACCGTGTCCGCGGCCCGCGGGTCGCCGACCTTCACCCTCCTCGCATAGGCGGACAGTTGGTCCACGAGCCGCTCGTACACCCCGCGCTGCGCGAGCACCCGTGTCGGTGCCGTGCAGATCTGCCCGCTGTAGAAGGAGAAGGTGGTGCCGATGCCCAGGACGGCCGAGCCGAGGTCGGCGTCGTCGAACACGACCGCCGCGCCCTTCCCGCCGAGCTCCATCAGCTGGCGTTTCATGTCCCGTCCGCACACCTCGGCGATCCGCCGCCCGACGGCCGTGGACCCGGTGAAGCTGACCATGTCGACATCGGCGGAGGCGACCGCCGCCTCGCCCACCGCCACCTCCCGGCCCGAGACGACGTTCACCACCCCGGACGGCGCCCCGGCCGCCTCCAGCGCCTCCGCCATCCGGTAGACGGACAGCGGATCCTGCGGGGCGGGTTTCACGACCACCGTGTTGCCCATGGCCAGGGCCGGCGCGACCTTGCCGGCCGGGTTGGCCCACGGGTTGTTGTAGGAGGTGATGCAGGTGACGACCCCGACGGGCTGCCGTATCGCCAGGGCTCCCATCACGGCCGCCCTCCCCATCGGGCCGGCCTCGTTGATCTGCGGCGCGACGGCCCACTCGGCCGGCTCCACGCTCGCGTACCGGCGGAACCGGGCGGCGGCCACCCCCACCTGCATCGCCCGGGCGGTCCCGGTCGTCGCCCCGGTCTCGGCGCGGGCCAGTTCGGTGTACGGCCCCATCCGCTCCCGGATGATGTCGGCCGCCCGGCCCAGCACCGCCGCCCGCTCCTCGGGCCGGGTCCGCGACCACGCCCCGAACGCCTCCCGCGCCGCCGCGCAGGCCGCCCGCACCTGTTCCGGCGAGGCCTCCGGCGCCCGGCCGACGGGCTCCTCGGTGGCCGGGTCGGTCACCGGGTAGTGCCCGCCGTCCGGCTCGACCCACTCCCCGCCGACGAACAGCCGCTCGCCCCTCACCGTGTGCTCACCGTCCGCGTGTCCCGCCCGGACCGCAGCACCCTTCCCGGTACGGCCCCGCTCACCACGTCGTCCCGGATCGCCTCGACCCCGTTGACCCACACGGCCCGCACCCCGATCGCCCTGGAGTCCAGGCGGGGACTGTCACCCGGCAGGTCGTGCACCAGCCGGGCCTGGCCGGCGTCGATGCGCTCCGGGTCGAAGAGGACGAGGTCCGCATGCCAGCCCTCCCGCACCCGGCCCCGTTCCCGCAGCCCGAAGAGCCGGGCCGGGTCGTCGGTCAGCATCTTCACGGCCTGCTCCAGCCCGACCAGCTTCCGGCCGCGCAGGCAGTCCCCCAGGAACCGGGTGGTGTACGGCGCCCCGCACATCCGGTCCAGGTGCGCGCCCGCGTCCGAGCCGCCGAGCAGCACGTCCTCGTGCTGCCAGGTCTCGGCGCGCAGGGCCCAGGACGCCGGGTCGTTGTCGGTGGGCATCGGCCACAGGACCGTCCGCAGATCGTCCCGGGCGCAGATCTCCACCAGGCAGGCGAAGGGGTCGAGGCCCCGCTCCTCGGCGATGTCCCGCACGACCCGGCCGGTCAGGCCCCGGTTGGCCTCGCTGTAGGTGTCGCCGATGACGTACCGCCCGAGGTTCGCCAGCCGCCGGAAGACGCCCGCCTCCTTGGACTGGGCCCGGCGCAGCATGTCCGCCCGGACGGCCGGGTCCCGGAGCCTGGCGATCCGCTCCGGCACCGGCAGCCCGAGGACGGGCCCCCAGCCGGGGATCAGGTTGAGGGCGCAGAACGTGCCGAGGGACATGTTCATCGGCGTGAGGATCGGCATGGTGAGCGCCACCACCCGCCCGCCGGCCTTCCGGGCCCGCTCGCTCGCGCCGAGCTGCCGGGGCACCCGTTCGGGCACGGCCGCGTCGACGGTGAGCACGTTCCAGTTCAACGGCCGCCCGGCCGCCGCGCTCATCTCCACCAGCAGATCGATCTCGTCGTCGCTGAACTGGTCCAGGCACCCGGCGACGATCGCCTCGATCTGTGTGCCCTCGTGCTCTCCGACGGCCTTCGACAGCGCCAGCAGCTCCGCCGGCCGCGCGTGCCGGGAGGCCACCGGCTGCCCGTCGCCGTCCGAGTGGGTTCGGGACTGCGTGGTGGACAGCCCCCAGGCCCCGGCGTCCATGGCCTCGTGCACCAGCCGCAGCATCGCGCCCAGTTGCTCCTCGGTGGGCTGTCCGCCGGTGGCCCCGGGCCCCATGACGTGCCGCCGCACCGCGCAGTGCCCCACCATGAAACCGGCGTTGACGGCGATCCGGCCGTCGAGGGCGTCCAGGTACTCCCCGAAGGAATGCCAGCTCCAGGGCGCCCCCTCCTCCAGCGCCACCAGGGACATCCCCTCCACCTTGGACATCATCCGGCGCGTGTAGTCGGCGTCCTCGGGGCGGGCGGGATTGAGGGGCGCGAGGGTGAATCCGCAGTTCCCGGCGGCGACCGTCGTCACCCCGTGGTTGAGGGAGGGCGTGGCGTAGGGGTCCCAGAAGAGCTGGGCGTCGTAGTGGGTGTGGGGGTCGACGAAGCCGGGGGAGAGGACGAGACCGGTGGCGTCCTCGGTGGTACGGGATTCCTCGGTGACAGCGCCGACGACGGCGATCCGGCCGTCGCGCAGGCCGACGTCGGCGGTGAAGGCGGGCGCGCCGGTGCCGTCGACGACGGTCGCACCCTTGATGACGTGATCGAGCATGGGGCCCCCTTTTTCAACTCCGGAAGGGAAAAAGGGGCGCGGGGAACTGCGCGACCAGCCACAGACGACCCGCACCCCGCGACGGCGCCTACGAGGCGGCCGCGGCCCGGAACCGCGAAGTCCGGTGCACGGGATCCGTGTCGATCTTGGGAATCACGTGCTCCCCGATCAGCCGGATCGTCTGCAGCGTCTCCTCCTTCGGCACCCCCACCGGCAGCCCGAAGCTCAGCTGGTCCGCCCCGGCCTGCTCCCACCGCTCGCACTGGCGCAGCACCTCGTCCGGGTCCCCGCAGATCAGCAGCTCCTCCTCGATGAGCAGCTCCACGAACTCCGGCGTGTACGCGGGCAGCGTCTCCGGCCACACGGGGAAACCCTCGGGCCGGGGGAAGGTGTCGTGGTACCGGAAGACGAGCGACGGGAGGTAGTGCAGCCCGCCGTTCACCGCGATCTCTATGGCCTCCGCGTGCGTCGGCGCGCAGATCGCGGTCGTCGTCACCATCACGTTGTCGTTGACGAAGTCCCCGACCGGCTCGGCGTTCACGACCGCCGTCTTGTACTGCTCCAGCACCCACTCCATGTCGGAGACCTTCTGGATGCTGAAGCCGAGCACGCCGAGCCCCTTCTTCGCGGCCATGGCGTACGACGGCGGGGAGCCGGCCGCGTACCACATCGCCGGGTGCGACTTCCCGTACGGCTTCGGCAGGACCTTGCGCGGTGGCAGCTGCCAGTGCTTGCCCTGGAAGCCGGCGTACTCGTCCTGGAGCCACATCTTCGGGAACTCGGCGATGGTCTCCTCCCAGATCTCCTTCGTGTAGTTCATGTCGGTGATGCCGGGCAGGAAGCCGAGGATCTCGTGGCTGCCGGCCCCCCGCCCGCTGCCGAACTCGAAACGGCCCTCGCTGAGGTGGTCCAGCATGGCGACCTTCTCGGCGACCTTCACCGGGTGGTTGACCTGGGCGAGCGGGTT
Organism: Streptomyces sp. NPDC052109; assembly: GCF_040680195.1. Classification (NCBI taxonomy): domain Bacteria; kingdom Bacillati; phylum Actinomycetota; class Actinomycetes; order Kitasatosporales; family Streptomycetaceae; genus Streptomyces; species Streptomyces sp. NPDC052109. Next base: position 195,734 of record NZ_JBFAWF010000010.1, on the reverse strand, counting down.
GAAGATCCCGGATCCCAGGTGGATGCGTTCGGTCGCGTGGGCCAGGTAGCCGAGGAAGACGTCGTTGGCCGACAGGTGCGAGTACTCCTCCAGGAAGTGGTGCTCGGAGGCCCAGGCGTACTTGAAGCCGGACTTGTCCGCCTGGATGACGTACTCGGTCTCCTCCATCAGTGCCTTGTGCTCGGCCAGCGGGTCGGTCTCGGCGCGCTTGCCCACGTATCCCTGTACAAAGAGCCCGAATTCCAAGGCCGTTCACCGTCCCCGGTCATTGAGTTTCTGACACATCGTCAGTTTTGCTCGACTGTCGCACCGCCCGCCCGACGGGTCAATACCTGATGGACTGTCAGGTAACCGCGTCAGACGACGGTGACCCCCGCCAGCCACCCGCCGTCGATCACGAACGGCTGCCCGGTGATGTACGACGAGTCCGCCGAGGTGAGGAACAGCGCCAGCCGCGCCACCTCCTCCGGCTGCCCGACCCGCCCGAGCGGCACGAGCTTGCGGTACAGCTCGTGCAGGGCCCGGCTCATCTCCTCCGGGTCGGCGTCCGGGTCGAGTCGCGCCGGGTTGGACATCGGGGTGTCTATGGCGCCCGGGCAGATCGCGTTGACCCGGATGCCCCGGCCCGCCAGCTCCAGCGCGGCCACCCGGGTCAGCCCCAGCACGGCGTGCTTGGTCGCGGCGTACGTGCCCACGGCCGCCATGCCGGTCATGGCCGTGTAGGAGGCGGTGTTGACGATGGTCCCGCCGTCGGCCATCTCGGGCGCCACCGCCTTCATGCCGAGGAAGCAGCCGACCTGGTTGACCTGCACGACCTGCATGAACTCGTCCAGCGGGGTGTCCACGAGCGCGTTGAAGCGCAGGATCCCCGCGTTGTTCACCAGCCCGTCGATGTGCCCGTACGACGCCTTGGTCGCCGCCACGGCCTCCCGCCAGCCCTCCTCGGTGCCGACGTCGAGATGGACGTACAACGCGCCTATCTCCTTGGCCAGGGCCTCCCCCTGGTCGTCCAGCACGTCGGCGACGGCCACCCGCGCGCCCTCCGCCCTGAAGAGCCGCGCCTCCTGCTCGCCCTGCCCGCGCGCCGCCCCGGTGACGATGACGACCCGCCCGTCCAGTTTGCCCATGGAAGTCCTGCCTCCTCATGCCAGCCGGGGTGCGACCTCCGCCCCGAACAGCTCGATCTGGTCGATGAGTTCGGCCCGGCTCCGGCTGCGGAACCGCACCTGGATCTGGTCCACGCCCATCGCCCGGTAGGCCCGAAGCGACTCGGCGATCTCCTCCGGCGTCCCGGTACGGGTGCGCCGACCGACGTCCCAGCCGGCCCGCCCGACGTACAGCGGCTCGGCGATCGCGCCGACGGTGAACGGGCCCGCGGCGCCCGCCTCCTCGCGCAACCGCCGCAGCCGGGCGATCTGTGCGGGCAGCCGCTCGCGCGGGTCCCCCTGCGGCAGCCAGCCGTCGCCCTTCAGCGCGGCCCGGCGTACGGCGGCGGGCGAGGAGCCGCCGACCCACAGCGGGACGTCCGCCTGCACGGGCCGCGGCCGCTGCCCCAGCCCGCCGAAGTCGTAGAACTTCCCGTGGTGCTCGGGGAACTCCTCCGGCCCGAGGGCGGCCCGGAGCGCGTCGATCGTCTCGTCCAGCACGGCCCCCCGCCGCTCGAAGTCCGCGCCGAGCGCCTCGAACTCCTCCGGTACGTGCCCGGCGCCGACCCCGAGGATCAGCCGGCCGCCGGAGAGGCGGTCCAGGGTGGCGTACTGCTTCGCGGTGAGGAGGGGGTGGCGGAGCCCCACGACCGCCACATGACTGAGCAGGCGCACCCGCTCGGTCACGGCGGCGAGGTGGGCGAGGGTGGCGACCGGGTCGTACCAGACCGTGCTCATGGCCGTGGCGAGGCGGCGCGGGACGGCCACGTGGTCGCAGGCGGCGAGGTAGGCGAAGCCGGCACGATCCACCGCCCGGGCTACGGCCACCAGGTCCTCCGGTCCGGCCCCGGCCTCCCAGCCCTCGGCGAACAGGGGGCTCTGCGCCTGGACGGGCAGCTGGACGCCGTAGGCCAGCGCACTCACCGCCACAGCCCTTCGGGGGTGAGCCCGAGCAGGTCGATGGCGTTGCCGCGTACGATCCGCTCGACCACCTCCGCCGGCAGGTGTCCCATCTGCGCCTCGCCGACCTCGCGGGACTTGGGCCAGGTGGAGTCGGAGTGCGGGTAGTCCGTCTCGTACAGGACGTTGCCGAGCCCGATGGCGTCCAGGTTCCTGAGCCCGAAAGCGTCGTCGAAGAAGCAGCCGTGGACGTGCCCGGCGAAGGTCTCGGACGGCGGCCGGGTGACCTTGTCGGCGACCCCGCCCCAGCCCCGGTTCTCCTCCCACACCACGTCGGCGCGCTCGAGGATGTACGGGATCCACCCGATCTGGCCCTCGGCGTACATGACCTTCAGGTTCGGGAACCGCTCGAACTTGCCGCTCATCAGCCAGTCCACCATCGAGAAGCAGCAGTTGGCGAAGGTGATGGTGGAGCCGACGGCGGGCGGGGCGTCGGCGGAGGTGGAGGGCATCCGGCTGCTGGAGCCGATGTGCATGGCGACGACCGTGCCGGTCTCGTCGCAGGCCGCGAGGAACGGGTCCCAGTCGTCGGAGTGGACGGACGGCAGCCCGAGGTGCGGGGGTATCTCGGAGAAGGCGACGGCCCGCACGCCGCGCGCGGCGTTCCGCCGCACCTCAGCCGCGGCCAGCTCGGCGTCCCACAGGGGTACGAGGGTGAGCGGTATCAGCCGGCCCCGCGCCTTCGGCCCGCACCACTCCTCCACCATCCAGTCGTTGTAGGCGCGCACGCACAGCAGGGCGAGTTCCTTGTCGGCGGCTTCGGAGAAGGTCTGTCCGCAGAAGCGGGGGAAGGTCGGGAAGCAGACGGCGGACTGGACGTGGTTGACGTCCATGTCGGCGAGCCGGGCGGCCACGTCGTACGACCCCGGCCGCATCTGCTCGTACGTGATCACCTCCAGCCTGACCTCGTCCCGGTCGTAGCCGACGGCGGTGTCGAGGCGGGTGAGGGGCCGGCGCAGATCCTCGTACACCCACCAGTCGCCGAGCGGCCCGTCCGTACCGCCGGGCTCGCCCATGACGGGCCGGAAGCGCCCGCCCAGGAAGGTCATCTCCTTCACGGGGGCGCGCACGATCCGGGGCCCGACGTCCAGGTACTTCCTCGGCAGCCGGTCCTGCCAGACGGCGGCGGGCTCCACGGTGTGGTCGTCGACGGAGATGATCAGCGGGAACTGTGTGGTCTCCATGGGCCTCACGGTAGCGCCGATCTGACGGATCGTCAGCTACTGTGTCCGGCCGCATGCCCGCACCGCTGTCCGCGAAGAGGGTGTGAGGGCTTTGTGGAGTGAGGTGTGAGGGGTTTGTGTACTCAGACGCGCCGCCCTGTGATCGGCGTCTCCCACGGCTGACGGAACCGCCCGGAACAAGGCAAACTGACGGGGTTGTTCGTGATGCCGAGGGGGACGAACGCATGGACGGTGGGCCGCGAGTGCCTGAGCAGCGGCGTCCCGGCTCCGAGACCGTCACGGAGCCGGAGGCGCTGCGGTTCGGCGTGCTCGGTCCGGTGCGGGCCTGGCGCGGCGCGGAGCAGATCGGCACGGGCTCGCCCCAGCAGCGCGCCCTGCTGGCCGCCCTGCTGCTGCGCGAGGGCCGTACGGCGACGGCCGCGGAGCTGATCGACGCCCTCTGGGGCCCCGAGCCCCCGTCGCAGGCCCTGGCCGCCGTCCGCACGTACGCCTCCCGCCTGCGCAAGATCCTGCCGTCCGGCGTGCTGGTCAGCGAGTCCGGCGGTTACGCGGTGCGGGTGCCGGCCGGGGGTGCCCTGGATCTGACCGCTGCCCAGGAGCTGGCGGCGGAGGCGGAGAAGTCACGGGCGGCCGGCGATCTGTGCCGCGCTCGCGAGCTGCTGAACCAGGCCCTCGGCAGATGGGACGGCGAGGCGCTGGCCGGCGTCCCCGGCCCGTACGCCGAGACCCAGCGGGCCCGCCTGGAGGAGTGGCGCCTGGGCCTGCTGGAGTCCCGCCTGGACATGGACCTGGAGCAGGGCTGCCACGCGGAGGCCGTGTCGGAACTGACGGCGCTGACGGCCGCGTATCCCCTGCGTGAGCGGCTGCGCGAGCTGCTGATGCTGGCCCTGTACCGCAGCGGCAGGCAGGCGGAGGCTCTCGCGGTCTACGCCGACACCCGCCGCCTGCTGGCCGAGGAACTGGGCGTCGATCCGCGGCCGGGGCTCCGGGAGCTCCAGCAGCGCATCCTGCAGGCGGACCCGGCGCTCGCGGAACCGTCGTCCCCGGCGGCGGAGCCGGCGGTGGTCCCCGTCCGCCCCGCCCAACTCCCCGCCTCCGTGCCGGACTTCACCGGCCGCGCGACCTTCGTGACCGAACTGAGCGAGGTACTGTCCTCGGCCTCGGAGTCCCCGGACGCCGGGGGCCGGGTGATGGCGGTGTCGGCGCTGGCCGGCATCGGCGGGGTGGGCAAGACGACCCTGGCGGTGCACGTGGCCCACCGGGCGCGGGGCGCCTTCCCGGACGGCCAGCTGTACGTCGACCTGCAGGGCGCGGGGCCCCGCCCGGCGGAGCCGGAGACGGTACTGGGTTCGTTCCTGCGCGCCCTGGGCACGGCGGACTCGGCGATCCCGGACTCCCTGGACGAACGGGCGGCGCTGTACCGCTCGGTGCTCGACGGACGGCGTGTGCTCGTGTTGTTGGACAACGCCAAGGACGCGGCCCAGGTGCGGCCGCTGCTGCCGGGCACGGAGGGCTGCGCGGCCCTGGTGACGTCCCGGGTCCGCATGGTCGACCTGGCGGGCGCCCACCTGGTGGACCTGGACGTGATGTCCCCGGAGGAGGCCCTCGCCCTCTTCACGAAGATCGTCGGCGAGGAGCGGGTGGCGGCGGAGCGGGAGGCGGCGCTGGACGTGGTGGCGGCCTGCGGCTTCCTGCCGTTGGCGATCCGCATCGCGGCGTCCCGGCTCGCCGCCCGGCGAACGTGGACGGTCTCGGTCCTGGCCGCGAAGCTGGCGGACGAACGCCGCCGGCTGGACGAGCTGCAGGCCGGAGACCTGGCGGTGAAGGCGACCTTCGAACTGGGCTATGGGCAGTTGGAGTCGGCGCAGGCCCGGGCGTTCCGGTTGCTGGGCCTGGCGGACGGCCCGGACATCTCCCTGGCCGCTGCGGCTGCGGTCCTGGACCTGCCTGTCGAGGAGACCGAGGACCTCCTGGAGTCCCTGGTGGACACGTCGCTGCTGGAGTCGGCGGCGCCTGGGCGGTATCGGTTCCATGATCTGGTCCGGCTCTACGCGCGTGCCTGCGCGGAGCGGGACGAACAGCCGCCCAGTGAGCGGGAGGCTGCGATGTCGCGGTTGCTGGACTTCTATCTGGCTACGGCGGCTCAGGTGTATGCGATGGAGCGGCCGGGGGATCGGCTGGTGGATCACCTGGAGAAGACCGGCGTGTCCGGGCTGGTCTTCACCGACCGCCGGGCGGCACAGGACTGGCTCTACTCCGAGGCCGTACCGCTTCTGGCCTGTGTACGGCAGTCCTCCAGCGGGGCCACGCTCCGGCGCGCCGTCGACCTGCTGTGGGCGGCGGTGGACCTCGCGGAGTCGGGCGCGAACTTCAAGGAGTACGAGGCAGCCGGCACAGCACTGCGCGACGCCTCGCACGCCGCGTCCGACACACGGGCCGAAGGCCGGGCCATTCTGGTACTGGCCAACGCACGCAACTGGTCAGGGCAGTTCACCCAGGCCTACGAGGAGGCACGACAGGCACTCGCCCTGTCGGAGGCCGCCGGCGATCCCCTGCCGTGCTGCTGGGCCTCGAACATCCTCGGGATCTTCGCGTACTACCAGAGTCGTTACGCCGAGGGAGAGGAATTCCTGGAGCGTGCCATCGCGGACTTCCGCGCCTGTGGCGACCTCTCCGGCGCGGCGGCGGCGCTGTGCAACCTCTCGCGTCTGCATCTCCAGACGGGCCGGGCAGACAGTGCGGTCCATCTCGCACGGGAGGGCACCGAGACGTACGAGGAGCTGGGGCACTCCCTGAAGTCGGCCAACGGCCACTACGCCCTGGGGCTGGCTCTCGGCAAGAGCGGGCAACTGGCCGATGCCAGCGCCCATCTGAGTCAGGCCCTGCTCGTCTTCCGTGCCAGCAGGCAGCGCCTGTGGGAAGGAATGACCCTCTTCCGGCTCGCCGAGGTGGACCTGCTCGCCCAGCAACCGGCCCAGGCCGCCGCCAACGCCGAGATGGCCCTGACACCGCTCAGGGAGATCGGCGGTGAATGGCGGCGCGGCAACGTGCTGACCGTACTCGGGAAGGCGTTGGAGGGGATCGGACACACGGGCCGGGCCCAGGTCTGCTGGCGCGAGGCCCTGGAGATCTACGAACGGCTGAACTCCCCGGAGGCGGCGGAGGTCCAAGCCCTCCTGGAACCGGCCGCCGCCGCCTGACCTGGGCGCTGTCGCGGCGTTCATCGATCGTTTATCGCCCCACGGCAGTCTCATGGATACCGGGCCGTCGTGTCGGGGGGCAGACGGACCAGCCGGTGAGACCGCCGCACTCGCGTTCTAGAGTGGGCGGCTCCAGCGGCCCATCCGGCCACACTCGGGGGAGTGTCCGGATGGGCCCGCCACAGCTGCAACGCAATCTCCAAGGGGAGCACCTGATGAGCGACATCACCAAGGACGAGCCGGTCGTCACGCCGGACAACACGCACATCACCGACGCCAAGGCCGGCACCGAGGTCAAGCCGCTCAACACGCACATCACCGACGCCGCGGCCGGCTCCGACGTCACACCGCTCAACACCCACATCACGGACACCGAGGCGGTGGCCGCCGACGACACCGTGTCTCCGGACAACACCCACATCACGTCCGAGCCCGCCTGAGCCAAAGACCGACGGGGGACCGGCCGCGACGGCGCCGAGGGGGAGCCGTCGCGGCCGTCGTGTTTTCAAGGGGCTGCGTCCAGCAGGGCGAGGCCACGCCCGTTCTCGGCGTCGAGCGCCCCGGGCAGGGACACGGGTAGGGCCTGCCTGGCCGGGTCCGCCACCTCGACACGGATGCGATGGCCGTCCGCCCGGGCCACACGCACGCGGACCAGGGTCCACTCCCCCCATGCCGGATGGCTGACCGTCCCAGTTATCCACAGCACAAGCGGCAGATCACCGATTCTGCGATCTTGCCCACGTGGAGCAAAGGGACTTGAGGGCGTTGGCGGACAGCGGCGTCCTCCTCACCTCACGTGCCGTCGAGGCCGGCTGGCCCCGGCGCAGGCTCACGCGTGCGCTGCGGGGAGAGGGCTGGACCCGGCTGCGGCAGGGCGCCTGGGCCGAGCCGGGCCGGGAGCCGGACCTGGTCACTCACCTCCGGGCCGTGCTGCTCCGCGAACCCCGGCTGATCGTGAGCCACGGTTCAGCGGCCGCTCTCTGGCGGATCGAGTTGCCCGGGAACGGCCGTGCGGCGCCGCTGGAGTTCATCGACCCCCGGCTCACCGTCCGCCGCCCGAGCAGCGACGTACGCGTACACCGGTTGCCGCTGAGCACGGGAGACGTGCTGGAACGGCAGGGGCTTCGGCTCACCACCCCCACCCGCACGCTCACCGATCTCCTCCGGCGCGGTCCGAGGGACGAGGCGGTCGTCGCCGTGGACTCGGCGCTTACCCACCGCAGGGTCGGACACGTCCGCCGCGCACCGCTCACCCGGCTGGACGAGATCACCGGCGCGCTGCGGTCGGCGGAGCGGGCTCAGGGATCGGTCCGGGCCCTGAGCTGGCTGCGCCTGTGCGATCCGCGTGCCGGTTCACCCGCCGAGACCGTGGCCCGGCTCCGCATGTACGACGCCGGTCTCCACCCCGAGAGCCAGGCCGAACTGCGTACCCCGGACGGCCGGCGGCGCATCGTCGACTTCCTCTTCAGGGCGGCCGGGCTGGGCGTGGAGATCGAGGGCTACGCCTACCACGGCACCCGTGCCGCCCACCGCCAGGACATCAACCGCTTCAACCAGCTCCTCCGGTGCCCGGAGATCCGCAGCCTCCTCCGCTTCAGCGCCGAGGACGTTTTCCACCGGGCTGCGTACATGGTGGAGGAGATCAGGGCCACCTTCGCTGAACTGGCTGGTGATTCCAAGTGACCGTGGGGGCCGCCCGCTTCTCGGCGATTGTCGTGCCTCCGCGAGGTGAGCCAAGGGCGCTGCGTTCCGCTGCGCTCCACTCCGCGTCGGCTCCGCCGATGGCCCTCCGGGCCACCCTTGACACACCTCACTCCAGCACGGGGAAGAAGCGAGCGGACGGCCCGGAAAGACGGGGCCCGACCGGCGTTGCCCTCCACCGTCGGCTGGACCCCGGACCGGCACAGAGGGGCGCGACCGCTGAGCGGGGGCACGCCGGGTGGGGGTGGCGGCTTGCGGGCAGTGGGTAGGGCGGGCGAGCAGCCGCGACTCGCATGCACGCCGGGTCGGGACGGCGGCTTACGGGCAGGTGGGGGAACTCCCGGGAGTGGGAGGGGCGGCTACGATCGGGGGACTGATTGGAGGAGTTGGGCCACTCTCATGCTCGAGGGCACCGACAGTCCCCATCCTCAGTGCGCCCATTTCTTCCAATCGCCCCTGCCTCTGTGTCGGGTGGGACCAGTGAGGTGCATGAGGGGCTGGCCGTGGCCCCCCTGTGCTCCCCTCCCGGTGCTCCCCTCCCTGCGTTCCACTACGGGCAACCCCCATCCGCCGGCCGTTTCGCCGCCGACGCCGCCCGGCGTCCGTGCGAGACGCGGCCGCGCCCCGGAACCCAGGGTGCGGACGCAGCCGACCCGGGGGTTGGCGCCGGTGAGGTGGCCACTTTTCCCGGGCCGTCCGCTCGCTTCTTCCCCGTGCTGGGGTGAGGTGTGTCAAGGGTGGCCCGGAGGGTCATCGGCGGAGCCGACGCGGAGTGGAGCGCAGCGGAACGCAGCGCCCTTGACTCACCTCGCGGAGGCACGACAATCGCCGAGAAGCGGGCGGCCCCCACGGCAACCGATCAACGCCGGGCCGGCCTCCCAGCCTCTCCCCACCTCTCCCCGCATCCCCCCGCCTCACCCCCTCCCCCGCAGAACCCCCTTCACCACCTTGCCGCTTGCGTTCCGCGGGAGTTCCGGCACGAACTCGACCGCCCTCGGCACCTTGTAGTTCGCCATCTCGCGGCGGCCCCAGGCGATCAGGTCGTCGGAGGTGAGGAGCGCGCCCGGTCGGCGGACCACGAACGCCTTGGCCACCTCGCCGAGGCGGGGGTCCGGTACGCCGATCACCGCCACCTCGCGCACGTCCGGGTGGACGCCCAGCAGTTGCTCTATCTCCGCCGGGTACGCGTTGAAGCCGCCGACGATGAACATGTCCTTGATGCGGTCCGTGATGCGCAGGTTGCCCGCCTCGTCCAGGACACCGACGTCGCCCGTGTGCAGCCAGCCGTCCGGGGAGATCGCCTCGGAGGTGGCCTCGGCGTCCTGGTAGTACCCGCGCATCACGTTGAAGCCGCGGACCAGGACCTCTCCCGGTGTGCCCGCATCCACGGGTGCGCCCGTCGCGTCGACCGTCTTCACCTCCGTACCGGGGATCACCCGGCCGGAGGTCGATGCGATCACCGACGGGGCGTCGCCGCGCCGGCACATCGTGACGATGCCGCTCGCCTCCGAGAGGCCGTACGCCGTGAGGACCGTGGCCACGCCCAGTTCGGCGCGCAGGCGTTCCACCAGACGGAGTGGCACGACCGCCGCTCCCGTCACCATCAGGCGCAGCGCCGACAGGTCGTAGGCCTCCCGGGACGGGTGGTCCAGCAATGACTGCAGGAGGGTGGGTGGGCCGGGCAGCACCGAGATGCGCTCCGCCGCGATGTTCGCCAGTGCCGTCTCCACGTTGAACACCGGCTGCGGGATCACCGTCGCCCCGCGCATCAGGCAGGCGATCACCCCGGCCTTGTAGCCGAAGGTGTGGAAGAAGGGGTTGATGATCAGGTAGCGGTCGCCTGAGCGCAGTCCCGCCAGGTCCGACCAGATCTCGTACGCCCGCAGGGTCTGGGTGTGCGTGATCACCGCACCCTTGGGGCGGCCCGTCGTACCCGAGGTGTAGATGATGTCCGAGACGGAGTCGCCCTCCAACTTGGCTGCTCGTGCGCGCACTTCCGCCGCGCCCACCCCCTCCCCCGCCGCCAGGAAGTCCTTCCACGTGCGGAAGTCCGCCGGCGCGTCCTCCGACAGGACCACCACTTCCCGCAGTTCCGGCAGGCCCGGCAGCGGGCCCCCGCCGGCGTCCGGTACGCCCTCGCCCGCCGCCCGGCGCAGGGACGCCACGTACGACGCGCCCAGGAAGGTGCCCGTCACGAAGAGCAGGCGGGTGCCGCTGCGGCGCAGTACGTCCGCCGCTTCCGTGCCCTTGAAGCGAGTGTTGAGCGGGACGAGGACCGCGCCCGCCGTCACCGCGCCCAGGGCCGACACGATCCAGTCCAGGGAGTTGGGGGCCCAGACCGCAACCCGGTCGCCCGCCCGCACCCCGCCGGCCAGGCAGGCCGCAGCCGCGCGCTCGACGCGGGCGCCCAGTTCGGCGTACGTGATCCTGGTACGGCCCTCGACCACCGCCTCCGTCTCCGCGTACCGCTCGGCCGACCACCGGACCAGATCAGGGATGGTGTCCCAGTCGCTCATCACAGGCCCCCTGCACCGCATAGCTGACTGACCGTCAGATTAGCTGTAACCTGACGCCCTGTCAGGACGCAGGTTGAGGGGGGACGCCATGGCAGTAACCGGGCTCAAGGACGCCACCGCCATCGTCGGGATCGGGCAGACCGCGTTCGCCAAGCACCTTCCGGAGGACGAGAAGACGCTTGCCTGCCGGGCCGTGCTCGCCGCGCTCGACGACGCGGGGATCGCGCCCGGCGAGGTCGACGGCCTCGCCTCCTACACGATGGAGGAGACCGACGAGGTCGAGCTCGCCAAGGCCGTCGGGTTCGGGGATCTCACCTTCTTCAGCAAAGCCCCGTACGGCGGCGGTGGTTCCTGTGCCACCGTCGCGCACCTCGCCGCCGCCATCGCCTCCGGGCAGGCCGGCGTCGGGGTCGCCTGGCGGTCGCGGAAGCGGGGCAGCGGGGCTCGGCCATGGGCCAATACCGCCGTCCAACTGCCCACGCCCGCCCAGTGGACCCGGCCCTTCGGGCTGCTCCGGCCCGCCGACGAGATAGCCATGCTGGCGCGGCGGTACATGCACGAGTACGGCGCGACCCGGGATCACCTCTTCAACGTCGCCCTCGCCTGCCGCAACCGCGCGAACCAGAACCCCGCCGCCGTGATGTACGAACGGCCGCTGACCCGCGAGATGTACATGACCTCGCGCTGGATCAGCGAGCCGCTGTGCCTCTTCGACAACTGTCTGGAGACGGACGGCGCCCTCGCCTGCGTCCTGGTGTCCAAGGAGCGTGCCCGGGACTGCCGCACCAAGCCCGTGTACGTCCACTCCGCCGCCCAGGGGCTGCCCGCCCAGCACCACGGCATGGTCAACTACTGGAACGACGACCCCCTCACGGGTCCCGCCTGGACCGCCGCCCGGCATCTGTGGAAGCACGCCGACCTCACCCCGGACGACGTGGACGTGGCGCAGATCTACGACGCGTTCACCCCGCTCATCCCGCTCTCACTGGAGGGCTACGGCTTCTGCGGCCGAGGGGAAGGGGGCGCCTTCACCGAGGGCGGGGCCCTGGAGATCGGGGGACGGCTGCCCCTCAACACCGGCGGGGGCGGGCTGTCCGAGGCCTACGTCCACGGCTTCAACCTCATCAACGAAGGGGTGAAGCAGCTGCGCGGGACCAGCACCGCCCAGGTGCCCGGCGCCGCCACCTGCCTGGTCACGGCCGGCGAGGGCGTGCCCACCTCCGCCCTGCTGCTGCGCAACTGAGGAGCCGACCATGCTGACTCCCGTCACCGACACCGACGGCGCGCCCTTCTGGGAGTACGCGGCCCGCGGTGAACTGCGCGTCCAGGCCTGCGGCGACTGCCACGAACTCCGCTTCCCGCCCCGCCCCTGCTGCCCGCACTGCCAGTCCTTCTCGCAGGAGTGGCGGCTCACCAACGGGCGGGGGCGGATCTGGTCGTACGTGGTGCCGCATCCGCCGCTGCTGCCCGAGTACGCCGAACAGGCGCCGTACAACGTGGTCGTGGTGGAGCTGGAGGACTACCCGCGGATCCGGCTGGTCGGCCATGTGGTCAGCCACGCCGGCGCGCCCCTCGGCTCCCTCGATCCGCAGCGCCTCAGGGTCGGCGCCCGGGTGCACGTCGTCTTCGGCGACGGGGGGCTGCCGCAGTGGGTGCTCGGGTGAGCACGGTACGGGTCGAGGCCGACAAGGGCGGCGGGGTCGCCGTCGTCACCCTGGACCGGCCGCACCGGCTCAACGCCATCGACATGGACATGGTCCGCGAACTGTCCGGCGCCTGGCGGGAGTTGCGGTTCGACGACACCGTGCGGGCCGTCGTGCTCACCGGCAGCGGGGAGCGGGCGTTCTGTACCGGGATCGACCGGGACGTCGTCGTACCGCAGCCCTCGTCGCCGTACATGCAGGACGACCCGCTGCTGACTATCGGGCCCAAGGCGAACGGTCTGTGGAAGCCCGTCGTGGCCGCCGTGCGCGGGATGGCCTGCGGGGGCGCCTTCTACCTGCTGGGCGAGTGCGAGTTCGTTGTAGCCGACCCGACCGCCGAGTTCTTCGATCCGCACACCACGTACGGCATGGTCAGCGCCTACGAGTCCATGCTGATGGCCGCGCGGATGCCGTACGGGGAGGTGGCGCGGATGGCCCTCATGGGCACCGCCGAGCGTCTCTCCGCCCGGCGGGCCCACGAGATCGGGCTCGTCTCCGAAGTCACGGAGGCGGGCGGGGCGCTGGCGGCCGCCGTGCGCTGCGCCTCCGTCATCGCCGAGTACCCGCCCGAGGGTGTCCAGGGGACGGTGCGGGCCCTCTGGGCGGCCAGGGAGGCGGCGTGCACCCAGGCCTTCGCGCAGGCGCCGGCCCTCATCGCGCTGGGCAACCTCCCGGCCGCGCGGCAGGCGGAGCTGTTCGCGGGGCGGCGTGGGGGCTTCCGGTTGCGCTAGGACGTGCCACCGGTCCCCCGATCGGCGTAGGGCCTGTTACTCACTTTCGGGTGTGGACGGGGTCGCTCATCGCCCGATAGTCCACGAAATCTCCACTTTCACCACATACATGGTTGATACATCCGAGTGTCACAGCTATCTCTTTGATCCGTAATGCCCTTCGTGTGTCATTCCTCGAGCCGGGGCGCCGGGTTGCAGGGTGTGCGGGTGCGGCCGACCGGTCGCACCCCCACACCCTTGCGAAGGGGGACCTCGTGTCCGTAGTTGCTTGTGTCCGTCGGGTGATCGCCACCGTTGGGGTGGCCGCCGCAGTCGTGGGCGTCGCAGCACTGCCGGCTGCGGCAGCCGACCACTACCCTGGCCGCCCGCACGAGGCGGTGAACATCAGCGGCGAGCGGCACGGCTCGCCGTGGCCGGGCGGCCACTTCCGGGGAGACCACCGGCGCGACGACGACAGGTGGCACGGCAGGGACGGATGGCGTCACGACCACCGTCGTGACGGCGACCACTGGCGTGACGGCGACCACTGGCGTCGTGACGACCACCGGCGCCACGGCTACCACTGGCGTGACGGCGACCGTCGGCATGACCGGGACGGCGGTTACCGCGGTGGCGACCACCGCCGCGGTGACCACGATCACCGGGGCGAGCACCGGCGCTGATCCGTCGGCCTGCGTCTCGTAGTCCGTGCGGCGGCCGTCCCGGGGTGCGTCCGGCCGGGTCACCTGCGTGGCGGGTGTCCGGCGCCGGGGGTAGCGTCAGCCCTGGGACGGCCGCCGTCTGGAGCCCTTCCGTGACACTCACCGGTACGACGGCCGTCGCACTCCCTCATGCCGTGCGGGCCGTTCCCGTCCCCTTCTCGGCGTCCAGTGCGTACACACACCGGTCCTTGCTGCACGCGTACACCACACCGTCCTTGACGACCGGGGACCCGGTGATCTCGCCGCCGGTCGCCAGCTTCCAGCGCAGGCGGCCGTCGTCGGACTTCAGGGTGTAGAGGAGATGGTCGGTGGAGCCGAAGTGGATGCGGCCCTCCGCCACGGCCGGGGCGCCGACGACGTCGCCACCCGCCTGGAAGCGCCACTTGGGGGTTCCGGTGACCGCGTCCAGGGTGTACAGGCCCTTGCCGCTGCCGACGTGGACGTGGCCGGCCGCCACGAGGACCGGCTCGATGGAGGATCGGGCCTCGGTGGCGATGCGCCAGCGGTCGCGGCCGTCGGCGGCGTCCAGGGCGTAGACCGTGCCCAGGTAGTCGGCGAGGTAGATTCCGCCGCCCGTCACCGCCGGGCCCGGGGCGAAGGTCGGCGGGCACAGGAAGACCGCCGGTGCCTCGAAGTGCCAGCGGACCATGCCGCTCGCCGCCTCGACGGCGAGGACGCGGGTGCCGGCGGAGATGTAGACGTAGCCGTCGGGGGCCGGCGCGAGGCGGACGGGCACGCCGCCGCAGGAGGCCGCGTCCCCGACCGGGTACGACCAGCGCTCCTCACCGGTGCGGGCCTCCAGGGCGCGCAGCCGGGCGTCCTGCCAGACGTAGACCGTGCCGTCGTGGACGAGGGGCCCGGCCTCGGGGGACTCGAAGTCGGTCTGGCAGCCGGCGATCTCCCACAGCTTCTGCCCGTTCGACGCCTCCCAGGCCTGGACGCCGCCGCCGCGGGTGCCGGTGACGACCGTGCCGTGGTCGGCCTTCAGGGAGTACACCCAGGCGTCCGTGGACAGCCGCCACAGGTCGGTGCCCTCGCGGGCGTCCAGGGCGAACAGGGTCGGTCCGTCGGAGGCGTACACACGGCCGTCCGCGACCGCCATGGACCAGGCGACGTCACGCGTCTTGAAACGGCGCCGGCCGGTGGCCACGTCCAGGGCGTGCACCTCGAAGGAGGTGACGTAGACCAGGTCGCCGTCGACGGCCGGCGTGCCCCAGACCTCGTTGGACATGCGGAACCGCCAGGGCCGCCAGCCGCTCGCCGTCTCCGGGGGCTGGGCCGGCACCGGCGGTACGGCGGGGTCGGCGCCGGCGACACCGGGGCGCGGGCGGGACCAGCTGGCGACCAGGCCGGCCTCCGGCGAGGGCGCCTTGACGGCGGCGGCGCGGGCGTCGGCGACGCGCGGGCCGGGGCCGATGGGCACCGCCGCGCCGGCCAGCCGGACCGGGCCGGCGTCGGGGGCGCCGGTGGGGGCGCCGACGGGCACCGGCGGGTCGTACGGGGGCGGCGGCGGTACGGCCGCGCGGCCGCCGCTCCGGGGACCGCCCGTCGGGGCCGGGGAGGGCTTGGCGGCGGGACGGCCGCCGCGGCGGGCCTCGATGAGGGCGACCGCCTTCTCGGGCAGCCAGGCGGAGGCGGTGCCGCTGTCGTCGGTGCCGGAGCCGAAGAGGTGCGGCGCCAACTGGGCCTGGAGGTCGGCCGGGCTGGGCCGGGCGGAGGCCTCCATCTGCATGCAGACCTCGATGAGCGGGCGCAGCTCGTCGGGCAGGCCGGTGAGGTCCGGGCCCTCGCGCAGCAGCATGAAGACGGTCTCGACCGGGTTGGCGCCGTGGAAGGGCGGGTGCCCGGTGGCCGCGAAGACCAGCATGGAGCCGAGGGAGAACACGTCACTGGCGCCGGTGACGCTGCGGGAGTCCTTGGCCTGCTCGGGGGACATGTAGGCGGGGGTGCCGACGGCGACGTTCGTCATGGTCAGACGGGTGTTGGAGACGCCGGAGGCGATACCGAAGTCGATCACCCGGGGGCCGTCCTCGACCACGAGCACGTTGGACGGCTTGAGGTCGCGGTGGACCAGCCCCGCGCCGTGGATGGACTGGAGCGCCTCCGCCACGCCCGCGGCGAGCCAGCGCACGGCCTGGGCCGGGAGCGGCCCGCAGTCGTTCACTATCTCCTCGAGGGAGGGCGCGGGGACGTACGCGGTCGCGAGCCACGGCACGGCGGCGCGCGGGTCGGCGTCGACCACGGCCGCCGTGTAGAAGCCGGAGACCGCGCGGGCCGCCTCCACCTCGCGGGTGAAGCGGACCCGGAACAGCTGGTCCTCGGCCAGCTCGGTGCGCACCGTCTTGATCGCCACGCGCCGGCCGGACGCCGAACGCGCGAGATAGACCAGCCCCATGCCGCCGGCGCCCAGCCGGCCCAGCACCTCGAACGGCCCGATCCGCCGCGGATCGTGCTGTGTCAGCTGATCCACCACTTGCCTGCCACCTCCCCGTACGAGCCGCGCCACCCACATATGTACGCGACCGAAGTGCAGCGTCTCACCACCGCACCGCCGTGGCGGCACGCACCCTGATTCTTCCTGGCCGGGCGGCTGGTTGCGAACCCGGTGACATTCGGGGTGTCTCACGCCCAATACTCCCAAAGGGGGGCGGATCACCGCTGCAGTAGTGCGAACGACGCCCCTTGATTGTCGGTGACGACGGCCACTCGTCCGTACGACGTCTCAAAGGGTGGTGCCTGCACCCGGCCGCCGAGCCGCTGTACGGCGCCGAGGGCGTCGTCCAGACCGGCGACCCGGAAGTGGGTGAGGAAGTGCGGGGGCATCTCGGCCGGGAAGAGCTCGGTGACGTCGGCCCGGCCGAAGTCGGGCTCGGCGCCGGCGCCGAAGAGGGCGTCGTGGAAGAGGCCGCCGTAGAAGGTGTTGGCGGCGGCGGTGTCCCGGGTGTACAGCTGGGCCCAGACGAACGTGCCGGGTGCGTGCCGCCGGCCGAAGCCGCGGTGGCGTCCCGGCTGCCACAGCCCGAACACCGCCCCCTCGGAGTCGGCGGCGAGCGCGGCGACCCCGAGGTCACCCACCGGGAACGGGGCCATGACCACCTGCCCGCCGGCCGCGGTGATCCGCCGGCCGAGGGCTTCGGCGTCCGGGGTGGCGAAGGACACCGTCCAGACGGTGGGCATACGGCCGTCCATCTTGGGGGCCAGCGAGGCGACGAGGTCCCCCTCCAGCCGGGCCCACACCGAGGAGCCGTACGCGTCCTCGAAGGTCCACCCGAAGAGCTCGCCGTAGAACCGCTTGCCCGCCTCGACGTCGGCGAGCTGGGCGTCCACCCAGCAGGGCACGCCCTCCCCGTACACCTCTTCCGCCTCCACCACCTCCCCCTCTACGACCTCTTCTGCCTCTTCCGCCTCTTCATTCGCGGATGCCCTGTTTTCGGCCATGTCGTCAAAGTAACCGGGCCGCGCGCACCCCGCAGACCAGGCACACCACCCCCAGAGCACCCGTGCACCCCATTTGCAGTCGGCCGAATCGCGCTCCGATCACCCCTCGGTAAGCTGACGGCATGACAGGACAAGTGCGTACCGTCGACGGCCGCGTGGCCGGCCGGCGTGGGCAGGCGACCCGGCAGAAACTGCTCGACTGCCTCAGCGAGATGCTCAGCTCCTCCCCCTACCGGGACGTCAAGGTCATCGATGTCGCCCGGAAGGCGGGTACTTCACCCGCGACCTTTTACCAGTACTTCCCGGACGTCGAGGGCGCCGTCCTGGAGATCGCCGAGCAAATGGCGACCGAGGGCGCCGGGTTGACCGAGCTGCTCGAAGGTCGGTCCTGGGCCGGTAAGTCGGGATGGCAGACGGCGCAGGAACTCGTCGAAGGCTTCCTGGAGTTCTGGCGCAGGAACGACGCGATCCTCAGGGTCGTCGACCTCGGCGCGGCCGAGGGGGACAAACGGTTCTACAAGATCCGAATGAAGATCCTCAACTCGGTGAACAACTCCCTCGCCGACTCCATCACCGAATTGCAGTCCAAGGGCAGGGTCGACAAGGACGTGAACCCTGCCGCGGTGGCCGGCTCCCTGGTCGCGATGCTCGCGGCGGTGGCGGCCCACCAGAAGGGATTCTCTTCCTGGGGTGTGAAACAGACCGAACTGAAGCCGAATCTTGCGTTGTTGGTACACCTGGGCGTGACGGGCAAGAAGCCCAGCAAGTAACACACGGCCTCGAAAGACACCTTTTTCCGGTTCCAAGTCCTGTCTGGCGGGCGGTGGTTCACTCGCGCCTCGTGCGCGGTGGGCCACCGCCCGCCGTGTCATGCGGGCAGCGGACGGTCCCGTACGACATGCTTCATCACCAGGGTCGAGGTCAGCCGCTGCACACCCGGCAGGGTCGCGAGCCGCTCGTCGTACAGCCGCTGGAAGGCCGCGAGGTCGGCGGTGGCGACCCGGAGGAGATAGTCGGGCTCGCCGAACAGCCGCTGGGCGTCGAGCACGTGCTCCAGCTCGCCGACCGCCCGCTCGAACTCGGCGACCGTGTCCCGGTCCTCCTGTCGCATGGACACGAAGACCAGCGCCTCGAAGTTCAGTCCGAGCGCGGCCGGATCCACCTGCGCCCGGTAGCCCTGGATGGCACCGGAGCGCTCCAGCTCGCGCAGCCGCCGGTGGCACGGCGAGACGCTGAGGCGCACCCGCCCGGCCAGCTCGGTCACGGTCAACCGCCCGTCCTGCTGCAGCTCAGCAAGGATCTTCCGATCTACGTCGTCCATGAGGCAGATCTTCCCTCAAAGGGCCTGGTCAAGGGAAAACTTCGGGAACACTTTCGGGCCAGCCACGCCTAATGTCACCGGCATGGACTCGGGACTGCTCTTCTCCTTCCTCGCCGTGGACCTGCTGCTGGTGTGTGTACCGGGCGCCGACTGGGCGTACGTCATCGCGACCGCCCTGGGCGGCCGGCCGGTGCCGCGCGCGGTGGCGGGCCTGGTCTGCGGGTACGCCCTGCACACGGTTCTGGCGACGGCGGGCCTGGCGGTCCTGGTGGCGGGCTCGCCGAAGCTGCTGACGGCCCTGACGGTCGTGGGCGCGGGGTACCTGCTGTGGCTGGGGTGGGGCGTGCTGCGCCGGCCGGCGGTACCGGGCGCGGGGGACGAGGTCCACGACGGCCCACGGCTCTTCCTGCGCGGCGCCACGATCAGCGGCCTGAACCCCAAGGGCCTGCTGCTCTACCTCTCCGTCCTCCCCCAGTTCCTCACCCTGCGCGGTACCCGCCTGCCCGTCCCGGTCCAGACGGCCACGCTCGGACTGCTCCACATGGCCTGCTGTGCGGCGGTCTACCTCACCGTCGGCACGCTGGCGCGTGCGCTGCTGTCCGCCAGGCCGGCCGCGGCCCGGGCGGTCACGCGGACGTCGGGGGCGGCGATGGTGGGGATCGGCGCGTTTCTTCTGGTGGAGCGGCTCGCCACGATCTAGTTCTGCCGTCGGTCGTCCTCGGGTCCGTGGTGGCTGGTCGCGCTCACGCGGCGGAGCCGCGGATCCCTGCGGCCCCGCGCCCCTCAGGAGGTTTCGGTGAGCCGGAACAGGCGGATCTGCCGCGTCACCCGGGCCTGATAGGTGGCATACGGCGGCCAGAACTCCAGCAGTGCCGCCCAGGCCTCGGCCCGCTCCTCCCCCGCCAGCAGTCGAGCGGTGACCGGGATGTCCCGCCCCTTCCAGCTGATCGACGCCGCCGGACGGGCCAGGAGATTGTGGGTCCAGGCGGGATGCCCGGTGCGGCCGAAGTTGGAGCCGACGAGCAGCCAGCTCCTGCCGCCTTCCTCCGGCATGCAGGCCAGCGGCGTCCTGCGCGGCCGTCCGCTGCGGGCGCCGGTGGAGGTGAGGATCACCCCGGGCAGCATCCGGGCGCTGAGCAGGTACCGGCCCCGGGTGAGCCGGTGCACGGCCCGGTCGAGCGCCGGGACGACATGGGGGGCGACCTTGGCGAAGGTCCGGGTGGACGACACCCGCTGCACGAACCGCACGCCGGGCCCGGCCATCAGACGGCCACCTCTCCGCCCGCGAAGAGACCGGCGACCTCGGCGGCGCGGTCCCGCAGCCGGTGCACGGGCCCGAACAGCAGCTCGTCCCCGGCGGCGCGCTTGAAGTACAGATGGGCGTCGTGCTCCCAGGTGAACCCGATCCCCCCGTGCAACTGGATCCCCTCGGCAGCGGCCGCCCGCAGGGCCTCCAGCGCCTGAGCGAGCGCGAGCCCCGCACCCGGTTCGCCCTGGCCGCCGACGGAGGAGCCGTCGGCCGCCGACCGCGGGGCGGCCCCGCGAGGGCGGCCCGCCCCCGGCGACGGGAGCCGCGCGGGTGCGGCCGGCATTCCCGCCGAAGGCGAAGCCGAGAGGGGTGCGGACGCCGCCCAGGCCCCGTGGTACGCCGCCGACCGTGCCGCCTGCACCGCCACGTACACGTCCGCCAGCCGGTGCTTCACCGCCTGGAACGATCCCACGGGCCGCCCGAACTGCTCGCGCTGCCCGACGTACTCCACCGTCCGCTCCAGCACCCGGTCCGCCGCCCCGACCGCCTCACAGGCGAGCACCGCGGCGGCCCCGTCCCCGAGGGCCGCGAGGGCGGCCAGCACCGCCGTGTCCCCCGCCTCCTCCTCGCCGAGCAACTCGGCCCGCACGTCACGCAGTTGCACGCGCGCCTGCGGCCGGGTGGCGTCGAGCGCGGTCTGCCGGGCCCGTACGACTCCGGGCGCGTCCCCCGCCACCACGAACAGACGGGTCCGGGACCGGGCGAAGCCGCCGGTGTGCGCGGCGACGAGCAGCAGCGCGGCACTGTGCCCGTCCAGCACCTGGTCGACCTGCCCGTACAGCAGCCAGTCGCCGTCGGCGCGCCGGGCCTGGACCCCGCCGGCCCGGCCACCGCCGGCGGAGAAGCCCGCCGGGTCGGCGGTCAGGGCCAGGGCCGTGGTGAGGTCGGGGCCGGGGACGGCGAGGGCGGCGGTGAGGGTGCCGGCGGCCAGGCGGGGCAGCAGGGCGGCGCGCTGGGCCTCCGTACCGAGGGCGAGGACCAGCGGGGCGGTGAGCACGGCGGTGGCGAGCAGCGGGGAGGGGGCGAGCGCCCGGCCGGTCTCCTCGCAGGCGAGGGCCAGCTCGGTGACCGAGCAGCCGACGCCGCCGTACCGCTCGGGCAGGGCGAGCCCGGGCAGGCCGAGCTGGTCGGCGAGGGCGGACCACAGGAGGGGGTCGTGACCGGCCGGGCTGTCGACAGCGGTCCGCAGTTCCGGCGGACCGCACCGCTTGTGCAGCAGCTCGCGCAAGGTGCGGCGGATCTCGTCCTGCTCGGCGGTCAGGCGCGTGTCCATGGCGGGTCCCTCATCCTCCCGAGCCGATCTGACGCTGCGTCATATTAGGCCGCCGGTGTGGGGATGCCCAGGGTCACGACACCTGCCGCGGGTCGCCTCATCTGATGTACCGTCAGATTCATGACGGCTGGGAGCAGGAAGGCAGCCGTGGTCGGGGTGGCCCTCTCCGACTGCGGGCGCGTGGACGACGCAACCCCGTACACCCTGCACGCGCAGGCGGCCCGCCGCGCGCTCGCGGACGCGGGGCTCGACCGCACCCGGGTCGACGGCCTCGCTTCGGCGGGCCTCGGCACACTGGCCCCGGTGGAGGTGGCCGAGTATCTGGGCCTGCGCCCCACCTGGGTGGATTCCACCTCGGTCGGCGGTTCGACCTGGGAGGTGATGGCGGCGCACGCCGCGGACGCGATAGCGGCGGGCCATGCGAACGCCGTCCTCCTCGTCTACGGCTCGACGGCACGTGCGGACATCAAGGCGGGCCGCAGGACGGGCGACCTCTCCTTCGGCAGCCGCGGCCCCCTGCAGTTCGAGGTCCCCTACGGCCACACCCTGATCGCCAAGTACGCGATGGCGGCCCGCCGCCACATGATCGAACACGGCACGGCCGTCGAGCAGTTGGCCGGGATCGCGGTCCAGGCCAGGGCCAACGCGGCGCTGAACCCGGAGGCGATGTTCCGCGCCCCGATCACGGTCGACGACGTCCTCGCGGGCCCGATGATCGCCGACCCCTTCACCAAGCTGCACTGCTGTCTGCGCTCGGACGGCGGGGCGGCGGTCCTGCTGGCGGCCGAGGAGTACGTACGGGACTGCCGTACGGCCCCCGTCTGGGTCCTCGGCACCGGGGAGCACGTCTCGCACGCGGCGATGTCCGAGTGGCCGGACTTCACGGTGTCCCCGGCGGCGGTGAGCGGCCGGCTGGCCTTCGGGCGGGCCGGGGTGGGCCCGTCGGAGATGGACTTCGCGGAGCTCTACGACGCCTTCACCTACATGACCCTGGTGACCCTGGAGGACCTGGGCTTCTGCGCCAAGGGCGAGGGCGGGGCGTTCGTGGAGAAGGGGCGGCTGCTGGTGCGGGGCGGCGACCTGCCGGTGAACACCGACGGTGGCGGGCTGTCGGCCCAACATCCGGGTATGCGGGGGCTGTTCCTGCTGGTGGAGGCGGTGCGGCAGCTGCGCGGGGAGGCCGGGGAGCGGCAGGTGCGCCGACGCGACGGGGACCTGCCGCGCCTGGGTGTGGTGTCCGGGACCGGCGGGTGGTTCTGTTCGTCCGGGACGGTGGTGCTCGGCCGGAACTGATCGGTCGGGTGGCCGAGCGGGAAGACGGCTCGTGCCGGCCGGTGTTGTCGCCGGCCCCGGAGGAGCCGCAGGAGGAGCCGAGATGGCGTTGACCCGCGAAGAGCGAGAGGCGTTCCTGGCCGAGCCGCACGTCGCCGCGCTGGCGGTGGACGCGGGAACGGGGCGGGCGCCGCTGACCGTGCCGATCTGGTACTGGTACGAGCCCGGCGGGGACGTCTGGATCATGACAGGGCGGGAGTCCCGTAAGAACTCCCTGATCAGCGCGGCCGGCCGGTTCACGTTGATGATCGACCGGCTGGAGCCGACGATCAGGTACGTGTCGGTGGAGGGCCCGGTGGTGAGGACGGCTCCGGCGACGATCGAGGCGCTGCGGGAGATCTCGGCGCGCTATCTGCCGGCCGAGAAGGTCGACGGTTACGTGGACTTCGCCTGGAAGAACCACGGGGAACAGATGGTGATCCACATGCGTCCGGAGCGGTGGGTGTCGTCGGATCTCGGCCAGGTGTGAGCATGGGGGCATGGGAATTGATCTGCCGGCGCTGCTGAGGTCGCTGCGGGTGTGGGACGCGGGGACGACGGTCCTGCCCGCCTTCGACCCGGGCACCGCCCCGCCGACGCCCCTGCTGCTGTTCACGAACTGGTTCGCGGAGGCGGTGGCGGCCGGGCAGCCCGAGCCGCACACGATGTCCCTCGCGACGGCCGACGAGGAGGGCAGGCCCGACGTGCGGATCGTGATGCTGCACGGGGCCGACGCGGAGGGCTGGTCGTTCGCGAGCCACGCCACCAGCCGCAAGGGCCGCGCCCTCGCCACCCACCCGTACGCGGCCCTGGCCTTCTACTGGCCGGTGCTGGGCCGCCAGGTGCGGATGCGCGGCCCGGTGACGGCCGCTCCGGCCCAGGACAGCCAGGCCGATCTGCACGCCCGCTCGACGGGCGCGCTGGCGGCGGCCCTCACCGGCCGCCAGAGCGAGGATCTGTCCTCGCTGGACGAGCTGCGGCGCGCGTCGGAAGCCGCCTGGGAACGGGCCCGCGAGAACCCGACGGAACCGTCCCCCACCTGGACGCTCTACCGACTGCGCCCGGAGACCGTGGAGTTCTTCCAGGGCGACCCGGACCGACGGCACGTACGGCTCGAGTACCGGAGCACCGAGTTCGGCTGGAGCAGGGGGCTGCTGTGGCCGTAGCGACGGGCCGCGGCACCGCCGCCGTAACCCGCCCGAACCGGAATTCCGCCTGCACGTAGCGCGCACGCGCCCCGGCACGAGGCCGGCCGTATGACCCCTCACCTTGGTTCTGGAGCACTCTGTTTCTGGAGCCCCCTGCCCCGGAACTCGTACACCGCGAAGTCCGCCACCGGCCGGTACCCGATCCGCTGGTACAGCCCGTTGCTCGTCGGATTGGCGAGGTCGGTGAAGAGGACGATCTCCGCAGCCCCCTTCTCCCGCGCGGCCCGGCTGACCTCCGCGGTGACCGCGCCCGCATATCCGTGTCCGCGCAGGGCGACAGGGGTGTAGACCGGGGCGACGCGGACCTGGCCGGCGGTCTGCGGGGTGGCTCCGGCCAGGGAGACCGGAGTGCCGTCGGCCGCCTCCCAGAGGGTCAGGCCCCCCTCGGCGATCCGGGCGTCGGCCCACGCGGCGCTGTCCGTGCCGACGCCGTGGCCGGTGTCCGCGTCGAACTCGGTCTTCCAGCGGCGCAGCAGTTCGCGGTCCGTGAGGCCGGCGATCCGCGCCCGCCCCTGCGGCCTCGGCTCCGGTACGGTCAACTCGGCCAGCCGGTAGAGCCGTTGACGCAGGCGGACGGTGGCCGCCGTGCCGGTGTGCCGCTGCCAGGCCGCCGCGAAGGCCGCTGCCGTCTCCAGCGGGCCGGAGACCCCAGGCACCGGGCGGTCCAGGCCGGCGAACCGGGCGGCCAGGGCGTCGGCCTCCGGTGCGGTGAGCCGGGTGACGTGCGGGGGGAACGGCGGTGTGTGGACCAGGGCCGCGCGGACGGTGCCGTCGTCCAGGACGCCGTAGAGCGGGGCCTCGGAGCTGTAGAAATGCGGTCCGCGGCGGCGCAGCGCGTCCGCCACCGTCAACGGCACGGTGTGCAGGGCCGGCCGGGAGCGCAGGAAGTCGCCGGCGCGGGAGAGGAACTCGTCCAGGTCCTCGGTGAGATGCCAGTTCTCAGGTCGCATACGGCCCATGATCGGGACGAACTTCCGGGCGGCACACCGGTTTTCGCTCCCGCTCGGCCCACGGGGCGCAACCCCGGTTCTCCGCCCGGGCTCAGCCCTCCGGGCGGAACACCGGCAGGCCCTGCGCGAACGTCACCCGCAGCGGCAGCCCGGCCCGCAGCTGCGCCGCCGCGCACTCCACCACCTGCGTCATCATGCGCGGACCCTCCGCCAGATCGACCACCGCGGCCACGTACGGGGTGCGCTCGCCGAAGGGTGGGAGGTCGTTGCGGTGCACCGTGGACCAGGTGTAGAGGGTGGCCCGGCCGCTCGCCTCCTCCCAGGTCACCTCCTCGCTCCAGCAGTGCGGGCAGAACTCGCGGGGGTAGTGGTGGGCCCGGCCGCAGGCCGCGCAGCGGCGGATCAGCAGCCGGCCCGCCGCGGCCGCCTCCCAGTAGGAGCGCGTGAAGGCGTCGGGCTCGGGAAGGTCGTGGCGCACCGCGCTCATCGGAACCACCCCAGCCACGCGTCCAGCGACCACGTCTGCCAGGACATGCCGAAGAAGCCGACGACGCAGATGAGCGCCATCATCGAGTTCTGGCCCTGTTCCGCCCAGTCGTGGATCATCAGGACGAAGTAGAGCGCGTTCAGCAGCAGGCCGCCGACCAGGGCCACCGGGGTCAGAAAGCCGAGGACCAGGCCGAGGCCGAGGGAGAGTTCTGCGTAGGCGACGACGTACGCCATGAGCCGTGGGTGCGGTGTGACGAGCGCGTCGAATCCCGTACGCACCGGCGTCCAGCGGTGCTTCGCCGCCACGTCCGCCGCCCAGGCGATGCCGCTGCCGCGCTCGAACCAGGCCTTCTTGTCCTTGTGCCGCCAGCTCTCCAGCCACCACAGACCGAGGCCGATCCGCAGCACCGCCAGCCACTGAGCGCCGTCGAGCCATATCGAGTCCATGGATCTGACGGTACGTCAGATGAGCTTTCCTGCCGAGAGGTGCGACAGCGGCTCGCTGTGCACCGGCCGCGCAGGCGCCCGGCGCCTGTGGGTCCCCGGTGAATCGGACAGGAATTGTTGACGATTTGGTTGGCACCCAAATACGTTCGCCGGCGCAAGGTCAGTGGCCCGCCGGACGAGAGGCAGCACAGGTGAAGCACAGGGCAGTCAAGCGCGGGCGACTTCGTCACCTGGATCGCCAAGGTCACCGGCCGCCGCGCCGAGCAGCGGTGACCCGGCGGAGCGAGCGCCGTCGGGCCCGAGCGCACCCGGACCCGGCGGCGCTTTTCTTCACTGGTCGCGCCCGCTTTCCGTACACGCGTGATCAATCCGCAACCAATTCCGGTCTTGACCGAGACCCATCAACCTGGTGCGTGATTACGCTCCCGAGCATGGCCGACTCCCGTTCCGCTTCCGTGCAGCTCTCGTCCACCCCCGCCGACCGCCCCGTCTACGTCATCGGCGCCGGTCCGGGCGGTCTGGCCGCCGCTCACGCGCTGCGGGCACGGGGCATACGGGCCGTGGTGCTGGAGAAGGCCGACCACGTGGGCGCCTCCTGGCGCGGCCACTACGACCGCCTCCGGCTGCACACCACGCGGCGGCTGTCCGCGCTGCCGGGCCTGAAGATCCCCCGTAAGTACGGGCGTTGGGTCTCCCGGGACGACGTGGTGCGCTACCTGGAGAAGTACGCCGAACACCACGAGCTGGAGATCGTCACCGGCGTGGAGGTCTCCCGCGTCGAGCCGGCCGGGGACGGCACCGGCTGGCTGCTGCACGCCTCCGGCGGGCGCGAGCTGACCGGCAGCGCGGTGGTGGTCGCCACCGGCTACAACCACACCCCGCACCTGCCCGACTGGCCGGGCCGCGAGGGGTACGCCGGGGAGCTGCTGCACGCCGGCGCCTACCGCGACGCCGGGCCGTACGCCGGCCGGGACGTCCTGGTCGTCGGCGTCGGCAACACCGGTGCCGAGATCGCCGTGGACCTGGTGGCGGGCGGGGCGTCGCGGGTGCGGCTGGCCGTCCGCACCGTCCCGCACCTCGTGCGCCGTACGACGCTGGGCTGGCCCGCGCAGTACTCGGGCGTCCTGGTGCGGCGGCTGCCGGTGGGGCTCGTGGACCTGCTGTGCCGGCTCCAGGCGAAGGCCGCCGTGCCGGACCTGTCCGCCCAGGGCCTGCCCCGCCCGGACACCGGGCTGTACAGCAGGGTCAGGGAGGGGGCCATCCCGGTGCAGGACGTCGGCCTGATCGACGCCGTGCGCAAGGGGGAGGTGGAGATCGTGGCCGCCGTCGAGTCCTTCGAGGGCGGCAAGGTGGTCCTCGCCGACGGCGGTCGCATCGAGCCGGACGCGGTGATCGCGGCCACCGGGTACACGCGGGCGCTGGAGGGCCTGGTCGGGCATCTCGGGGTGCTGGACGGGAACGGAAGGCCGGTGGTGCGCGGCGGCCGCACGCCCGCCGGGGCGCCCGGCCTGTACTTCACCGGGTTCACCAACCCGATCAGCGGGATGCTGCGGGAGCTGGCGCTGGACGCGGGAAGGATCGCGAAGGCGACAGCCGGACACCTCGGCACCCGTCGGTAACTTTGCGCTGCCGACCAGTTCCTGACATAGCGTCAGTTCAGTAATCTGACAGTGCGTCAGTTTACTTGTGCTGTCTCACAGGAGCGGGCGGACCGATGCTTGGATCAACCCACGGCACCCTCACCACCGACTCCCGCCGGGCCCGGGTCATCGCCTGCGGCGAGCAGCGGCCCGGACCGGTCGTCCGCGACCAGGTCGACGACCTCGACGTCAGCGGGCGGCCGCTGTACACGGACGTGCCGGACCTGACCCGCTTCTTCCGGCCCCAGTCGGTCGCCGTGATCGGCGCCTCGGACACGGAGGGGCGGCCGAACACCGGGATCACCCGGCAGCTGCTGGGCTGGGCCGGGCGGGTCGGCGCGCGGGTGCACCCGGTGCATCCGACCCGCCCGTCCGTCTTCGGCACCCCCTGTGTCGCCTCGGTCGCCGACCTCCCCGAACAGGTCGACCTCGCGGTGCTGCTGGTCGCGGATCCCCTGCCGGTGATCGAGGAACTGGGCGACGCCAAGGTGAGGTTCGCGGTCGCCTTCGCCTCCGGGTTCGCCGAGACGGGCGAGGCCGGCGCCGCGGCCCAGGAGCGGCTGACGCAGGCCGTACGCCGCCAGGGGATCCGGCTCCTCGGCCCCAACACCAACCTCAACGCCTTCGAGCACTTCCGGGAGGACCTGAGCGGCCCGGCGATCGCCCTGATCACCCAGTCGGGACACCAGGGCCGTCCCGTCTTCGCCCTCCAGGAGCTGGGCATCCGGCTCTCCCACTGGGCGCCCACCGGCAACGAGGCCGACCTGGAGACGGCCGACTTCCTCTCCTGGTTCGCCGAGCAGCCCGAGGTCGGCGCCATCGCCTGTTACGTGGAGGGCCTGAAGGACGGCCGCGCCTTCCTGCTGGCCGCCGACCGCGCCGCCCGCCGCAAGGTGCCGGTGATCGCGGTGAAGGTGGGCCGCACCGAGACCGGCGCCCGTACGGCCGCCTCCCACACCGGCAAGCTGACCGGCGCCGACGACGTGGTGGACGCGGCGATGCGCCAGTTCGGGGTCGTACGCGTCGACGGGCTCGACGAACTCCAGGACACCGCCGCCCTGCTGGCGCGGGCGCGGGCCCCGCTGGCGGACGGGGTCGCGGTGTACTCGATCTCCGGGGGCACCGGCGCCCACGCCGCCGACCTCGCCACCGCGGCCGGCCTCCGTCTCCCCCGCCTGTCCGAGGCCAGGCAGGCCGAGCTGCACCAGTGGATACCGGAGTACCTGAGCGTGGCCAACCCGGTGGACAACGGCGGGCACCCGGTGGGCGACCGGCGCGGCCGGAAGATCATCGACGCGATCCTCGCCGACCCGTCGATCGGGGTGCTGATCTGCCCGATCACCGGCCCGTTCCCGCCGCTGAGCGACAAGCTGGTCGCGGACCTGGTCGAGGCGGCCGAGGAGACGGACAAGCTGGTGTGCGTGGTGTGGGGGTCGCCGGTCGGCACGGAGGCGGCGTACCGCGAGGTCCTGCTCGGCTCCTCCCGCGTGGCCACCTTCCGCACGGTGGGCAACTGCCTGACGGCCGTCCGCGCCTGGCTGGACCACCACCGCTTCGTCGGTGACTACCGCTCTCCGTTCGACGAGGCCCCGCGCGTCCCGTCCCCCTCCTTCCGCAAGGCCGAGGCCTTGATGCACCCCGGCCGGCAGCTCAGCGAGCACGCGGCCAAGCAGCTGCTGCGCGCCTACGGCATCCGGGTGCCGCGCGAGCAGCTGGTGACCAGCGCGGCGGCGGCCGTACGGGCGGCGGCCCAGGTCGGCTACCCGGTGGTCATGAAGGCCTCCGGCGCCCAGATCGCCCACAAGACCGAACTGGGCCTGGTGAAGATCGGGTTGACCTCCGCCAGCCAGGTCCGTGACGCCTACCGCGAGCTGATGGACATCGCCCGCTACGAGGGCGTCGCGCTGGACGGGATCCTGGTGTGCCAGATGGTCGAGCAGGGCGTGGAGATGGTCGTCGGGGTCACGCACGACGACCTGTTCGGTCCGACGGTGACGGTGGGGCTCGGCGGGGTCCTGGTCGAGGTCCTGCACGACGCCGCCGTACGCGTCCCCCCGTTCGGCGAGGACCAGGCCCGGGCCATGCTCGCCGAACTGCGCGGCCGGGCCCTGCTGGACGGGGTCAGGGGCCGCCCGCCGGCCGACCGGGAGGCGTTGGTGGAGGTGGTCCTGCGGGTGCAGCGCATGGCCCTGGAACTCGGGGAGCACATAGCCGAGTTGGACATCAACCCGTTGATGGTGCTGCCGCGGGGGCAGGGCGCGGTCGCGCTGGACGCGCTGGTGGTGTGCCGATGAGCGAGCTGGAGACCGAGCGGAGCGAGCAGGTCGTCCACCTCACCCTGAACCGCCCCGGGTCCCTCAACGCCCTCACTCCGGCCCTGAGGGACCGGCTGATCGACCTGCTCGCGCAGGCGTCGGCCGACCCGGACGTCCGGGCGGTGGTCCTGACCGGCACCGGCCGGGGCTTCTGCGCGGGCGCCGAACTGCGCGGCGGAGCCGGCGGTGACCGGATCACCGGGGACGTGGCCCGGATGCTGCGCCGGGGCGCCCAACGCCTGATCGCGGCCGTCCTGGACTGCGAGAAACCGGTGATCGCCGCCGTGAACGGCACGGCGGCCGGGCTGGGCGCACATCTGGCGCTCGCCTGCGACCTGGTCCTGGCCGCCGAGTCGGCCCGTTTCATCGAGGTGTTCGTACGGCGGGGGCTCGTACCGGACGCCGGCGGGGCGTACCTCCTGCCCCGCCTGCTGGGCCCGCAGCGGGCGAAGGAGCTGATGTTCTTCGGCGACGCCCTCCCGGCGGCGGACGCCGAACGTCTGGGCCTGGTCAACAGGGTCGTCCCCGACGCCGAGCTGGAGAAGACGGCCCGCGCGTGGGCGGCCCGCCTGGCCGCGGGCCCCACCCGGTCCCTGGCCCTGACCAAGCACCTGGTGAACACCTCCCTGGACGCCGACCGCGCCACCGCGTTCGCGGCGGAGGCCTGGGCGCAGGAGCTCAACATGACGACCGAGGACGCCCAGGAGGGCCTGCGGGCCTTCACGGAGCGCGCGACGCCCGAGTTCCGCGGGCGGTGAGGGCGCCGGGCCGCCGAGGAAGGGGTGGGTCGCGGGGTGATCGGCCGGCGACGGGGCCCGGGGTTCAGTCCCCGGCGCGGTCCAGGGTCCGCAGGGTGCCCGCGTCCGGGTCGCCGAAGAGGACGAAGAGCTGAGGGGCGGACTCGGTGCCGCTGACGGACCAGTAGGTGTCGAGGCCGCAGCCGCCGTCGAGGCGCAGGAGGACGGCGGGGCGGTCGGCGTCGTCCTTGTCGGGGTCCCAGGTGCCGGAGCCCGTGCAGACCACGTAGTCCTCGTAGTCCTGGGCCGTCCAGTCCTGGTCGGTGGGTTCGGTGGGGAGTCTGCGGGCCTCGGCGCGGCCGTCGGGCGTGAGGCGCAGCTCGGCGCCGTTCCCGCCGCGCCAGACTCCGGCGAACTGGGCGGTGGTCAGCTCGGGCGGCTCGTACTGCGGGACCAGGCCGGTCGCGGAGGCCGCGAGCGCGCCACCGAAGGCCAGCACGAAGAGGCCGGCGCAGGCCAGAGCCGAGCGCCACCACACGCCCCACACCGACCAGGAACGCGCGCGGACGCGGGCGAGGCCGAGCGCGGGCAGCAGGCCCAGGGCGGTGAGGACCGAGGCCGTGGTGGCGAACGGCCGGCCGAGGAGAGCCGCCACCACCACGGCCCATCCGACGGCCGTGACCGCCGCCGCGGCCGTGCGGCAGACCCACTCCGGCCCGCCGAACCGCCTGAGCAGCGGCCGGGCCAGCAGGAGCGCGGGCAGCGTCAGCACGGCGGAGAGCAGCAGGCCCAGGACCGGCAGCAGCAGCGGCGCGAAGACCAGCAGACAGAGGATCCCCAGGGCGCCGATGTAGCCGGTGCCGTACTGGTCCTGGCCGGTGGCCCAGACCCACCACAGCAGCCCGGCCGCCGGCAGCTGCGCCGCGTTGACGGGGATCGCGGCGGCCAGGTCCCGCCACAAGGACCTGCGCGCCTCCGCGTCACGCGGTCTTTCCCGTCTCTTTTCCCACCCCATGGCCGCAGTCTACGAAGCCCGCGCAGGGCGGCCCGTCGACAGACTTCCCATCTGACATACCGTCAGCTTCAATGGACGACGTGATGGGACACGCAGGGGCCGCGGCCGCCGCCGTACGGTATCTGGGGCCGAGGGCCGTGGAGCCGTCGCCGCGGCCGGAGTTGCGGTGTGTGCGGGAGGACGAGCGGGCTCCGTTGGACCCGGGCGAGTTCCGGCGGGTGCTGGGGAACTTCGCGAGCGGCGTCACCGTGATCACGGCCCCGGCCGCCGAGGGGGAGCACGGCCCCGCCGGTTTCGCCTGCCAGTCCTTCGCCTCCCTCTCCCTCCAACCGCCCCTGGTCTGCTTCATGGTGGGCCGTACGTCCACCACCTGGCCGCGCATCGCCCGCGCCGGCGTCTTCTGCGTCAACGTGCTCAGTGCCGGCCAGGACGCGCTGTGCCGGGCCTTCGCGGTCAGCGGCGCGGACAAGTTCGCGGGGGTGGCCCACGACCCGGCGCCGGTGTCCGGCTCACCGCGGCTGGCCGGTGCCGCCGCCTGGATCGACTGCACCGTCCACGCCGTGCACACCGGGGGCGACCACCTCATCGTCGTGGGCCGGGTGGACGCCCTCGGCGCGGCGGAACCGGGCGAGCCGCTGCTCTTCCACCGGGGGCGGTTCGCCCGGCTCGGGTCCTGAGCGGCGGCCTTCACGGCTCACCCGGGTGCCAGCCGCCACAGTGAGGTCACCTCGGCCGCGCGGGCCGCGTGGAGGGGATCGGGCGGATCGCCGGCGCGCGGGTGGCGGGGGCGGGTGTCCGTGCGGCCCGGCACCTCGAGCCCGGCGCCCCCGATCGCCCCGAGCAGCTCCGCGCGCGTGCGCAGGCCCAGGTGTTCGGCCAGGTCGGAGAGGATCAGCCGGCCCTCGCCGCCGGGTTCGGGATGCGCGGGCAGGCGCGCCAGGAAGGCCCGCAGCATGGCGCCGCCCGGGTCGTACACGCCCTGGTCGACGGGGGATGCGGGGCGGCCCGGGAGCCAGGGCGGGTTGCAGACGACCAGCGCCGCCCGGCCGGGCGGGTACGGCTCCAGGCCGGTGACCGTGACCCGGTCCGCGAGACCGAGGCGGGTGATGTTGTCGCGGGCACGGGCCCTCGGGCCGAGGTCGGTCGCGACGACCCGCCGCACTCCCCGCCGGGCCAGGACGGCCGACAGCACACCGGTACCGGCGCCCAGGTCGAAGGCGGTACCGCCACCTCGTCCGGTGCGGCCTGCGGGCAGCGCTCCCCGGCCGGTGCCGGAGTCGGACGCCCCACCGCCTGCGGGCGGCCCGTCCGGGCCGGATGCCGTAGTGGCTGTCGGCAGCGGGGCCCCGGCGACGAGGTCGACGTACTCGCCGCGTACGGGGACGAAGACGCCGTAGTGGGGGTGGACGCGGGCGTCTCCGAGGTCCGGGACGGCGACGCCCTTCTCGCGCCACTGGCGGGCGCCCAACACGCCCAGCAGCTCCCGGAGCGGTACGACGGTGGGGCCGGCCCGTGCCCGGCACCCGGGCCCGGTGGGCGCGGAAGCGGCGCAGGCCGTGAAAGGTCTCGGCCGCGGAGGGCGCGGGGGCCGGTGCCCTGCGGTCGATACGGCGGGACAGTGCGGCCGGCGACTGGCGGGCGCCGTGACAGTCGCCCCGCCACAGCAGGCCGGTGCCCTCGCCGGCGAGGCGGTGCGCGGTGGCGGCGGGGCCGCGGTCGTCGGCGACGATCAGCCGCCGGGGCGGCGGGAGCCGGCTCTCAGAGTGCCGGCGGGCGGAACGGGGTTCGCTCTCGGTCCAGCGGACCAGGGACACGGCATGCTCCTCGGGAGGGGTTTCCTGCGTGGGCGGGCACGAGGAACGCGTCGCCGAGGACCATGCCGAGTGTCATCGATCTCCCTCTCCGAAGCGGTGAGTTCAGGACACGGCGGGCACGAGGGCCGCCGGGCGGCGGATCACCAGGGACATCAGGGCCGCCGCCGCGCACAGCGTGCCGGAGGCGTACCAGACGAGGTCGTAGGAGCCGAACACGTCCCGGGCGAGGCCGCCGAGGTAGGCGACGAGGGCCGCGCCGACCTGGTGGGAGGCGAGCACCCAGCCGAAGACGATGGCGCTGTCCTCGCCGAACTGCTCCCGGCACAGCGCCAGTGTCGGCGGGACGGTGGCCACCCAGTCCAGGCCGTAGAAGACGATGAAGAAGAGCATCGGGGGGTGTACGGCGGGGCCGAGCAGCATCGGCAGGAAGACCAGGGAGATGCCGCGCAGGGCGTAGTACACCGCGAGCAGGCGGCGCGGTTCGAGACGGTCGGTGAACCAGCCGGAGGCGATCGTGCCGACCACGTCGAACACGCCGATGACCGCGAGCAGCGAGGCCGCCGTCGTGACGGGCATGCCGTGGTCGTGCTCGGCCGGCACGAAGTGGGTCTGGATCAGGCCGTTGGTGGAGGCGCCGCAGATCGCGAACGTGCCGGCGAGCAGCCAGAAGGTGCCCGTGCGGACGGAGGTCGACAGGACCGAGAGGGTGCGGCGGGCCGCCCCGGTCATCGGGGGCGGCTTGGGAACGAACTCGGCGGCGCCGTACGGCTTCTGTCCGACGTCGGCCGGGTGGTCGCGCAGCAGGATCCAGACGAAGGGGACCACGGCGAGGGCGGACAGGGCGACCGTCACGGCCGCCGGGCGCCAGCCGTGGTGCTCGGCCAGCCAGGACAGCAGCGGCAGGAAGATCAGCTGCCCGGACGCGGACGCGGCGGTGAGGATGCCGCTGACCAGTCCGCGCCGTTCGGTGAACCAGCGGTTGGTGACCGTCGCCGCGAAGGCCAGGGCCATCGAGCCCGTGCCGAGGCCGACCAGCAGGCCCCAGCACAGCCACAGCTGCCAGGCCGCCGTCATCCACACGGTCAGCCCGGAGCCGATCGCGATCACGGTCAGCGCGACGGCGACCACCCGGCGGATGCCGAAGCGGTCCATCAGCGCGGCGGCGAAGGGGGCGGTGAGGCCGTACAGCGCGAGGTTGATGGAGACGGCCGCGCCGATCGTGCCGCGCGACCAGCCGAACTCCTGGTGCAGGGGATCGATGAGCAGACCGGGCAGGGAACGGAAGGCGGCCGCGCCGATGATCGTGACGAAGGTGACGGCGGCGACGAACCACGCCCGGTGCACACGGCGGCGCCGGGCGGGCGGGGCCTGGACGGGGGCGGCGGCTGGGCTTGTCTGAGTCACGTCACCGAGCATCCGCTTTTCTTTACCGCGCATCGAGTGGCCCGGAGGACAGCATTCGCTAGGATCGGGCCATGCGTGTCGATCGGGCCATGTCCGCCGCCGGGGGATCCCCGGGTGCGCGTCCGCACCGGGTCGTCGTCCTCGCCCTCGACGGCCTGCTGCCCTTCGAGTTGGGCATTCCGCACCGCATCTTCGGCCGCCCGAAGGACGAGCACGGCCGGCCTCTGTACGAGGTCGTGACCTGCTCCGTACGGCCGCCCGGCCCCGTGGAGACCGACGCCGACTTCGCCGTGCACGTCCCCAACGGCCCGGAGGCGCTGGCCGAGGCCGACACGGTGATCGTCCCGGCGTCGTACGAGCTCGGCCCGGTCTTCGAGGAGGGCCGGCTGACCGACGAACTCGCCGCCGCCCTCGCCCGCATCCGCCCCGGCACCCGGCTCGCCTCCATCTGCACCGGCGTCTACGTCCTCGCCGCCGCCGGATATCTCGACGGCCGCCCCGCGACCACCCACTGGGCCGACGCCGAGCGCTTCCAGCAACTGTTCCCGCAGATCGAGCTGGACGCGGACGTGCTGTTCATCGACGACGGGGACGTGCTGACCTCGGCCGGCGTCGCCGCCGGGATCGACCTGTGCCTGCACATGGTGCGCCGCGACTTCGGTACGGCGGTCGCCAACGACGTCGCCCGGCGCACGGTCGTACCGCCGCACCGCGACGGCGGCCAGGCACAGTACATCCACCGCCCGGTCCCGGATCCGCAGCTGGCCACGACGACCGCCGCCCGCGCCTGGGCGCTGGGCCGTCTCCATGAGCCCATCCAGCTCCGGGACATGGCCGAACAGGAGGCCATGTCGGTGCGCACCTTCACCCGCCGGTTCCGCGAGGAGGTCGGGGTCAGCCCCGGCCAGTGGCTCACCCAGCAGCGCGTCGAGCGGGCCCGCCATCTGCTGGAGACCACCGACCTGGCCATGGACCAGGTGGCCCGCGAGGCGGGCTTCGGCACGGCCCAGTCGATGCGCCAGCATCTCCAGCAGGCCCTCGGGGTAACGCCGACGGCATACCGGCGGACCTTCCGGACCGGGGTCGGCCAGTCGGTGTAGGCCGGTGAGGGGCCGGCTTCGGGCGTCGTCCGCCGTCCCCCGGAACCGCACTCGTGAGCCTGCGCTCGGCCACGTCCCGTCAGCTGTCCGCACCCACGCCCGGTGGGCGCCCCCTGACCACGTCCCGTCGGCCCTCCCCCGCCGTGGCGTCCGTCGGGCGGCGATCTCTGCGCGTCTCTCCCCACCAGGCGATCCCGGTGAGGGTCAGGGTCAGGCCGACGCCCGCGAGGATCGCCGTGGAGGGCGGCGCCAGCCGCAGCAGGGCCCCGGCGAGGGAACCCGTGGCCGCGTAACCGGCCCCCACCGCCGCGTACATGACGGAGTAGCCCGCGGCCAGCGCGCTCGGCGGCAGCGTCTCCCGCAGGGACAGGTTGCGGGTGAGCGAGACGCCCGACTGGCACAGGCCCGCCACGGCGAGTCCGGCGGCGATGCCCGGCAGGGCCGGCAGCAGCGCGACCAGGACGACGGCGGCCGACATCCCGCACAGCAGCAGCACGGCGCGCATGGGCAGCCGGCCCGGCCAGGCCCGCAGGCCGTAGCAGAACGCGCCCACGCCCGCGGCCGCCGACATGCCGAGGAGCAGGGGGCCGGCCCAGCCGACCGCGATGCCGCGCTGTTCCAGCAGGGCGGGCAGGACCAGTTCGGCGAGGGCGAGCAGGGACAGGCCCGCCGCGCCCGTGACATACGCCGGCCAGGCCGCCGTCAGCACCCGCACGGCTCGGTGGGCCCGCTCCGTCCGCTGCTCCGCCTGCCAGCCCTCCGGGAGCAGCCACAGGCCCGCCACCGACAGGCCCATGAGCGCGGCCGCGAGCAGCAGCGGCACGGCGGGCGCGACGCCCAGCGCGAGGCCGGTCACCGCCGCCGGGGACACCGCCCAGATGCCGGACGTCAGCATCGACTCCACCGACAGGGCCTGCGCCGCCGCGTGCCCGGGGACCAGTGAGGTGAGCAGGGCGCGCAGACCGCCCGAGGCCGCCGCGGGAGCGGCACCGGCGAGGAACGCGAACGCCCCGAGGAGCAGGGGGTGCGCGCCCGGGAGCACGCCCAGGCCGGCGAAGCCCACGGCGCCGGCCGCGAGTCCCGTCGCCAGATGGGGGCGCGCCCGGCGGGCGTCCAGGCGCATGCCGAGCACCGGGGCGCCGAGGATCTCGCCGATGACGTAGACCGCGGCCAGCACGGCGCCCAGGGTGTAGCCGCCGGGGCGCTCGCGCACCAGGAAGACGAGGGCCAAGGGGGCCATGGCCACCGGCATGCGGGCGGCCACGGCCACGAAGGCCCAGGTCAGCACCTGCTTCGAGGCGACATCGCGATAGCTCATGCGACGACGGTACGGGGCACCGCCGACACTCGGGCCCGCATTTCCCGCGGCCTGTGGACAACTCCCCTCGGAGACTCAGAAGGTGAGGACCGCCCGCGCCACCCGCCCCGCCTCCGCGTCCGCGCGGGCCTTGTCGAAGTCCTCCACCGGGTGGACGGCCGTCACCAACTCGTCCAGCAGCAGGCGGCGCTGGCGGTACAGCTCGGCGTACAGGGCGATGTCCCGCTGGGGGCGCGAGGAGCCGTAGCGGCAACCCAGGATGGACTTGTCCAGGTAGAGGGAGGAGACGAGGAAGGACGCCTCGGCCGTGGCCGGGGGGACACCGAGGAGGACCGCCTGGCCGTGCCGGTCGAGGAGGTCGATCGCCTGGCGGATCAGCTCCACCCGGCCGACGCACTCGAAGACGTGGTCGGCGCCCGTGGGCAGGATGTCCTGCACCCCCTCCGCCGAGGTCAGGAAGTCGGTGGCGCCGAACTGCCGGGCCGCGTCCTCCTTGGCCGGATTGGCGTCCACGGCGACGATCCTGAGCGCACCCGCGAGCCGCGCGCCCTGCAGCACGTTCAGCCCGACCCCGCCGGTGCCGATGACGACGACGCTGTCCCCGCGGTCCACCCGGGCCCGGTTCAGCACGGCACCCACTCCCGTGAGCACGCCGCACCCGATCAGCGCGGCGGACTCGAGCGGGATGTCCTTGGGGATCGGCACCGCCTGGACGGCCTTGACGACCGTACGTTCCGCGAAGGCGGAGTTGGAGGCGAACTGGTGGACCGGTTCCGCGCCCCGCGTGAACGGCTTTCCCGGGCGCCCGATCGCCTGCCGGCACATGGTCGGCCGGCCCCGGTCGCACTGGGCGCAGGTGCCGCAGTTGGCGAGCGTGGACAGCGCCACGTGGTCGCCGGGCGCGACATGGGTGACGCCCGCGCCGACCGCCTCCACGACCCCGGCACCCTCGTGTCCCAGCACCACCGGCACCGGGAAGGGGATGGTGCCGTCCACCACGGACAGGTCGCTGTGGCACAGTCCCGCCGCCGCGGTCGCGACCAGCACCTCACCGGGCCCCGGCTCGCGCACCGCCAGGTCGTCCACGACCTCGACCCGCTTGCCGTCGAACACCACTCCACGCATCACACGGCCCCCTTGGGCTCTCTGGGCAGGCCGAGCACGCGCTCGGCGATGATCGTGCGCTGGACCTGGTCCGAGCCGCCGTAGACGGTGTCGGCCCGGGAGAAGAGGAACAGGTGCTGGTCCGCGTCGAGCCGGTACGGCGCCACCGGTGACCAGTCCTCCGGCCCCACCGTGGCCGCCGCGCCTCTGACCTGCATCGCCAGTTCGCCCAGCCGCTGGTGCCAGCCGGCCCAGAGCAGTTTGGCCACGCTGGGCGCGCCGGGGCCGGCCGAGCCGCCGAGGGTGCGCAGGGCGTGCCGGCGCATGGTCCGCAGCTCGGCCCACTGCCGTACGAGCCGTTCCCGCACCACGGGGTCCCGCACGGCCCCCGTGTTCACGGCGACCCGCACGATGCCGGCCAGCTCCTCCACGAACCCGATCTGCTGGGCGAGGGTCGACACCCCGCGCTCGAAGCCGAGCAGGCTCATGGCAA
This sequence comes from Streptomyces sp. NPDC052109, assembly GCF_040680195.1. Classification (NCBI taxonomy): domain Bacteria; kingdom Bacillati; phylum Actinomycetota; class Actinomycetes; order Kitasatosporales; family Streptomycetaceae; genus Streptomyces; species Streptomyces sp. NPDC052109. Next base: position 157,207 of record NZ_JBFAWF010000010.1, on the reverse strand, counting down.
CCGGCCATCCCCGCCCCTCGCCGCCCACGACGTGCTCCACGCGCGCGTGCGCGCCGTCGAAGAAGACCTCGTTGAAGTCGCTGGTGCCGGTCATCTGCCGGATGGGACGCACCTCGATGCGGCCGGGCTGGTCCATGGGGACGAGCAGGAAGCTGAGCCCGTGGTGGCGCCGGGAGTCCGGGTCGGTGCGGGCCAGGACGAAGCACCAGTCGGCCTCGTGGGCGAGCGAGGTCCAGATCTTCTGCCCGCTGATCCGGTAGCCGTTCCCGTCCCGCACGGCCGCCGTCCGCACTCCCGCCAGGTCCGACCCGGCACCGGGCTCGCTGTAGCCCTGGCACCACAGTTCCTCACCGGCCGCGACCGGGGGCAGGAAGCGGGACTTCTGCTCTTCGGTGCCGTGGGCGACGAGGGTGGGGGCGAGCAGGTTCTCCCCGATGTGTCCGGAGCGCGGGGGGGCGGACGAACGCGCGTACTCCTCGGCCCAGACGACCTGCTGGGTGAGGGTGGCGGTCCGATTGCCGTACCCCGACGCCGGCCAGCCGAGCCCTATCCAGCCGGCCCGGCCGAGTGCTCGCTCCCACGTACGCCTGGGCGTCCCCGGCCGGGCGTTGGCATCCAGCCAGACACGGGCCTCGGCACGGAAGTCCTCGTCCTCTTGACTGAACCCGAAATCCATGAAGCCCCCTCGACTGGAGCGCCCCGAAAGGGGCGCGGGGAACTGCGCGACAAGCCACCGGACACCCGCCGTCGCCTGACCCCGACGCGTCCCGGACTACCGGGCGTTCGGCCTGGCCCCACTTCGCGCCGCCTTCTCCGACGCCGCCAACTGCTCGAGCATCGGCATCGGATCGACCCCCACCGACCCCGGCAGAAACTCCGCGATCCGCTCCGGCGTCCAGGAAGAGCACTCGGCGAACGCGGCGCGCAGCTCACGCGGCTGCGCCCACACCGCGATCTTCGGCCCGGCGATGGTGTACACCTGCCCGGTGATCCCCTGCTCCGCGGCCCCGTCGGACAGCAGGTACACCACCAGCGCGGCCACGTCCTCCGGCTCGCCGATCCCGGTCAGCTCCATCGGGACGTTCGCCGACATCCGCGTGCGTGCCACCGGCGCCACCGCGTTGGCGGTCACGCCGTACTTGTGCAGACCGAGCGCCGCGCTGCGGACGAGCGAGATGATCCCGCCCTTCGCGGCGCTGTAGTTGGCCTGGGACACCGACCCCTGGTGGTTGCCGCTGGTGAAGCCGATGAGGGTGCCGGAGCGCTGGGCCCGCATCACCGCGGACGCCGCCCGGAAGACGGTGAACGTGCCCTTGAGGTGGGTGGCGACCACGGGGTCCCACTCCTCCTCGGTCATGTTGAAGAGCATGCGTTCGCGCAGGATCCCGGCCACGCACACGACCCCGTCGAGCCGGCCGTACGCCGACAGCGCCACGTCGACGACCCGCCGGCCCCCCGCCATCGTGGAGATGTCGTCGGCGACCGCGACCGCCTCCCCGCCCGCCGCCTCGATCTCCTTGACCACCGCCTCGGCGACCTCGCTCGTGGGCGAGGCGCCGTCCACGGCGACGCCGTAGTCGTTGACGACGACCTTCGCCCCCTCGGCGGCGGCCGCCCGCGCGACCGCACGGCCGATACCGCGTCCGGCGCCCGTCACGGCGACGACCTTTCCTGCCAAGAAGTTCCCCACGCCCGGCCCCTTCCCGCGGTTTCTGACGGACCGTTAGATTTTATGGCGCGCCGGACGCGCGGACACAAGCCCCGGGGAGGCACCGGATGACACTGCCGGAGGAGTTCCACGAGATCGCCAAGCGCGTGAACAACTGGGGGCGCTGGGGGGCCGACGACGAGATCGGCACGCTGAACCTGATCACCGACGATGTCGTGCGCCGGGCCGCCGCCGAGGTCCGCACCGGCCGCCGCGTCCCGCTCGCCCTCCCGCTCCGCCAGGACGGGGTGCAGACCGGGATGATCCCGGGCCGGGTCAATCCGCTGCACACGATGGTGCAGATCAACCAGGAGCTGTTCGGGCCGGGCGCGGTGGCGTGCAGCGACGACGCGGTGACCATGGGCCTGCAGGCGGGCACGCACTGGGACGCGCTCACCCATGTCTCGCACTCCGGGAAGCTCTACAACGGCCGCCCCGCGCACACGGTCACCGCGCACGGCGGTGCCGAGTTCAGCGGGATCGACACGGTGCGGCACGTCGTCACGCGCGGGGTGCTGCTGGACGTGGCACGCGCGCGTGGCGTCGACCGGCTGGAGGGGGGCCACGCGGTGACGCCGGAGGACCTGGAGCGGGCCGAGGAGTTCGGCGGTGTGCGGGTCCGGTCCGGCGACATCGTGCTGGTGCGGACCGGGCAGGTGCAGGTGTATCTGGCGGGGGACAAGCACGGGTACGGCTATCCGTCGCCGGGGCTGTCCATCCGTACCCCGGAGTGGTTCCACGCGCGCGATGTGGCGGCGGTCGCGAACGACACGCTCACTTTTGAGATCTTTCCGCCCGAGTTGGAGGATCTGTGGCTGCCCGTGCACGCCCTGGACCTGGTGGAGATGGGGATGCTGCAGGGCCAGAACTGGAATCTCGAAGAGTTGTCCACAGCCTGTGGACAAGAGGGGCGGTACGCCTTCCTGCTGTCGGCGATGCCCGAGCCCTTCGTCGGCGCGACGGGGACACCCGTGGCACCCGTGGCCGTTCTCTGAGAACGCCCGCACCGGACCGGCAGGCGGCGCGCCTCCCCACCGTCGCGCGCACGCGCCGCCCGCCCTGTGCGACCCACACTCGGCGAGGGCCGCCGTCACCCGGGCCCTCGCCGTCCCCTCGCGGCGAATCGTCGCCCACAAGCGTGTTCAGAACGTCACGGGTCGTCAACGCCGGTACGGGCATTTGTTACGTACGCCCTGTTCGCGGCACCCGCGCACGGATGCACCCCCGGCGCACCACCGCGCCGGGCGCTACACCGCCTCGAAGGCGAGGCCCTCGTACGCGGACAGACCGCTCCCGTACGCCATCGCCGCGCTCTGGCCGGGCTGTGAACAGCGGTCCAGTTCGCACCAGATGCTCTTGCCGGCCCCTTCCGGGCTCCAGCCCCAGCGATCGGCCAGGCAGTCCACGAGAGCGAGGCCGCGGCCGCCCGTGGCGTCGCCACCGGCGCAACGCGGCACGGGGGCGCGGGAACTGCTGTCGGCCACCTCGACGCGCACCGTGGCCGCCGTGGGCGCCTCCGCCACCTCGGCCACGCCGTCCGCCGCACCCGGCAGGGAGAGCCGCAGCACGGCCGCGTGGCCGGTGTGCACCACCGCGTTGGTCACGAGCTCGGAGACGAGCAGGATCAGGGTCTCGGCGAGCGGCTCGTCGGCCGCTATCCCGAGACCGGCGAGCCGCGAGCGGGCCCACCTCCTCGCCCGCCCCACCTCCGTGGGATCGGGCCGGATCTCCAGCTGCACTTGAAGCACCTGCACCGCTCACACCATCCGAACCGGCGGACACATGACCCCACGCCACCCGGCCACCACGGCTGCCGAGGCCGCGGCGACGATCACGAGGGCCACGATCGTAGCCATTTTCTGCATGGCCAGAACAACGGCCAGAGCAAGGGTCACGGAACGTGATTCCCTTGGGAGACAGCATGGTTGACGTACAGTCACCCCAACAAGCGCTTCGGGCATATTCCAGCGCGAAGGAGTACGCGTAAGGCATACTGTGCGACGCTCATGCCGGGGAGTCGAACAGGCGACGGCCAAAGCCTTTACCGCCTGGCGAGCAGCGACGCGCACCGCACGGCCCGGCACCGCCCCAGGGGCATCGCCGGCCCGGCTCGTGCTCGCAGCCACTCGCATCCCACACAAGGTACCGGAGGGGACACCCGACTCCGGGCCGTGACGAGTCCCGCGAAGGACACAACCAGATATCGACGCTCCGTGACACCGGCGCGCCACGATCCGCAACATCCTGGGCCAATGCTTTTCCGCCGACGCAGCCCAGAGCACCGCCGGTGGTTCAGGCCGCCAGTCCTGCGGCGAGCAGTTCCTCACTCTCCGTGCGCCCGCCACCCCGCCGGGCCCGTACCCAGGCCCGTTTCACGTGCAGATGCACATCCGCCTCCCAGGTGAACCCCATGCCGCCGTGCACCTGGAGACAGTCACGGGCCCCGTGTACGGCGGCCTCGTCGGCGAGCAGCCGGGCGGCGGCGATGTCGGACGGGTCACCGGTGACGGCGGCCGCGTAGACGGCGACGCGCGCGGTCTCGGCCCGCACCAGCAGGTCCGCGCACAGATGCTTGACGGCCTGGAAGGCACCGATGGGCTGCCCGAACTGCTCCCGGGCCCGGGCGTGTTGCACGGCCAGCTCCCGCACCCGTAGGGCGGTGCCGAGCTGTTCGGCGGCGGTCAGGAGGGCGGCTTCGGCATCCATGGGGGCGGGACCAGGCACTCGGTGCAGGGGCGTGAGCGGGTCCAGCGAGCGCAGGGGGGCGGCGCCCGATACGTCCCCGAGCACCACGTCCGCCGCGTCCAGCCACTCCACGAGATCCCCGTCGACGGCCGCCACCACCGTCTCCCCGGTGGCCGCGCCCGGTACGGTCCCGGCCGCCAGGTGGGAGGCGACGAGCGGACCGGGCAGCAGGGCCCGGCCCGCCTCCTCGAAGACCAGCACCGCCTCCGGCAGCCCCAGCCCGACCCCGCCGTGCGCCTCGGGCAGCCGCAGGGCGAAGAACCCGGCGTCCCCGAGCGCCCGCCACAGCTCCCGGTCCAGCCGGCCGGGCGCGTCGACGGCCGCCCGCAACGCCTGCCGTCCGAACCGCCGGCCCAGCAGCTCGCGTACGCCCGCCTTCAACGCCCGCTGGTCGTCGGTGAGTCGAAAACGCACGATCATCTCCCCTTCGGCAGGCCCAGGATGCGTTCGGCCACGATGTTGCGCTGGATCTGCGAGGTGCCGGCGGCGATCGTGTACGACAGGGAGGACAGTCGGTCGAGGACCCACGGCCGGTCCAGGTCGAGGCTGTCCGGGCCGAGTACGTCGGCCGCGGTGTCGTACAGCTGCTGACGGACGTGCGAGTAGCGGAGTTTGAAGACCGAGCCGCCGACGCCCGGCACCCCGCCGCTCGCCTCCGCCTCGCTCACGTTCCACTGGGTCAGCCGCCACAGGGCCCGGAGCTCCGCCTCCAGGCGGCCGAGCCGGCGTCGTAGCGCCGGATCGTCCCAGCGGCCGTTCTCCCGTGCGGCGCGGGCCAGTTCGCCGAGCACCCGGCGGCAGGCCACCACCTCGCCGGCGAACGCCGTGCCACGCTCGAAGGACAGGGTCACCATGGTCACGCGCCAGCCGTCGTTCTCCGCCCCGACCCGGTGGGCGGCCGGCACCCGGACCTCGTCCAGGAACACCTCGGCGAACTCCGCCGACCCGGCGAGCGTGCGCAGGGGCCGTACGGTGATGCCGTCGGCGTCCATGGGCATCGCGAGCCAGGTGATGCCCCGGTGCTTCGGCGCTTCCGGGTCGGTGCGGACGAGCAGTTCGCACCAGTCGGCGACCTCGGCGTGCGAGGTCCAGATCTTGGACCCGGTGACCACGTAGTCGTCGCCGTCGCGCCACGCACGCGTGCGCAGCGCGGCGAGGTCGGACCCGGCGCCCGGTTCGCTGAACCCCTGGCACCACACCTCCTCCCCGCGCAGGATCGGCGGCAGCCAGCGCACCCGCTGTTCGGCAGTGCCCTCGGCGGCGACGGTCGGGCCGGCGTGCAGCAGGCCCACGAAGTTCGCCCCCACATAGGGCGCCCCCGCGCGCTCGGTCTCCTCCAGGAAGATCAGCCGGGTCGTCGGCGAGGCGTCCCAGTGGACGTCGGCGTACCCGGCGTCGTACAGCATCTGCTGCCAGCCGAGGTCGTACGCCCGGCGCCCGGGCCAGTCGTCGGCGGACGGCTTCGGGGGCAGCGTGGGCAGCACCTTGGCGAGCCACTCGCGCAGGCGGGCCCGGAACTCGTCCTCTGCCGGCGTGTACGACAGGTCCACTAGCGGTCCAGGTCCAGGCCGAGCATGCGGATGGCGTTGCCCCGCATCAGCTTGTGGACGGTCTCGTCGTCCAGGCCCTTCACATGGTCGAGGGCGACCTCCTTGGTGTGCGGGAAGGTCGAGTCGACGTGCGGGTAGTCGGTCTCGAAGGTGGCGTTGTCGCGGCCGACGACGTCGATCGACGCGACGCCGTGCTTGTCGCGGAAGAAGCAGCAGAAGATCTGCCGGTAGTAGTACGTCGACGGCGGCTCCGGGATCAGGTCCCGGACCCCGCCCCAGGCGCGGTGCTCCTCCCAGACGTCGTCGGCGCGTTCCAGGGCGTACGGCACCCAGCCCATCTGGCCCTCGGAGTAGGCGAGTCTGAGCCGCGGGAACTTCACCAGGACGCCGCTGAAGAGGTAGTCCATCATCGAGGCCATCGCGTTGTTGAAACTGAGCGAGGCCTGGACGGCGGGCGGGGCGTCCGGGGAGGCGGCGGGCATCTGCGAGCTGCTGCCGATGTGCATGTTGACGACCGTGCCCGTCTCCTGGCAGACCGCGAAGAACGGGTCCCAGTAGCCGGAGTGGATGGAGGGCAGGCCGAGATGGGTGGGGATCTCGGAGAACGTCACCGCCCGTACCCCGCGCCCGGCGTTGCGCCGGATCTCCGCGACGGCCAGCTCGACGTCCCACAGCGGGATCAGGCACAGCGGGATGAGCCGGCCCCCGCTGTCCCCGCACCACTCCTCCACCATCCAGTCGTTGTAGGCCCGCACGCAGGCGAGGGCGACCTCCTTGTCGTGCGCCTCGGCGAAGGTCTGCCCGCAGAAACGGGGGAAGGTCGGGAAGCAGAGGCTGGCCTCGACGTGGTTGAGGTCCATGTCCTTCAGGCGCTCGGCGGGGTCCCAGCACCCCGGGCGCATCTGCTCCCGTGTGATCCCCTCCAGCGTCATCTCGTCGCGGTCGAAGCCGACGGCGGCGATGTTGCGCTTGTACGGGAACTTCAGGTCCTCGTAGATCCACCAGTCCGTGGGCTGGCCCGCCGGGTCCATGGTGATCTGGTACTTGCCGCCGACGTACGCCAGTTCGCCGATCCCGGCGGTCAGCGGCTTGGGCCCCCGGTCCCGGTACCTGGCGGGCAGCCAGGTCTCGAAGAGGTGGGCGGGCTCGATCACATGGTCGTCGACGCTGATGATGCGGGGCAGTTCGGTCATGGTTCCCCTCCGCGTTCCCCTCCACCGGGACAGTGCTTATCTGATGGATCGTCAGATAGCATGGCACCTGACGGTTCGTCAGCCAAGCCAGTCAGGGGGCATACGTGAACGAGACCCCGCACTCCCTGGGCTCCGCCGGCACGCTGTGGGATCTGGCCGCCCGCCGCGCCGCCCTCACCCCCGACCGGCCGGTCCTCCTCCAGGGGGACCGCACGCTCACCTTCGGCGGCCTGTGCGCGCGTGCCGAGCGGGTGGCGGCCGGCCTGTACGACAGGGGCGTGCGCCCCGGCACGGTGGTCGCCTGGCAGCTGCCCACCCGCATCGAGACCGCCGTGCTGTCCTTCGCGCTGGCCCGCCTGGGCGCCGTGCAGTCCCCTGTGATCCCCTTCTACCGGGACCGCGAGGTCGGCTTCGCCCTGCGCGAGTCGAAGGCGGAGTTCTTCGCGGTGCCGGGCGTGTGGCGCGGCCACGACCACACGGAGATGGCCCGACGGCTCGGCGCGAGGGGCGTCTTCGAGGCGTACGACGATCTGCCCGAGGGCGACCCGTCCGTCCTCCCCGCGCCGCCCGCCGAGGGCACCTCGGTCCGCTGGATCTACTGGACCTCGGGCACCACCTCGGACCCCAAGGGCGTGCTGCACACCGACCGCTCCCTGATCGCCGGCGGCGCCTGCCTGGCCCACGCCCTGCGCCTGACCCCGGACGACGTCGGCTCGATCGCCTTCCCGTACGCCCACATAGGCGGCCCCGACTACATGGTGATGCTCCTGCTGTACGGCTTCCCGGCGGTGATGTTCGAGCACTTCGCGCTACCGGAGGCACTGGCGGAGTACCGGCGGCACAAGGTCACGGTGGCCGGCGGCTCCACGGCCTTCTACTCGCTGTTCCTGGCCGAGCAGCGCAAGCACCCGGGCGGGAAGGTGATCCCGTCCCTGCGCCTGCTCGCGGGCGGGGGCGCGCCCAAGCCGCCCGAGGTCTACCACTCGGTGGTCCGCGAAATGAAGGTCCAGCTCACCCACGGCTACGGCATGACCGAGGTCCCGATGATCACCATGGGCGATCCGCGGGACACCCCGGAGAACCTGGCCGCGACCGAGGGGCGCCCGCCGGCCGGCATGGAGATCCGGATCGTGGAAGGCGAGATACGGCTGCGCGGCGAGGCCGTCTGCCGGGGATACCTGGACCCCGCCCAGACGGCCGTCGCCTTCGACGCCGACGGGTTCCTGCGCACCGGCGACCTGGGCCGGGTGACGGACTCCGGCCACCTGGTCATCACCGGCCGCCTGAAGGACGTGATCATCCGTAAGGGCGAGAACGTCTCGGCCAAGGAGATCGAGGACCTGCTGGCCGCGCATCCCGCGGTCGCGGACGTCGCGGTGATCGGGCTGCCGGACGCCGAACGCGGGGAACTGGTCTGCGCGGTCGTCGAACGGCTGTCCGGTGCCGCCGAGTTGACCTTGCCGGAGACCCGCTCGTACCTGCGCTCGGCGGGCCTGTCCGTCCACAAACTGCCGGAGCGGCTGGAGGTGGTGGCGGCCCTGCCCCGGAACGACACGCTGCGCAAGGTCCTCAAGTACAAGCTCCGAGAGCGGTTTTCGAGACCGCGCCCTTAGCACCATCGCCCTCCCCTCCGGGGAGCCGGCCCCGGCTCATATACACCACGCGTATACATCGCGTGTATAGTCGGCGCCATGGCTGCCGTGACCGCGTCCCGTCGCGACGAGCCCGTCACCGTCCTCACCGCGACCGCGGCCTTCGGGCTGCTGCTCGGGTGGGCGACGTACGGCCTGCACGGGACGACACCTCTGCTGGACCGGGTGACCAACTCGGTGTCCACCTGGATCATCTGGACCGCGGCGGCCGGTGCGCTGATCCGTGCCCGGCCGCTCGCCGTGTGGGGCGGTGCGTCGATGATGCTAGCCACCTGCGTCGGCTACTACACGGCGTCCGCGCTCGGGCACACCTTCGGAGCCGGAGGTCTCGGCACCGCCGCCGTGTGGTCGGCGGCCGGGCTTGCCGGGGGGCCGCTGCTCGGGTGGGCCGGGTGGACGGTGCGGCGCGGGCGGACGCACCTGAGGGCGGTGGCCGGGGCGGTCATCGCGACGGTCGTACTGGGAGAGGCGCTCTGGATGGGCCTGGCGCTGCACCACTGGGGAGAGGCCGCCGCGTTCCTGGCCGCCGGCGCGCTGATCACCGCGCTCCTGACCGGCTACCTGGCGCGCGCCGGAGCGGACCGCTACTGGCTGTGCGCCGTGCTCGCCCCCGTGGGCGGGTTCGCCTTCTATCTCGCGGAAAAGGGCATCCTCGACGGCCTGCTCGGCTCGGTGTGACACCGCTCGCCGCCGGTCCCCGCGAACCGGGGCTCACGACCCCGCGACCGCGGCACCGTACGCGCGGCCGCTCGCGCCCGCTACTCCGCGACCGTGAAATAGCGGGCGAAGGCCTGGATGACGTCCGTTTCGGTGACGGTGCCGTCGCCATCGGCGTCGAGGGCCGCGGCGGTGGCGTCGGCGATGCCGGCCGGCACGTGCAGGACGCGCAGTGCGCGCGCGGCGTCGGTCACCGTGACACGGCCGTCCGCGTCCGGGTCCGCCACCGCGAGGGCCGCGTGCAGGAAGGGGCGGGCGATCTCGGCGAAGCGTTCGGGGTTGTCGCGCAGTCGCTTGACCGCGCCGGTGACGAACTCCTCGCGGGTGATCCGCTGGTCGCCGTCCCGGTCGGCGATCCCGGCCATGCCCTGCCAGAACGCCTCGGCGCCGGCGTACAGCGCCTGCCCCTTGTCGGAGCGCGCCGTCACGGCGAACTCGGCGAGGAGGGCCTGGGCCGCCGCGTTGAAGTCCGCGCGGTCGATCCAGCCGTTGCCGTCCTGGTCGAAGCCGGCGAACCGGGCGGCGATCCTGCGCTCGTACTCGGTGCTGACCATGTCTGTTCGTGCCGCCTTACCTGTGCGTCGTACATGCGTGACTGACCTGGCAGGGAGCGTATGACGCGGGTGGCCGTCGGGTGACGGAAATCCGGCGTTTGTGCCAAGACCGGGGGAATTCTGCGACAACCGTGTGGCCTTGTCGCGAAGGCGCGGCGTCGTTCAGGCGGAGAGCGGGCCCGCTTCTTCCGCCGTCGCGGACTCGACGTCGGGGCGCACGTCGAAGAGACGGCGCACGCCGAGCGCACCGAGGACCCGGTTGACGTGCGAGCCGTCGTCGGCCCCCCGGTCGGGCAGGATGAGCCGGAGCCGGCCCTGGCAGGAGCGGATCAGCCGACGGGCGGCGACGAGCACGCCGACCCCGCTGGAGTCGCAGAAGAACACCTCGGAGAGGTCCACGACGAGGCTGTGATGCCCCTCGGCGACGGCGTCGTGCACACGTTGGCGCAATATCGGTGATGTCATCAGGTCCAGCTCCCCGGCCACCCGGAGCACGGCCCACTCGCCCTGTTCGGCGTCGGTCACATCGAAAGCCACGGCCATGCCCCTCCGTTCGCGGGAACTCCCGGAACCGCCCGGAAACGGAAGCAGTTCCTACGCTTGCTTCCGCGCGGCTGCCCAGCGGCCGTTCCCTGAAACGTGGAGCAACAAACTAGACGTGATCGACAAGGGGGTTGTTTCGGTCACTATCGATCCTGTTCGATCAGAGACGCACGCAACTTGTGTGAAGGTTATGTGAAGAGGGCACTATCACCTGCGGCGCCTCCGGGGGCGCACATTGACACAAAGGGGCGTGCGCTGTCAGAGGTGCCGACTACATTCGAGATGACGGAGCAGACACGCTGGACGGGCCGGACACGGGTGAGGGGAGGGGACCGCATGGCCAGGAAGGACGTACCGCCCCGCTGGGACCGCAAGATGCAGCAGCGGCTCGCCCGCGGAGAGGCGGCCGCCCTGGGCGAGCTGTACGACCGCTTCGCCTCGCTGGTACACGGCCTGGCCCACCGCGTCCTCGGTGACGAGAAGGCCGCCGACACCCTCACCCGCGAGGTCTTCGCCCACCTCTGGGAGCACCCCGAGACCTACGACCCGAAGAAGGGTCCCCTGCGCACCTGGGTCGCCGGGGTGACGCACCGGCTGGCCGTGGAGCGGCTGCGGGACAGCGAGACCGCCGCGCTGCCGCGGGGCGGCGGCTCCGTGGCGGAGCTGGAGCGCAAGGTGCGCCGCGCCTCGGTCGCCGCCCGCGCCGACTACATCGTCCACTCCATGCCCGCCCCGCTGCGCGCCGCCCTCGACCTGGCCTACTTCCAGCGCCGCGACTACCGCCAGACCGCCGTCGACCTCGGCGTCACCGAGGACGAGGCCCGCCGCCGGCTCCGCCTCGGCCTGCAACTGCTCTCCACCGCCCACGACGCCGGGACACCGCCGGGACACGGAGGTGCGCTGTGAGCGGAGCGGGACGGTTCGAGGCACCCGACGAGCACGGGGACCAGTATGGGGACGAGCACGAGGGAGAAGAGGGCCGCGAGGGGCGGCGGGACGAGGGTCGCGAGGGGTACGGGGGCGCCGGCGGCGGCTCCGGTCAGGGCCCCGGCGGAGTCGACGGCGCCGAGCCGGACCGTCCGCCTCGCATACCCACGCCCCGCGCCTCCGTCGAGGACAGCGGGCTTCCCCTGCCCCGCCTCGCCGACCTGGGGGACCTCGCGCCGGCGCCGCTCGACCTGCCGCACGACGTCCTGAAATCGCTCCTCGGCGCCTGGGCGCTGGCCGCCTGCTCGGCCGCGGAGACGGCGGCCGTCGAGGACCACCTGGGCTCCTGCGGAGGCTGCGCCGACGAGGCGCGCCGGCTGCGCGAGGCGGTCGGACTGCTGCACCAGCCGGAGAGCCTGGATCTGGACCCGGGGCTGCGCACCCGCGTCCTGGAGAGCTGCCTGGAGCGCCGACCACCCCGCGTCCCGGTGCCGGAATGGGCGGCGGCGTACGACGCGGAGACCGCGCGACTGGACGCCCTGCTGCAGGACTTCGGGGACGCGGAGTGGCATGCTCCGGTGCGGTTGCGGTGGTTCGAGGCCGACACACCGCGGAGTCGGCGTACGACCGTGGCCGGGGTGATCGCGCACCTGCTGTCCGTGGACGGGCTGATCGCGGTCGCACTCGGCCTGGAGGACCCGCTGACCGACGTCATCGGGGCGGCGGAGCAGCACGCGGTGGGCCCGTCCGGGCGCACCGAGGCGTTCTGGCGGACCTCCCACTTCCCGCCGACCCGCTCGGTGCGGGGGCCCTGGCGGGAGCAGAGCCACAGCCTGGTGCGGACGGTGTCCTTCACCGGCGGGCACGCGGGCGGACTCGCGGTGTCGTACGGCGACTTCGAGCTGCCGCTGCACGACGCGTTGCTGGACCGCGCCTTCGAGTGCTGGGTCCACGCCGAGGACATCGCGGACGCGGTGGACTATCCGTACCCGCCGCCCGCGCCGCGCCACCTGAACAAGATGATCGACCTCGCGGCCCGCATGCTTCCCGCTGCGCTGGCCAGACGCCGACGGACCGGGCTGATCTCATCGACCCACGGCCGCCACCTCAGCCTGGCCGGCGAGCCCGGCCGCAGCCTGCGGCTGGAGATCGAGGGCGTGGCGGGCGGCGAGTGGCTGATCCCGCTGGACTCACCGGCGGCGGTGGCCTCCGCGGACCTCGAGGTGGCCCATGTGGCGCTGGACGGCGTGGAGTTCTGCCGTCTGGCCGCGGGCCACGTTTCACCGGAGGACGCCGCCGTGGGACAGGTGGGCGACCGGGAGGCGATCAGGGACGTGCTGTTCGCCACGGCGGGGTTGAGCCGGATGTAGGGGGCGCGGCGGTCTCGTGGACCGCCGCGGGCCATCGGCGGCTTGTCACGCAGCCGATCGACGGCCGAACGCCCCGAGCCGTCAGGCGAGTCAGGCGAACACCACCGTGCGGCGGCCGTTGAGCAGAATGCGGCGCTCCGCATGCCATTTCACCGCCCGCGCCAGCGCCTGGCACTCCACGTCGCGCCCGATCGCGACCAGCTGGTCGGGCGTGACGTCGTGGCGGACACGCTCGACCTCCTGCTCGATGATCGGCCCCTCGTCCAGGTCGGCGGTCACGTAGTGCGCGGTCGCCCCGATGAGCTTGACGCCTCTGACGTGCGCCTGGTGGTACGGCTTCGCGCCCTTGAAGCTCGGCAGGAAGGAGTGGTGGATGTTGATGATCCGGCCGCTGAGCTGCTTGCACAGGTCGTCGGAGAGGACCTGCATGTAACGGGCGAGGATGACCAGTTCGACGCCCTGCTCGCGCACGATCTCCAGCAGCTTCGCCTCGGACTCCGCCTTCGTGTCCTTCGTCACCGGGATGTGGTGGAAGGGAATGTTGTAGGAGCCCACCAGCTCCTCGAAGTCGGTGTGGTTCGAGACCACGCCGACGATCTCCACCGGCAGCGCGCCGATCCGGGCCCGGAACAGCAGGTCGTTCAGGCAGTGCCCGAACTTGCTGACCATCAGAAGGATGCGCATCCTCTCGTCGGCCCGGTTGATCTGCCAGTCCATGTGGAAGGAGTCACCGACCGCCGCGAAGCTCGCCCGCAGCTTCTCCACCGTCACCGGCGCCTCCGCCGAGAAGTGGACGCGCATGAAGAACAGACCGGTGTCGTGGTCGCCGAACTGCTGGCTGTCCTCGATGTTGCAGCCGGTCATGAAGAGGTAGCTCGACACGGCGTGCACGATGCCCTTCTTGTCCGGGCAGGAGAGCGTGAGGACGTACTGGTCGGACGACGCGGCGGCGGGCGCGGAGGGCTCCTTCATGCACTACAGGTTCCCACACCGGCCGCCCGCGGCGGGCCGTCGTCCCGCGGGTCGGGACGGCGGGTACACCCGGCGGCACCGGGCGCCGCTGCGAGGGAGCCCGTCCCGCCTACGCGGTCCTCGTCATGATCCGCAGCACTTCCAGACTCCGCGGCGGCGAGTCGGGATCGTCGCCGTCGCTCGCCGCGAGGCGTACGTGCGCGTCCCGCGCCGCCCGTACCGCGTCCGGCCACCCCTGGTGGTCGAGGTACGCGGCGACCGGCGCGTCCGGGCCGACCTGGTGCATGATCCGCAGTACCCGCAGCACGGCGGTGTCGACCAGCGCCGCCTCCTGCGAGTCCCGGAATATCGTGCCGACGTATTTCTCCGCGGACCAGTTGTCCAGCCAGGTGTCCTCCACCAGCCGGTAGACGGCGTCGGTGACGTCGCCGTACCCGTCCACGCCGGCCAGCCAGACGTTCCGCTGGAACGCCGGGTCGGAGAGCATGTGCAGCGCCGAGCGCACATTGCTGCGCCAGCGCCACCACGGCATGTCGCTTAGGGGCATGCCGCCCATGGTGGAGGAGCGACGGCCGCGACGGGAAGAGTTCTCCGAACCTTGCACGGTCATCGATCGTACGTTCCTCGCCACACCAGCCTCACCGGCCCCTGTAATTCACCTCGCCGTCACCCTTCATTGACTCAGGGTCACTCGACGGTTAGTCGTGTGAGGGAATCGTGCGTGTCCATGACCGGCAGGCGACGCACCACGAGCACTTTCCTCGACTCCTCCCTCCGCCCCGGCAGAGCAGCCGCCCTGACCGCGGGCGCCGTGGCCCTCTGTGCGTCGCTCACCGCCGGATGCGGGGTCGTCCCCGGTGCCACGGGGGGCGCCGGGGACGACCCGATCAAGGTCATGACCTGGGCCCCGCAGGACACCGACGCCACCAACAAGCCCGGCATGCCCGCGATGGCCCTCGCCTACGCCAAGTGGATCAACTCCAACGGCGGCATCAACGGACGCAAGCTCAAGGTCCTGACCTGCAACGACCACAACGACAGCGTGGGCGCCGCCAAGTGCGCCCGGTACGCGGCCGATGAGGACGTGGTCGCGGTCGTCGGCTCCTACAGCCAGTTCACCGACTCCTACTCCGCCCCGCTGGAAGGCGCCGGCATCCCCTACATAGGCGGCTACGGCGTCACCAACGACGAGTTCACCGGCCAGATGTCGTACCCGGTCAACGGCGGCCAGCCCGCCCTGCTGGCCGGCCTCGGCAAGGCCCTCGCCGCCAACTGCGGCAACATCGCCCTGGTCCGCCCCGACACCATCGCGGGCGACGAGCTGCCCGTCCTGCTCGACTCGGGTCTGCAGACGGGCAAGCACGAGAAGGCGGGCGACCAGCTCGCCGAGGAGGACTCCACCGAGTACGGCGACCAGGCCGACAAGGCGCTCGGATACGCCACCGGGAACGCGCTCAGGAAGGGCTGTGTGGTGCCCGCGCTCGGGGACCGCACGGACACCTTCATGGACTCCTTCCGGCGGGCCCGGTCGAAGTTCCCCGCGGTACGGCTCGGGACCGTGCTCGGCAGTGTCGACCAGACCGTGATCAACGCCACGGGCGGTGCGTCCGGTCCGTACGAGGGCGCGTACATCACCGGCTGGTATCCGCCGGCGTCCGACACGCGCTGGGACCCGATGAAGAAGGTGATCGACGAGGAGGCCTTCGGCGACAACCGCATCGACGCCGCGGACGCCGGAGTGCAGACCACCTGGATCGCCTACACCGTGCTGAAGGCCGTCCTGGACAAGATCGGGGACGGCCAGGTGAGCGCCGACAGCGTGCGCCGCACCCTCGACGGCGGCCTGCGGGTCTCCACCGGCGGCCTCACCCCGACCCTGCACTGGACCTACGCGGGCAAGCTCGCCGCGGTCGGCTTCCCGCGGATGGTCAACGCCGACGTCACCCTCCAGGTGGTCCAGGACGGCAGGCTGGTGGCGGCCAAGGGCATCGGGGGCCTCGACGGGACCACCGACATGACGCAGACGCTGGAGAACGCCGACGTGCAGTGACGCCCGCCGGCGCGTCCCTCACAGCTGGGTGGGCTGGCGCTGGGTCAGACCGTACTTCTGTGCGATCGCGTTCCACAGCCCCGCCGCCTTCGCCTTCTGCGCGCTGGCGGTGCCGCTCGCCCGGTTGCCGGCCTGGGTCTCGCCCGTGGTGCGGGCGTGGCCCTTGCGGCAGACCTTGCGGTCCTTGGCCTGGTCGGCCCAGGCCGCGTAGTGGCTGTCGGCCGCGGCGGACGCCTGCCAGGCCTTGGTCAGCGCGGCGGTGAGGTCGCCGCTGTTCGGCAGCTTGTCCACGGACAGCCGGCCGAGCCGGGTGACCAGGTCGGCGCGCTGCTTGGCCGCGGTGCGCAGGTCGGAGCCGGCCCCGTCGAGGTTGTCGCACTGCTTGACGTCGGCCACCGCATTGATCACCGAGGCGCGGCTGCCGCCGCTGTCGGCGAGCAGCTTGTCCAGCTCGACCGCCTGCTGCCGGGCCGGGTCGGCACCCGGCGAGGAGGACCCCGGGGCGGGGGACGCGGCCGCGACCGTCTTGCCGTCGGTGCCCTTGTCCTGGCCGCTCCCGCCGCTGAGCAGCGCGCCGGCGCCGACACCGATGACGACGATGCCCACACCGATGGCCGCGATCAGCGGCACCCGGGAGCGGGTGCGGGGCCGGTCGTCGTCGTGCGCGGGCGCGTACGACGGCTGCGGCGCGCCGTAGGAGGGCTGCTGCGCGCCGTACGACGGCTGCGCCGGGCCGGGGTAGGCGTCCGGCTGCTGGATCCGCGGCAGCTGCTGGGTGGAGCCGGCCGGGCCGCCACCGCCCGCCGGGCCGCCACGGAAGAGGTTGTCGAACTCGGCCGGCGGCTGCCGGTCCGCGCCCTGCGCCTGCGCGGCGTAGGGCGGGATGTACTGCGTCGCCTCCGCGTCGGACGGCACGGGCGCCGCCTGCTGCCGGGGCGCTTGGCCGAGGTACCGGGTCTGCTCGCCGCTCGACTCGGGCGGCAGCGCGCCGGGCGCCACCGGCGGAATGTACTGGGTCGCGCCCTCGTCGGCGGGGGCGGCCGGCACCGGCGGGATGTACTGGGTGGCGCCGTCGGCGGGGGCCGTCTGCACCGGCGGGATGTACTGCGTCGCGCCCTCGTCGGCCGGGGCCGGCGGCAGGTACGGGGCAGCGTGGTCGGCGGCCGGGGGCAGCGGGGCGCCGGCGCCCGGCGGCTGCGGGTACTGCTGCGGCTGCTGGTACTGCTGCGGCTGCTGGTGGTAGGGCTCGGGTGCCGCGCCGTATCCGGGCTGCTGATCGGCGCCGTAGCCGCCGCCCTGCCCGCCGTACGCGGACGGCTGGCCGTAGGCCGGTGCCGGGGCGCCCTCCGGGGGCAGCGGGCCGGGGTTCGCGGCGGGCGGCTGCTGGTTCGGGACGTCCGGGGTGTGCCACTGCTGGGCGGCCGCCGGGGGCCAGCCCTGGTCCGGCAGGGCCGGCGGCTGCTCGGGCCCCCACGAGCCGCCCCAGGCCTGTCCGCCGGCCGGGGCGGCGGGGGCGGGCGCGCCGGTCATGCCGGGCAGCAAGGGCTCGCCTCCGTCGGAGGGCAGCACGATGCCTTCGCGCGCGGGCCGCGCCGAGGGCTCCTCACCCCGTCCACTCTGCGTCACCGGGACTCCTACTAATGGGGGACCTTGTGAATCGGGCTCACGCTACCGGGTCCCCCGAGCCGGGTGCCACGCAGCTCAGGGCGCGATCTTGCTCCCTGTGACGGCAGTCACAAACCGTCCCGCGATGCGCTGTTCACGAGGCACCCGTGCGCGCACCCGCGCCCCCGCGTGCCGTTCGCCGCGCGTTCACGCGGCCGCGGGGACGGTGTTCACGCGGCCTGCTGGAGATCGAGGCGCGCCCCGAACTCCCGTACCACCGCCTCCTCCCGGAACGGTTCCAGGCGTTGCTGCAGGTCCTCCAGGTACTCGGCGCCCCGGTTGGAACGGAGCGTCTCCAGCAGCTCCACCGCCTTCAGGCCGGTGCTGCAGGCCTGTTCGACCTCCCGCTGCTGCACCTGCGCGGTGGCGAGCAGTACATAGCCGATGGCACGCCGGCGGACCCGCGACTCCGGATGCCCGGCCAGCGACTCCTCGGCGTACCGGGCCGCCTGCTCGGGCTGCCCGAGGTCGCGGGCGCAGTGCGCCAACTCGTCGGCCAGGTACGCCCCGTCGAAGTGCCGGATCCACACCGGGTCGTCGCCGGAGGAGTCGTCGGCCCGCTCCATCGCCGTCACCGCCCGCCCGGTGCAGGCCTGTGCCGCGCGCACGTCGCCGAGCAGAGCGTGCCCGCGCGCCTCGGCCGCGTGGAACATCGCCTCCACGCGCGGGGTCACCTGCCCGCGTGCCCCCTCCTGCGCCGCCCGCGCCAACTGGGCGATCTCGCGCGGGTTTCCGAGCTGCGCGGCGAGGTGGCTCATGGACGCGGCCAGGACGTAACCGCCGTACCCGCGGTCGCCGGCGGCCTGCGCGAGCCGCAGCGACTGGATGTAGTACCGCTGGGCCAGTCCCGGTTGACCGGTGTCCACGGCCATGTACCCGGCGAGTTCGGTCAACCGGGCCACCGCGGCGAAGAGTTCCCGCCCGGCCGTCTCCCGGTACGAGCCCGCGAGCAGCCCGGAGACGACGCTGTTGAGGTAGTGCACGACGACCGGACGCACATGGCCGCTGCCGAACTGGTGGTCCAGGTCGGTCAGCGCCTGCGTCATGGACCGTACGGCCGCCACGTCGGCCTGTCCCACGCGCGGGCCGGCCTGCCGGGCCACCTGGGCGTCCGGCGCGGAGATCAGCCAGTCGCGGCTGGGCTCGACCAGCGCGGAGGCGGCGACGGAGGAGCCGGACAGGAAGTCCCGCCGGCCCACGTCGCTGCGCCACAGCTCGCAGACCTGCTCGATGGCCCCCAGTACCGTCGGCGAGAACTGGAGACCGACCCCCGAGGCGAGGTTCTTGCCGTTGGCCATGCCGATCTCGTCGATCGTGACCGTGCGGCCGAGCTTGCGCCCGAGCGCCTCCGCGATGATCGCCGGGGCCCGGCCCCGTGGCTGCTGGCCGCGCAGCCAGCGGGCCACGGACGTCTTGTCGTAGCGCAGGTCGAGCCCGTGCTCGGCGCCGCACATGTTGACCCGCCGGGCCAGCCCGGCGTTCGAGCACCCCGCTTCCTGGATGAGTGCCTGCAGCCGTTCGTTCGGCTGCCTCGCCACGAGAGGCCTTGCGGCCATGTGCTACCCCCTGCGTTGCGATCCCCTGGAACAGACGACCAGGTCAGGAAGATCACTGCCCAGCTGACATACCGTCAATGCGCGACATGCGTGGTTTGCCGGGGTAAAGGCGCATGCCATCCCCACCCCTGGCTACCCAGCTCACGCCCCGCTTCCTCCCGCGCGCCCCCACTCGTGCACCCATGCGCCCCGACTGCGGAACCGATGCTCCACCCCCGCGCGCGCTACAGCCGTAACTCCAGGTGGGTGCGGGAGTTGAGAGGGGCGTGGAAGAGACGATCGCGGGCGCCGAAAAGACTCAGATTGCCGGTCAGATTCCGCAGCAGCGCGGGGAATCGCTGCTGGAGACCGCCGTACGCTACGCCGAGGAGCGCCACTGGGACGTGTTCCCGGGCACCTGGCTGGAAGCGGTCGACGGAAGGCAGCGCTGCTCGTGCGGCGACGCTTCCTGCCCTGCGCCGGGTGCGCATCCCGCGCGCCCCGACTGGGCCACGCAGGCGACCGGCAGCGCGACCGTCGCACGCCGGATGTGGCAGAAGCAGCCCACGGCGTCGATCCTGCTGCCGACGGGTCGGACCTTCGACGCGTTGTCCGTCCCGGAGAGCGCGGGGTTCCTGGCGCTCGCCCGGATGGAGCGGATGGAGCTCACGCTGGGGCCGGTGACGTTGGCTCCCGACCGGCGGATGCAGTTCTTCGTGCTGCCGGGCGGGTCCGCGAAGGTCCCGGAGCTGGTGCGCAAGCTCGGGTGGTCGCCGGCCTCGCTCGACCTGGTGGCGCTGGGTGAGGGGGCGTATGTGGCCGCTCCTCCCACGCGGTTCGGCTCGCGTGGGGCCGTGCAGTGGGCTTGCCGGCCCACCCCGGCGAACCGGTGGTTGCCGGATGCGGAGGAGCTGATCTCGCCGCTGGCGTATGCCTGTGGTCGGGATCGGTAGCCGTCCCGTCCGCGTCGCCGCGGTGCGTCGGCGAGTGGGGGCGGGTCGTGGCCCGTCGCGCGGTTCCCCGCACCCCTACAGGGCACGGCGGTGGCCGTAGCCTTCATGCATGACCGAAGTCGCAGTACGCGTGCGCGGGCTCTGGAAGCAGTTCGGGCAGCAGGTTGCCGTCGGCGGGATCGATCTCGATCTGCCCGCAGGGAAGTTCATCGGACTGGTCGGGCCCAACGGGGCCGGGAAGACCACCACCCTCTCCATGGTGACCGGGTTGCTGCGGCCCGACGACGGCACCGTCGAGGTCGTCGGTCACGACGTGTGGCGGGATCCGGTGGCCGTGAAGGCGCGGATCGGCGTGCTCCCCGAGGGACTGCGGATGTTCGAACGGCTGTCGGGGCGGGAACTGCTCGGGTACGCCGGGCGGCTGCGCGGGCTGCCGGGCGCCGAGGTCGACAAGCGGGCCACGCAGCTGCTGGACGTCCTCGACCTGGCCGGAGCCCAGCACAAGCTCGTCGTCGACTACTCGACCGGCATGCGCAAGAAGATCGGGCTCGCGGCCGCGCTCCTGCACAACCCCGAGGTGCTCTTCCTGGACGAGCCGTTCGAGGGCGTCGACCCGGTCTCCGCGCAGGGCATCCGGGGCGTCCTGGAGCGGTACACGGCCTCCGGTGCCACCGTCGTCTTCTCCTCCCACGTGATGGAACTGGTCGAGTCGCTGTGCGACTGGGTGGCGGTGATGGCGGCCGGGCGGATCCGAGCCACCGGCCCGCTGGCCGAGGTGCGCGGGCCGCATCCCACACTGCAGGGGGCGTTCCTGGAGCTGGTCGGGGCGAGCGGCCGGGACGCCGGAGCGGATCTGGACTGGCTGGGCGGCGGAGCGGCCCGATGACGAGCCTCACCTCCACCGTCGTACGGCTGAAACTGTCACTGCTGCGGAACGGGCTGCGGCAGTCCGGGGGCCGCCGGGCCGCGTTCGTCGCCTCGGCCGTCGTCGCGGTACTGTTCGCGCTGTCCCAGCTGCTCGGACTGCTTCTGCTGCGCGGGCACGCCCACGCCGACACGGTCGCCGTGCCGGCTACGGCTGTGCTCGCGCTGGGCTGGGCGGTGCTGCCGCTGTTCTTCCCGACCGGCGACGAGACGCTGGACCCGACCCGGCTCGTGATGCTTCCGCTGCGCCCCCGCCCGCTGGTCCGGGCGCTGCTCGCGGCCTCCCTGGTCGGCGTCGGCCCGCTGTTCACGCTGCTGGTGCTGGTGGGCTGCGCACTGTCCCTCGCGCACGGGGCCACGGCCTGCGTCGTGGCGGTGCTCGCCGTCGCCCTCGCCCTGCTGGTCTGCGTGGCCCTGGCGCGGGCCGTCGCCACCGCCAACGCGCGGCTGCTGAGCAGCAGGAAGGGCCGCGATCTGGCCGTGCTGAGCGGGCTGGTGATCGCGATCGGGGCGCAGCTGGTCAACTTCGGAGCGCGGCAGCTGGGTTCGGCCGGACTCGGGCGACTGCAACCGGTCGCGGACGTGCTGTCCTGGGTGCCACCGGCGTCGTCGGTGGCGGCGGTGCACGCGGCGAGCGCGGGTTCGTACGGCCTCGCTGCCGCCCAACTCGCGGTCACGGCGATCGGGTTGGCGGCACTGATCGTCCTGTGGGCGCGCAGCCTGACCCGGCTGATGACCGCGCCCGACCAGTCCACGCTGCAGCCCGTCGACGCCGGGGACCGCAACCGCTCGGCCGCCGGACTCGGACGGCTGCTGCCGCAGGACCGCACGGGCACGGTCATGGAGCGCAGCCTGCGCTACGTCTGGCGGGATCCGAAGACCAAGGCCGCCTGGGTGACCTCGCTGGCGATCGGGCTGATCGTGCCGGTGTTCAACGCGGTGCAGGGCACCGGGTCGGTCTACTTCGCGTGCTTCGCCGCCGGGATGCTCGGCATCCAGATGTACAACCAGTTCGGGCAGGACACCTCCGCGTTCTGGATGGTGGCCACGACCATCTCCTCGCCCCGGGACGCGTACGCCGAACTGCGCGGCCGTGCCCTGGCCCTGCTGCTGATCACCCTGCCCTACGCGGCGCTCGTCACCACGGTGACCACGGCCCTGCTGGGCGCCTGGTCACGGCTGCCGGAGGTACTGGGCCTGTCCTTCGCCCTGCTCGGCGCGATGCTCGCCACCGGCGCCTGGACCTCGGCCCGCTTCCCCTACTCCATCCCCCAGGAGGGTCACAAGAACGTCGCCCCGGGCCAGGCGGGCCTCGCCTGGATCTCGATCTTCGGCGGCATGGTCTCGGCGGCCCTGCTCTGCTCCCCCGTCATCGTCCTCACCATCTGGCTCCACGTGAGCGCGGACGGGGAGGACTGGAGGTGGCTGCTGCTGCCGGTGGGGGCGGCGTACGGCGCGGGGCTGACCGCCGCGGGGTTGCGCCTGGCGGCTCCGAGGACGGCGGCGCGGCTGCCGGAGATCCTGACGGCGGTGAGCAAGGGATAGAGCTCTGCCGCGCCCCAGGGGCGCGGGTAACCACGGCCCTGAGGGGCGGGGGAACCGGCGCGAGACCCCCCGCGCACCCGCACGCGCCGGCACCCGCCCGACCCGGCGGGCGGGCAAGCGGCCTCAGTCCCCGAGCACCCGATCGAGGAACGGCGAGACAGCCTCCCGCCAGGCCCCCGGCATGTCGTAATGCGCCAGGTGCCCGGCGTCGGAAACCTCCGCGTACTCCCCGGCCGGCAGCACCCGCACCATCTCCTGCGCCTCCGCCCGCCCCAGTTCCCCGTCCACCCCTCGCACCACCAGCGCCGGGCACCGCACCTGGGCCAGCTCCTCCCAGTGCGCGTCGTACACCCATGTCTCACGGGACCTGAGCATCTGCTCCGGCTCGAACGCGGGCCGCCAGCCGTCGGCCGACTCGTGCATCACCTCGGCGTAGAAATCCCCGCGCTTCGGATTCGGCCGCTCCACCCACGGGTCGTCCTCGCCGAACCACTTGCGTACGTCGGCCAGCGTGGCGAAGGGGACGGGCCAGGCCTTGAACCACTCGGCCCACTCCCGCTGCGAGGCGGCGCCCAGCGCGGAGGCCCGCATGTCGCAGATGATCAGGCCCCGCACCAGATCGGGGCGCTTCGCGGCGAGCTGCCAGGCGGTCAGCGCGCCCATGGCATGGCCGATGAGGAGCGCGGGGGCGAGGCCGAGCTGTTCAAGGGCGGCCTCGGCGTCCTCGACGTAGGCCTCACGGGTGTAGGCGGCCTGTGGAGGCTTCTCGCTCTGGCCGTGAGCGCGCTGGTCGAGGGCGACGGCGCGGTGCCGTGCGGCGAGCCAGCGGGCCGTGGAGGCCCAGTGGGAGGCGCGGCCCATCAGGCCGTGGAGTAACAGCACACCCGGGGCTCCGGGCACCGCCTCCGCCCGGCCGTCCACTCGGCCGTCCGCCTGATCGTCCGTCGGGTCGAGTCCCGTCTTGGGCGGGTCGGCGAACTCCCAGGCGGCCAGGCGTACCCCGTCCGCTCCCGTCACGTCGATGCGCCGCGCCATGGGCCTGGCACCCCCCAGCTCCGCCTGCCTCGTACCGGTGTACTGCCGTACTCGCTCGTACTCGCTGCTGTCGCCGTCCTGCTCGTCCTGCCGCCGCAGACTATCGAATGCCCATTCGAAAAATCCGCCTCTGCGGACAACACCCCTCATTCGAGTGACACCCCTCGAGGCATGATCGCCGCCGCCGAGGGGATCTTTTCTGGCGGGAGGGCGGACCGCTCGGGGAAAACGGTCCGAGGGGATGACCCTGAGAGCTCGGGGCTCCGGGTCAGCACAGGGGAGGACAGGCCCCGGCGCCGCAAGGCGCCGGGGCTCATTCCTGCCCTCAGCGCTTGGCGACGAACACGTGGGAGGCGACGTCCGCCTCCAGCTCCGCCGCCTCGCCGCCACTGCCCACCAGGACACCGCCGGCCGACTCCGTCACGCTCACCACGGAGCCGGGCTGCACACCCGCGCGCCGCAGCGTGTACATCAGCTGGGCGTCGGTCTGGATCGGCTCACCGATGCGGCGTACGACGACGGTCTTGCCGTCCGTGCCCGGGTCCAGGTCGGCCAGCGAGACCATGCCCTCGTCCAGGAACGGGTTGGCGCCGTCCTTCTCGCCGAGCTCCTCCAGGCCCGGGATCGGGTTGCCGTACGGCGACTCGGTGGGGTGCCGCAGCAGCTCCAGGACACGGCGCTCCACGGCCTCGCTCATCACGTGCTCCCAGCGGCAGGCCTCCGCGTGCACCTGCTCCCACTCCAGGCCGATCACATCGACGAGGAGACACTCGGCCAGCCGGTGCTTGCGCATCACGCGCGTGGCCAGCCTGCGTCCCTCGTCCGTCAGCTCCAGGTGGCGGTCGCTGGCCACGGACACCAGGCCGTCGCGCTCCATGCGCGCCACCGTCTGGCTCACCGTCGGCCCGCTCTGGTCCAGCCGCTCCGCGATGCGGGCGCGCATGGGGACGACGCCTTCCTCTTCGAGTTCGAGGATGGTGCGGAGATACATCTCCGTGGTGTCGATCAGTCCGGACATACGTGCCCCTCGATTACCTCTGCCGGCAGCCCGGCGCGTGCGCTGGCCCTGGCACCAATTCTGCCGGATCCCACTGACAAGCGGGGGCCTCCGGCGGAACGGGCCGCAACGGGTGACCGCCGGAGGGGTACGGACCGCCGCCGGGGTGCAGGTCGTGGTGGGCCGGTCGCGCCCACGCGGCGGAGCCACATGCCCATACCGCCCCGCGCCCCTTCGGGGCGCTTCCACCCGGCCGTATTGACACCGCACTGGTCCAGACCGCACCGTGATCCGCGACACAGACGCTGCGAAGGGGCACCGCATGAGCGACGGCACGCCTGCCGACCTGTTCTTCGACGCCGCCATCACCCTGCTGCAACGGGTGCGCGAGGAGGAGGCCGAGGCGATCGCAGCGGCCGGCACCCTGCTCGCCGACACCGTCGCCGCCGGCGGCCGCCTGTTCGCCTTCGGCGCCGGGCACTCCTCCCTGGCCGCCCAGGACGTCGTCTACCGCGCCGGCGGCCTCGCCCTGATGAACCTGCTCGCCGTCCCCGGCGTCGTCGGCGTCGACGTCACCCCGGCCACCCTCGGCTCCGCCCTCGAACGCGTCGACGGACTCGCGAGCGCCGTCCTCGACACCTCCCCGGTCCGCACCGGTGACGCATTGGTGATCATCTCCCTCTCCGGCCGCAACGCCCTGCCCGTGGAGATGGCCCGGGGCGCCCGCGCCCTCGGCGTGAAGGTCATCGGCGTCACCTCGGTCGCGTACGCCGCCCAGACCACGTCCCGGCACGCCTCCGGCACCTTCCTGAAGGACCACTGCGACCTCGTCCTGGACTCGAAGATCGCCGTCGGTGACGCGGAACTCACCCTCGACACCATCCCGGCGCCCTTCGCCCCCGCCTCCACGGTCGTCACCACCGCCCTGATGCAGGCCGTCATGGCGACCACCGCCGCCGCCCTCGCCGACCGGGGCATCGAACCCCCGCTGCTGCGTTCGGGCAACGTCGACGGCGGCCACGAGTGGAACGGCCGGGTGATGAAGGAGTACGGCGACCGGATCTTCTACCGGCACTGAGTCCCGTGGGCGCCGCTATGCGCCGCGCACCGCGTCCGCCAGGTCCAGTGCCGCGGCGATACGGACCGCCACGTCCTCCGCGTAGGCGGTGTCGGACCGTTCGAAGCGGTTGCGGCCGGCACCGCGCAGAAAGGTCACCACGCCCAGTGTGCGCCCCCGGCTGCGCAGCACCGCGCACAGGGCGTGCACGGCGTCGCCGGGCCACTGCCGGGCCAGCGCCCACTCCCGTGCCTGGTCCGCCGGGACCGGCCCGGCGTCCGCGCGCACGGCCCCGGCCCGCTCCACGCACTGCAGCGCGGGATGCCCCGGCTCGTAGCGCACGGGAAGGCCGGCCGCTCCGGTGAGCAGGCTCGGTCCGGGCGCGCCGGCGGGCGTGGCGGCCAGCCGTACCAGCCGTGGGGCCGCCTGCTCGCCCTCCGCGCGCGGGGACGACGCGCAACGGTCGATCAGCGCGTGGTCGGCGAAGCCGGCGAGGGCGAAGTCGAGGTGGACGATGGCCGCCTCGGCCGGGTCCTCGCACTCGGCGGCGGCACGCGCGGCACGGTGCAACTGGTTGGTCCGGAACCGCAGCAGGGCCGCCTCCTGCTCGGTCTGGCGGGTCTCGGTGACGTCCTGGAAGAGCCAGCCGACGCCGAGCGGCACCGGCTCCTCCGCGAGGGGCGAGGCGAGCCGCACGAACCCGCTCCGCCAGCAGCGCCGCTTCTCGCCCCCCGAGGTGCGCAGGGTCACCCACATCTCGGCAGGCGCGGGCGGCGCGCCCTCGGCCAGCACATGGGTGAGCGCGGCCTCCAGCTCCTCCACGCCCTGCGCGAGCAGCTCGCCGAGCGGCCTGCCCAGCGCGGACGTCCGCCCGATCCCGAGGGCACGGGCCGCGTGCGCGTTGACGACGGCGGGCCGCAGGTCGGCGTCGATGAGGACGACGCCCCAGGCGGCGTCCTCGAACAGCGCCTCGCTCAGGGCGATCGACCGCTCCAGGTCGATCTGCGCGTGCACCTCGCTGAACGCGCAGTACACCCCCGCCGGCTTCCCCTCGGGCCCGCGCACGGCGGCGGACTGCGTGCGCACCAGCACCCGCCCGCCGTCCTTCGTGACCAGCGCGAACTCGTGCACCTGCCGCCCGGGAGCGCGCATCGCCGACATCAGCCGGGCCTGCACCTCCTCGGCGTCGGCGCTGCGCACCGCCCAGCCGGCGAACCCGTGCCGCCCGACCGCCTCGGCGGCCGTCCAGCCGAGGATCCGCTCGGCCTCCCGGTTCCAGTGCGTGACGACCCCGTCGGCGTCGAACGCGCACAGGGCCGCGTCCATGCCGTCGAGCAGCGCGGCGAGCAGATCGGATCCGCCGGACTCACCGGGCTCGTCCGGCCCCAGCTCATCGGTGATCCCACTCCGCCGGGAAGCACTCACCTGGACCCCCTGGAGGCTGCGTCGGCGCGCCAGCGGCACGCGGTTCGCTCACTGGCCCTCATTCAACTGGAACGTGACTCAGCCCACATCATGTTCCCGAGAAAAAAAGAGCTTGAGCGCTTTTCCTCGGCTTCCTAAGGTGTGGGGTACACGAGAAGGGAGGTGGTTCGGCAGATGTATGACAACCGGACGCGTGAGGTGGCTGCGGGCTAGCGGTCCGCCACCACATCCAGTGCGGCGCCGGACCAGCACGTGACAGACGCGTGCAGCCGGCCCCATTCCCAAGCAGTCACCCGACCCGCGGGCTGCCGGTACGTCCGGCCGGCTCCTCCACGGAGGAACCCAGCCCGCGGGTCGTCTGCGTTTTCCGGGCCGGTCACGGGCTGAGGCGCTCGACCTGCCAGCCGCCCTCGGACCGGGCGACGTACCGCAGACGGTCGTGGAGGCGGTTCTCGCGGCCCTGCCAGAACTCGACGGTTTCCGGGGTGACACGGAAGCCGCCCCAGTGCGGGGGGACGGGGACCCGCTCGTCCTCGGGGTAGCGCGTCTCCAGTTCGGCGTAGGCGGTGTCCAGTTCGGTGCGGGAGGCGATCACCGAGGACTGGGCGCTGGCCCAGGCGCCCAGCTGGGAGCCGTGCGGCCGGGTGCGGAAGTAGGCGGCCGTCTCGTCGCGGCCGGTGCGGCGGGCGGTGCCGGTGACGATCACCTGGCGGGCCAGCGGGTGCCAGGGGAAGAGCAGGCAGATGTGCGGGTTCTCCGCGAGGTCGCGGGACTTGCGGGAGCCGTAGTTGGTGTAGAAGACGAAGCCCTCGGTGTCGAACTGCTTCATCAGGACCGTGCGCGAGGTGGGGCGGCCCGCCGCGTCCGCCGTGGAGACGACCATCGCGTTGGGTTCGTAGACCGTGCCGTGCAGGACTGCCCGGGCGGCGTCCTCGAACCAGCGGGCGAACTGGTCCATGGGGTGGGCGGCGAGGTCCTGTTCGGCGAGGCCCGCCGCCCGGTACTGCTTGCGCATGGCGGCAGGGTCGAGGGCGGGGTCCAGAAGGGGTTCGCGGTCGGTCACGCGGTCATCCTGCCGTATCGAACGCCGCTGGCACTCAGTGTCGTACGGACTCCCCAAGGATGACACTGGGGGTTATCGTGCTGGTTCCCCCGCGGTTTCAGGGATCACCGGATGACCATTGGACGATCGGGGCATCACCGGGGTGACCGCCGCCGACCACATCACGAGGAGCCGCCTGATGTCCGATTTCGTACCCGGACTCGAGGGAGTCGTCGCGTTCGAGACGGAGATCGCCGAGCCCGACAAGGAGGGCGGCGCCCTGCGCTACCGGGGCGTCGACATCGAGGACCTGGTCGGGCACGTCTCGTTCGGGAACGTGTGGGGGCTGCTGGTCGACGGGGCCTTCAACCCCGGCCTGCCGCCCGCCGAGCCGTTCCCGATCCCGGTGCACTCCGGTGACATCCGCGTGGACGTGCAGTCGGCGCTCGCCATGCTGGCCCCGGTGTGGGGGCTCAGGCCGCTGCTCGACATCGACGAGGGGCGGGCGCGGGAGGACCTCGCGCGGGCCGCCGTCATGGCGCTGTCGTACGTCGCCCAGTCCGCGCGGGGCCAGGGGCTGCCGATGGTGCCGCAGCGGGAGATCGACAAGGCGAAGTCGGTCGTGGAGCGGTTCATGATCCGCTGGCGGGGTGAGCCGGACCCGAGGCACGTGGCGGCCGTGGACGCGTACTGGACGTCCGCCGCCGAGCACGGCATGAACGCGTCCACGTTCACGGCGCGGGTCATCGCCTCCACCGGTGCGGATGTCGCCGCCGCGCTGTCGGGTGCGGTGGGCGCCATGTCCGGGCCGCTGCACGGCGGCGCGCCCTCGCGGGTCCTCGGGATGATCGAGGAGATCGAGCGGACGGGGGACGCGGAGGCGTACGTCCGTCAGGCCCTGGACCGCGGTGAGCGGCTGATGGGCTTCGGGCACCGGGTGTACCGGGCCGAGGACCCGCGGGCGCGCGTGCTGCGGCGTACGGCGCGGGAGCTCGGAGCGCCGCGGTTCGAGGTCGCCGAGGCTCTGGAGAAGGCCGCGCTGGAGGAGCTTCACAACCGCCGGCCCGACCGGGTGCTCGCCACCAACGTGGAGTTCTGGGCCGCGATCGTGCTCGACTTCGCCGAGGTGCCGGCGCACATGTTCACGTCGATGTTCACGTGCGCGAGGACCGCCGGTTGGTCGGCTCACATTCTGGAGCAGAAGCGCACGGGGCGGCTGGTGCGGCCTTCTGCTCGCTACGTGGGGCCGGGGGCGCGCCGGCCGGAGGACATCGTCGGGTACGCGGATATCGCCCACTGACAGGGCGGTTGGGGCGCGTGGGCGGCCGCGGCGTGCGTCGTGGTTGCCCGCGCGGTTCCCCGCGCCCCTGAGAGGGTCGGGCCCTGCGGGCCCCGAGTCTCACGCGGCGGTGTGCAGCTTCCCGTGGTGCCTCTCCGCCACCAGCGGGTGGGCCCTCAGCTTGCCCTTCAACTCGTTGTAGCCGTACTCCGCGTACAGCGGGTTCGACGGGTCCGCCGTGACACCCGGGGCCTTCGCCGCGTGCGGGAAGGGCACGGGCTCGATCCTCGCGTCCAGGCGGGGGTTGTAGAAGAAGGGCACGGAGAGGCGTTCCGTCGCTCCCGGCGGGCTCACCACACGGTGGTTGGTGGCGACGAGGTAGCCGTTGGTGGCGACCTCCAGGAGTTCGCCGAGGTTGACGACGAAGGCGCCCTCGACGGGCGGCACGTCGTGGAAGAGGCCGTCCTCGCGGTGGACCTGGAGGCCGCCGACCGTGTCCTGGAGGAGCAGGGTCAGGAACCCGTAGTCCTTGTGCGCGCCCACGCCCTGGTCGGTGCCGTCACCCGCGCTGCCGGGGTAGCGGACGAGCTTGAGGTGCGGGTGGGCGCCCGCGCCGAAGATCGGGTCGTAGAAGTCGGCCGGGGCGCCGATGGCGGTGAGGAGTTCGTGCAGCAGGCGGTCCGCGACCTTGCTCAGCCTGTCGATCCAGCCCAGGGCCGCCGTGCGCAGCTCGGGGAGGGCCGCGGGCCACTGGTTGGGGCCCTGGAGCCACCAGTACGGGGGCTCTCCGGGGGCGGGGACCCGGGCCGGGCGTTCGGCGCCGATGTCGAGCTGGTCGCGCCAGTCGCGGGCGCCTGCGGTGCGCTCGTCGCCGGTACGGGTGTAGCCGCGGAAGTGCGGGGAGTTCACGTTGTCGAGGGCGAGCCGGTCGGCCTCGGGGAGGGCGAAGAAGGCGCGCACGGCGGTGAGCAGCGCGTCGGTCTCGGCCGGGGTCACGCCGTGCCCGACGAGCTGGAAGAAGCCGACGTCGTGGGCGGCGCTGTGCAGCTGGGCGTGGAGGAGCGCGCGGGCCTGGGGGCCGCGGTCGGCGGCCGACAGGTCGATGAGGGGGAGCTGGTCGTACGACGGGGTCGTCGCGGTGTGCGTCGTCATGGATGCGTCCACAGGGGTGTGTGGGCCACGGGCAGGCCCGCCGGGGATGGAGGCGGCGCCGCCCAGGATGCCGTAAGAAGAGGAAGATAAAAGGGGCTGAATCAGGCCGAAGGCCGACAGCCCGTGCTCGTGACGCGCACGTAGTCCACGTGGCGACGGCGAACGAGCATCGGAAGCATGGGCCAAGAGTACTGCCCCGTCCCGGACACGGGTGTGGCCCGCCTCACGGTCTCCCGGGCGCGGGAACGGTCACCGGCCCCACTGGCCGCGGCTCAGCGCAGGGACCGGGCCAGCAGGTCGGCCCACTGGGTGACGACCCGTTCGCGGCGGGCGGTGTCGTCGGTGAGGAGGTTGGCGAGGCCGAGGCCGCGGGCCATGTCGAGGAAGCCCTGGACGGTCTCGCGGACGCCGGGGCGGGACTCGTCGGCGCCGAGGAGTTCGACGGCGATGCGGTGGGTCTCGCGGCCGACGCGGGCCTCCAGCTCGGTCACGCGCGTGCGCAGCTGGTCCTCGTTGGAGGCGGCGACCCACAGGTGCAGGGCTGCGCGGAAGAGGGGGCCTGTGTAGAGGTCGACGAGGGCGCCGACGACGGCGCGGCGGTCGGCGGGGCCGGCCGGGAAGAGCTCCCGGAGCGCGGTGGAGCGTTCCTCGGCCACGTACTCGACCGCGGCCGTGAACAGGTCCTCGCGGGTCGGGAAGTGGTGCTGGGCGGCGCCGCGGGAGACGCCGGCGCGCTCGGCGACGACGGCGACGGTGGAGCCCGCCCAGCCGTGTTCGGCCAGGCAGGCCACGGCGGCCTCCAGGAGCCGCTGCCGGGTGGCCCGGCTGCGGTCCTGCTTGGGTACGCGGTCGCGTTCCACCGTCGTGCTCATGTGGTCACACCACCCATGCCGCATCGCGTCGTTCCAGGAAGGCCGTCATCCCCTCCCGGGCCTGGTCGGAGGCGAACAGCCGGGCCGAGAGGGCGGTCAGGTCCGCCGCGTCCCGGTCGAATGTCTCCAGCACCCTAACCGTGAGCAGCCGTTTCGTCTCGGCCAGGGCCTGCGGGGAGGAGCGGCGCAGACCGTCGAGGACCGGGGCCAGCGCCTCGTCCACGTCGTCGGCCGTCGTCGTGAGCAGGCCGAGGCGTACGGCTTCCACCGAGTCGAAGCGTTCGCCGGTGAGGTAGTGGCGGGCCAGGGCGCGGGGGTCGGTGCGCGGGATCACCGGCAGGGAGATCACCGCGGGTGCGACGCCGATGCGGACCTCCGTGAAGGCGAAGGTGGCCGCGGTGGAGGCGGCGGCGATGTCGCAGGCGGCGAGGAGGCCGAGGCCGCCCGCGCGGACGTGCCCGGTGACCCGGGCGACGACCGGTTTGGGCAGCTCGACGATCTGCCGGAGCAGGCCGACCAGGGCATCCGGGTGCGGCGGGTCGCGCAGGTCGGCGCCGGCGCTGAAGGTGGTGCCGGTGTGGGTGAGGACGACGGCACGTACGTCCGGGTCCTTGCCGCATTCGGTGAGGGCGCTCGCGAGGTCGGACACGAGGGCCGCGGAGAGCGCGTTGCGGGTGCCCGTGGAGTCGAGGCTGAGCGCTTCCACGGCACGCGCGCGCGTGCGGC
Source organism: Streptomyces sp. NPDC052109 (assembly GCF_040680195.1). NCBI lineage: Bacteria > Bacillati > Actinomycetota > Actinomycetes > Kitasatosporales > Streptomycetaceae > Streptomyces > Streptomyces sp. NPDC052109. Next base: position 125,019 of record NZ_JBFAWF010000010.1, on the reverse strand, counting down.
TGATCAGTGTCATGTCAGCTCCCGGAGTTCCCGGCGCAGGATCTTCCCGGAGGCGGCGCGCGGGACGGTGTGGATGAAGGTGACCCGGCGGACGCGTTTGTAGGGCGCGACCCGCTCGGCGACGTACAGCATGACCTCGTTCTCGGTCAGCTGTTCGGCGGCGTCGGCGCGGCGGACGACGAAGGCGTGCGGGACCTCGTTGCCGTCGTCGTTGTACGCGCCGATGACGGCGGCGTCGGTGATGCCGGGGTGGGTGAGCAGCAGGGCCTCCAGTTCGGCGGGGGCCACCTGGAAGCCCTTGTACTTGATGAGTTCCTTCACCCGGTCCACCACGAAGAGCCAGCCGCCCTCGTCGACGTGCCCCACGTCCCCGGTGTGCAGCCAGCCGTCGGCGTCGATCATGGCGGTGGTGGCGTCGGGGCGGCCGAGGTAGCCCTTCATCACCTGGGGGCCGCGGATCAGGATCTCGCCCGGCTCGCCGGTGCCGAGGTCCTTGTCGGGGTCGTCCAGGGACACGATTCGCATCTCGGTGCCGGCGATGAGCCTGCCGACCGTGCCGGCGGGGGCGTCGTGCAGCCGGTCGAGGGGGACGACATGGGTTCCGGGCGACAGTTCGGTCATGCCGTAGGCCTGGCCGATCGGGGGCAGGCCGAGCCGTTCGGCGCAGGCGCGGGCGAGGTGCGCGTCCAGCGGGGCGGCGGCGCTGATGACGTACCGCAGGGAGGAGAGGTCGTAGCGGGCGACCGCCGGGTGCTTGGCGAGGGCGAGGACGATCGGGGGAGCGACGTACAGGCCGGTGATGCGGTGGTTCTCGATCGCGGCGAGGAAGGTCTCCAGCTCGAAACGGGGCAGGACGACGACGGTCGCGCCCTTCCTCAGGGGCGCGTTCATCAGGGCGGTGAGGCCGTAGATGTGGAAGAACGGCAGGACGGCGAGGATGCGCTCGTCCGGCCCGGTGGGGACGGCGGGTTCCAGCTGGGCGAGGTTGGTGGCGATCTGCCGGTGGGTGAGCATCACGCCCTTGGGGACGCCGGTGGTGCCGGAGGAGTACGGCAGGGCGGCGATGTCCTCGGCCGGGTCGAAGACGAGCCGGGGCTCGGGCGCGGTGCCGGCCGGCATGTCGGTCAGTGAGCGGTGTCCGGGCGCGCTGTCGCAGACGAATATCTCCCGTATCCCGCCCGCGAGTTCGGCGGCACGGCGGGCCGCCGCCAGCAGGGGTGAGACGGTGACGATCCAGCGCGCCCCGCTGTCGCCGAGCTGTTTGGCGAACTCCTCGGGGGTGGCGAGCGGGTGCACCGTGGTGACGGAGGCACCCGCGCGCGTGGCCGCGTAGAAGGCGACCGGGAAGGCGATGGTGTTGGGGCTGTGCAGGGCGAGGACGTCACCCTTGGTGACGCCCGCGTCGGCGAACCCGGCCGCGACGCGCCGGTGGAACCGGTTCACCTGCTCGTACGTGAGGGTGGTGCCGTCCGTGCCGTCGATCAGGGCGGGGCGCGCGCCGAAGCCGGCGGCGTGGCCCAGAACGGCCTCGTGGATGGGGAGTTCTACGGGCGGAACGTCTGCGTACTCGCTGCGGAACACGGTTCCTCCAGTGCGGTCGCGGTCGCCTAGTAAGACTTCGGCAGGCCCAGGGTCTGGTGGGAGACGTAGTTGAGAATCATCTCCCGGCTCACCGGAGCAATACGAGCCACGCGCGCGGCCGTTATCAACGAGGCGAGCCCGAACTCGCGCGTGAGCCCGTTGCCGCCGAGGGTGTGCACGGCCTGGTCGACGGCCTTCACGCAGGCCTCCCCGGCCGCGTACTTGGCCATGTTGGCCGCCTCGCCCGCGCCGATGTCGTCACCGGCGTCGTAGAGGTGGGCGGCCTTCTGCATCATCAGCCGGGCCAGCTCCAGGTCGATGTGCGCCTGCGCCAGGGGGTGGGCGATGGCCTGGTGGGCGCCGATCGGGGCCTTCCAGACGGTGCGGTCGCGGGCGTACTCGACCGCCCTGGAGAGCGCGTACCTGCCCATGCCGATGGCGAAGGCCGCGGTCATGATGCGCTCGGGGTTGAGTCCGGCGAACAGCTGCAGCAGACCCGCGTCCTCGTCGCCGACGAGTGCGTCGGAGGGCAGCCGTACGTCGTCCAGGACCAGCTCGAACTGCTTCTCCGCGGCGTTGAGTTCCATCTCGATGGGCCGCTTCTGGAAGCCCCCGGCGTCCGTCGGGACGATGAACAGGCAGGGCTTGAGGCGTCCGGTGCGGGCGTCCTCGGTGCGGCCGACGATCAGGACGGCGTCGGCCATGTCGACACCGGAGATGAAGACCTTGCGGCCCGTGAGGAGCCAGTCGGCGCCGTCCTTGCGGGCGGTGGTGGTGATGCGATGGCTGTTGGAGCCGGCGTCGGGTTCGGTGATGCCGAAGGCCATGAGCCGGGTTCCGTCCGCGATGCCGGGGAGCCACTGCCGCTTCTGGGCTTCCGTGCCGAAGCGGGAGATCACGGTGCCGCAGATGGCGGGGGACACGACGAGCATGAGGAGGGGGGAGCCTGCCGCGCCCAGCTCTTCGAGGACGATCGAGAGTTCGGTGATCCCGCCGCCTCCGCCGCCGTGCTCCTCCGGGAGGTTGACGCCGAGGTAGCCGAGCTTTCCGGCTTCGGTCCAGAGCTCGGTGGGGGGCCTGCCTGCGGCGACGGTCCGGACGAGGTAGTCGCGGCCGTAGCGTTTGCCGAGGGCGGCTACGGCCGCTCGCAGCGCTTTGTGTTCTTCGGATTCGATGTGGGTGGTCATCGGACTCCTTCGGGCTGCAGATGATCCGTGGCTGGGCGCGCGGTTCCCCGCGTCCCTCAGGTGGGCTGCACCACCGCCAGCAGCAGGCCGGGCTCCACCTGCTGCCCGGGCTCGGCGTGCAGGGCCGTCAGCGTGCCGGCCGCCGGCGCCGAGATCTGGTGCTGCATCTTCATCGCCTCCAGCCAGATCAGGGGCTGGCCCGCCTCGACGCTCGCCCCCTCCTCCAGGCCCTCGGCGACCCGTACGACCGTTCCCGGCATCGGAGCCACCAGGGAACCCGGGGCCAGCTGGGTGGTCGGGTCGGGGAAGCGGGGCAGGGCGGTGAGGCGGGTGGAGTCGACGTACACCTCGTCGCCGTACGCGACGACGGCGAACCGGCGCTCCACGCCGTCCACTTCGAGGACGACCGCGCGCGCGTCGGCGTGCACGACCCGCACCCCGTCCGCCGCCAGCCCGTCCCGCGTGTGCCGGTAGTGGACCTCGTGCTCCTCCCCCGCCACCGCGTACCGCTTCACCTGTGGCTGTGAGGGAACGTTGCGCCAGCCGCCGAAGCGGGAGCGGCCGTGGGCGGCGGCGAGGGCTGCGGCCAGGGGGGCGTACGGGTCGGGGGCGGGCTCGGTCAGGGCGGCGAGGTGGCGGTCGTAGAAGCCCGTGTCCATACGGGCGGCCGCGAACTCCTCGTGGCGCAGGGAGCGGACCAGCAGCTCCCGGTTGGTGACCGGGCCGTGGATCTCCGCGCGCTCCAGGGCACCGGCGAGCCGGCGCAGCGCCTCCGCGCGGGTGGGCGCGTGGGCGACGACCTTGGCGAGCATCGGGTCGTAGTGGACGCCGATGGTGTCGCCGTCGGTGTAGCCGGTGTCCAGGCGGACGCCGGCCGGCACGGCGAGGTGGTGCAGGGCGCCGGTCTGCGGGGCCCAGTCGTGGGCGGGGTCCTCGGCGTACAGGCGGGCCTCGACGGCGTGGCCACGCGCGCGTGGCGGCTCCTTTTCGAGGGCCCCGCCCTCCGCGATCCGGATCTGCTCCGCGACCAGGTCGATGCCGAACACCTCCTCCGTCACGGGGTGTTCGACCTGGAGGCGGGTGTTCATCTCCAGGAAGTGCGCGCGGCCGTCGGCGACCAGGAACTCGACGGTGCCGGCGCCCACGTAGGCGACGGCGCGCGCGGCCTGTACCGCCAGCGCGTGCAGTTCCTCCGTGAGCCCCACGGAGAGCCCGGGCGCGGGGGCCTCCTCGACGACCTTCTGATGGCGGCGCTGGAGGGAGCAGTCTCGGGTGCCGAGCGGCCAGATCGTGCCGTGGGTGTCGGCGAGGATCTGCACCTCGACATGGCGCCCGTGCTCCAGGTACGGCTCGACGAAGACCTCGCCGTCCCCGAAGGCGCTCGCTGCCTCGGCGCTCGCGCCCTCCAGTGCGGCGCTCAGCTCTTCCAGTCGGCGCACGATCCGCATCCCGCGCCCTCCGCCGCCGGCGGCCGCCTTCACCAGGACCGGCAGGTCGGACTCGGCGATGCCGGCCGCGGCGAGGGAGGCGATCCCCATCAGCTCCTTCGCGCGGGTCTTGGACGCCATCGCCTCGATGGCCTCCGGGGAGGGGCCGATCCAGGTCAGGCCGGCGTCGAGGACGGCGCGGGCGAAGTCGGGGTTCTCGGAGAGGAAGCCGTAGCCGGGGTGCACGGCGTCCGCGCCGGCCGCGAGGGCCGCCTTCACGATCAGGTCCCCGCGCAGATACGTCTCGGCGGGCGCCGCGCCCGGCAGTCGTACCGCCGTGTCGGCCACGCGCGCGTGGAGCGCGTTCTCGTCGGCGTCCGAGTGCACGGCGACCGTCCGGATCCCCAGCTCACGGCAGGTGCGGAAGATCCGGCAGGCGATCTCGCCCCGATTGGCGACGAGCAGAGTCGAAATCACGTGGTCCCTCACATCCGGAAGACGCCGAAGCCGCCCCGCGCACCCTCGTAGGGCGCGGTGTGGAGGGCGGACAGGCACAGGCCGAGGACGGTGCGGGTGTCGCGCGGGTCGATGACGCCGTCGTCGTACAACCGCCCGGACAGGAACATCGGCAGCGACTCGGACTCGATCTGCTGCTCCACCATCGTGCGCAGGGCGGCGTCCGCGTCCTCGTCGTACGGCCGGCCCTTCGCCGCCGCCGACTGCCGGGCGACGATCGACAGCACGCCCGCGAGCTGCTGCGGGCCCATGACGGCCGACTTGGCGCTGGGCCAGGCGAACAGGAAGCGGGGATCGTACGCCCGCCCGCACATCCCGTAGTGCCCGGCGCCGTACGACGCCCCCATGAGCACCGACAGATGGGGCACCCGGCTGTTGCTGACCGCGTTGATCATCATCGAGCCGTGCTTGATGATCCCGCCCTGCTCGTACTCCTTGCCGACCATGTAGCCGGTGGTGTTGTGCAGGAAGAGCAGCGGGATGTCGCGCTGGTTGGCGAGCTGGATGAACTGGGCGGCCTTCTGGGACTCCTCGCTGAACAAGACGCCCTGCGCGTTGGCCAGCACACCCACCGGATAGCCGTGCAGGGCGGCCCAGCCGGTCACCAGACTGGTCCCGTACAGCGGCTTGAACTCGTCGAAGTCGGAGCCGTCGACGATCCGGGCGATGACCTCGCGGGGGTCGAAGGGGATCTTCAGGTCGCCCGGGACGATGCCCAGCAGCTCCTCCTCGGCGTACTTGGGCGGGGCCGCCGGACCGGGATCCGGGTACGCCTTGCGGTGGTTGAGCCGGGCGACCACCCGCCGTGCCTGCCGCAGCGCGTCCGGCTCGTCCACGGCGAAGTAGTCGGCGAGGCCCGACACGCGCGCGTGCATCTCGGCGCCGCCCAGGGACTCGTCGTCGCTCTCCTCACCGGTCGCCATCTTCACCAGCGGCGGCCCGCCGAGGAACACCTTGGCCCGCTCCTTGACCATGATCACGTGGTCGGACATGCCGGGGATGTAGGCACCGCCGGCGGTGGAGTTGCCGAAGACGACGGCGATGGTCGGGATGCCGGCGGCGGAGAGCCGGGTGAGGTCACGGAAGATGGCGCCGCCCGGGATGAAGATCTCCTTCTGGGAGGGCAGGTCGGCGCCTCCCGACTCCACCAGGGAGATGCAGGGCAGCCGGTTGGCGAGTGCGATGTCGTTGGCGCGCAGGGCCTTCTTCAGGCTCCACGGGTTGCTCGCGCCGCCGCGCACGGTCGGGTCGTTGGCGGTGATCAGGCACTCCACGCCCTCGACCACACCGATGCCGGTGACGAGCGAGGCACCGACCGTGTAGTCACTCCCCCAGGCCGCCAGCGGGGACAGCTCCAGGAACGGCGTGTCCGGGTCGAGAAGCAGCTCGATCCGCTCGCGGGCGAGCAACTTGCCCCGTTCGCGATGCCGTTGGACGTACTTCTCGCCACCGCCCGCGAGCGCCTTCGCGTGCTCGGCGTCGAGTTCGGCCAGCTTGGCGAGCATGGCCTCGCGGTTCGCGCGGTAGTCGGGGCCGGCCGGGTCCAGGGCCGAGGTCAGGACGGTCACAGCAGGGCCTCCGGGATGTCCAGGTGGCGGGAGCGCAGCCATTCGCCGAGGGCCTTGGCCTGCGGGTCGAAGCGGGCCTGCGCGGCGACCCCCGCGCCGAGGATGCCCTCGACGACGAAGTTGACCGCGCGGAGGTTCGGCAGCGGATACCGGGTGACCGGCAGGTCCCGGCTCTCGGGAATCAGGTGCCGGAACCTTTCGGCGGTCAGCTCGTGCGCGAGCCACCGCCAGGCCTCGTCGGTACGGGCCCAGACGCCGACGTTGGCGTTGCCGCCCTTGTCCCCGCTGCGGGCCCCGGCGACCAGGCCGAGCGGGGCGCACCGCGTCGGACCGGGTGGAAGGGGCTCCGGAAGGGCTGGTTCCGGTATCGGCTCCAGAGGCCGGGTGTCCTGGGGCGGCGCCACCCGGACACGGCGCCCGTCGTGCAGGACGGCCGTGTGGTCCACGGTGTCATGGGGGACGTACACATCCTCGAAGACCCCATAAGGCGCGCCCTTTCCGGGTGGGGACAGCACATGGAAGCCGGGGTAGCTGGCCAGGGCCAGTTCCACGGCGGCCCCGCTCAGCGCCCGGCCGACGACCCGCTCGTCCGCGTCCCGTACGACGAGTCGCAGCAGGGCGCTCGCGGTCTCCTCGGTGTCGGCGTCGGCCCGGTCGGTGCGGACCAGTTCCCAACGCACCTCTTCGGGCGGCGACTTGGCCAGCGCATCGGTCAGCTGGGCCCGCACGAGGTCCGCCTTGGCCTCGATGTCGAGGCCGGTGAGCACGAAGACGACCTCGTTGCGGAAGCCGCCGAGCCGGTTGCGGCCGACCTTCAGGGTCGGCGGCGGCGCCTCGCCCCGGGCCCCCTCGATCCGCACCCGGTCCGGCCCGTCCTGGCTCAGCCGTACGGTGTCCAGCCGGGCGGTGACATCGGGCCCGGCGTACCGCCCGCCGCCGGTCTCGTACAACAGCTGCGCGGTGACCGTGCCGACGTCGACCAGACCGCCGGTGCCGGGGTGTTTGGTGAGGACGCTGCTGCCGTCGGCGTGGATCTCGGCGAGCGGGAAGCCCGGCCGGCGTACGTCCCCCTCCTGGAAGAACGCGTAGTTCCCGCCGGTGGCCTGTGTCCCGCACTCCAGCACATGCCCGGCGACGACGGCGCCCGCGAGCCGGTCGTAGTCGGTGGGACCCCACCCGAAGTGGGCGGCGGCGGGCCCGGTGACCAGGGCGGCGTCGGTCACCCGCCCGGTCACGACGATGTCCGCGCCGGCCCGCAGGCACTCGGCTATGCCGAAGCCGCCGAGGTAGGCGTGCGCGGCGAGGGCGCCGGGGTGGGCGGCGGTGAGGTCGTCGCCCTCGACGTGCGCGATGCGGGCCGGGATGCCGAGGCGGTCGGCCACCTTCCGTACGGCGTCCGCCAGTCCGGCCGGGTTGAGGCCGCCCGCGTTGGTGACGATCTTCACCCCGCGCTCGTGGGCGAGGCCGAGGCAGTCCTCCAGCTGGCGCGGGAAGGTGCGGGCGTAACCGGCACCGGGGTCCTTCAGGCGGTCACGGGCAAGGATCAGCATGGTGAGTTCGGCGAGGTAGTCGCCGGTGAGGACGTCGAGCTCGCCGCCCGCGAGCATCTCGCGCAGGGCGTCGAAACGGTCGCCGTAGAAGCCGGAGAAGTTCCCGATCCGGAGCGATGTCACGCCGAGGCCCCCTTCGCCGGGCGGCCGGTGCCGGGCGGACCCGCGAAGGCCTGGGCGATGTCCAGCCAGCGGTCGGCGTCCGGGCCGACGGCGGTCAGGGCGAGGTCGGCGCGGTGGGCGCGCTGGGTGACGAGGAGGCAGAAGTCGAGGGCGGGGCCGGTGACGCGCTGCGGGGCGTCCTCGGGACCGTAGGTCCACACATCGCCGGACGGCGCGGTCAGTTCCACGCGGAACTCCTCGGCGGGCGGAGTGAGCCCATGCGCGGTGTGGGCGAAGTCGCGGGTGCGGACCCCGAGGCGGGCCACATGCCTGAGCCGGGCGGTGTGGGTGCGGACCACACCGAGGGCGTCGGCGATGTCCAGGCCGTGCGCCCAGGTCTCCATCAGACGGGCCGTGGCCATGGAGGCGGCCGACATGGGTGGGCCGTACCAGGGGAAACGGGCGCCGGGTGAGGCGTTGCGCAGGGCCTGGTCGAGGGCGGTGCGCCCCTCGCGCCAGGTCGACAGCAGCTCGGCGGGCGCGAGCCGGGCACCCTCCTCCGCGCCCTCGTCCACGAACGAACCGGGGGCGGCGAGCGCCTTCTCGACCAGTGCGTGGAAGGCGTCCGCGTCGGTGACGGCGAGCAGGGCCGAGCGGTCGGTCCAGGCGAGGTGGGCGATCTGGTGGGCGACGGTCCAGCCGGGCGCGGGGGTGGGCAGTGCCCACTGCGCGGGGCTCAACTCGGCCGTGAGCAGGTCGAGTTCCTCGCTCTCGGCACGCAGGTCGTCGATGACGGGCGTCGGGTCGGCCATGAGGGGGAGCATGGCAGTGACGTCGGAAACAATCAAGCATGCTTGCATGAATTCAGGGGCGACGATCAGGGGTACCGACCTGAGGGGTCCCCCTCGCCGTCGGTCAGACCGCCTCCACCGGCGGGTACACCGGCTCCCAGCGCGCCGCCCGCACCGCCGCCTCGACGTCGTCCAGGCCGGCCCGGGCCACCCCCTCCGCCACCGCCGTGCGGGCCACGGCCACGGCGACCGCCTCGGACGTGGCACGCAGGTCGCGGATCGGCGGGAGGAGGGGCGCGTTCAGCCGGTCGACGTCCTCCCCACCGTCGGTCCGGCGGGCCACGGCGTCGGCCGCCGCGCGGAGCATGCGGTCGGTGACGCGGGAGGCGCGCGCGACGATCGCGCCGAGGCCGAGCCCCGGGAAGACCAGGGCGTTGTTGGCCTGGCCGATCTCGTACGTCGTCCCCTCCCGCTCGACCGGTGCGAAGGGGCTGCCGGTGGCCACCAGCGCCTTCCCGTCCGTCCAGTCGAGCAGGTCGGCGGGGGTGGCCTCGGCGAGGTCGGTGGGGTTGGACATGGGCAGGATGATGGGCCGCTCGATGTGCCGCGCCATCTCGCGGGCGATGTCCTCGGTGAAGGCGCCGCCCTGGCCGGAGGTGCCGATCAGGACGGTCGGACGGACCTGCCGGACCACCTCGTCCAGCGGGATGCCGGGCAGGCCGTCGTCCCGCCGCCAGCCGTCGACCTCGCCGGCGGGACGGGCGTACGACCGCTGAAAGTCACGGAGTTCGTCGCCCTGGTCGCTGGTGAGCAGGCCGTAGCGGTCGACGCACCAGAAGCGGGCCGTGGCCTCGGCCTCGGACAACCCCTCGGCGACGAGGGCGTCCCTGAGCTGGTCGGCGACGCCGATACCGGCCGTGCCCGCGCCGAAGACGACGATCCGGTGCTCGGGCAGGGGCACACCGGCGGCGCGTACGCCGGACAGGACGGCGGCGAGGTTCACGGCGCCCGTGCCCTGGATGTCGTCGTTGAAGGTGCACACCCGGTCGCGGTAGCGCTCCAGGATGCGGCGGGCGTTGGCGGTGCCGAAGTCCTCCCAGTGCAGCAGGGCGTTCGGGAAGAGTTTGCTCGCGGTGCTGACGTAGGCGTCGATGAAGGCGTCGTACGCCTCCCGGTCGGCACGCGGGTGACGGTTGCCCAGGTAGAGGGGGTTGTCGAGGAGTTCCTTGCGGTTGGTGCCGGCGTCGAGCATGACCGGGAGGGTGCGGCGCGGGTCGATGCCGGCGGCTGCCGTGTAGACGGCGAGCTTGCCGACGGCGATGTCGATCCCGCCCACGCCCCAGTCGCCGATGCCGAGGATGCCCTCGCCGTCGGTGGCGACGATGAGGTCGACGTCGTCGGCGCCGAGGCCGCTGGCTCGCAGGGAGCGCTCGATGTCGTCCGGGGCGTCCACGGAGAGGTAGATGCCGCGCGGCCGGCGGTACTCGTAGCTGTAGCGCTCGATGGCCGTGCCCACGGTGGGGGTGTAGACGATGGGCAGCATCTCTTCGAGGTGGTCGCCGACGAGCCGGTAGAACAGCGTCTCGTTGCGGTCGTGCAGATTGGTGAGGTTGACGCTCTTGGCCAGGTCGCTCGGCTGTGCCCGGTACTGGGCGTAGGCACGCGCGGCCTGCTCGTCCTGGGTGAGCACATGGGGCGGGACCAGGCCGACCAGGTCCAGGGCCCGGCGCTCGGCCTCCGTGAACGCCGTTCCGCGATTGATCCGGGGGTCGGCGAGTACGGCACGGCCACGGGCGGTGATCTTCAGCGGGCGGGGGCTGGGGGCGCTGTTGCCGGTCACGGCATCCACTTTTCCACACACTCCGGTCTCGTGTGCGGGGCTGCCGTCGGGGCTGTCGGCCCACTGGGTGACGAGGCGGACCGGGTGGTCCGGGGCGCGGGGAGGGCCGGGTGCGCCGCCCGTTGCGCGCTGCCCGTTCGAAGACTCGGGAGCGATGCGGGACCACCCCGGCCGCCGGCGGTCCGTTCCGCGCGCCCGCGGTCAGCCAGGTCATGGGGGGCGTCCGCACCGGCGCCGGTCACCGGAGCCCGTCCCTCCCGCGGGAAAAGGGCGGGCGTCCCGCCTCCGGGAGGGTGGGCGTCAGGCCTCCGGTGCCGCCGTCGCGGCGGGCCCGCCCCGGCCCACCTGGGTGCGTACCGCGCCGATGCTCGCCGCGATGACCAGGGCGATGGCTCCGGCCTCCGTCAACGACAGGGACTGGCCCAGGACGAGGAAGCCCGCCGTGGCCGCGAGCGCCGGTTCCAGGCTCATCAGGATGGCGAACGTGGAGGCGGGCAGGCGGCGCAGGGCCAGGAGTTCGAGGGTGTAGGGCAGGACCGAGGAGAGCAGGGCCACCGCCGAGCCGAGGGCGATGGTCGTGGGGTTCAGGAGGCGCGTGCCCGCCGAGGCGACGCCTATGGGGAGGAAGAGGAGTGCCGCCACCGCCATGGCCAGGGCCAGGCCGTCCGCCTGGGGGAAGCGGCGGCCCGTACGGGCGCTGAAGAGGATGTAGGTCGCCCACATGGCTCCGGCGCCCAGGGCGAAGGCGACACCCACGGGGTCGAGACGGCCGAAGCCGCCGCCGCCGAGCAGAAAGACGCCGAGCAGGGCCAGGCCCGCCCACAGCGCGTTGATCGCGCGGCGGGAGGTCAGGACGGAGAGGGAGAGCGGGCCCAGGACCTCCAGGGTGACCGCGGGGCCCAGCGGGATGCGGGCCACCGCCTCGTAGAAGAGGCCGTTCATCGCGCCCATGGCGATGCCGAACGCGATCACCGTGCCCCAGTCGGTGCGCGAGTGGCCGCGCAGCCGGGGGCGGCAGAACAGGAGGAGGACCACCGCCGCCGCGAGGAGGCGGAGGGTGACGACGCCGGGTGCGCCGGCCCGGGGCATCAGGGTCACCGCGAGGGCGCCGCCGAACTGGACCGAGACGCCGCCGGCCAGCACCAGGCCCACCGGGCCGAGCGAGCCGAAGCGGCGTGGTCCGTGGGCAGGGGCGACCGGGGTCGGCGTGGCGGTGCTGGAGGTGGCGGTCACGGGCGGTCCTGGTGCTCGATCGGGTTCGTCCATCGCGATGTACTACCAGGTCCAGGGTAATGGACTTGGACAGGAGCGTGAACCCTTTACGGCACTGTCCCGGATGCTGGGACCGGCGAAGGCCGGATGCCGGTCAGACGCCGGGCCAGACCCCCTCGTCACGGAAGAGGGGACGGCCGTCGGGGAGGTACCAGGGCACGCTTCCGTACGCCTCGTGGCCGGGCTGGGCTCCGTACGCCTCGTCGCCGGGCCGGACCCAGGTCGCCTCGTGGCCGGGCCGGCCCCAGGTCGCCTCGTGGCCGGGCCGGACCCAGGTCGCCTCGTGGCCGGGCCGGACCCAGGTCGCCTCGTGGCCGGGCCGGCCCCAGGTCGCCGCGGACGCGTACGTCTCCTGCACCTGGCCGTACTCGTACGCGGGAGCCGGCGCCTGTGGCTCCTCCCACAGCGGCATCCGCAGCTCCCCGGTGTCCATCACCGCGTTGTTCTGCGAGCGGTGCAGACGGGAGTAGGCGCCGCCACGGGCGAGGAGTTCGTCGTGGCGACCGGTCTCGACGATGCGGCCGCCGTCGACCACGAGGATGCGGTCGGCGTCGGGGGCGAGGTTGAGATCGTGGGTGATCATGATCGTCGTACGGCCGGTCATCAGGCGGCGCAGGGGCTTGACCACGCGCCGGGCCGCCATCGCGTCCAGACCGGTCGTCGGCTCGTCCAGGACCAGCACGGGCGCGTCGCGCAGGATGGCTCGGGCGATGGCCAGGCGCTGGAGCTGACCGCCCGACAGGCGGGCCGAGTGGGGGTCGACCCTGGTGTCGTAGCCGTCGGGCAACCGCGAGATGAACTCGTGCGCGTCGGCCGCCCTCGCCGCCTCCTCGATCGCCTGGTCGCCGGCGCCGGGCCGGCCGCAGGCGATGTTGGCGCGGACCGTGTCGTGCAGGACGAGGGTCTCCTGCGGCAGGAGGGTCACGTACGCACGGAGGCGGGCCAGCGGGAAGTCGCGCAGGGGGACGCCGTCCAGCAGGACGTCTCCGGAGTCCGGGTCGTAGAAGCGCAGGAGGAGCTTGGAGACCGTGGACTTCCCCGCGCCGCTCGGGCCGGTGACGATCACCAGCTCGCCGGGGCTGACCGTGAAGGAGAGGGCTTCGAGGGCGGTCCGCTCGGCGCCCGGGTAGCGGAAGGTGACGTCCCGGACCTCGACCGTGCCGTCCGGGCGGCCGCTGTCCGTGGGGCGGCGCGGGTCGGCGACCGAGGGACGGACGTCCAGGACCTCGATGAGCCGCTCGGCGCCCGCCGTGGCGGCGGTGATGGTGAGGCCGAGCTGGGCCAGGCCGCGCACCGGTGGATAGAGATAGCCGAGGAAGGCGGCGAAGGCGAGGAGCCGGCCGAGGGTCATCCGGCCGGTGGAGATCTCCCAGGCGCCGATGCCGATCACCGCGAGCACGCAGACCGTCTCGATGACCTGGACGAGCTGCTCGTACGCCTCGTTCAGACGGGTGGAGCGGACCGCGGCGCGGAACCAGGCGTTCGCCTCCTCGCGCAGCCGGCGGCGCTCGGCGTCCCGGCGGTCGTAGGCCTGGGTGAGCACGATGTTGCCGAGGGACTCCTCCACCACGGAGGTGATCGCGCCGTCGGCGACCCGGCCCTCGCGGGAGACGTCCTTGATGGAGCCCGAGAAGCGGCGGGCGGCCAGCCAGAACAGGGGCGCCAGCACGAAGGTGGCGGCGGCCAGGTCCCAGCGCAGCCAGAACGCGGCGGCCGCGTAGAAGAGGGCGGAGAAGGCCGCCGAGGCGGCGCCGACCAGGCCCGAGACGACCATCGTCTCGATCGCCTCGACGTCGCCGGTCAGCCGGGAGAGCAGGTCGCCCTGACGGTGGTGCTGGAAGAAGTGCGGGGGCAACTGCTGGACGTGGTCGAAGACGTGCTCGCGCAGCCGCATCACGAACCGCTCGGTCACCCAGGCGGCGAGGGAGTTGCCGGAGTACGCGACGACGCCGCCGACCACGGCGATCCCCAGCCACTTGCCCGCCGGGCTCCAGAACGCGGCCGGCGAGCCCTTCTGCAGGGCGTGGTCGGTGAGATCGCTGAACAGCAGGATGGCCTCGGTCTCGGCGAGCGCGGCGATGACGGTGCACAGCCAGACGACGAGCAGCCATTTTCTGAGCCCCTTGGTGAGCGGCCAGTATCGGCGGAATGCTGTCCGGGCGGGAATGGTGGGGGTTTCGCCTTCGAACTCGTCCGCACCGGCACTCTCATGAGCCATTTGATTTCCCTTCCGGAATCACCGTCCCGAACGAAATGAAAAGGGGCCGACGGTGCACCATCGACCCCATTCCGTTCAGCGTCGGATCACTGGCCCTGGCCGGGCAGCGGCTTGGGCAGCGGCTTCGGCGCGTGCTTCTTCGGCTTCCGCTTCGGCGGCGGGGGGAGCTGCTTCGCCTTGGGCTTGGGGGGCAGCGGGGCAAGCTTCCTGAAGCTCATTCCGACTCCTAATGTCGCACTTTACGGTGGGTGCTGAATTCCGCGTCCGGAACCCGACATCGAAGAACCTACACGCCACCCAGGAGCCCGAACGGCAAAGTTGGCAAAGGGGCGCTGTGAATACCTGGGCGCTTCCTGAGAGACCCGCGCGAGGCTGAGAGTTCTTTTATGAAGCTGAGAGTGGCCTTATGGGACTGCGCCGAGGCTGCAGCACTCACCATCCGGCCGTGCACGGCCTGACCCCGCCGCCGGCCTGGCCGCCCTGCCGGTCGACCGCCAAGCGTCCGTGGGCCAAGCGGACGCCGGGGTCCGGCAGCGGGTCCGCCAACCTGCCCGGGGCGTCCGTCACTTCTCCCCCCTCGCTTCCCGGTCCAGCGCCTCGGCCAGCACCTCGGCCAGATGCCGCCCCCTTACCCCGGCCAACTGCTCCAGCTGGGTGCGGCAGGAGAAACCGTCCGCGAGGACCATCGTCTCCGCGGGAGCCTTGCGGACCGAGGGCAGGAGCTGTTCCTCCGCACAGGCCCTCGACACCTCGAAGTGGCCTTTTTCGAAGCCGAAGTTGCCCGCAAGGCCGCAGCAGCCTCCGCTCAGCTCGCCGGTGAGGCCCGCGGCCTGGCGGAGCCGGCGGTCGGGGGTGTCGCCGAGCACCGCGTGCTGGTGGCAGTGGGTCTGGCCGGCGACCGGGCGGTCCACGGCGGGCGGGGTCCAGCGGGGGGCGTGCCGCTCCAGGGCCTCGGCGAAGGTGAGGACGGCCGAGGAGAGCCGTGCCGCTCGCGGGTCCTCGTGGAGCAGCTCGGGGAGGTCGGTGCGCAGGGCCGCCGCGCAGCTCGGTTCCAGGACGACGACCGGGAGCCCCGCCCGCAGCACCGGCTCCATCAGGTCCAGCGTGCGGCGCAGGACCGTGCGGGCGCGGTCGAGCTGGCCGGTGGAGAGGTAGGTCAGGCCGCAGCAGACCCGGGCCCGGCGGACCGTGAGCAGTGCGGTGGCCGCCCTGGTCCGGCCGTCGCCGATCCCTCCCCGGCGCGGCAGCAACGTCGGCGGGAGGGCCACCCGCAGTCCGGCGGCCTCCAGCACCCGGACGGCGGCCCGGCCGACGGACGGGGACAGATGCTCGGTGAAGGTGTCCGGCCAGAGCACGACCAGGTCACCGGGACCCGAACCCCCCGGCACCGGCTCCCCGGTGCCGTCGTGCGCGGGCTCCCTTCCGCGCCACCACCCGGTGAACGTCCGTGTCGCCAGCCGGGGAATGTCCCGCTCGGCCGCGATCCCGCCCAGGCGCTTGCCGGCCCGGGCCAACGGCCGTATCCCGGCAAGGGCGTTGAGTAGCGGGGCCGTGCGGGTGAGAGCGACCCAGCGCAGCCACTGCGGCAGCCGGCCCATGCTGAGGTGGGCGGCGGGGCGGCGCCGGCCGGCGTAGTGGTGGTACAGGAACTCCGCTTTGTAGGTGGCCATGTCGACGCCGACCGGGCAGTCGGAGCGGCAGCCCTTGCAGGACAGGCACAGGTCCAGGGCGTCACGGACCTCCGTCGACCGCCAGCCGTCGGTGACCAGTTCACCGGCCAGCATCTCGTGCAGCAGGCGGGCCCGGCCGCGCGTGGAGTGCTCGTCCTCGCCGGTCGCCCGGAAGGAGGGGCACATCACGGCGGGGCCGGCCGCCGTGGTCGTACGGCACTTGGCGACGCCGACGCAGCGGCGTACGGCCGCGCGGAAGTCGCCGTCGTCGGACGGGTAGCCGAAGGCCACGTCGACCGGGCCGCGGGGCAGCACCGAGAAGCGGAGGTTCTCGTCCAGCCGCGCCGGGCGGACCAGCACCCCGGGGTTCAGCAGGTCGTCCGGGTCCCAGACCGCCTTGGCCCGTTCGAAGAGCCGGACCGTCTCCGCGCCGTACATGCGCGGCAGCAGCTCCGCGCGGGCCTGCCCGTCGCCGTGCTCCCCGGACAGCGAGCCGCCGTGGGCCACCACCAGGCCGGCCAGTTCCTCGGAGAAGCGGCGGAAGCGGCCGATGCCGGGCTCGGTGAGCAGGTCGAAGTCGATACGGACGTGGATGCAGCCGTCGCCGAAGTGGCCGTACGGCGTGCCGCGCAGGCCGTACGCCGACAGCAGGGCGCGGAAGTCCCGGAGATAGGCGCCGAGCCGGGCGGGCGGCACCGCGCAGTCCTCCCAGCCGGGCCAGGCCTCACTGCCGTCGGGCATCCGGGTGGCGGTGCCGCTCGCGTCCTCGCGGATGCGCCACAGGGCTCGCTGGACCGCCGGGTCCGTCACCACGAGGGAGTCGACCACGTCGGCCGCGCGGAGGATCGCCTCCGCACGCGCGCGTGCCTCGCCCGCCGACTCCCCGCCGGTCTCCACGAACAGCCAGGCGCCCCCCTCGGGCAGCCCGGCCGGCGAGCGCACCAGATCGGCCGCCATGCCTTCCACCGTCAGCGGACGGTAGGGCAGGAGTCCCGCGGCGGCCTCGGCCGCGGCGCTCTCGTCGCCGTACGCCAGCACCGCCAGGGCACGCGCGCGTGGCGCCTCCACCAGCTGGACGACCGCCTCGGTCAGCACGCCCAGCGTGCCCTCCGAACCGCAGAAGGAGCGGGCGACGTCGGCGCCCTTCTCGGGCAGCAGCGCGTCCAGCGCGTACCCGGAGATGCGGCGGGGCAGCTCCGGGAAGCCGGTGCGCAGCCGCGCCAGCTCGCCCTCCGCCAGCTCGCGCAGCCCGTCCGGAGCGCCCGCCCAGTCCCGGCCGAGCCGCAGCCACTGCCCGCGCGCGGTGACGACGGACAGCGCGCGCACGCTGTCCGCGGTCGTCCCCCAGGCCACCGAGTGCGAGCCGCAGGAGTTGTTGCCGATCATCCCGCCGAGCGTGCACCGGCTGTGCGTGGACGGATCCGGGCCGAAGCGCAGGCCGTGCGGGGCGGCGGCCTCCTGGAGCCGGTCCAGGACGAGCCCCGGCTGGACGACGGCCGTACGGGTGAAGGGGTCGAGCTCCAGCAGGCCGTTCATGTACCGCGTGAAGTCCAGCACCACGCCCGCGCCGGTCGCCTGCCCGGCGATCGACGTGCCCCCGCCGCGCGCCACGACCGGCACCCCGTGCGCCCGGCAGACCTCGAGCGCGGCGGCCACGTCGTCGGCGTCTCTCGGGGCGACGACGCCCGCGGGGACGCGCCGGTAGTTGGACGCGTCCATGGTGACGAGCGCCCGGGAGGTGACGTCGAAACCGACCTCGCCCCGGACGGCCCTGCGCAGTTCCCCGGCCAGATCCGTCATGCGTCCAGGATGCATCCGCTCACGCACAGTCACCGAAAGTTTTCCACAGTCTCGCGCATATCGTCGTACTAATTCACAAGTCCAGCCCTTGATGATCTTGTCTCATCGAACGGACACGGTTACGTCCGGTTTCGCCCAGCGGATACCCTCCGACTCGTGGCCGACATCCAGATTCCCGCTGACATCAAGCCCGCCGACGGACGATTCGGCGCGGGCCCCTCCAAGGTGCGCACCGAGGCGCTGGACGCCCTCGCCGCCACCGGTACGTCCCTGATGGGCACCTCCCACCGCCAGGCGCCCGTCAAGAACCTGGTCGGCAAGGTCCGCGAGGGCATCTCCGAGCTGTTCTCCCTGCCCGAGGGCTACGAGGTGGTCCTCGGCAACGGCGGCTCCACCGCCTTCTGGGACATCGCCACCCACGGGTTGATCGAGAACAAGTCCCAGCACCTGAACTTCGGCGAGTTCTCCTCCAAGTTCGCCAAGGCCGCCAAGCTCGCCCCCTGGCTGGCCGAGCCCACCGTCATCTCCACCGACCCCGGCACCCACCCCGAGGCGCGGGCGGAGGCCGGCGTCGACGTCTACGCCTTCACCCACAACGAGACCTCCACCGGTGTGGCCATGCCGATCAAGCGGGTCGCAGGGGCCGACGAGGGTGCGCTCGTCCTCGTGGACGCCACCTCCGGTGCGGGCGGCCTGCCGGTCGACGTCGCCGAGACCGACGTCTACTACTTTGCCCCGCAGAAGTCCTTCGCCTCCGACGGCGGCCTGTGGATCGGCGTCTTCTCCCCGGCCGCGATCGAGCGCGCCGAGCGCGTCCACGCCTCCGGCCGACACGTCCCGGAGTTCTTCTCGCTGCCCACGGCGATCGACAACTCCCGCAAGAACCAGACGTACAACACCCCGGCCCTCGCCACCCTCTTCCTCCTCAACGAGCAGCTGGAGTGGCTCAACGGCCAGGGCGGCCTCGCCTGGTCCACGGCCCGCACCAAGGACTCCTCGACCCGCCTGTACACCTGGGCGGAGGAGTCCAAGTACGCCACCCCGTTCGTCGCCGACCCGGCCAAGCGCTCGCAGGTCATCGGCACGATCGACTTCGCCGACGAGATCGACGCGGCCGCGGTCGCCAAGGTGCTGCGCGCCAACGGCGTCGTGGACACCGAGCCGTACCGCAAGCTCGGCCGCAACCAGCTGCGCATCGCGATGTTCCCGGCGATCGACCCGGCGGACGTCGAGGCGCTGACGCACTGCGTCGACTACGTCATCGAGAAGCTGTAGGCGTTTGTCGCATACGGCAGCGAAGGGCGCCCGGCGGACCAGGTTCCGCCGGGCGCCCTTCGTCGTGGGAGACCACGATTCCGTTTTCTGTGGATTTTCCGTGACAATGCTGGCACTGGAATATGTAATTCGATCACATATCGTCATTTCGTCGCCACCCCCCGTCTCACCGGGCACCTGGCGCCTCGTCACCGACAGCGAGGCCGATGCGCCGGGCCGGTGAGGAGCGGCATGCAGACCCTTTCCTTCCGGTGTTTCCGGTCGTCGCATCGAGGAGCTCTTCCATGCCAGCCTTCTTCGCCCGCCACCGCCACTCCCTGCTGACCGCCTCGGTACTCCTGGGCTCCGTGGGCGCCACCGCCCTCCTGCCGGTGGGGGCCGCCTCGGCGGCCCCCACCGCGGGGGCCACCCCCACCGCCGGCGCCGCCGACGGCCCGTCCGCACGCTACGCGGGCAAGGCCGTCGCCATCGGCCAGGACATGGTCGCCGTCCTGCGCGACGACCCCCGCGCCGGCGGCCCCGAGGCATGGATCCGCGCCGTGTCGGCGCAGTGGCGGCAGGGCGACGCCTACATGTACCGCGTCCTGGCCAAGCTCGACCAGGACAACGGCACGGCCCGGGAACGCGGCCTCTCTCTGCGTCTGGTGGGCGCCGGCGGCTCCGCTCCCGCGCTCCGGGTGACCTCCGCCAAGGGCGGCACGCACACCTTCCCGCTCCCCCGCGTCGGCACCCCCGACGCACGGGGCTGCACTCTCGTCCAGGAGTCGTCCATCGGTGCCGGGATCGTCGCCGTGCTGAGCAACGGCCCCCAGGGGCCGGAGGCGTTCTTCAAGGACGCGGGTGACGGCACGCGCGTCGGTGGTGTCGTCAACCGCGCGCACCCCGCGCTGCCGAGGAGCGCCGGCTTCGTCGCCCGCATCGTGAACCCCTACGGGCCCGCCCCCGAGCTCCTCACCAACATGGAGGGCGGCGGCCACCCCGCGGGCACGACGGACTTCCCGGCGCCAGGGTGCGTGAAGTGACGCGGTAGACCCGGAAGCGGAGCCCCGCGCACCCCCTCCTTCAGCCCCGCCGCCGCAACCGCCGCAGCCCGAACAGCAGGGCCAGCCCGGCGGCGACGACGGCCGCGCCGACCTCCAGGTCGGCTCGGCCGCTCCCGACCGGGCCCGAACCGCCGCTCGCCGAGGGAGACTTGGACGTCGGCAGCCCCGGCGCGTCCTTCGCCACGACCTCACTGCCGGCACCCTCGCTGCTGTACAGCAGCTTGGTGCCGTCGGCCGAGTAGGAGACGCCCTCGCCCTGACCCTGCAGGGGCACGTCGAGCCGGCCCTCGCGCCTGATCCGGCCGCCGTTCCAGTCGTAGGAGATCCCGCCGAGGTACCCGCGCACGGCAAGCTGCCGGCCGTCCGGCGAGAAGGCCGCGTCCGTGGCCCACAGGTCGACGGCGGCGATCGGCCTGAAGATGTTCGCGCCGGCGGTGGACAGGGTGGCCGGTCCCTCGTACAGGTGCCCCCCGTCCTCCTTCTTGTCGATGATGTAGACCCGCCCGGTCTTCGGGTGGACGACCAGTGACTCGGCGTCCCGCGGCCCGTTCGAGTACTTCACCACGTACTGCGTGGCGGTGACCGTCTGGTCCCTCAGCTCCTTCGGCTCGGGCAGCCGGTAGATCCACACGTACGGCCACTTGCCGCCGAGGTTGTCGCCGATGTCGCCCAGGTAGATCTCGTTGTGCGGCCCGATCGAGATGGCCTCCACGTCCCGCGGGGACCCGATGCCGCGCAGGGTCACCCGGGCGACGGTCTTCCCGGTCCGGCTGTCCACGGCGTAGACGTACGGCCCGTCGCCGCTGTCGTTGTGCGTCCAGTAGATGCCGGGGTGGAGGCGGGAGGCGGCGAGCCCGCTGGACTCGGCGATCCGCGGGTCCTTGAGGGTGAACCCGTGGTCGCCGTCACCGTCGGCGGCGGAGGCGGGCAGCGCGCAGGAGCCGGCGAGCAGCACCCCGGCGAGGACGGCGGACGATCGACGCATGGCCCAAGACTGCCATTGCCTCCCGGGATTCGCCGGGCGTGCTCCCACGGGCGCCCGCCGGACGTGGTGGGCCTCACATCCCACCGGCGCACGTGATCGTCCATCATGAGCGGATGCTTAGGTTCATGCCCGTAGGTGACTCCATGACGATCGGGAGTGCGGGCGAGCACACATGGCGTTACCGGTTGTGGCAGCATCTGCGGGACACGCACGGCGGCCCGTTCACCTTCGTCGGCCCGCGCGAGGAGCTGTACGACAAGTCGGCCGAGGCTCCGACGTCGTACGCGTACGCCGACCCCGACTTCCCGCGCCGCCACCTGGCGGGCTGGGGCGAGGGCTGGCTGCACATGGCCCCGCTGATCGGCGGCGCGGTGCGCGCACACCGGGCGGACGTGCTCCTGGTCTCCCTGGGCCTGATCGACCTGGGTTTCTACACCGACGCGGAGCAGACGGCGGAGAACGTGCGGGCGTTCGTCACCGGTGCCCGCGAGGCCGCCCCGCGCATCCGCATGGTGTTGCTGCCGGTGATCCCGAACATCCGCGCCGAGGCCGACGAGTCCTTCGCCGCCCAGGTGGACCTGTTCAACGTCCTCCTCGCCAAGGCGGCCGCCGACCTGGACGAGCCCCGCTCCCCGATCCTGCTGGCCTCGCCCCCGGAGTCGTACGACATCCACACCGACACCTACGACGGCACGCACCCCAACGCGCGCGGGGAGCACCGGATCGCGGAGGCGTTCGCGGAGGCGATGTGGGGGGCTTGGGGGATTGGACAAACGTACGCGGCCGGAACAAGCTGACCGAACTCCCCACTGGGAGACCATCCTGGACATCGTCGAGCGGTTGCGTGCCAAGTACCCGCGCAGGCGTGCCAAGTCGGAGGTCCGCATCGACTGTCCGGGCCACCTCGGCGGCTTCTGCTCCGACGTCGCCCTCACGCGGCCCACGGCCTGCGGCTACCTCGCCTCGACGACGAAGCCCCGCTCCCGCGACGAGGTCGCGGGCGGACCGGGCATCTGAGGGATCCCGAGCAGCCAAGGCCCGAAAGCCCTTGCTTCGAGCGCACTTCAAGCCGTTGGCTAGAGGACCATGGAGTACACGCAGCTTGGACGCACGGGACTCAAGGTCAGTCGGCTCGTCCTCGGGACGATGAACTTCGGGCCGCAGACCGACGAAGCCGACAGCCACGCCATCATGGACGCGGCGCTGGACGCCGGCATCAACTTCTTCGACACCGCCAACGTGTACGGCTGGGGTGAGAACAAGGGGCGGACCGAGAGCATCATCGGCACCTGGTTCGCCAAGGGCGGCGAGCGCCGCGACAAGGTCGTCCTCGCCACCAAGGTCTACGGCAACATGGGCGCCGACGGCCAGGCCTGGCCCAACCACGACAAGCTCTCCGCACTCAACATCCGCCGGGCCGTGGACGCCAGCCTGAAGCGGCTGGGGACCGACTACATCGACCTCTACCAATTCCACCACATCGACCGGAACACCCCGTTCGAGGAGATCTGGCAGGCGGTCGGCACTCTGGTCCAGCAGGGCAAGATCCTCTACGCGGGGTCCAGCAACTTCCCGGGTTACAAGATCGCCCAGGCCAACGAGATCGCGGCCCGCCGCGGCGGCACCATCGGGCTGGTCAGCGAGCAGTGCCTGTACAACCTCGCCGAGCGGCGCGCCGAGATGGAGGTCATCCCTGCCGCGCAGGACTACGGCCTCGGGGTCATCCCCTGGTCGCCGCTGCACGGCGGTCTGCTGGGCGGCGTGATCAAGAAGGAGGTCCAGGGCGGTCGCCGCGCGTCCGGCCGGGCCGCCGACACCCTCGCCGACCCCACCGCCCGCGCCCAGATCCAGGCGTACGAGGACCTGCTCGACAAGCACGGCCTGGAGCCCGGCGAGGTGGCCCTGGCCTGGCTGCTCACCCGCCCCGGCGTGACCGGCCCGATCGTCGGCCCGCGCACGGCGGAGCAGCTGGAGTCGGCGATCAGGGCGGTCGATCTGGAGCTGAGCGAGGAACTGCTGAGCGGCCTGGACGAGGTCTTCCCGGGCCCGGGGCCGTCCCCGGAGGCCTTCGCCTGGTAGCCCCTGCGGGTGGCCGACCCAGGGGCGCGGGGAACTGCGCGACCGGCCACGGACGGCCCGGCGGCCGCCGGGCCACGCGCACTCCCCAGCCCCTGAGGCGGCCGGAGCGACGGCTACTTGACGGCCGCCGCCAAGGCCACCACCACGAACATCAGCACAAGCACACCGGCCATGATCCGGTTCCGGGTTTTCGGGTCCACGCACCCGAGCCTAACCAACCCCGCCGAGCTGCCAGCAGGCAACCGCCTCGTACCGCGGCTGCTCCCCCGCCACCCCGGACCGGGGCAGGTTACTGCGCACCAGCACCAGCTCGCTCACCGTCCAGGTGCTGCTGGTGAACTCGTGGAGCAGATCGACATGCGGCCGTACGTCCACCGAGTCCCGGCCCCGCGCCACCGTCAGGTGGGCCTTGTAGCGCCGGTGCTCCCCCATCGGTACGCCCGCCTTCCGTGCCGCCGACTCCGCCCGGTCGGCCAGCAGCCGCAGCGCCTCCACCTCGCCCTGGGCCCCCGTCCACAGGGCCCTGCCGTGCCCGAACTGGCCGCCGCCGGCGAGGGCCAGGCCGAAGGGCTCGGTACGGTGCGCCGCGCGTGCCAGGCGGTCCGACAGGCCGGGTACGAGGTCGTCGGCGACCTCGCCGTAGAAGGCGAGGGTGAAGTGCCAGCCGGGGCGGTGGGTCCAGCGCAGCCTCTCCGCGCCGGGCAGCCTCTTCAACCGGTCGATTTCGGCGGCGAGTTCATGGACGACGCGCTCCGGAGGGAGCACCGCTGCGAAGAGTCTCATGCCTTCACCTTCGCAGACCCGGACGGGCAGGACGGGCCCGTGACGATCACCATCCGCACAGGCGGCCCCGACGACGCACCCCTGATCCTCGGCATGCTGGACAGCGCCGTGGAGTGGCTGGTGTCACAGGGCCGTACCGGGCAGTGGGACACCCAGCCGCGGTCGTCGGACGAGCGGGCCGTGGAGCCGGTGCACCGGTATGCCGCCGACGGCACGCCCTACATGGCCGAGGTGGACGGCGCGCCGGCCGCCACGCTCACGCTCAGCGGGGGCCAGGGCCCCTATCTGGAGCCCGCCGACGAACCCGAGAGGTACATCCACCTCTTCGCCGCCGACCGCCGGTTCGGGGGCCTCGGCGTCGGCGCCGCCCTGCTCGCCCACGCCGCCGAGGACCGGCTTCACCCGCGCCGAGCCGTTCACGATCGGCGCGGACGAGTGGCCCGGCCCGGTGCCGGCCAGGCGGGTGTGACCGCCTGACCGGCACCCAGGATGGGGTGAGAGGTCACTCGGCGCGCAGGGTGCCGAGCAGCCCGTGCTCCTCGTCCTCGATTCCCGCGGCGAACCAGACGCTGTCCTCGCCGCCGGACTCGGCAGTGCCCCGCTGCAGCCCCCACAGGCCGTCGATCGTGATCGGCTGCCCGCCGGGGTCCTTCAGGGTTCCCTCGAACCGGCCGCTGTGCAGGTCGAAGGCGTGGATGCGGCCGTCCCCGAAGTTGCCGACGAGCAGGTCACCGGCGAACTTCCCGAACCCGTCGGGTGCCGTTTCCAGGCCCCAGGGCGAGTTGAGCACGCCACGGCTGGCGAAACGGGCGAGCAGCGTGCCCCGGACGCTGAACACGTCGATGAAGCCGTTGCCCGGGCCGGGGACGTCGTCGTGCCTGTCCGCGTCCTGCTTGGCGTAGGTGACGAAGACCCTGCCGTCGATGTTCTTCACGTCGAAGGGCGCGAAGCCGTCGGGGATGTGCGGGTCCCGGAACGCGCCGGCGGGCAGTCTCACCTGGTCGAAGTGGGTGTCGAAGGCGTCGATACGGGCGTCGTGGAAGTTCGCGACGAGGATGCGCGGCTGGTGCCGGTCGCCCTTCGCGGCCCTCCACTCACGGTCCACGAGCGTCAGGCCCTTGAAGACGGCACCGTCCTCCTGGGCGACCTGGACGGCGTCCGCCGGGCGCACGTCCCGGTTGAAGGCGAAGAGTCCGCCGTTCTCCCCGGCGAAGATGTACCGCGCCGGGCCGGACCTTCCGGAGTCGGTGAAGCGGAACGCGTCGGTGTCGTTGCGCACGATCCCGGTCGGGTCGGCGTTCTCGGGGAGCTGTACGACGGGGGAGAGGAATCTGACCGGCTCGTCGTCCCGGGCACCCGAATACACCGTGGACGTGTTGGTTCCGTTGTTCGAGACCCTGATCGCACCGTGCGCCGTGCGCACCAGCCCCCAGGGGTTCACCAGGTTCGGGTCCTGCTGCTCCGCCCTGCCCGGAAGGTCGGAGACGAGGTCGCGCTCCCGGAAGCCTTGGCCGGCCTTGTGCCGCGCGTCCACGGCCCCGGCCGGCGCGGCGGCGGCGAGCGCCCCGGCCGTGACCAGGGTCAGCGCGATCGCCGTCAGTCGCCGCAGGCGGGAGCGGGGTCCCGGGGTCGATACCAGTGGTGCCATGCGGATGCTCCTGTTCCCGTACGGATGCAAATCGGGCTTACCGCCAGAAGTCATCTCATGTAAGGGCAATCTCACCGGTGATGACACGCAGGCAGGCATCCGTACGGGGCCAGGACGCGGCGATTTTCTACGCGGCCGTCGCCAGTTCCTCCCGCTCCCGCGGCACGAACCGCACCCGTGGATGACCGCGGTGCCAGCCCACCGTCAGCCGCAGACCGCCGACGCGGGCCAGGACCAGGCCGATCACGCCGGCCGCGGCGGCGGAGACGACGCCGCCCAGGGCGAAGCCGAACCGCGCGCCATAGGTGTCGGTGATCCAGCCGACGACCGGCGCGCCCAGCGGCGTACCGCCCATGAACACCATCATGAACAGGGACATCACCCGGCCGCGCATGGCCGGGTCGGTGGCCATCTGGACCGCGGTGTTCGCGGTGACGTTCACCGTCAGGCCGAACACCCCGATCGGCACCATGAGCAGCGCGAACAGCCAGTACGACGGGGCCAGAGCGGCCACGGTCTCCAGCGTGCCGAAGGCCAGCGCGGCGGCGGTCAGGATGCGCAGCCGGGCCGTGCCGCGCCGGGCGGCCAGCAGAGCGCCGCCCAGGGAGCCGACGGCCATCAGGGTGTTGAAGAGGCTGTAGGAGCCGGCGCCGGAGTGGAAGACGTCGTCCGCGTAGGCCGACAGCCACACGGGGAAGTTGAAGCCGAAGGTGCCGATGAAGCCGACCAGCACGATCGGCCAGATCAGCTCGGGGCGGCCGGCCACGTACTGCAGGCCCTCGCGCAGCTGTCCCTTGCCGCGCGGAGTGCGCTGGACCGCGTGCAGCTCGCGGGCCCGCATCAGCAGCAGGCCCACGATGGGGGCCGCGAAGGACAGGCCGTTGGCGAGGAACGCCCAGCCGGTGCCCACACCGGTGATCATCAGGCCGGCGACAGCCGGCCCGACCAGGCGCGCGGACTGGAAGTTCGCCGAGTTCAGACTGACCGCGTTCTGCAGCTGGTCGGGGCCGACCATCTCGGAGACGAAGGACTGGCGGGCCGGGTTGTCGACCACGGTCGCGAGTCCGACGGCGAAGGCGGCGAGGTAGACGTGCCAGACCTGGACGTGGCCGGAGAGGGTCAGCGCGGCGAGCGCGAGACCGGACAGGGCCATCGAGGACTGGGTCACCAGCAGCGTGGGGCGCTTGGGGAGGCGGTCGACCAGGACACCGCCGTAGAGGCCGAACAGGAGCATCGGCAGGAACTGCAGGGCGGTCGTGATGCCCACGGCGGCGGAGGAGCCGGTGAGGCTCAGGACCAGCCAGTCCTGGGCGATGCGCTGCATCCAGGTACCGGTGTTGGAGACGACCTGACCGATGAAGAACAGACGGTAGTTCCTGATCTTCAACGAGCTGAACATCGAGGACTTACGAGGGGTGTCGGTGGTCGGTGCGGGGGCGGAAGGTGCTCCGGGTCCCGTACTCAAAAGGGTTCGCCTCCTCCATGGACGGCTTACAGGTGTGCGAGCTTCTCCAGCACGGGGGCGGCGGCGCGCAGTTTGGCCCACTCGTCCTCGTCGAGGCCCTCGACCAGGCCGGCCAGGAAAGCGTTGCGCTTGCGGCGGCTCTCCTCGAGCATCGCCTCGGCCTGCTCGGTCTGGGTGACGACCTTCTGGCGCCGGTCCTCGGGGTGCGGCTCCAGCCGGACCAGGCCCTTGGCCTCGAGCAGCGCGACGATGCGGGTCATCGACGGCGGCTGGACGTGCTCCTTGCGGGCGAGCTCGCCCGGTGTGGCCGAGCCACAGCGGAAGAGGGTGCCGAGCACCGACATCTCGGTGGGGCTCAGCGACTCGTCGACCCGCTGGTGCTTGAGCCGACGGGACAGACGCATCACGGCGGAGCGAAGCGAGTTCACGGCGGCAGCGTTGTCGCCATGGGTGAGGTCCGGCATGTTCTTTAGAGTAACTCATTACTCTCGCTAAGGACCACCGCGACACGCCCGCGATGCCCGTGACCCTGGCCACTGAACCCCGCGATCACCCGTATGAGTGAGTCGGTTCCGGAAAGTGACGCACGGGACGGCCGGATGTGGCGACCCTCGTACGCATGGGGACCAGTGTGCTCAGCCTGCGGATAGACGGGGAGCTGCTCGAAAGGCTCCGGCACCACGCGGCGAAAAGAGGAATGAGCGTGCAGGACTATGTGGTCCGCACGCTCATTCGGGACGACTTCGACGAACGCTTCCAGGCCGCCGTCGAGGAGACGGAGAGGTTCTACGGGGTCACCTGAGGACTACCCGAGGGGCTCATGTGAGACCCAGGGCCGGCATCAGGTAGTAGAAGGCGAAGACCGCCGAGACGACGTACATCGCGACCGGGATCTCCCGGAACCGGCCGGCCGCCAGGCGCAGCACCGTGAAGGTGATGAAGCCCATGCCGATGCCGTTGGTGATCGAGTAGGTGAACGGCATCATCAGCATCGTCACGAACGCCGGGATCGCGATGGTGTAGTCGGCCCAGTCGATCTCCTTGATGGAGTTCGACAGGATCAGGAAACCGACCGCGACCAGCGCCGGGGTGGCCGCCTGGGACGGGACCATGGTGGCGACCGGGGTGAGGAACAGCGCGACGGCGAAGAGGCCGCCCGTGACGACGTTCGCGAGGCCCGTACGGGCACCCTCGCCGACGCCCGCCGTGGACTCCACGAACGCGGTGGTGGCCGAGGAGGAGCTGGCACCACCCGCCGCGACCGCGAGGCCGTCGATGAACAGGACCCGGTTGATGCCCGGCATGTAGCCCTGGGCGTCCGTCAGCTTGGCCTCGTCGCTGACGCCCATGATCGTGCCCATCGCGTCGAAGAAGCACGACAGCAGGACCGTGAAGACGAAGAGGATGCCGGTCAGCACGCCGACCTTGGAGAAGCCGCCGAACAGGCTGACGTGGCCGACCAGGCCGAAGTCGGGGGTGGCGACCGGGTTGCCCGGCCACTTCGGGACGGTCAGGCCCCAGGACGGGATCGTGGTGACCGCGTTGAGGATCACCGCGAGGACGGTCATGCCGACGATCGAGATCAGGATCGCGCCGGGCGTCTTGCGGACGATCAACGCGAAGGTCAGCAGCGCGCCCAGGATGAAGACCAGCACCGGCCAGCCGTGCAGATGACCACCGACACCGAGCTGCAGCGGGACGGTGGTCTGCGCCGCGTCCGGCATACGGGTGACGAAGCCGGAGTCGACCAGGCCGATCAGCATGATGAACAGGCCGATACCGATCGAGATCGCCTTGCGCAGCCCGAACGGCACGGCGTTCATCACGCGCTCGCGGAGTCCCGTGGCGACCAGCAGCATGACCACGAAACCGGCCAGTACGACCATGCCCATGGCGTCCGGCCAGGACATGCGGGGCGCGAGCTGGAGCGCGACGACCGAGTTCACGCCGAGGCCGGCGGCGAGCGCGATCGGCACGTTGCCGATGACGCCCATGAGGAGGGTGGTGAAGGCGGCGGTCAGCGCGGTCGCCGTCACCAGCTGGCCGTTGTCCAGATGGTGCCCGTACATGTCCTTCGCGCTGCCGAGGATGATCGGGTTCAGCACGATGATGTACGCCATCGCGAAGAAGGTGGCGAAACCGCCCCGGATCTCCCGGGCGACCGAGCTGCCGCGCTCGGAGATCCTGAAGTAGCGGTCGAGAGCGCCCTGGGCGGGCGCGCCGCCGGGCTTTTCGGGGGTGGGTGCCTTGGCGGGTGCCGAGGTGGGCATGCGGGACTCCATCACCTAGGGGGTTCCCCCGAGCCCCTTTTGGCGTTTCATACGAGCAGAAGTGGTCAAAGACAAACGGTTTCAGTATGAACGTATGAGTGCTAGATCGCTATCTCCGCGCGTAGACGACGGCGGCGCCTGGGATTGAAAGGGGCGCTCTAAGCTGTGCGCATGGCGAAGTGGACCCCGAAGCACGAGGCGCCGGAGCCCCTGGAGGGGCCCGTGGTCGCCACCATCACCGGCGGCACGATCGTCTGGTTCGTACTCTTCCTGGTCCAGCTGCCGTTCTACGGCTGGTTCGACGACCACGGCCATCTGTGGTGGCTGTGGACCTGCCTGACCGGGGGCGGGCTGGGCCTGGTCGGCATCTGGTACGTGCGCAGGCGGGACGCCGCGATCAAGCGGGACGCGGCGCTGAAGGCGACGGGCGCGAAGTAGCCGTACGACCTGCGCAGGACCGGGGTCGTCCCCAGGTCGGAAATCGGCTCCGCTCGGCAGGTGGACGGGCAGATCCGCACGTACCGTCGATGACATGAGCCATATAGACGCGGGTGCCGAACTCGACCCGGTGCACCCCGTGGCCCTGCCGAGGAGCCCGTCGGCCGGGCTGACCTCCGCCGAAGTCACCGAACGCGTGGCCCGCGGCCAGGTCAACGACGTACCCGTGCGCAGCAGCCGCTCGCTCGGGGAGATCGTCCGGGCGAACGTCTTCACCCGGTTCAACGCGATCATCGGCGTGCTCTGGCTCATCATGCTGTTCGTCGCGCCGATCCAGGACAGCCTCTTCGGCTTCGTCATCCTCGCCAACACCGGCATCGGCATCGTCCAGGAGTGGCGGGCCAAGCAGACCCTCGACTCGCTCGCGGTGATCGGGGAGGCCCGGCCGACCGTACGCCGGGACGGCACCTCCACCGAGGTGCCCACCAACGAGCTCGTGCTCGACGACCTCATGGAGATCGGGCCCGGGGACAGGATCGTCGTGGACGGGGTGTGCGCCGAGGCCGACGGGCTGGAGATCGACGAGTCGCTGCTCACCGGCGAGGCCGACCCCGTCGTCAAACGCCCCGGCGACCAGGTCATGTCGGGCAGCTTCGTGGTCGCGGGCGGCGGCGCGGTCAAGGCGACCAAGGTCGGCCGCGAGGCCTACGCCGCCCAGCTCGCCGAGGAGGCCTCCCGCTTCACCCTGGTCCACTCCGAGCTGCGCACCGGCATCTCCACGATCCTCAAGTACGTCACCTGGATGATGGTCCCGGCCGCGATCGGCCTGGTCATCACCCAGCTCGTGGTCAAGAACAACGGCTTCAAGGACGCCGTGGCCCGCACGGTCGGCGGCATCGTCCCGATGGTCCCGGAGGGGCTGGTGCTGCTCACCTCCGTCGCCTTCGCGATCGGCGTCATCCGGCTCGGCCGCAAGCAGTGCCTGGTGCAGGAGCTGCCGGCGATCGAGGGGCTGGCCCGCGTCGACACCGTCTGCCTGGACAAGACCGGCACCCTCACCGAGGGCGGCATGGACGTCACCCAGCTGTGGCCGCTCGACGGGGCCGACGAGGGGTACGTACGCAGGGTGCTCGGCGCCCTCGGCGAGTCCGACCCGCGCCCCAACGCCTCCCTCCAGGCGATCATCGACGCCTATCCGGACAGCGAGGACTGGCGCTGCGTGGAGTCGCTGCCCTTCTCCTCGGCCCGCAAGTACAGCGGGGCCGCGTTCAGCGAGGGCGACGGGGAGACCAGCACCTGGCTGCTCGGCGCACCGGACGTGCTCCTCGCCGACGGCGACCCGGCCCTGGCCGAAACCGGCCGCCTCAACGAGCAGGGTCTGCGGGTGCTGCTGCTGGCCCGCGCCGGCCGCGATCTGGACGACCCCGAGCCAACCCGCGGCGCCCGCCCCACCGCCCTCGTCGTCCTGGAGCAGCGGCTGCGGCCCGACGCGGCCGACACCCTGCGCTACTTCGCGGACCAGAACGTCCGCGCCAAGGTCATCTCCGGCGACAACGCGGTCTCGGTCGGCGCGGTCGCCGCCAAGCTGGGTCTGGAGGGCGAGACCCTGGACGCCCGGCACCTGCCCGGCGACCGGGCCGGGATGGCGGACGCGCTGGACCAGGGGACGATCTTCGGGCGGGTCACCCCGCAGCAGAAGCGGGACATGGTCGGGGCGCTGCAGTCGCGCGGGCACACGGTCGCGATGACCGGCGACGGCGTGAACGACGTGCTCGCGCTGAAGGACGCCGACATCGGGGTCGCGATGGGCTCCGGCTCGGAGGCGACGCGGGCGGTGGCGCAGATCGTGCTGCTGGACAACAGCTTCGCGAACCTGCCGTCGGTGGTGGGCGAGGGGCGCCGGGTGATCGGCAACATCACACGGGTCGCGACGCTGTTCCTGGTGAAGACCGTGTACTCGGTGCTGCTGGCCGTCCTGGTGGTCTGCTGGCAGGTCGAATACCCCTTCCTGCCCCGGCACCTGACCATGCTGTCCACCCTCACCATCGGCGTCCCGGCGTTCTTCCTGGCCCTGGCGCCCAACAACGAGCGGGCACAACCGCACTTCGTGCGCAGGGTCATGCGGTACTCGGTCCCGGGTGGCGTGGTGGCCGGGGTGGCGACCTTCGTCACCTATCTCATCGCCCGGCACTACTACTCCGGCGGCGGCGGTCAGCTGGGTGCCGAGACGAGCGCGGCGACACTGACTCTCTTCCTGATCTCCCTGTGGATCCTGGCGATCGTCGCCCGCCCCTACACCTGGTGGCGGGTGACCCTGGTGGTCGCGATGGGCGTGGCGTTCCTGCTGGTCCTGGCCGTGCCGGCGCTGCAGGCCTTCTTCGCGCTGAAGCTGGTGGGCGTCACGATGCCGTGG
The DNA here is from genome assembly GCF_040680195.1 of Streptomyces sp. NPDC052109. Classification (NCBI taxonomy): domain Bacteria; kingdom Bacillati; phylum Actinomycetota; class Actinomycetes; order Kitasatosporales; family Streptomycetaceae; genus Streptomyces; species Streptomyces sp. NPDC052109. The sequence goes on along the minus strand of NZ_JBFAWF010000010.1, from coordinate 93,098 downwards.
ACCGCCGTCGGCATCGCGGTGGTGGGGTCGGCCGCGCTGGAGTTCCTGTGGAAGTGGGTGGACCGGCGGTCTCCCGACTAGGTGCTGTACGCCGAGCCGTGGCCGACGAGGCCGGGGGAAACCGCCGGTGGAGAACCGCGCGAGCCTTGTGGCTGGTGGCGCTCACGCGGCGCAGCCGCGCATCAGCACGGCCTCGTGCCCCCTCCGGGGCGCCGACTCACTGCACGTCGACGTAGTCGCCCGCCGAGCTGACCGCCGGGGTGGTCGTGACGCCCGCGAAGCTGTAGCGGTAGTAGCCGTCGGAGCCGGCCGTGACCGTGGTCTTCAGGGTGCCCGTGGACGAGGTCGTGATCGTCTTCATCGTGGTGTAGGTGGAGGTGCCCGCCTTGCGGAACTGGAGCTTGACGGGCTGGCCGCCGAACGGGTTGTAGGTGAGGTGCTCCCAGTCGCAGCGGGTCAGCTTGCCGGTGACGGTGATGGTCGCGCCCTTCTTCACCGGCTCCGGGGTGGCGTCGGCCGTCAGCGCGGGGTTGCGCTGGACCAGGGAGGTCGTGATGCCGCTCTGGTCCTTGAAGCCGACCTTGCTCATGTCCGGGTTGTTCGGGTCCTGGCCGTTGAAGGCGACGGCCTCGGCGGCCACGCCCCAGCTGCCGGCCCAGGCGTTCTTCAGGTCGTCGTGCGGGTAGATGTTGACGGAGCCCGTGCAGGTGGCCGTCGTCGACGAGGTGGCGGTGCAGGTCGCCGGGTCGTCGCCGTACAGCTCGGGGGCCGAGTCGCTGTAGGTGCCGTGGTAGAGGAAGGCGTCCGTGTAGAAGTCCTTCGCGGCGATGTTCACGTTGGTGCCGTGCGTCAGCGTGTACGAGTACTTGACGCTGACCTCTTTGGTGCCCACCTTGGTCGCCTTGGCGATCGAGAGGTGGGAGAAGCTCGCGTTCAGGGTGTACGGCGCGCCCGAGTCGGTGACGGCCTGCGCGGCCGGGACTGCGAGGGCGGTGAGGGCCAGGGCGCCGGAGACGGCGGCCACGGTGGCACGTATGCGCATGTGCGTTCCCCTGGAGGGATAAGTGATCGTGGAGTCGGTTGACTCACGCGATCAGATCCGTGACCCCTGGGGCCGGTTGTACGGCGGGAACGTGTTCCGGCCAGATTTGGGGCCCGCATTGCCAGGCCGTGACACAAGCCGTGCGGGCATTACCAGGCCGTGGCACAAGTGAGAGGAAACGTTCCGGCCCCGGGAGCGGCGCGCGCTTCCGGGGCCGGAGCCGTACGGCTTACTTCACGTCGACGAAGTCACCCGTGGCGTTGACCGCCGGGGTGGTCGAGGTGCCCGCGAAGGCGTAGCGGTAGTAGCCGTCGACCGTGGCCTTGGTCGTCGTCTTCAGGTTGCCCGTGGAGTCCGTCTTGACGGTCTTCAGCGTGGAGTAGGTGCTGGAGCCCTTCTTGCGGAACTGCAGCTGCACCGACTGGCCGGTGTAGCCGTGGTACTTGTGGTCCTCCCAGTTGGCGCGCGAGAGCTTGCCCGTGACGGTGACGGTGGCCCCCTTCTTCACCGGCTCCGGGGCGGCGTTGACCGTCAGCGTCGAGTTGCGCTGGACCAGGGTGGTGGCGAGACCGGTCTGCAGGGCGCTCTGCTCGCTCTCCAGGTCGAGGGCGATGCCCGCGCCGTGCCAGGTGCCGGCGTAGGAGTTGCGCAGCTTCAGGTCCGCGTCGGTGGTCTTCGGGTAGATGTCGATGCTGCCCTTGCAGGTGGCGGTGGTCGCCGAGACGGCCTTGCAGACGGCCGCGAGGTCGGGGCCCTGGACGCTGTCCGGGGTGGCGTCGGAGCCGTGGTAGATCACCGGAACGGTGAGGAAGTTGTCCGAGGTGATGTCCACGTCGGCGCCGTGGGTCAGCGTGTAGGTGACGGTGGTGGACACCTTGTTGGTGGTGCCGACCTTGATCGCCTTGGCGATCTTGAAGTTCGAGAAGGACACGTCGAGGTCGCCCTCGACCGCGCCGGATGCGCTGAAGGCGGTCTTGCCGGAAGACGCGTACTGGCCGAAGTACTTCGCGAAGTCGACGCGGTGGGACGAACCAGCGTCGGCGGCCTGGGCGGCCGGCACGACGAAGGCGGAGAGGGCCAGGGCGCCGGAGACGGCGGCCACGGTGGCGCGAATACGCATGCGTTCCCCTGTGTGGAGAAAGGTGGACCCGAGGTCCAAGTGATCAAGGAGTCAGTCGACTCGCGGGGTCAGACCCGTGAAGTGACTGGGGGGTTGTACGGGTGAAGCTGTGAAGTCCGCTGGTCACTGCACGTCGACGTAGTCCCCGGCGGCGCTGGTCGCGGCGGTGCTCGAGTTGCCCGCGAAGGAGAAGCGGTAGTAGCCGTCGGCCGTCGCCGTGGTGGTGGTCTTCAGGTTGCCCTTGGAGTCCGCCTTGACCGTCTTCAGCGTGGTGTAGGCGCCGGCGCCCTTCTTGCGGAACTGCAGCTGCACGGACTGCGAGCCGTAGCCGCCGTACTTCAGCGACTCCCAGTTGGCGCGGGTGAGGGCACCGGTGACCGTGAGGGTCCTGCCCTTCTTCACCGGCTCCGGGGCGGCGTTGACCGTGAGCTTGGCGGCACGCTGGAACCAGAAGGAACCGGCCTTCTCCTGCCAGACGTAGTCCTCGTCGTCGGCGTTGATCCACGCGTCGACGTACCAGGTGCCGGCGTTCTTGTTGAGCAGGTAGTCGACCCTCGGGTCGATCTTCACCGTGCCGGTGCAGGTGGAGGTCGTGGCGTTGACCCGGGTGCAGGTGGGCTTGCCGGTGGACTCGACGCCGTAGCCGGGGCCGAAGAGGTCGAAGGAGTCGGCGTCCTTGATGCCGGAGTCGTCCGTCGCGGTCACGCTGACCTTGAAGGTCACGGCGCCGGAAGTGCCGATGGACACCTTGTTGTCTCCGTCGACGACCACCTTGGTGATCTTGGTGTCGCCCTGGCTGCCGCTGGCCTGCGCGGCCGGCACGGCGAGGGCGGACAGGGCCAGAGCGCCGCCGACGACGGCGGCAGAGGCGCGAATACGCATGTGTTCCCCTGCGTGCGTAGTGACAGATGAGCCAGTCGGCTCCGGTGGGTCAGACTCGGCACGCAGGGGAACGGTTGTACGTAAGTTGAAGACGAGGTAAGGGAATTGTGGAGGCCTCGGTTCCGGGGTGCCGTCAGTCGAACCAGCGGTCCCGGGCCAGTTCCTCCGTCCGCGAGGGGTCCTCCAGCAGGGCCGCCACCTCGAAGCGCCGCGGCCACTGCCCCGCCGCCCACGCCAGCCCGGCCGCGACGCCCTCCAGCGTGGCCGCGTGCAGCACGCCGTCGTCGGTGAGCCGCCAGTCGATCTCCACGCCGTCCACGACGAGTTCCTCGTGCTCGACGTACGTCGTCGGCGTCCGCGGGCCGAGCAGCACCCGCACCGACTCCGGCACGTCGTGCTCGGTGCCCTCGGAGTGCACCTCGCCGGTGACGGACTCGCTCAGCCGCCGCACCTGGAACAGCTCCGCCAGCTCGGCGGCCCGGGCCGGCCGGACGGGCAGCAGCGGGACCCCGGAGGTGAAGGGCAGCAGGTCGGGCGAGTCGACGACGACCGCGTCCCCCGCGTCCGCCACCTCCACCCGGCCGTCGAGCACGGCCCGCAGCTCGTCCGGCAGCGTCACCTGCTCCGGATCCAGCTCGGCCAACGCCCCGTACAGCCCGTGAAGTTGGGCCGCGGTGACCGGCCGCTCAGGGTCGGCCAGGCGGTCCAGCAGCTCGGCGGCGCCGCCGGGCTCGTCCAGCAGGGCCCCCACCGAGGTGCGCACGCCCAGGGCCCGCAGCACCTGCTCGTCCTCGAACCCGGTCGCGTCGGCCTCGTCGTACAGGCCGCGCAGCAGCGGATCCCCGCCGGCCGCGAGCAGACCGGCGGGCCGGCGCCCGTCCAGCACCGGGTGCCCGCGCAGCCACCACGCGGTGTACGGCCGTACCACCTCGTGCGTGCCGTCGTGCAGCAGGATCCGCACCGGCTGGGTGAGGGCGTCCCGCAGCGGAGGCTGCGCGAGCAGCGCGAGCGCCTCCGGCCAGCGGTCGTCGTCCACCAGGTCGAGGTCGCGTACGGCGATCAGCTCGGTGGCGACCGGCGGCACCGGACTGTCCGGGAAGCGGTCGAGGATGTCCTCGCACCACACGTCGACGGCGTCCAGCAGCCCGGCGTCGTCCGGTTCGGCGAAGTCGCCCTCCCGGGGCTCCAGTTCGTCCGGGTCCAGGACGACGTCGGCGGCACGGACCAGGGCGAAGTTCGCGAGCACCCCGCAGGCGGCCAGCGGCTGCTCGCCCCACTTGTCGGCCAGGTCGTGGTCCACGGCGGCGAGTTCGCCCTCGCGGATCACACGCGCGAACGGACTGCCGGGAAGGACCAGTTCACCGGCGGGGGCCAGTTCCCCGTCCTCATCGGGGAGGGCGAGTGCCCCCAGCCACGGCTCGTCACCGGGTTCGAGGCCCGCGTCGCGGACCAAGGACAGGACGGTGTCGGCCAGTTCCTCGGCGTCCGGAGCGTCCTGCTCCCATCCTCCGAGCACGCCCTCCTCGTCCAGCGAGGCGGCCACGGCGGCCCGCACCTGCGGGGTGGTGAGCACCGCGCGGGCGGAGGCGGGCAGCGCGCCCAGCTTCTCCAGCAGCGGGTGCGCGGCCTCCTCGTGGGCCACTTTCAGCCCGAGCCGTCCGAGCACGTCCGCGTCGATGCGGGTGGCGTCCGGGGTCGGCAGCAGGACCTGCCGGGGGCCGATGGTGGTCCGGCCGTCGGCGAGCGGCACGGGCAGCCCGGAGAGCCGCTCGGGGTCGACCCCGGCGAGGCTGTCGTAGAGCCGCCACCACCAGCCGGGGTCCTTCTCCAGGCCGGCGAGCCGGTCGACGGCGTCGGCGAGCCGCAGGCGTGCGACCCCGAGGGTGCGCAGCTCGACGCGCCGCTCGAGGCCGGCGGGCAGCAGCGTGGGCAGCACCTCGGCGAGCACCCGCACCGTGGCTGCGCCGGCGCCCTCCACGACCTCGGCGTCCCGGGGCCGCAGCGCCTCCGGCAGCTCGTCGTCGCCCTTCGAGACGACGGCCGGGGGCAGGAAGGCGGTACGCGGCAGCCGCTCCAGCACGGCCTGCCGCAGCGCCCCGTCCAGCTCGCCCTTGCCGAGCGGCCCCGGTACGAGGTCGATGACCCCGTCCGTCACGGGCCGCCACTCGGCCAGCAGTTCGGCGTAGACGTCGGCGGCGCGCTGCACCAGGAAGTCGGTGAGCGGGCCGGGGGCCGTGTGCCGGCGGGTGGTGTCGAGGGGGAAGGAGGCGATCAGGAGGGCGGGGACGCCAAGGGGTTCGTCGCTCGGGGTCGGCGCGTGCACGACGGGGGACGTACGGGGCCGCCCCGGACGCCCTTCCACGTCCTCGGGTACGGCCCAGGTCACCGACCAGTGCGGGCGCAGCCGCTCCTCCACGGGCCGGTCGGCGAGCAGGTCGGGGGTGAGCGGCCCGTGCGCGGAGGCGGTACGCCAGCGCGTGGTCCCGTCCCGCGAGTCCTCCACGACGGTGACAGCGCCCTCGGCCCGACGGCGAAGGACGCGCGGCGCGTGGTCCCCGACCTCGACGACGACCTCCTCCAGGCCCGGCAGGGCGAGGAGCAGAGCGTCGTCGACGGCGTTCAGCAGCCGCTCGGCGAGATCGGCGGCGCCCGCGTCCCGCAGGGGCAGGATGACGGCGGTGTCGTACGGGTCCGGGGCGGTGCCCTCGGCGGCGAACGGCAGCCGGAGCAGCGGCACATGCCCGTCCCGGCGCCGGATCTCGTCCCCGAGTCCGGGGCTGTGCCGGGCGGTCTCGGCGGCCCGCTCCCGCGCTTCGGCGAGGGACCACCGGACGCCCCCGTGCCGTCCCACGATCGCGGGTCCGTCGGTCACCGCGAGGACGGCGGCGAACCCGACCCCGAACCGCCCGACGGCACCCTGGGTGGCGTCGGCGTCCCGTTTGGCGGAGGCGCGCAGCGTGGAGAGGGACTCCACTCCGGTCGCGTCCAGCGGGGCACCGGTGTTGGCGGCGACGAGGACCCCGTCCCGGAGGGTGAGCCGCATCCGCCCCGGCACGCGCGCCCGGGCGGCGGCATCGGCGGCGTTCTGGGCCAGTTCGACGACGAGCCGGTCCCGGTAGCCACCGAGGACCAGGTCCTCCTCGGCGTTGGCGTCCTCACGGAACCGGGCGGGACTGGTGGCCCAGGCGTCGAGGACACCACGGCGCAGCCGGGCCGTCCCGAAGGGATCGGCACCCTCGGCCGCCGGCCGCACGTACTTGCTGCTCACGTTCACACTCCTCATCGGCGTGAGGAGAAGGTACCGCCCGCACCGGCAGGCGACCGAAGGAAGAGGTCAGGCGCGGGAGGCGTGGGTCAGGAACGCGGCCCCGGTGCTCGGGGTGACGGGGCGGCGGGGCCGGCCGCTCCACGATGCGGCGGGAGCCGGCCGCCGCATGGCGGGCGGGCGGCTCCCGGCGGGCCGGTGGACCTCGTGGCCGGTGTTCAGGAGTGGCCCAGCTCCGCCGTCTCCTCGTCGCCCGCTTCCGGGACCGAGCCCGAGTCGCGGGCGGGGCGGAGGGGGAAGGGGTCCACCCGGGTCTCGTCGATGACCGGCGGGGCCGGCTGGGGCGGCTTCGGCATGACCGCTGCCTCCGAGTGGCCGCCGCAGCCGTAGGCGAGGGAGACCACGCGGCCGTCGGCCGGGGAGAACTCGTTGGCGCAGACACCGAAGGCCTGGCCGAGGGAGCCGCCGATGGGGGTGAGGAAGCCACAGGTCTGGCAGGTCGCGGGGGCCGCCTGGGCCATCGCGGTCTTGGGGCCGTACGACTCCTCCCAGCGGTCGGCGGCGACGTGCAGGCCGTAGCGGGAGAGGACGCGGGCGCGGCGCATGCCCAGTTCCTCGGCGACGGCGGCGATCGAGCCCCGGGAGGGGATCGTGGGCTGGACCGCCGGGGCGCCAGGGGTCACGTCGGCGTCCTCGGCCTCGGCCAGTTCCGCCATCTCCGCGGAGACCGCCGAGCTCGGCAGCGGCTCCTCCTCGCCGCTGTAGCCCGGTTCCAGGCGCAGGTCGTCCTGGTCGGTGGGGAGCAGGTCGCCGGGGCCGAGGTCGCCGGGGCGCAGGCGCTCGCTCCACGGGACCCACTCGGGGGCGAGCAGGGCGTCGGGGCCGGGCAGGAGGACCACCTCGTCGAGGGTGACCACCTTGGCGCGGGAGGCGCGGGCCACGGTGACCGCCCAGCGCCAGCCGCGGTAGCCCAGTTCCTTGCACTCGAAGAAGTGCGTGACAACGCGGTCGCCCTCGGAGACGAGCCCGGCGTGCTCACCGACCACGCCGGGCGCGGCGGCCTCCTCGGCGGCGGCGCGGGCGAGATCGACCGCCTCGGCGCACAGACGGTCGGGGGTGCGGCTTCGCGTTGTCGCTGCGCTCACAGGTATCGCTTCTCTCCTACGCCGTCTCGTCGAGTGCGGCTGCCTGAAGGCGGGCCTGCCGACGGAGCGGACCTCAGGACCGCATCGACGTCATGCATCCGCGCGCTCGGGCGCACCTCTGCCATCCATTCTGCGTTATGGCTGAGATACGCACGCTACACCGAACGAGATTCCTCACTGCTACGCGGCAGCTTTTCCCACCCTCCCGCCCCCCTTCCCGCGCGGCCGCGCTCGCGCGGCGCCGGCCCCCGCCCATCTCGGCCGCGCCGTACCGCACTATCGGCCGCCTTCTCGGGGCACTATGAAGCACGTGGCGACCGCGGACAAACGTGGTGTTCGGGGTGGCGGCGCGAGCCGGGCCGGTGGCGCCGTCCGTTCCGTCGGGCGTGCCCTGCACTTTCCGGTCACCGGTGCCGCGCGGGGGATCCGCAAGGCCACGCACGCGCACGGTGCGGGCGAGTCGGGCCTCGGCAAGCTGATCGAGCTGCACGCGGTGAACGGCGCCGGCGACGTCATGATCACCGTGGCGCTCGCCTCCACGGTGTTCTTCTCCGTGCCGACGGCCGAGGCGCGGGGGCGCGTCGCGTTGTACCTGGCCATCACCATGGCGCCGTTCACCGTCCTCGCCCCGGTCATCGGTCCCCTCCTCGACCGGCTGCCGCACGGCCGGCGCGCCGCGATGGCCGGGGCCATGCTGGCCCGTGCCCTGCTCGCGCTGGTCATCTCGGGCGCCGTGGCGAGCGGCAGCCTGGAGCTGTATCCCGCCGCGCTGGGGGTGCTGGTCGCGTCGAAGGCGTACGGGGTGGTCCGCAGCGCGGTCGTGCCGCGGCTGCTGCCGCCCCGGTTCTCGCTGGTGAAGGCGAACTCCCGGGTCACCCTCGCCGGGCTGCTGGCCACGGGGGTCGCCGCGCCGGTCGCGGCGGGACTGCACAAGGTCGGTGACCCCTGGCCGCTGTACGGCGCCTTCGTGATCTTCGTCGCGGGAACGCTCCTGTCGTTCTCCCTGCCGCCCAAGGTGGACTCGGCCAAGGGCGAGGACGTGGCGCTGCTCGCGGCCGACGCACAGCGTCTGCACGGATCGCAGCGCAGGAAGGACCGGGAGCAGGTGAAGCGGCCCGGGCTGCGGACCGTGGGGCCCGCCGTCACCCACGCGCTCGGTGCCAACGCCGCCCTGCGCTGCCTCTCCGGCTTCCTGATCTTCTTCCTCGCCTTCCTGCTGCGTGAGCATCCGCTGACCGGCGAGAGCGCGGCGGTCTCCCTGGGGATGGTCGGTGTCGCGGCCGGGGCGGGCAACGCGCTGGGTACGGCCGTCGGGGCCTGGCTGAGATCACGCGCCCCGGAGATCATCATCGTGACCGTCGTCGCGGTGGTGCTCGGCACGGCGATCGTGGCCGCCCTGTTCTTCGGGGCGTTCCTGGTGGCCTGTCTCGCCGCCGTCGCCGGGTTCGGCCAGGCGCTGGCCAAGCTGGCCCTGGACGCGCTGATCCAGCGGGACGTGCCCGAGCTGGTGCGTACCTCGGCGTTCGCCCGCTCGGAGACGCTGCTGCAGATGGCGTGGGTGTTCGGCGGGGCCGTCGGCATCGTGCTGCCGCTCAACGGGACCGTCGGCCTGCTGATCGGCGCGGTGTTCGTGGCCATCGGCTGGCTGGCCACGCTGAAGGGCCTCCTCGCCTCGGCCCGCCACGGCGGCCGCAACCGGCCCCGCGTGGCGTAGACAGCTCCCACGGCCGGCCCCACGAACCGGACAAGGCGCCCAGGCCCCGGGCACGGCCGGCGTAACGATCCGGACACCATGTCCCCGGCCCCGGGCACGGCTGGCGTAACGAACCGGGCACGCCGCACCCCACGTGGGCGGACGGCTCCAGGCGCCCGATAGCCTTCGGCCATGACCACGCTGCAATCCGTTGTGCGACGCCGCCGCGCCGTCGCCGCCGCCGGCGCCGTTTCCGCCGGACTGCTCCTGCTTTCGGCCTGCGAGAAGCCGACGCCCGTCGCGACGGTCACCGTCGGCGACAGCTCGGTCAACTCCGAGGCCATGTGCTACAACGACGGCAACGCCCTGGACGCCAAGTCGCTGACCGAATGCGTCAAGAACGTCGACAAGGCCAAGTCGATCACGGTGGACCAGGACGAGACCGTCCGCATCGGTGTCGACCCGAAGATCGCGGACGCCGGCTGGGTCCTGCTGGTGAACGGCCAGCAGTTCACCGACGTCAGCAAAAAGACCTACCGCACCATCCCGGGCAGCGCGTTCTTCAACCAGCAGTACGGCACCCAGGGCAACACCAACACGGTCACGATCCGCATGGGCGCGAAGTCCAACCAGGGCATGTGGTCGTTCAAGCTGAAGAAGGCCTGATCACGGCCTCCGCACGCGTCCTCGTCGCCACCGCCGTCCCCGTCGAGCGGGACGCGGTGGCACGGGCCTTTCCCTCGGCCGTGAGCCGGACCCGGCTCCCCGGCGCCCTGCTGTGCCGTACCACCACGGGCTGGGACCTGCTCGCCGCCGGCGTGGGCCCGGCGCTCGCCGCCGCCGGCACCGCCGGCGCCCTGACCGCCGCCGCCCTCGAAGGCGCCCCCTACGACCTGGTCGTCTGCGCCGGCATCGGCGGCGGCTTCCTGCCCGAGTCCCCCGTCGGCTCCCTCGTCGTCGCCGACGCGATCACCGTCGCCGACCTGGGCGCCGAGACCGCCGACGGCTTCCTGCCGGTCACCGAACTGGGCTTCGGCACCGTCACCCACGCCCCGCCCGAGTCGGCCGTACGCGCCGTCTCCGAGGCCACCGGCGCCCGTACCGGCACGATCCTCACCGTCTCCACCGTCACCGGCACCGCCGCCCGCGCCGCCGCCCTGCGCGAGCGGCACCCCGGCGCGCTCGCCGAGGGCATGGAGGGCTTCGGGGTGGCGGAGGCGGCCGCCGCCCACGGCGTGCCGGTGCTGGAACTCCGCGCGGTCTCCAACCCGGTGGGCCCGCGCGACCGCGCCGCCTGGCGCATCGGCGACGCCCTCACCGCCCTCACCGAGGCGTTCGGGAAGCTCACGCCCGCACTGGAGAGTTGGAAACCACATGACCGCTGAGGCTTTGCAGATCGCGTACTCCCCCTGCCCGAACGACACCTTCGTCTTCGACGCCCTCGCCCACGGTCGCGTCCCCGGCGCCCCCGCGCTGGACGTGACCTTCGCCGACATCGACATCACCAACGGCATGGCCGAGCGCGGCGAGTTCGACGTGCTGAAGGTGTCGTACGCCGTCCTGCCGTACGTGCTCGGCGAGTACGCGCTGCTGCCGTGCGGCGGCGCGCTGGGGCGGGGCTGCGGGCCGCTGGTGCTGACTCGGGAGCCGGACGTCGATCTGACGGGCCGTACGGTCGCGGTGCCCAGCGAGAGGTCGACGGCCTATCTGCTGTTCCGCCTGTGGGCGGCGGACACCCTTCCGAGTGGCGGCGTGGGCGAGATCGTGGTCATGCCGTTCCACGAGATCATGCCCGCCGTGCGGGACGGGAAGGTGGACGCGGGACTCGTCATCCACGAGGCACGCTTCACGTACCAGAACTACGGGCTGCACAAGCTCGCCGACATGGGCGAGCACTGGGAGCGGACCACCGGGCTGCCGATCCCGCTCGGCGCGATCGTCGCCAAGCGGTCGCTGGGCGCGGAGACGCTGACCCGGCTCGCCGACTCCGTCCGCGCCTCCGTCCTGGCCGCCTGGGACGACCCGGAGGCCTCCCGGCCGTACGTCATGGCGCACGCCCAGGAGATGGACCCGGCCGTCGCGGACCAGCACATCGGCCTGTACGTCAACGAGTTCACCGCCGGGCTCGGCGAGGACGGCTATGCCGCGGTCCGCGGGCTGCTGACCCGCGCGGCGGCCGAGGGGCTGGTGCCGCCCCTCGGCCCTGATGCGCTCGCGTTCCCGTAGGACGACGGGGTCGCAGGGGAGCCGGCTCAGACGTCCAGCTGGTCGGCGACCGCCCGCAGCAGGCCGGCGATCTTCTTGCCCGAGGCCTTGTCCGGGTACCGGCCCTTCTCGAGCATCGGCGTGATGTTCTCGAGAAGGGTCGTCAGGTCCTGCACGATCGAGGCCAGCTCGTCCGGCTTCTTGCGCTGGGCGGCGGCGACCGACGGGGCCGGCTCCAGCACGGTCACCGACAGGGCCTGGTCACCGCGCTGGCCGGCGACGACGCCGAACTCCACGCGCTGTCCCGGCTTGAGTGCGTCGACTCCGGCGGGGAGAACCGAGGAATGGACGAAGACGTCACCGCCGTCGTCGCGGGAGAGAAAGCCGAAGCCTTTCTCGCTGTTGAACCATTTGACACGCCCGGTCGGCACCGTCTGTCCTCGTCCTCGTACTAGTTGGAGTACTGCTGCTGCTTCTGCTCGGAAAGTGCTCTGGACAGCACTGCAGCGGGTCGACTGTGACCCGCCGCTACCAAGCGTAATGGTCTCGGGGCGGGTGACAAGACGTCCCCCGGTTGTTCTCTCGCGCTGGGAACTACCCTGGTCCGGTGCGTGACAAAACCCAAACGAATTCCGCCGCGCCGGGTGACCGGCTGATCCGTACCGGTGCGATCGTGTTCTTCGCCGGGGCCGTGGCCACTCTCGTCACGATGGCCCCGCTGTTCCTCGGCGCCAAGCCTTTTCCGACGTACATGTACTGCCTGAGCATGCTCATGGGCGTCGGTTTCCTGCTGGCCGGCGCGGGGGTGCTGCGCTCGGTGGCCGCGGGGCGCCGTCAGGCGCGCGCCGCCGCCCGGTAGCCGGTCAGCCAGTCCGGGAAGGCGAACAGGTCGTCGAGGACGACCTCCGCGCCGGCCGCGCGCAGCTCGGCGGCGGAGCAGGGGCCGGTCGCCACGGCGACCGACAGCGCTCCCGCGGTACGGGCGCCGCGCACATCCCCGATGTGGTCGCCGACGTAGACACCGGCGCCGTACTCGCGTAGTGCCTCCGCCTTCTGCTCCGCCCACAGGTCGCCCACGACCACGTCCGGTTCGATGCCGAGGTGGCTCAGGTGCAGCTTGGCGTTGGGCTCGTACTTCGCCGTGACCACCATCGTCCGTCCGCCCGCCGCGCGCACCGCGGTGACGGCCTCACGGGCGCCGTCCATGGCGGGGGTCGCGGCGATGGCGATCGACGGGTACATCTCCCGGTACAGGTCGGCCATCGCGGGCACCTGCTCCGCGGGGAACCAGTTGACCAGCTCCTCCGCGAGCGGCGGACCGAGCCGGGTCACCGCCAGATCGGCGTCGATGTACGTTCCGGTCCGCTCGGCCAGCGCCGTGTAGCAGGCGTGGATACCGGGGCGGGAGTCGATGAGCGTCATGTCGAGGTCGAAGCCGACGGTGAGAGTCATATGGGCCATTGTGTCAGCGCCGTGGGTGCGCGGATCCGTCGCCGGGTGCGGGTGCGGTGCGTTCACCTTCGCCTTTGTGAGCGCCACACCAGATACAGCGCGGACGCGATCGCCGCTCCCCGGACCACCCACGGCCACGTCCCGGCGATCGCGTCGTTCATGTGGCCCTGGGCGATCGGTGTCCCCCAGCGGCCGTCGTCCCTGCCCCACAGCCAGACGAGACCGGCCGCGCCGGCCGTGCCGGGCAGGACCATCACGGCCACCTTCGTCTCCGCGGGGGTGAGCCGGCGGGAACCGTAGGCGATCACCCACCCGAGGATCAGCGCGAACCAGTTCCCGAGCACCGCCCCGGCGACCAGTGCGGCGGCGGCCAGTAGCAGGAAGGGGTTGGTCCAGCCGGTGGCGGGGCCGGGGAACAGGCGGCGGCGCGGGGCCGGTTCGGTCCCCGTGGCCCCGGCTTCAGCGCCGGTCTCGGCTCCCGGCCCGGCCTTCGCCTCCGGCTTCGGCGTCTCCTCCCTCTGCTTCTGCGGCCGCCTGAGCAGCTCCGGGATTTCCACCCCGCCCACGAACCCCGGCACCGAGTCGGTCTCGGCCGCGACGGCGAACGGGTTGCCGCCGGCCCGCCACCAGTCCGGCTGTACGGCGCTGTCCCCGAGTTCGTGCGCGGCGGCCAGGTGGGGCGGGGACGCGGCGTCGCGCGGCGCGGCGGGCGCGGGCGGCTCGGTGGGGCGCGGGCGGGGGACGACCCGGCGCAGGCCCCTGCGCCGTTCCCCGGTCCCGTCCGCCGGCTCCGGCTCCGGCTCCGCCCTCGCCTTCGGTGTACGCGGCGCGGGTTGGACCGGTACGGCGGGCGCGGGCGGCTGCGTGACCCGGCCGGTGCCGGACGAGCCGGACGTACCGCCCGCCGCCTCGACGACCTCGTCCGGGCTGCCCAGGCGGTCCAGGATGCGGCGGACCGCCGCGGGGCTGTCGACCGTCGTCCTGGCCCGGTGCCGGTCGATCTCGTTGCGCAGTTCCGACACCAGCCGCATCCGCGTGGCCGACGGCAGTTGCCGCTGCTGAGCGATGTCTCCGACACGGCTCAGGTACTCGTAGACGACCTGGTCGCTCTCGATCCCCAACGGAACCCCTCCGGGGCGACGGTGATGAAACCCCGTGAGGACGGTAGCGCAGAGTCGTGGTGCGAACTCGTTCCCGGGTACCGGGTGTCCGGGGGCGCCCCCTCGGGAGCGGCAGCCGCTACCGTGGGTCAGATGAGCCAAGCGGCCCACCCAGCACCCCGTTCCCTCGCGGAAGCGCTCCGCGCGCGGGACGACGTCTCCCTGGCCGCGCTGCTGCGCAGCCGCCCCGACCTCATCACGCCCGTCCCGACCGACCTCACCCAGCTGGCCACCCGCGCCGGCACCCGTGCCTCGGTGCTGCGCGCGCTGGAGCGGCTGGACCGGTTCGCGCTGCAGACGGCGGAGGCGCTGGCCGTGGCCCCGGACCCGGCGTCGTACGACACGCTGCTCTCGCTGATGGCCGGGGACGCCGGCGACCCGGCGGTGGCCGCCGCGCTGCCGCACGCCCTCGCCGGCCTGCGCGAACAGGCCCTGGTGTGGGGCGACGACGAGCGGCTGCGGCTGGTGCGCACGGCCCGTGAACTCCTCGCGCCGTCCCCGCAGCACCCCTCTCCGACCGGGCTCGGGCCCACCGTGCAGGAGGCCACCTCGGGCATGTCGCCGGGCCGCATCCAGGAGCTCGTCACGACCGCCGGGCTGCCCTCGACGCACGACGCGGTGTCCGCCGCGGCCGCGCTCAGCGCGCTGTTCGCCGACCGGAAGAACATGGCCGAGCTGCTCTCCGGCGCCCCGGAGGCGGCCCGGGAGGTGCTGGCGCGGCTGGTGTGGGGACCGCCGTACGGGCAGGTCACCCCGGACCCCGCCGCCCATCTGCGCTGGCTGCTCGACCGTGGCCTGCTGCTGCCCACCGCGCCGGGCACGGTCGTCCTGCCCCGCGAGGTGGCCCTGCATCTGCGCGAGGGTTGCGCCCACCGCGCACCCGAGCCGCTGCCGCCCGCCGTGGAGCCGGCCGCGGCCCACGGCCCGCAGGTGGTGGACGCGACGGCGGCCGGACAGGCGTACACCACGCTCGCCACCGTCGAGGAGCTGCTGAAGGACTGGGACGAGGGCGGCCCGGCCGTCCTGCGGGCCGGTGGCCTGAGCGTCCGCGACCTGAAGCGGACCGCCGTCGCACTGGACGTGGCCGAGCCGGTCGCCGCGTTCTGGGTGGAGCTGGCGTACGCGGCCGGTCTGATCGCCCCCGACGGCGAGGCCGACGAGCGGTACGCGGCCACGCCCGCGTACGACGAGTGGCTGGAGCGGCCCCCCGCCGAGCGCTGGGCCCGGCTGGCGGAGGCCTGGCTGGCGGCCACCCGCACTGCGGGGCTGGTCGGCGGGCGGGACACCAAGGACCGGACGCTCGCCGCGCTCGGCCCGGGCCTGGACCGCTCGGCCGCGCCCGAGGTACGACACCGGGTGCTGACCCTGCTGGCCGGGCTGCCCGCCGGCACGGCCCCCGACACCGGGTCGGTGCTGGCCCGGCTGCGCTGGGAGCGGCCGCTGCGCGGACCCCAGCGGGACGGTGACGAGGACCTGCGCTCCCGGCTGGCCCGCTGGACCCTGTCCGAGGCGGAGCTGCTGGGCATCACGGGCCGGGGCGCGCTGTCGGCGCACGGGCGGGCACTGCTGGGCGCACGGGACACCTCGCCGGTGCCCTCCGGCTCGCCGCGGCCCTCGGGCCCCGGTGACAAGCTGCCCGTGCACCATCAGCACCGGCCGGCCGCCGTGCCCGCTCCGCTCTCCCCCGCCGAGCAGGCGGTGGCGACGGCCGCCGCCGCCCGGCTCCTCGCGCCGCTGCTCCCCGAGCCGCTGGACCATGTGCTGCTCCAGGCCGACCTGACGGCGGTGGCGCCGGGGCCGCTGCGGCGTCCGCTCGCCGATCTGCTGGGCGTGCTCGCGGACGTCGAGTCCAAGGGCGGCGCGACGGTGTACCGCTTCACCCCGGCCTCGGTGCGGCGCGCCCTGGACGCCGGCCGTACCGCCGCCGACCTGCACGCCTTCCTCGCCGAGCACTCCCGCACCCCGGTGCCGCAGCCGCTCGCCTATCTGATCGACGACGTGGCCCGCAGGCACGGTCACCTCCGGGTCGGTGCGGCCTCGGCGTACGTGCGGTGCGACGACGACACCCTGCTGAACGAGATCCTCGCCGACAGGCGTGCCGCCGCCCTGCGCCTGCGCCGCCTCGCGCCCACCGTGCTGGCCGCCCCGTCCGACCCGGCGACGCTGCTGGAGGGCCTGCGGGCGATGGGCTACGCCCCGGCCGCCGAGTCCGCCGAGGGCGACGTCCTGATCGCGCGCGCCCACGCCCGCCGCACCCCTCCGCGCACCGCCCCGGAGCCGGTCCCGGACGGCCCGCCGGTACCCGACGCCACGCTGCTCGCGGCGGCGATCCGCGCGATCCGGGCGGGCGACCTGGCCGCCACCACCCCGCGCAAGCCGGCCGCCGGCACGCCCCTGGCGGGCGGCGAACTGCCCCGTACGTCCTCCGCCGAGACCCTCGCCACCGTGCAGGCAGCCGTGCTGACCGGCGGATCGCTCTGGATCGGCTACGTCAACGCCGAGGGCGCCGCCAGCCAGCGGGTCATCGCCCCGGTCAAGGTGGAGGGCGGCTTCGTCACGGCGTACGACCACACGGCGGACGAGGTGCGCACCTATCCGCTGCACCGGATCACGGGAGTGGCGGAGCTGGCGGCGGACTGACCCGGTCCGGCGGCCGATGCGGCACACTGGACGTTTGGCCGTTGTGGAAAGGGTGTGTGCTCTACGTGAACGGACCGCTGATCGTCCAGTCGGACAAGACCCTGCTCCTGGAAGTCGACCACGAGCGGGCCGACGACTGCCGGCGTGCCATCGCGCCGTTCGCCGAGCTGGAGCGGGCGCCGGAGCACATCCACACCTACCGGGTCACCCCGCTCGGGCTGTGGAACGCGCGTGCCGCCGGGCATGACGCCGAGCAGGTCGTGGACGCGCTGGTGCAGTACAGCCGGTATCCGGTGCCGCACGCGCTGCTCGTCGACATCGCCGAGACCATGGACCGGTACGGGCGGCTCACGCTCAGCAAGCACCCCGCGCACGGACTCGTGCTGAGCACCACCGACCGGCCGGTGCTGGAGGAGGTGCTGAAGTCCAAGCGGATCGCCCCACTGGTCGGGGCGCGGATCGACCCGGACACGGTCGCCGTGCACCCGTCCGAGCGCGGGCAGATCAAGCAGGTGCTGCTGAAGCTGGGCTGGCCGGCCGAGGACCTGGCCGGGTACGTCGACGGTGAGGCGCACCCGATCGAGCTGCTGGAGGACGGCTGGGCGCTCAGGCCGTACCAGAAGCAGGCCGTGGAGAACTTCTGGCACGGCGGCAGCGGTGTCGTCGTGCTGCCGTGCGGCGCCGGGAAGACGCTGGTCGGCGCCGGGTCCATGGCCCAGGCCAAGTCGACCACCCTCATCCTGGTCACGAACACCGTCTCCGCACGGCAGTGGAAGCACGAGCTGGTGAAGCGGACCTCGCTGACCGAGGACGAGATCGGCGAGTACAGCGGTACGCGCAAGGAGATCCGCCCGGTCACCATCGCCACCTACCAGGTGCTGACGACCAAGCGGAAGGGCGTCTACCCGCACCTGGAACTCTTCGACTCCCGGGACTGGGGCCTGATCGTCTACGACGAGGTGCACCTGCTGCCCGCTCCCGTCTTCAAGTTCACCGCCGACCTGCAGGCACGGCGGCGGCTGGGCCTCACGGCCACCCTCGTCCGTGAGGACGGCCGCGAGTCGGACGT
The DNA here is from genome assembly GCF_040680195.1 of Streptomyces sp. NPDC052109. Taxonomy (NCBI): domain Bacteria; kingdom Bacillati; phylum Actinomycetota; class Actinomycetes; order Kitasatosporales; family Streptomycetaceae; genus Streptomyces; species Streptomyces sp. NPDC052109. Next base: position 75,425 of record NZ_JBFAWF010000010.1, on the reverse strand, counting down.
GTTCTCCCTCATCGGGCCGAAGCGGTTCGACGCGCCCTGGAAGGAGATCGAGGCGCAGGGGTACATCGCCCCGGCCGACTGCGTCGAGGTCCGGGTGAACCTGACGGACTCCGAGCGGCTCGCGTACGCGACGGCCGAGACGGAGGAGAAGTACCGCTTCTGCGCCACCACCGACACCAAGCGGAAGGTCACGGAGGCGATCGTCCGCCGCTTCGCCGGGCAGCAGATCCTCGTCATCGGCCAGTACATCGACCAACTCGACGAGCTGGGCGAGCACTTGAACGCCCCCGTCATCAAGGGGGAGACCTCCAACGCCCAGCGCGAGAAGCTCTTCGACGCCTTCCGCGAGGGGGAGATCAGCGTGCTGGTCGTCTCCAAGGTCGCCAACTTCTCCATCGACCTGCCGGAGGCCACGGTCGCCATCCAGGTGTCCGGCACCTTCGGCTCCCGCCAAGAGGAGGCCCAGCGGCTCGGCCGGGTCCTGCGCCCGAAGGCCGACGGGCACCAGGCGCACTTCTACTCGGTCGTCGCCCGCGACACCATCGACCAGGACTTCGCCGCCCACCGCCAGCGATTCCTGGCCGAACAGGGCTACGCCTACCGGATCATGGACGCGGACGAGCTCCTGACGGAGGACAGCACCGGCTGAGCCGAGCGCGGTGCCCGGGCCCCGGCAGCGGGTACGGCGGCGAGAGGCGGGACAAGAGGATGACCAGAGCGGCGAGCAGGAGCGCGCTGCCCGCGAGGGAGGCGGGTCGTGCCGTGGACCACGGCCGCGCCCTCGGCCCGGCTGCCGTCCGTCTCCGTACGGAGGGGACCCCTGCGGTTACTTACGGCGTATGCCCGCTTCCTCGCCGTACTCGCCGAGGATGATCACACCGAACGCGGCCTCCGCGAACACCTTGATGGCGCGCAGGGCGTTGCCGAGCGGGTGGTGGTGCGGGCCGTCCACGGCTGTGGCGCCGGCCGGCGGTCGGGCAGGGCCTGGAGAGATGGTTGCTGCGCTCATGTCTCCATGGTGGAACGCCGGGCATAAGGTCCGCATCGGTCTCCAGAGCCAATCCCGGACGGCTGCGCGTAGATCTCCGGGTGGACTCCGGCCCCTACTCCGAGGGCCTCGCGTCCCCTAGGGGACACGAAAACCGTTGGCCCCCTCCCCGCACCCTCGCCTAGAATCTCCGCTCTTGCCCGCCTCCCCTCACGGAGCGCCGCCGCCCGGTCGGCAACCGGACGGTCCCCAGCCATGCGTCAGCCATGCGTCAGTTACGCGAGAGCAGATCCGGAGGCACCCCCTTGTCCGCGCCCGCCCACGAACCACTCGACGGCTCCCCCGGCGACCTCGACGACGCCCTCGCCCGAGAGCGCTCCCACCTCGCCCACTCCCGTGCCGCGCTGCGCGCCATGCGCGAGGACGTGGAGTCGCTGGACATCCGGGACGTCACCGCGAACTGGGTCAACGCGGAAGCACTGGCCCACCAGATCGACGAGCGGATCAAGGCGCTGGCCGACCTCAGCGACACCCCGCTGTTCTTCGGCCGGCTGAACTATCTGCACGCACCGGGCGCGGATCAGGCCGAGGGCGCCGAGGGCGAGCAGTTCTACATCGGGCGGCGGCATGTCCACGACGCCGACGGCGACCCCATGGTCATCGACTGGCGTGCGCCGGTCTCACAGCCGTTCTACCGGGCGTCCAGGAAGGACCCGATGGACATCGGGCTGCGCCGCCGCTTCGGCTACACCGGCGGCGACCTGACCGCGTACGAGGACGAGCACCTCTCCGACCCGGCCGCGGCGACCTTCTCCGGCTCCGCCGGGGGAGCGACCACCAGCAAGCTGCTCCAGCAGGAGATCGAGCGGCCGCGCGTCGGCCCCATGCGGGACATCGTCGCCACCATCCAGCCGGAGCAGGACGAGATCGTCCGCAGCGGACTCGGCGGGACCGTCTGCGTGCAGGGAGGTCCCGGCACCGGAAAGACCGCCGTCGGCCTGCACCGGGTCGCGTACCTCCTCTACGCGCACCGGGAACGGCTGGCCCGCACCGGCACCCTGGTGATCGGGCCCAACCGGTCCTTCCTGCACTACATCGAGCAGGTCCTGCCCGCGCTGGGCGAGTTGACCGTGCAGCAGGCCACCGTCGACGACCTGGTCGCCCACGTCGAGGTGCGCGGCACGGACGACGCGGCCGCCGCCGTGGTCAAGGGCGACGCCCGGATGGCCGAGGTGCTGCGCCGGGCCCTGTACTCGCACGTGACCATGCCGACCGAAGCCGTGGTGGTGGTGCGAGGCTCCCGGCGCTGGCGGGTGCCGTCGTACGAACTGGAGGACATCGTCCGGGAGTTGCTGCAGCGGGACATCCGGTACGGCGCCGCCCGCGAGGCGCTGCCGCAGCGGATCGCGCACGCGGTGCTGGTGCAGATGGAGCGGTCCGGGGAGGCACCGGACGACCGGGTGCAGGACGCCGTGGCCCGCAACAGCGCGGTGAAGGCGGCGGTGAAGGCCCTCTGGCCCGTGGTGGACCCGGCGAAGCTGGTCCTGCGCCTGCTGACGGACGCGGACTTCCTCGCCGAGCACGCCGCCGGGATCCTGGACGAGGACGAGCAGAAGACGATCCTGTGGGCCAGGCCCGTGCGCAGTGTGAAGTCGGCCAAGTGGGCGGCGGCGGACGCGGTGTTGATCGACGAGGCGGCCGACCTGATCCAGCGCACGCACTCCCTCGGCCATGTCGTCCTGGACGAGGCGCAGGACCTCTCCCCCATGCAGTACCGGGCCGTCGGCCGCCGCTGCACCACCGGCAGCGCGACCGTCCTCGGCGACCTGGCGCAGGGCACCACCCCCTGGGCGACCCGCGGCTGGGACGAGGCGCTGGCCCATCTCGGCAAGCGCGACGGCGTCATCGAGGAGCTGACGGCCGGTTTCCGCGTGCCCACGGACGTCATCACCTATGCCTCCCGCCTCCTGCCGCACATCGCGCCCGGCCTCACCCCGGTCGCCTCGGTCCGTGAGAACCCCGGCTTCTTCGAGATCCGCGCGAGCACGCAGACGTCCGACGTGGTCGCCGCGTGCGAGGAGTTGCTGCGCAACGAGGGCTCGACGGGCCTGATCGCCGCCGACGCCCGGATCCCGGCGCTGGCCGAGGCCCTGACGGCGGCGGGGATCGCCTACCTCGCCCCCGGCGAGGAGACCACCCGGGAGACCCGCCTCACCCTGGTCCCGGCGTCCCTCGCCAAGGGTCTGGAGTACGACTACGTGGTCCTGGACGAGCCCCAGGCGGTCGTGGACGGCGAGCCGGACGAGCGCACGGGTCTGCGCCGGCTGTACGTGGCGCTCACCCGTGCGGTGTCGGGCCTGATCGTGACCCACGCGGCGCCGGTACCCGCTCAGTTGGCCTGAGGGCCCACGGCTAGGGTGTCGTGCCGTTCCGGCATGTCCCCATGGAAGGGCCTTCGTTGAGCACCTCGCAGCCGCCCCATCCGGCGTACCAGCAGAACCCCGGGCCCTACCCGCCCGTCCCCGGTCCGTACCAGCAGGCTCCCGGCCCCTACCAGCAGGCCTCCGGCCCGTACGAGCAGGCACCGGGGCCGTACCAGCAGGCTCCCGGCCCGTACGCGCAGGCACCCGGCCCGTACGCGCAGGCACCCGGCCCGTACGCGCAGGCGCCGGGGCCGTACCAGCAGGCCCCCGGCCCGTACCAGCCGGGACCCGCGCCGTACGCGCAGGCCCCGGCGGGACACCCACAGGCCCCGACGGGGCACCCGCAGGCGCCGGCGGGGCACCAGCAGCCTGCCGGGCCGCACCAGCAGGCGCCCGGTCACCACGGGCAGGCTCCGTACCCGCAGGCCCCCGGGGCGTACGCGGCGGCTCCCGGTACCGGGTGCCGGGTGTGCGGGGCGTCGCCCGCCGCGCCGGTGAAGGTCCGGGGGCATCAGGGCATGGTGGTGATGATGCGGTTCCTGCGGCGGGAGGGCACCTTCTGCCGCACCTGCGGGCTCGCCGTCTTCCGGAAGATGCAGGCGGACACCCTCGTGCAGGGCTGGTGGGGTCCGATGTCGATGCTCATCACGCCGGTCACGCTGCTGATCAACCTCTTCGCCCTGGCCAGGATCCGCAGGCTCCCGGCGCCGGCCGCCGCCCAGGGCCCCGGGCTGGACCCGGGCCGCCCGGTGTTCCTGCGCCCGAGCGGAATGGTGGGGCTCGTCCCGCTCACCGTCTTCGCCCTGGTGGTGCTCCTCGTGCTCATCGGGTTGGCCGCCGGCTGACCCCGGGAGCGGCCACGGTCTTCTTCCGGATCGCGCCGGGACCGGCCCGATCCGGGGAGAGGCCTCAGGCGGCGGCCCGCTCGTCCAGCGCCTCCCGCCACTCGGCCACGGCCGCCGCGGAGACCGGCCCGTCCCACCCGGAGGGCCGCGCCGCGCCACCGATGTGGAAGGCGTCGAGGCCGGCGGCCCGCAGCCGCGGGACGTGGTCCAGGCGCAGGCCGCCGCCGACCAGGAGGGTCTGGTCGTACCCCGGCTCTCCTCGCCGGCCCGCCTCCGCGACCAGCGTCGCCAGCCCCGCGTCGACCCCGCCGGGGGCGCCCGCGGTGAGGTAGGTGTCCAGGCCGGGCAGGTCGGCGAGCTGCTTGCGCAGGGCGTCGCGGTCCTCGGCGCGGTCGATCGCCCGGTGGAAGGTCCACGCGCAGCCGTCCAGCGCGCCGACCACCCGCTCGACGGCGGCCAGGTCGGCCCCGCCGTCCGGGCCGAGGAAGCCGAGGACGAACTGGTCGGCGCCGGCCTCGCGCAGCTCCCCGGCCGTCCCCACGAGCCGCGACACGTCTCCGGCCGCGAACCCGTCCGCGAGGCGGAGCATCACGCGCAGGTCGATGTCGACGGCCGCCCGGATCCCGGCGACGGTGGCGGGAACCGGGCTGAGCCCGTCGGCCGCCATGTCGGTGACCAGTTCCAGCCGGTCCGCGCCTCCGGCCTGGGCGGCGACCGCGTCCTCGACGTCGAGCGCGATCACCTCCAGGACTGCACGCTTGCTCATGGCACCCCATTTCATCGGCATCCTCGGCGCGTACGCGGGGTACGGCCGACGACTACAGGTCTAGTCCAATTCCAAGACTACGCCTGTGCCGGAGCGCCCTTCACCCGAAGATGTTGAGTTCCGCCTCTCGCGCGCCGGCCAGCTCGAATCCGTCGCCGTTCACCGGCCGCCCCGAGTACAGCCGTACGAGCGTGGCCGCGCCGCCGATGTAGCGCGCGGGCGGGGCCGCCGCGACCGCCGCGCCGAGCCGCAGCGGCTCGTCCACGTCGTCGAGGTCGGCGTGCAGGGGCAGGTGCTCCTTCTCCCGGGTGATCCGGACGAGCAGCGTCAGGGCGTCCGGCAGGCCGGGCCCCGCGTACGCCCCCGGCGCGCCGACGGCGTCGCGCACGTCACCGGCGTGCACCCACTCCCCGAGCGCGATCATGTCGAGCACCCCGCCGGCCCTGGCGATCACCGGGCCGGCCTCGGTCATGCCGCGCTCCAGCTCGTCCACGACCCGGGCGTTCGACCACTCTGCCCGCTCGGCGATGTCCCGGTCGTTGGACTCGGGCGAGAACACGCCCTTCTCGAACCGGCTCTCCACCACCCGCGTCAACGCGGCCGAACAGTGCGCCAGCACATCCCGCACCGACCACCCCGGACACGCGGTGGCCGCCAGCGCGAAGTCCGCGTCCGGCCGCGCCCGCAGCAGCGGTATCAGGGCGTCCCGCTCGACAGCGAGCAGCCGGCCGGGCAGTTCGGGGTCCCGCACTTCCTGTACGTCAGTCATGGGGGCCACGCTAGGTGCATCGGGTCGGCGGGCGGGAGAATGACGCCATGGCCGATCTCGACGACCTGCGTTCCCGCTGGGTGCGTGCCCTGCTCGCGACACGGGACGACCCCTGCCACCCGGATCCGTACCGGTACGCCGATGCCCTGCTGCGCCGCTGGCAGGAGCCGCAGCGCCGGTACCACACCGTCGAGCATCTGGCGGCGGTCCTCGACCGCGTCGACGTGCTCGAGAGGTACGCGGACGACCCGGATGCCGTACGCCTGGCCGCCTGGTTCCACGACGCCGTCTATCTGCCCGACCGGTCGTCGAACGAGGAGCGCTCCGCCCGCCTCGCCGAACGCGCCCTGCCCGAGGCCGGCGTCGGGCAGGACAAGACCGCCGAGGTGGCCCGCCTGGTCCGGCTCACCATCACGCACGACCCGGCCGACGACGACCGCGACGGCCAGGTGCTGTGCGACGCCGACCTCGCGATCCTGGCCGCGCCCCCGTCGGCGTACGCGGCGTACACCGCCGAGGTGCGCGAGGAGTACCACTTCGTGCCGAACGACGCCTTCCGCGAGGGGCGTTCGGCGATTCTGCGCCAACTCCTCGGTCTGCCACGGCTGTTCCGCACCCCCTACGGGCAGGAGCACTGGGAGGCCACCGCCCGCTACAACCTCTCCGCGGAGCTGGAAATGCTGTCGACCTGAGGGGACCGGCGCCCTAGGGTTCGCCCCATGCGACCGATAAACGGGGACGATGTGACCGAGGCGGTGGCCGGCTGCACGGCGGCCCTGCGCGTGGCGGTGGACCGGGACTGGAGGGCCGTACGGGCCGGGCGGCTGGAGTGGGACTGCCACGCCACCGCTGTCCATGTCGCCGACGACCTGATCGCCTATGCCGCCAACCTGGCCGGACGCGCGCAGGACGGCTACCTCCCCTTCGAGCTCACCCTCGACGAGGGCACCGGCAACGCGGGCCTGCTGCACGTCATCGAGACGACCGGCGCCCTGCTCGCCGCCGCCGTCCGCACCGCCCCGCCCGGCGTCCGCGCCTTCCACCCCTACCCCTTCCGCAGCGCGGACGCCGAGGGCTTCGCCGCGATGGGCATCGCCGAAGTGCTGCTGCACACGCATGACATGGCCAAGGGCCTTGGCATCCCCTACGAGCCGCCGGCCGAGCTCGTCGCCTCCCTCCTGGCCTGCCTCTTCCCGCACGTCCAGCCCGGCGCCGCCCCCTGGCCGACCCTGCTGTGGGCCACCGGCCGCGGCGAGCTGTCCGGCCGCACCCCGGTCACCGAGTGGCGCTGGCGCAACAACCTCGTCATCCCGGCCGAGCGCATCACCCTCACTGGCCTGCGCCCGGCCGCCGCCCACGATCTGCGCCTGGGCGGCGACGGCGGCTTCACCTGGCTCGACGGCGGCCCGTACGAGGGCACCCGGGAGGCCGCGTCCTTCCTGCTGAAGGCGTACGAAGCGGGCGTGCACCGGCCGGAGTTCGGGGTCTTCGCGCTCGTCCGGCACGAGGACGGCCGCGCGGTCGGCGGCATCGGCTTCCACGGCGCCCCGAACGAGCAGGGCTGGGTGGAGGTCGGCTACGACGTCGTCGAAGGCGCCCGGGGCCAGGGGTACGCCACCGAGGCGCTGCGCACGCTGACGGACTGGGCGCTGGCCCGCGACGACGTCGAGATGGTGTTCGCGACCATCGAGCACGCCAACGTGCCCTCCCAGCGCGTCGCGTCCCGGGCCGGATTCACCCGGGCGACCGTGGAGGAGGAGCGCCTCGCCCACGACGAGCACGGCCTGGACGACGGGCTGCAGCTCTACGTCCGCCGCGCCTGAGCCCCGTTGCGCTTGCGCCGGCGCAGGCCCGAGGCGAGCAGCAGCCGCACCACCTCGCGGCTGCCTACCTCGACCGCCCCTGCCGCCACCGCGTCGGCGTACCGGTGCGAGGGAAGGTCGTAGTGGTCGCGCTCGAAGGCGCGCCTCGGCACGCCCAGCCGCTCGGCGAACGCGTGGAGTTCGTCGTAGGACACATCACTGACCAGGTGCGACCACATGCGGCCGTGCCCCGGCCAGGCGGGCGGGTCGATGTACAGGGTCACGAGGACGTCATCCCGCCCGTGGCCGGGCCCAGCGAACCCACCGCCGCGACCTTCACGCCCGCCTTGTGGCACACCCAGTGCGGGTCGGGGCCGAGTTCGGGCTCCACGTCCAGTGCGTGCGGATCGCCGGAGCCGCACACCGGGCACAGCGGCCAGCGGCCGTACCGTTCCAGCAGGGCGTCCTGTACGTCCTGGGCGATCAGCCCGGCGACGAAGGACGCGCCTTCCGGCCACTGCTCGACCCACCAGCGCCGCTCGGCGACGGAGTCCTCCACCAGCGAGACCACGTCCGCCTCCGCGACCTCGCCCGCGACCAGATCGGCGAGCACCAGGGCGCGGGCGGCATGCAGGGCCTGCTCAAGAGGACTGATGGGTTCCATACGACCCATTGTGCGCACTCTTGACCACGACACCGAACCGAAAATATCTTTCACCTGTGACCCAGGACGTGAAGGAAAGTTTCGGCAGTCCGGGCGGTTCCCTCGCCGCCAAGGTGCGCACCCTCGCACCGTCCATGACCCGGTCCATGCAGCGGGTCGCGGAGGCCGTCGCGAGCGACCCGGCCGGCTGCGCCGCCCTGACGGTCACCGGCCTCGCCGAACTGACCGGCACCAGCGAGGCCACGGTCGTCCGCACCGCCCGGCTCCTCGGCTATCCCGGTTACCGGGACCTGCGGCTCGCCCTCGCCGGACTCGCCGCGCAGCAGCAGTCGGGACGCGCGCCCGCGATCACGACCGACATCGCGGTGGACGACCCCATCGCCGACGTCGTCACCAAGCTCGCCTACGAGGAGCAGCAGACCCTCGCCGACACGGCCGCCGGACTCGACACCGCGCAGCTCGGCGCCGCCGTGAACGCCCTGGCCGGCGCCCGGCGCGCCGACGTGTACGGCGTGGGGGCCTCGGGGCTCGTCGCCCAGGACCTCACGCAGAAGCTGCTGCGCATAGGGCTGATAGCCCATGCCCACAGCGATCCGCACCTCGCGGTGACCAACGCGGTACAGCTCCGCTCGGGTGACGTGGCGATCGCGATCACCCACTCCGGCTCGACGGGGGACGTCATCGAGCCACTGCGGGTCGCGTTCGAGCACGGGGCCACGACCGTGGCCATCACCGGCCGGCCGGACTCGCCCGTCACCCAGTACGCCGACCACGTACTGACCACGTCCACCTCACGGGAGAGCGAGCTGCGACCGGCCGCGATGTCCTCGCGGACGAGCCAACTGCTCGTGGTGGACTGCCTGTTCGTGGGAGTGGCCCAGCGCACGTACGAGACCGCGGCGCCCGCGCTGGCCGCGTCGTACGAGGCGCTGGCTCACCGGCATCGCACCAGCCACAGGTGAGTAACAGCGCGCACAACGGCACCCAAACCTGAGAGAGCCGCCCCCCATGACCTCCCATGATCTGCGCAGTCAGCTGGCTTCCCTGACCACCGAAGCCTTCCGGCCCGAGCTCGCCGATGTCGACCGTCTGCCCACCCTCGAGATCGCCCGCCTGATGAACACCGAGGACGCCGGTGTGCCCGCCGCCGTGGGCGCCCAGCTTCCCCGTATCGCCGCGGCCATCGACGCCGTCGCCGCACGCATGGCCCGTGGCGGCCGGCTGATCTACGCCGGCGCGGGCACGGCCGGCCGGCTCGGGGTGCTGGACGCCTCCGAGTGCCCGCCCACCTTCAACACCGATCCCGCGCAGGTCGTCGGGCTGATCGCGGGCGGCCCGGAGGCGATGGTGACCTCCGTCGAGGGCGCGGAGGACTCCCCGGAGCTGGCCCGCCGGGACCTGGACGCGCTGAAGCTGACCGCTGAGGACACGGTGGTCGGCGTCTCCGCCTCCGGCCGCACCCCCTACGCGATCGGCGCCGTCGAACACGCCCGCGCCCTGGGCGCGCTGACCATCGGCCTGGCCTGCAACGAGCACAGCGCGCTCGCGGCCGCCGCCGAGCACGGCATCGAGGTGGTCGTCGGCCCCGAGCTGATCGCCGGCTCCACCCGGCTGAAGGCCGGTACTGCCCAGAAGCTGGTCCTGAACATGCTCTCGACCATCACGATGATCCGGCTCGGCAAGACCTACGGGAACCTGATGGTCGACGTCCGGGCGTCCAACGACAAGCTCCGGGCCCGCTCCCGCCGGATCGTCGCGCTGGCCACCGGAGTGGGCGACGACGAGATCGAGCGGGCCCTGACCGAGTCCGGCGGCGAGGTGAAGAACGCGATCCTGGCGCTCCTCGCCGGTGTCGACGGCCCGACGGCCGCCCGCCTTCTGGAGGAGTCCGGCGGCCATCTGCGCGCCGCGCTGGCGCACGCGCCCCGCTGACCCGCACGCTCGGGGCGTGCGCAACGACCCCGCCGCCACCGCGGCCGCCGTCCTCGCCCTGGTCGGCGGCCCGGCCAACGTCACCTCCGTGGCCCACTGCGTGACCCGCCTCCGGCTGACCCTCGCCGACCCGGCGGTGGCCGACGACGAGGGGCTGCGGGCCCTTCCCGGCGTCCTCGGGGTGGTGTCCGACGGCCCGGGCCGGCAGGTCGTGCTGGGCCCGGGGGTGGTGGAGGCGGTCACGGCGGAGGTGGAGACGCTGGTCGCCGCCGGGCCACGGGAGGACCGCGGGGCCCGGCTGAAGGAGGAGCTCCGGCGGCGCAACGCCACCCCGGTCAAGGCCGCCCTGCGCCGGGTCGCGAACGTCTTCGTCCCGCTGATCCCCGCACTGATCGGCTGCGGCGTCCTCTCCGGTCTCAACGGCCTGCTGCTGAACGCCGGTTGGCTGGCCGCCCTGACACCGGCCCTCTCCTCGATCGCCTCCGGGTTCCTGGCGCTGATCGCGGTGTTCGTCGGCCACAACACGGCCAAGGAGTTCGGCGGGACGCCCGTCCTGGGCGGCGCGGTCGCGGCCGTGGTCGTCCACCCGGGCGTGACGAAGGTGACGGTGTTCGGCACGCACCTCGCTCCCGGCCAGGGCGGCGTGCTCGGCGCGCTCGCGGCGGCGCTGCTCGCGACCCGGGTGGAGAGGTGGGTACGGGGCCGGGTGCCGGGCGCGCTGGACGTCCTGCTCACCCCCGCGGTCACCGTGCTGGTGTCCGGCCTGGTGACGCTGTACGGCCTGATGTACGCGGCCGGCGCGGTGGCCTCCGCGATCGGCACGGCGACGAACTGGCTGCTCGCGACCGCCGGAGCCGTGGCCGGACTCGTCCTCGGCGGCCTCTTCCTGCCGCTGGTCATGCTGGGCCTGCACCAGGCCCTCATCCCCGTCCACACCACCCTCATCGAACAGCAGGGCTACACCGTCCTGCTGCCCCTGCTGGCCATGGCGGGCGCGGGCCAGGTCGGCGCGGCGCTCGCGGTGTACGTCCGGCTGCGCCACGACGTCTCCCTGCGGACGACGATCCGCTCGGCGCTCCCGGCCGGCCTGCTGGGCGTCGGCGAACCACTGATCTACGGCGTCTCGCTCCCCCTCGGCCGGCCGTTCCTGACCGCCTGCGCGGGCGGCGCGGCGGGCGGCGCGTTCGTCGGCTTCTTCGCGACACTCGGCACCCGGGTGGGCGCGACCGCGATCGGTCCCTCGGGCTGGGCCCTGTTCCCGCTGCTGACGGGAAACCGGGGCGCGGGGCCGGCGGCGGCGATCTACGCGGGCGGCCTGCTCACGGGGTACGCGGTCGGTTTCGCGGCGACGTACTTCTTCGGGCTGACGGACGTCGTGCACGGTTCAGGGAAAGTCAGGACGGCCGACGGGAGTTGACGCCGGATGCCCCGCACCGGACACCTGCGGGCCACCGGCCGCAGCGGGCCCGGCCGGCCGTATCCGCGTGACGCGCCGTGGGGTCGGGTCGTTTGCCCGGGCATGATGAAGAAGCTCCTGGCCACCGCCGCCCTCACGGTCTCCGCCGCCGCCCTGGCCGGCCCCGCGCACGCCGCCGTGGCCGCCCCCGCGCACCCCGACGGCGAGTGGACCGCCGCCGACACCGCCGCCTGCGCCACCGACCTCGTCGTCATCCCCCTGGTCAATGCCGTGTCCCCCCTGCCGCTGCGCGACCCCGCTCCGGCCTGCGGTGAGGGCAGCCTGATCCATCCGGGCGCTCAGGGAGCCCGCCAGACCAGCGTGTAGCGCCAGAACAGCCGCCGCCGGAACCGGGCCCCGGGAAGCGCCGGGCGGCCTCCCGCTGGACCTCGTCGTAGCTCGTCCCGGGCTCCCGGGTGAGTGCGGTCATGGACCGGCCGGTGCGGGGCCGGCCGCCCGTGGTTCTTCAGCCACCCGGTCAGCGCGTTGAGCGGGATGGCGGCGAGCCCGATCGCGTGGTCGAGCCGGCTCGCGGCCCGCGCACACCCGACGACCACCAGCGTGCCGCCCGGCGCCAGCTCCCGCCGGAGCCGGGCGAGGGTCTCGGCGAAGGGCAGGTGATGCAGCACGGCGACACAGGTGATGACGTCGTACGGGCCGGGCGGCAGACCGTCCGGGGCGGAGCAGAGGGTGTAGGTGACACAGGCGGCCTGTCCCGTCAGCTCCCGGGCCGAGGCGAGGATTTCGGGGTCGGCGTCCACCCCGACGACCGACTCCGCGCGTGGGGCCAGCGTCCGGGCCAGGTCACCGCTGCCGCACCCGACGTCCAGGGCGGAGCGGAAGCGGCGGGGCAGCTGCCGTAGCAGCCAGCGGTGGTAGTGCGCGTTGTGGTCCCAGGGGTATGTGGCGTTGAAGCGATGCAGTGCGGCTGTCAGGAGGCGCGGCAGCATGATCACGCCCCCGTTCTACACGAACGCGCTACCGTCGAACACCATGAACCACACCCAGCTCGCCGCCCTCGGACGGGCGCTCCGGCTCCTCGGGGAACACGGGGAGGCGCTGAGCGCAGACACCCCGGACGCCCGGCTGCACGAGATCAAGGCCGATCTGCGCCGGGCGCTGGACCTGGTGGAGGAGAGCGTAGGGAGCGGCGCGCCCAGCACTCGGTGTGCCGAGCACCCGCAGGGGCCCGTCGACGAGAGCGCGCCCGATCTGTGCCTGCTCTGCGAGACCCGGCGCCGGGCCGCCCGGCGGTCGGAGTTCGGCGGCAGGCCGAGTCCCACCGGGCCGGCGGCCGGCGCGCCCTCCCGCTACGGCGTCCGCGCCGACCGTCCCCAGCCGCAGCAGCGCTGGCTGCCGGAGGCGTGGAACGGACAGGAGTGGCAGCTGTGCGGGACACCGCGCAGGGACCGGCGCGAGGCCGAGGCGTATCTCGCCGCCCAGCGGCGCGGATCACGGCCCGCGATGGCCTACCGCCTCGTGCACGAGTTCACCGACTACGAGGTGCTGCGGGTGTGGGGCACGCCCGTGCACGTCGACATCGAGCCGATGGGAGGCCTGGGCCTCTAGGGCCTGTCGTCGAACTCCCGTCGTCCGCCCGGAGGGCGGGCCTCGTGGCGTCAGTGCGTGCTCTCGGCGTGCCGGGCAGGCGGGAGTTCGGACGACAAGGCCTAGCCGAGCAGGGGCAGAGGGCGGAAGTCGTACCCCTCCCACAGGCGTCGGCTGCGCTCCTCCGGATAGGCCGTGACCGTCGGCTCCGCGTCCAGTATCTGCACCAGGCGGGCCTCGGTGTCGTACGCCGGCCAGCCCGGGTCGCCGGTCCGGGCGAAGGACGTCCACGCGCGGCGGAAGCGGGACGACAGCTGCTTCGCCTCGGCCGGTATGTCCACCCCGGCGAAGAGCAGCCTCCCCAGGTCGGCGCGGTAGCCGCCGAAGAGCAGGGTGACGTCCAGGGTGTGGCAGGCGCCCAGTGCGCCGCCGCCGCCGGGGGCCGGCCAGGTCAATTCGTAGACGTGGGCGCTGCCGCCACCCGCGATCTGGGCCTCGGCCAGCCGCAGGGTCGGCATCGCGAACAGCCAGTCCGTCTGGACCCGTTCGTACAGCGCGGACGGGGAGGCGTCCGGGAAGGCGGAGCGGTAGGCCCGCTCGCCCGCCTCGCCGCCCGGGGCCAGCAGGCGCAGGGCGGCGGTCACCTGCTCGTCCGTGATCCTGCCCAGCCTGTCGGCCAGGGCGAGGAACAGCCGGGTCTCGTCGCGGTTGTGGCCGACCAGGAGGTCCACCTCCCGGGCCGACCCCGCCGCCAGCGCCTGCCAGGGCGTGGTGGGCAGGACGTCGCCGTCGACGACCGGTGAGAAGGGCGTGACCGTCGGTGCCGCCTGGCCCCAGCGGTCCGTACGCGGGGCCATCTTTGCGCTCAACGCCTGCCCGGCGGCGGTGAGTCGGCGTGGGTCGACGGTGGCCAGGTCCGCCGCCGTGGGCTTGCCCCCCGCCTCGGCCGCGAGCGCCCGCGCCAGGTCCCGCGCCAGCTCGTCGGAGAAGAACGTGCCGGGCACGCTCTGGGCCACCGCCCGCCGGAACAGACCGCGGGCCCCCGGCATCGCCAGCAGCGAGGCGATCGAACCCGCCCCGGCCGACTCGCCGAAGACGGTGACCAGGTCGGGGTCGCCGCCGAACCCCTCGATGTTCGCCCGCACCCACTCCAGGGCGGCCACCTGGTCCAGCAGGCCGCGGTTCGCCGGTGCGCCGTCCAGACGGGTGAAGCCCTCGACGCCCACCCGGTAGTTGAAGCTGACCATGACCACGTGACGGTCCCGGGCGATGCGCTGCGCGTCGTAGGCCGGCTGGCCGGCGTGGCCCATCTTGTACGAGCCGCCGTAGATCCACACCATGACCGGACGGCGGGCGGACGGGTCCGCCTCGGGCGTCCACACGTTGACGGTGAGCCAGTCGTCGCCCGTGGGGCCGGCCGCCGCGCCCGGACGGCCCTGGACGCCGAGGTCCTGCGGAGGGGGCGGCCCGAACGCGTACGCCTCCCGGGTGCCGTCCCAGGGGCGGGGCGGCCGGGGGGCCTGGAACCGGGCCTCACCGACCGGGGGCGCGGCGAAGGGGATGCCCCGGAAGACCGCCAGACCGTCCTCGTGGCGGCCGCGCACCGCCCCGGAGACGGTGCGCACCACGGGTCCGGCGGTCTCCGCCGGCCGGGCCTGTGCCTCGCTCGTCGTCATGTTCGCTCCTCACTGGTCGTCAGGGGAACGGACGACGACGATCACAAGTGCCCGGCGGGGGGGTCAGCTGAGGGTCTTCACCGCGGCCGCGTCGTACGGCTTCAGCTCGTCGAGGCGGTCGGCGAGCACCTTGGCCGCCCACTCCGGGTCCTGGAGCAGCGCGCGGCCGACGGCGACCATGTCGAACTCCTCGGCCTCCAGCCGGTCGAGGAGGTTGTCGATGCCCTTGACCTCGGAGCCCTGGCCCTGGAAGGCGCCCAGGAACTCGCCGTCCAGGCCCACCGAGCCGACGGTGATGACCTGCTTGCCGGTGATCTTCTTGGTCCAGCCGGCCAGGTTCAGGTCCGACCCGTCGAACTCCGGCACCCAGTAGCGGCGGGTGGAGGCGTGGAAGACGTCGACGCCGGCCGCGGCGAGCGGGGTCAGGATGGCCTCCAGCTCCTCGGGGGTCTCGGCGAGCCGGGCGGTGTAGTCCTGCTGCTTCCACTGCGAGTAGCGGAAGATGACGGGGAAGTCGGCGGAGACCGCCTCGCGGACCGCGGCGACGATCTCCGCGGCGAACTTGGTGCGGGCCACCGGGTCGCCGCCGTAGGCGTCCGTGCGGCGGTTGGTGCCCTCCCACAGGAACTGGTCGACGAGGTAGCCGTGGGCGCCGTGAAGCTCCACGCCGTCGAAGCCGATGCGCTCGGCGGCCGCCGCGGCCTCGGCGAACGCGCCGATGACGGCGTCCAGGTCCGCCTGCGTCATCGCCTTGCCGGTGGGCTCGGCGTCCGCCGTGACCAGGCCGGACGGGCCCATCGCGGGGGCCTCCGGGTACGGGGCGTCGCCGTCCTTGCGGACCATGCCGATGTGCCAGAGCTGCGGGACGATGGTGCCACCCGCCGCGTGCACGTCCTCGGCTACCTTGGCCCAGCCCGCCAGCTGCTCCTCCCCGTGGAACCGCGGCACGCGATCGCTCTGGCCTGCCGACTCGTGACCCACGTACG
Source organism: Streptomyces sp. NPDC052109 (assembly GCF_040680195.1). NCBI lineage: Bacteria > Bacillati > Actinomycetota > Actinomycetes > Kitasatosporales > Streptomycetaceae > Streptomyces > Streptomyces sp. NPDC052109. The sequence goes on along the minus strand of NZ_JBFAWF010000010.1, from coordinate 59,570 downwards.
TGCCCTCGGTGACGATCAGCCCGACGCCGGCGGCGGCACGGCGGGCGTAGTACGAGCGCACGGCCTCGTCCGGGACGCCCCCCGGGGAGAACATGCGGGTCATCGGCGCCATCACGATCCGGTTCGGAACGGTGAGACCGTTGAGCGCGATCGGGCGGGACAGAAGCTGGGCCGCGCGGGAGGCGGGCGTCGTCACGGTCACGTGGGGGCTCCTCGGGGGAAGGGTCTGTTAACCAGTCGGTATGTGAGCACGCATTGTTGCAGCTCCTTAAGTAATCGCCTATGCGCTGCCCCACATTCCGGCCCCCGGGAGGCCTTTACGTGACGCCGCTCACACTCTCCCGATTCAGTCGCCGGACCCGCTCCCGCAGCACCTCGTCCGGCGGCGCCTCCCCCAGCTCCTGAGGCGGACAGTCCCACTCCCGGCCACCGCCGACGGGCCGGAGCTGGACGTACCCGCCTACCCGCGCCATGACCTCGCCGATCCGCCCGTTCCGCAGGTCGACGGCGTACACGGGTGCACGGCTCACGCGTCACCGCCCTTCACGCGAAGGGCCGCCGCCAGCCGGGAGGCCACGCCCAGGTTGCATCGGCCCAGGTCGACCAGGGCGTACGGATGCCCGTGGGCGCCGGTCACCGGATCGATCCGCAGCGACGGCAGGACGATCCCGACGCCGCGCAGGGCTTCACGCAGCCGCTCCACCGCTTCCTCGGCACTCCGGGCGGGCCGCTCGTCCGCCGTCGTTTCCTTCATCTCCATTGCGCCAATTCCTCCACGCTGAGTGTTCGCGTTCACCACACAGAGTGGCCGTCAGCGCTCTAACCTGGCCAGACACGGCGTCCCAACAGACTCTGCTGTCGGACCAGGAGTTGCCATGGCAGGACCGAAGGACCTCGACCCCTCGACATCGCCGCGGGCCTTACTGGGCGCCGAGTTACGGCATGCCCGTGAGCGAAAGGGGCTGAGTCAGGAGCAGTTGGGCCAGCGGCTGTTCGTGAGCGGGTCGTTCATCGGGCAGCTGGAGGCGGGGACCCGGCGGATGCAGCCGGAGTTCGCGCGGATGCTGGACGAGGTGCTGGGGACGGGGGGTTTCTTCTCGCGGAACTGCAGGGCGGCGGCCAAATCGAAGTACGAGGAGCACTTCGAGGTGGTCGCGGAGGCGGAGGCTCAGGCCACGGCGATCCGGGAGTACACGCCGCTGCTGATCCCTGGGCTGCTGCAGACGGCCGCGTACGCACGGGCCGTGAACCGCGCATACGACCCGATGGCACCGGAGGAGACCATCGAGGAGTGGACGGAAGGCCGACTGCAGCGGATCCGTCTACTCGACCACCCAACAAAGCCGTTGTTGTGGGCTGTGCTTGACGAGGCGGCGTTGCGCCGAGAGGCCGGTAGCCGGGCAGTGATGGCGGAGGCCCTGCACCACATCGCCGGACTGGCCGGCCGGAGCCGGGTCATCGTGCAGGTACTGCCCTTCAGCGCGGGGGCGCACGCCGCAATGCAGGGTGCCCTGAAGCTGATGGAGTTCGCGGACGCCGCTCCGCTGGTCTACTTCGAGGGGGTGCGCAACCGGCGGCTGGAGGACGACCCGGCCACCGTCACCCAACTGAGGCTTGTGTACGACCTCCTCGTGGCCCAGGCGCTCTCACGAGAGAAGTCCCTGGCTCTGATTGAGGCGTTGGCGCAGAATTACGCCCATGAGGAACACCCCTGACCACGAGGTGAGCTGGCGCAAGTCGACGTACAGCACCGGCGGCGACAACTGCCTGGAAGTCGCCGACGCCCACCCCACCCTCATCCCCGTCCGCGACTCCAAAACCCCCCAGGGGCCGAGGCTCGTCTTCCGGCCGACGGCCTGGTCCGCGTTCGTCGTTCACCTCAAGCGTCCCCGGAGCTGAGTCGCCGCCTGTTCCGTGAACCCCGTCGGTGAGGGATAAGTCGGCAGCTGCGCGGGCACCGTCGAGTCCTTCTTCTCACCGGGCTTGTCGGCGAAGAGCACGACGGTCAGGGTGAGCCGGGCGTCGTAGGCCACGGTCCACACCGTGCGGCGGGTGGTGCCGCCGCCCGCGCCCGCCGTGAACAGGTTCGCCGGAGGGCCGGCGACCGGGGTGGCCTGGCGGCCGCCCCGCACCGGCGCGGCCGCCGCGCGGGCCGTCTTCTCGGGCAGGACCCGGCGGCGCTCGGGGTGCGCGGAGTAGACGGTCCGGCCGTCGCCGGTGATGCCCGTGACGGTGTACGGCGCCGCGTACACGCCGTCGGCCGCGACCGCCGCGTACGCCGACGTGAGCCGCAGCGGTGTGGGCGCGGCCGTCTTCGGCACCGCGGTGAGCGGCGCGCCGAAGCGCATCCCCGCCAGTGGTCCCAGCACCGAGCCCGCCTCCACCGCCCCGCTCACCGCGTCGTTGAAGGGCTGCCGGGCGTAGTCCGACCCGCCGTACAGCACGCGCACCGCTCGGTCGCCCGGTTCGATGCCGACGACCGCGGTGTGCAGCCGTACACCGCCCTTGGCGGACTTAAGACCTTTGACCTGTTCCGCCGTCGAGTCCTGCAGGGGGAGGTCGAAGGTGGTGCGCACGGTGTAGCCGCCGCTCGCCAGCTGGTCCTCGGTGATGCCGGGCCGGTCGGCGGCCTCCTTCGCCGCGACGTCGACCCGGTACTGCCGCTGCCCGTCGGTGGCTCCCGGCGGACAGAACCGGAACGCCGGGAAGCGGGCCTCGGGGAACGCCCGGCTCAACGCCTACTGCCGGCAGGCCGGTTACCGCGGCGGGGGCCGCGAAGAGCGCGAGCCGCAGCCGGGCGGAGCGCCCAAGTCCTTCACCCTGCTGGAGCAGGGGCTGCGGAAGGCAGGGCAGGGGCATCCGGAAGCGGGGCAGGCGGCGCTCGGCACGCCGGCCGAAACGCCCGAGGGCGGCACCCCCAGCCGGAAGCTGGACGTGCCGCCCTCGGTCCGAAGGACAGGCGATCAACCGTCAGGTCGATCAGAAGTCCATGTCACCGCCCGGCATGCCGCCGCCGGCCGGCGCGGCGGCCTTCTCCGGCTTGTCGGCGATGACGGCCTCGGTGGTGAGGAACAGCGCGGCGATGGAGGCGGCGTTCTGCAGGGCAGAGCGGGTCACCTTCGCCGGGTCGATGATGCCCTCGGCGACCAGGTCGACGTACTCGCCGGTCGCGGCGTTCAGGCCGTGGCCCGGGGTCAGGTTGCGCACCTTCTCCACCACGACACCGCCCTCGAGGCCGGCGTTGACGGCGATCTGCTTCAGCGGGGCCTCGAGCGCGATGCGCACGGCGTTGGCGCCGGTCGCCTCGTCACCCTCGAGCTCCAGCTTCTCGAAGACCTGGGAAGCCTGCAGCAGGGCCACGCCACCACCGGCGACGATGCCCTCCTCGACGGCGGCCTTCGCGTTGCGGACGGCGTCCTCGATGCGGTGCTTGCGCTCCTTGAGCTCCACCTCGGTGGCGGCACCGGCCTTGATGACCGCGACACCGCCGGCGAGCTTCGCCAGGCGCTCCTGCAGCTTCTCGCGGTCGTAGTCCGAGTCGCTGTTCTCGATCTCGGCGCGGATCTGGTTCACGCGGCCGTTGACCTGCTCCGAGGAGCCGGCACCGTCGACGATGGTGGTCTCGTCCTTGGTGATGACGACCTTGCGGGCGCGGCCCAGGAGGTCCAGGGTCGCGTTCTCCAGCTTGAGGCCGACCTCCTCGGAGATGACCTCGCCGCCCGTGAGGATGGCGATGTCGCCGAGCATGGCCTTGCGGCGGTCACCGAAGCCCGGGGCCTTGACGGCGACGGACTTGAAGGTGCCGCGGATCTTGTTGACGACCAGGGTCGACAGGGCCTCGCCCTCGACGTCCTCGGCGATGATCAGCAGCGGCTTGCCCGACTGCATGACCTTCTCCAGGAGCGGGAGCAGGTCCTTGACCGAGGAGATCTTGGAGTTGGCGATGAGGATGTACGGGTCCTCGAGCACCGCCTCCATGCGCTCCATGTCGGTCGCGAAGTAGGCGGAGATGTAGCCCTTGTCGAAGCGCATGCCCTCGGTGAGCTCGAGCTCCAGGCCGAAGGTGTTGCTCTCCTCGACGGTGATGACGCCTTCCTTGCCGACCTTGTCCATGGCCTCGGCGATCAGCTCGCCGATCTGGGTGTCGGCGGCGGAGATGGACGCGGTGGAGGCGATCTGCTCCTTGGTCTCGACGTCCTTCGCCTGCTCCAGCAGGGCGGCGGAGACGGCCTCGACGGCCTTCTCGATACCGCGCTTCAGAGCCATCGGGTTGGCACCGGCGGCGACGTTGCGCAGACCTTCCTTGACGAGGGCCTGGGCGAGCACGGTCGCGGTGGTCGTACCGTCACCGGCGACGTCGTCCGTCTTCTTGGCGACTTCCTTGACCAGCTCGGCGCCGATCTTCTCGTACGGGTCCTCGAGCTCGATCTCCTTGGCGATGGAGACACCATCGTTGGTGATCGTGGGGGCGCCCCACTTCTTCTCGAGGACGACGTTGCGGCCCTTGGGGCCGAGCGTCACCTTGACGGCGTCCGCGAGCTGGTTCATGCCGCGCTCGAGGCCGCGCCGCGCCTCCTCGTCGAACGCGATGATCTTGGCCATGTGAAGTGGTCCCTCCAGGACTGGGGGTGATTCCTTCGGACCGCGCCCGCGCCCGCGACGGACGGCTCGCCGGCCGCGTGGTTCCTTGCCCCACTTGGCCCGCGGGCCTCACCGACCCGGTCCTTCACTGTCACTCTCACCTTCAGAGTGCTAACGCCAATGATTAGCACTCGGCATGGTCGAGTGCAAGCGCCTACAGGGGTACGGATCCGTCGTAAGCCGCCCGCGAACACCGGCGACGATCACCGCCCGCCGTCCGGGCACGCCGAAGGGCCCGCACCCTGTGCGAGGTGCGGGCCCTTCGAAGATGAACAGAAGAACGTCGCTGTCAGCCGACGCGTGCTTCAGCTGGTCGCCAGCCGGACCATGTCCGCCTGCGGGCCCTTCTGACCCTGCGAGATCTCGAAGTCGACCCGCTGTCCCTCTTCCAGGGTGCGGTAACCGTCCATCTGGATCGCGCTGTAGTGGACGAAAACATCCGCACCACCGTCGACCGCGATGAAGCCGTACCCCTTCTCCGCGTTGAACCACTTGACGGTGCCCTGAGCCATGCCTAACTCCCCTATTACTGGCCCTTGCACAGATCCACACTTCGCGGACCCGGGTCAGACCTCACCCCCCATGGGACGGGGGCGTGCGCCGGAACGCGTCGACCGCGGCTGAATGTATCTGTCCAACTGCCGTCTGCAACAGGTCAATCGGACGAGAATTCTGGACGGGAACGGTCCGGAATGTAGTGAGAATTCGCCCGAATTCCGGGCAAGTCGGGCCCCATAAAGGGCACAAAAGCCGCATAAAACCCGCACACTTTGGCTACTTCTTGTCGGGCACGCGGCATGAATACAGGGCCCCCGACCCGTCCGGCCGAGAGCGCGTTCCCCAACTCTACCGCGCTCAATCACACAGAATTGCCCCCTCCGCTTCTCTCGCGGAGGGGGCAATTCGATGAACAATGAGTAACTGAAGTTACCCAAGGTAACGATCAACCGCCGGCGACCGCCGGAATGATGGAGACACCGGCGCCGTCCGGGGTCGTGGTCTCCAGCCCCTGCTCGAAGCGGACGTCGTCGTCATTCACGTAGACATTGACGAACCGGCGCAGCTTGCCCTGGTCGTCCAGGACGCGCGCGGCGATCCCGGTGTGGTTCTTCTCCAGGTCCTCGATGACCTCGGCGAGGGTCGCGCCCTCGGCCGTCACCTCGGCCCGGCCCCCGGTGTAGGTGCGCAGGATGGTGGGGATGCGAACGGTCACGCTCATGCGAGGCCAGCCTCTCGGAAGGAGTCCAGGGTCGGGCGGATGGTGGCGGTGAGGCCGGTCCCGGCCACCGCGTCGAGGGTCTTCAGGCCGTCACCGGTGTTGAGGACCACCGTGGTCTTCGTCGGGTCCAGGGCGCCGTCCTTGAGCAGCTTGCGGGTGACGCCGACGGTCACCCCGCCCGCCGTCTCCGCGAAGATGCCCTCGGTGCGGGCCAGCAGCTTGATGGCGTCGACGACTTCCTCGTCCGTGACGTCCTCCACCGCACCGCCGGTGCGGCGCGCGATGTCCAGGACGTACGGCCCGTCGGCCGGGTTGCCGATGGCCAGGGACTTGGCGATCGTGTTCGGCTTCTGGGGCCGCACGACGTCGTGCCCGGCCTTGAAGGCGGTCGACACCGGCGAGCAGCCCTCGGCCTGGGCGCCGAAGATCTTGTACGGCCTGTCCTCGACCAGACCCAGCTTGATCAGCTCCTGCAGCCCCTTGTCGATCTTCGTGAGCTGGGAGCCGGAGGCGATCGGGACCACGATCTGGTCGGGCAGCCGCCAGCCGAGCTGCTCACAGATCTCGTACGCGAGGGTCTTGGAGCCCTCCGCGTAGTACGGCCGCAGATTGACGTTGACGAAGCCCCAGCCCTCGCCGGCCGGGTCGCCGATCAGCTCGGAGCAGAAACGGTTCACGTCGTCGTAGTTGCCCTCGATGCCGACGAGTTCGCCGCCGTAGACGGCGGCCATCACGACCTTGCCCTGCTCCAGGTCGTGCGGGATGAACACGCAGGAGCGGAAGCCGGCCCGGGCCGCGGCGGCGCCGACGGCACCGGCGAGGTTGCCGGTGGAGGAGCAGGACAGGGTGGTGAAGCCGAAGGCGCGCGCGGCCTCCAGGGCCTGGGCGACCACGCGGTCCTTGAAGGAGTGGGTCGGGTTGCCGGAGTCGTCCTTCACGAACAGGCCGCCGGTGACGCCGAGTTCGGCGGCGAGGTTGTCGGCCTTGACGAGCTTGGTCCAGCCCGGGTTCAGGTTCGGCTTGTCGGCCACGTCCGCCGGGACCGGCAGCAGCGGGGCGTACCGCCAGATGTTCGCGGGGCCGGCCTCGATGCGGCGGCGCAGCTCTTCGGTGTCGTAGGCGGAGAAGTCGTAGGCGATCTCCAGCGGGCCGAAACACTCCTCGCAGGCGAACACCGGGCCGAGCGGGACGCGGTGACCGCACTCGCGACAGCTCAGGGCCGCGGCGGGACCGAGGTCGACGGTGGGGGTGCTGGAGCTTGCAACTGTCTGCACAGCCATGGAGGCGAGGCCCTTTCTCCTCATCTTCCTCACGACGCATCTCGCCGTGAGACGGATTTGGCACCTTCCCTAGCCGGGAGCCTCGCGGAGCGATCACTGCGGATCTACGAGTACCGACTGGAGGGTTGCCGGGGCTTCATCGGGCCGTGTCCCTCTGCCCCTCTGGATGAGCGGTATTCGGTTGTGGACGCGCGCGACCCCCGACATGCGATGGTCATCGGCGTTGTTCAAGACTGTAACCGAAGGCCAGGACAGTTGAGATAGTCGTCCGAACCGCGAGATGGATCACACGATCACCCCCGTGTGATCACGAACAGTGAGGAGCCGCAGACCGTGCTGGAAGAAGTCGAGCGCTGGCTGGCCACCCGCTCCTGGTCCGTGGCCGATCGACCGCTCCACCGGATCCTGTCCGCCAAACAGCGCACGGGGCAGACGGTCAGCGTCGTGCTGCCCGCCCTCAACGAGGAGGAGACGGTCGGCGACATCGTCGCGGTGATCCGTCACGACCTCGTCGAGCAGGCCCCGCTCGTCGACGAGATCGTCGTCGTCGACTCCGGCTCCACCGACCGCACCTTCGAGGTGGCCGCCGCCGCGGGCGCCCGGGTCGTTCACCGGGACGAGATCCTGCCCCGCGTTCCGGCCGTCCCCGGAAAGGGCGAGGTGCTGTGGCGCTCGCTCCTCGTCACCACCGGCGACCTCGTCTGTTTCGTCGACGCCGACCTGAGGGAGTTCTCCTCCGACTTCGTCTCCGGGATCGTCGGCCCGCTGCTCACCGAGCCGGACGTCGACCTGGTCAAGGCCATGTACGACCGCCCGCTCGCCGGTACGGCCGGGCAGGGCGGCCGGGTCACCGAGCTGATGGCCCGCCCGCTGCTGAACATGCACTGGCCGCAGCTCGCCGGATTCGTGCAGCCGCTCGGCGGCGAGTACGCCGCCCGGCGCTCACTGCTGGAGCAGTTGCCGTTCCCCGTCGGCTACGGCGTCGAGCTGGGCATGCTGGTGGACGCGCTGCACCTGGTGGGCCTGGACGCGCTGGCCCAGGTCGATGTGGGGGTCCGCAAGCACCGGCACCAGGACGGCCAGGCGCTCGGCCGGATGGCCGCGGCGATCTACCGCACGGCCCAGCTCCGGCTGGCCCGCGGCCATCTGGTCCGGCCGTCCCTCACCCAGTTCGAGCGGGGCGAGGACGGCTTCGAGCCGCGCACGTACTCGGTGGACACCGAGGAGCGGCCGCCGATGGTGGAGATCGCGGAGTACGCCGGGCGCAGGGTGGCGTGAACCGGCCGCAGCGGTCGTATACGTCGGCGCGCCGTGCTCGGCCGTACGTTTGAGCGTTTCCGGGCCGGGCTAGGTTGAGGACCATGGCTTCCACGGACGGTGCTGAGGTGCTGGTCGCGTCCAATCGCGGCCCGGTTTCGTACACGGTGGACGAGAGCGGCGCGCTGCGCGCCAAGCGGGGCGGCGGCGGGCTGGTCTCGGGGCTGTCGGCCATCGGGGCGGACGCGGACTCGGTGTGGGTGTGCGCGGCGCTCGGCGACGGCGACCGGGAGGCCGTACGGCGTGCGGGCGGCGGGCTGCTGCCGGCCGTGGACACCGGCGGACAGCGGGTGCGGATGCTCGACATCGACGCCTCGGTGCACACGGACGCCTACAACGGGATCGCCAACTCGGTCCTCTGGTTCGTCCACCACATGCTGTACCAGACCCCGCTGGAGCCGGTCTTCGACGCGGAGTTCCGGCGGCAGTGGGCGTCGTACGAGGCCTACAACCGGGCGTTCGCCGAGGCGCTGGCCCAGGAGGCGGCCGAGCGCGCGGCCGTGCTGATCCAGGACTACCACCTGTGCCTCGTGCCCGGAATGCTCCGCGAGCTCCGCCCCGACCTGCGCATCGGGCACTTCTCGCACACCCCGTGGGCGCCCCGCGAGTACTTCGAACTGCTTCCGCAGGACATCCGCGAGCGGCTGCTGGCGGGCATGCTCGGGGCGGACCGGGTGGGGTTCCTGACCTGGCGGTGGGCCACGGCGTTCATGAAGTGCGCCGAGGGCCACGCGGACCGCTATGAGGTGGCCTGGCCGTCGGGGGCTCCGCGGCACGTCGGGCATCTGGACGGACAGCGGCGCCGTACGTACGTCGGTGTGCACTCCCTCGGCGCCGACGGCGCCTTCCTGCGGGCCCGCTCGCACGAACCGGACGTCGAGGAGCGGATGGCGGCCCTGAAGGAGGAGATCGGCGCGGAACGCAAGACCGTCGTCCGCGTCGACCGCACCGAGCTGTCCAAGAACATCGTGCGCGGGCTGCTGGCCTACCGGCAGCTGCTGGAGGACCACCCCGAGTGGCGTGAGCGGGTGGTGCATGTCGCGTTCGCGTATCCGTCGCGGCAGGACCTCGCCGTGTACCGGGACTACACGGCCGCGGTGCAGCGGGTGGCCCAGGAGATCAACGCGGACTACGGCACGCCCGGCTGGACCCCGGTGGTGTTGCACGTCAAGGACGACTTCGCCCGCTCCCTGGCCGCCTACCGGCTCGCCGACGTGGCCCTGGTCAATCCGATCCGGGACGGCATGAACCTGGTCGCCAAGGAGATCCCCGTCGTCTCCGACCAGGGCTGTGCGCTGGTGCTGTCCCGGGAGGCCGGGGCGTACGAGGAGCTGGGCTCCGACGCGTTCGTGGTCAACCCCTACGACGTCCTGGAGACCGCGCGGGCCCTGAACGAGGCTCTCTCCCTGCGGCCGGAGGAGCGGGCGGACCGCGCCAAGAGGCTCGCGGCGGCGGCCACCGCGCTGCCCCCGGCCCAGTGGTTCCTGGAGCAGCTGCGGGCGCTCAGGGAGCTTCAGCCCAGCTGAGCCGCCAGCGCCCGCAGCAGCTGCACGACGCCCTCGGGGCCGTCGACCACCAGGTCGGCCCGTTCCGCCAGCTCGGTGACCTCCGTGCTGCCGCTGCAGACCAGGAGGCCGGGGACGCCGTCGGAACGGAGCTTGTCGACGGCGGCGAAGGCGGGAAGGTCGCCGAGGTCGTCACCGGCGTAGACGACCGACTCGGCGCCGGTCCGGCGGACGTGGTCGGCGAGGGCCACGCCCTTGTCCATGCCCGGCGGGCGCAGTTCCAGGACCATGCGGCCGGGTTCCACGATCAGGCCGTGGCGGGTGGCGAGATCGGTGAGGGGGCCGCGCAGCGCCTCGAACGCGGCGTGCGGGTCGTCGGCGCGGCGGGTGTGCACCGCCACCGCCCGGCCCTTCTCCTCGATCCACGTGCCGTGCCAGGCGCCGGCGCGCTCCAGGACGCCCGGCAGCTCGGCTCGGGCCGCCGCCACGCCGGGGTGCGGGGGCGGGGCGGTGACGGCTCCGGTGACCGCGTCCCAGCGTTCGGCGCCGTAGTGGCCGAGGACCGTCAGGTGCTCCAGACCGGGGACGCCGGCGAAGCCGCCGTAGCGGACCGCGACGCCGGCCGGGCGGCCGGTGACCACGGCGACGGAGGCCACCTTGGGCGCGAGGGCGGCGAGGGCGGGTACCGCCTCGGGGTGGGCGCGGGCCCGCTCGGGGTCGGCGACGATGGGGGCCAGCGTGCCGTCGAAGTCGAGGCCGACGGTCGCTGCGCTCGGTTTCGCGAGGAGGGCCGCGAGTCCGTCCCGGCCTGGCTGGGTCTGCGGGGTCGGCAGAGGGTCCATACACCGACACTATCCAGGCTCGGCCGGACTCACTCCTGGGGCTCCGCCCCGGGACCCCTCCTCGGCCGCCCACCACCCGGCCCGGCCGGCTGGAAGGGCACCCGGCTCAGCGTTCTCCGCGCCTCGTCTCCCGCACCCTCCGCAGTCTGTTCACCGTCACCGGATCGTGTGCCAGTGCCCGCTCGTCGTCCAGCAACGCGTTGAGCAGCTGGTAGTAGCGGACCGGGGACAGGCCCAGCTCCTCGCGTATCGCCCGCTCCTTGGCGCCGGGGCCGGGGAAGGCGCGGCGCTCCAGGGCGAGGACGGCCTGTTCGCGGGGGGCTAGTTCCATGGCAGTCACCGTAGCGCCGGGCACGGACAGGCGGCTCAGCTCCCGTTGCCGCTGTCGGCGGCGGTCGCCGTCGCCTGCAGGCGGGTCAGGACGCCGGCGGGGTCGCCGCCGGGCGCGACGGCCTGGCCGATGTCCTGCTTCACGGCCGCACTGACCGTCGCCCAGGAGGTCTTGCCGACGGGGTACAGCTCGGAGGTGGGCAGCTGGTCGAGGAAGGGGTGCAGGGCCGCGTCGGAAGGGGAGTCCGAGTCGCTCATGGTGTTGGAGGCGGAGCCGGTGACCGGCAGCAGGCCGTACTCGCGGGAGAAGTCGAGGACGTTCTTCTCGCTGTAGACGAAATCGAGGAAGTCACCGATCTGGTCGCGGTGCCCGTTCTGCTTGAAGGCCATCATCCAGTCGGTGACGCCCATGGAGGCCCTGGCCGTGCCGGTGCGGCCCGGCATCGGCACCATGCCGAACTTCACACCCTTCTTCTGGGCCTGCTGGATCAGCGTGGGGTGCCCGTTGAGCATGCCGACCTGGCCGTCGGCGAAGGCGGCGAAGGCGGTCGCTCGGTTGAGCCTGCCCGGCGCGACGGGACCGGTCAGGCCCTTGTCGACCAGGTCGTCCTTGAGCCAGGTGAAGGTCTCCACGTTCTGCGCGGAGTCGATGGTGTAGGTGCCGACGTCGTCGGTGTAGCCGTTGCCGCCGTTGCCGCCGGTGGTCCCGCTGAGCAGCCACTGCATGGTCTCGGCCTGCGCCTCCTCGGGGCCGAGCGGCAGCGCGTAGGGGTATTTCACGCCCTTGTCCTTGAGCGCCTTGGCGTCGGCGGCCAGCTCGTCCCAGGTGGTGGGCGGAGTGATGCCGGCCTGGGCGAACAGCGTCTTGTTGTAGAAGAGCACGCGCGTGGAGGCGGCGAAGGGGATGCCGTACTGCGTGTGGTTCCACTGGCCGGCGTCGGAGAGCTGGGAGAGGAAGTCCGCCTGGGTGCGGATGGAGAGCAGGTCCGAGGCCGGGTAGAGCTTCCCGGCGGCCGCGTAGTCGGCGTAGGCGCCGATCTGCGCCAGGTCCGGGGCCTTACCGGCGTCGACCATCTCCTTGACCTTGCGGTCGACGTCGTTCCAGGAGTACACGCTGACGTCGATCTTCACGCCGGGATGCTTGGACTCGTACTCCTTGACCAGGCTGTCCCAGTACTTCTGGGAGCTGTTGGCGGAGGAGTCGCCGTAGTCGGCGGCGACGAGTCTGAGCGTCACGTCGGAGGAGCCCGTGCTCCCGCAGCCGCCGAGAACCGCCGTCATGCCCAGTGCGGACACCACCGCGATCGTTCCTGCCGTACGCCGACGCACCGTCAAAGCCCCAACCCTGCTGTCTGACCGTTCAATATATGGACAGATAAGGTCTACACCACGCGAGTGGACTAGACCTCTCCCGGGTGGGCGGGTCACACTAGGGTCCGTGGTGAGACATGTCATCGCCCTGGACGTGGGCGGTACCGGGATGAAGGCCGCCCTCGTCGGCGACGACGGCGGACTGCTCCACCGCGCCCGCCGCGCCACCGGACGCGAGCGCGGGCCGGACGCGGTGGTCGGGACGATCCTCGACTTCGCCGCCGAGCTGCAGGCGCACGGCGCGGAGCGCTACGGCGAGGCCGCCGACGCCGCCGGCATCGCGGTCCCCGGCATCGTCGACGAACGGCGGGGCATCGCCTCCTACGCGGCCAACCTCGGCTGGCGGGACGTACCGCTGCGCGCGCTGCTCACCGAGCGGCTCGGCATCCCCGTCGCCCTCGGCCACGACGTGCGCACCGGCGGTCTCGCCGAGGGGCGGATCGGCGCGGGCAAGGGCGCCGACCGGTTCCTGTTCGTGCCGCTCGGCACCGGCATCGCGGGCGCCATCGGCATCGACGGCCGGGTGGAGGCGGGCGCGCACGGCTTCGCGGGCGAGATCGGCCATGTCGTCGTACGGCCCGGCGGGACCCCGTGCCCCTGCGGGCAGCTCGGCTGCCTGGAGCGGTACGCCTCCGCGTCCGCCGTCAGCGAGGCCTGGGCGGCCGTCTGCGGGGACCCGGACGCGGACGCCGCCGACTGCGCCAAGGCCGTCGCGTCCGGTGACCCGAACGCCGTCCGGGTCTGGCAGGAGGCGGTCGACGCGCTCGCCGACGGCCTGGTCACCGCGCTCACCCTGCTGGACCCACGCACCCTCATCATCGGTGGCGGTCTCGCCGAGGCGGGGGAAGTGTTGTTCCAGCCCCTGCGGGACGCCGTCCGGCGACGGGTCACCTTCCAGAAACTGCCGGCCATCGTGCCCGCGGCCCTGGGCGACACCGCCGGCTGCCTGGGCGCGGGGCTGCTCGCCCGCGACCTGCTCGACTCCCCCGACCTCGACCCCACCGACCCCTCGGAGGTAACCGCCTGATGGCTCCCAGCTTGGTTCTCGCAGGTGCGCGGGTGGTGCTGCCCGGCGGTGTGGTGGACGACGGGCGCGTGTCCGTCGAGGGTACGAGGATCGCGGCCACGGCCGCCGAGAACGCCCAGGTGATCGACGTGACCGGCCACTGGCTGGTCCCGGGGTTCGTCGACATCCACAACCACGGCGGCGGCGGAGCCTCCTTCTCCGGCACCGCGGACGAGATCATGAAGGCCGTCCGCACGCACCGCGCGCACGGCACCACCACCCTCGTCGCCTCCACGGTCACCGACGAGATGGACCTGCTCGCGCGGCAGGCCGGACTGCTGAGCGAGCTGGCCGAGCAGGGGGAGATCGCCGGCATCCACTTCGAGGGGCCGTTCATCTCGCCGTGCCGCAAGGGCGCGCACTCGGAGAAGCTGCTGCGCGACCCGGCACCGGGCGAGGTCCGCAAGCTGATCGACGCGGCGCGCGGCAGGGCGAAGATGGTCACGCTCGCGGCCGAGCTGCCGGGCGGTGTCGACTCCGTACGGCTGCTCGCCGAGCACGGCGTGATCGCGGCGATCGGGCACACGGACGCCACGTACGAGCAGACGGTCGAGGCCATCGACGCGGGCGCGACGGTCGCCACCCACCTCTTCAACGCGATGCCCCCGCTGGGCCACCGCTCCCCCGGCCCGATCGCCGCCCTGCTGGAGGACGAGCGGGTCACGGTCGAGCTGATCAACGACGGCACGCACCTCCACCCGGCCGCGCTGGAGCTGGCCTTCCACCGGGCGGGGGCGGACCGGGTCGCGTTCATCACGGACGCGATGGACGCGGCCGGCATCGGCGACGGCCGTTACATGCTCGGCCCGCTGGAGGTCGAGGTCAGCGAGGGGGTGGCGCGGCTGGTGGAGGGCGGCTCCATCGCGGGCTCCACGCTCACCCTGGACCGTGCGTTCAAGCGGGCGGTGACGGTCGACAGGCTGTCGGTGGAGGACGCGGTGACGGCGCTGTCGGTGAACCCCGCCCGTCTCCTCGGCCTCTTCGACCGCATCGGCTCGCTGGAGCCCGGCAAGGACGCCGACCTGGTCCTGCTGGACGCGGACTTCGGCCTCCAGGGTGTGATGCGGCAGGGCGAGTGGGTGGTCGTACCGCCCCAACTGGCCTGATCTGCCCGTCTTTTCCCGCGACGGCGGCCGACTCGTGACTGGGCCGGCCGCCGTCTCTTTGGCATGATCAAGGCCCCGGAAACCGATGACAGGCGACAGGACTTCGAGGGAGGTCGGCCCGGGTGATCCTCACGGTCACACTGAACACCGCTCTCGACCTCACCTATCGCGTGCGGTCGCTGCGGCCGCACGCCTCGCACCGGGTGTCGGAGGTCGTCGAGCGCCCCGGCGGCAAGGGCGTCAACGTCGCCCGGGTACTGGCCGCGCTCGGGCACGACGTGACGGTCACGGGGTTCGCGGGCGGCGGGACCGGGCGAGCGGTACGCGACCGGCTGGCCGGCACCCCCGGCCTCACGGACGCACTGGTCCCGGTCGCCGGGGCGACCCGGCGCACGATAGCCGTGGTGGACGAACTCTCCGGCGACACGACCCAGTTGAACGAGCCGGGCCCGCAGATAGCGCCGACCGAGTGGGGAGCCTTCCTCGACCGCTACGAGGAACTCCTGCCGTCCGCCTCGGCGGTGGCCCTGTGCGGCAGTCTGCCACCGGGCGTGCCGGTGGGGGCGTACGCGAACCTCGTTCGCGCGGCGCGCACGGCCGGCGTCCCCGTCCTCCTGGACACCAGCGGCGAGCCCCTGCGCCGCGGGGTGGCCGCCCGCCCCGACCTCATCAAGCCCAACGCCGACGAACTGGCCGAACTGACCGGCTCCCACGAGCCGCTGCGCGCCACCCAGGACGCCCGCAGACGAGGCGCCCACACGGTGGTCGCCTCCCTCGGCGCCGAGGGCCTGCTCGCCGTCACCCCGGAAGGCCGCTGGCGCGCCACCCCACCGGCCCGCATCCACGGCAACCCGACCGGCGCGGGCGACGCGGCGGTGGCTGGCCTGTTGTCGGGCCTCGTCGAGCAACTCCCCTGGCCGCACCGCCTGGCGCGCGCCGTCGCGTTGTCGGCGGCGACCGTACGGGCCCCGGCCGCCGGCGAGTTCGACCCCGCGGTGTACGAGGAACTGCGGGGGCGGGTGGCGGTGACCGGGGTGGTCGGCGCGGCCTAGCTGTCCTTCTTGACCTGCCCCGGCTTCAGCGTGACGTTGCTGATCAGGGCGTTGCACTGGTCTCCGGAGCCGCAGGAGATGGAGATGGTGTTGGAGCCCTGCTTCAGGGTCGGCCACACATAGGTCCTGGTCCAGCCGTTGGCGAAGTCGCCGTCCTTGGCGTGCCGGTAGTTCTGCAGGTCCAGCTTGCTGCCGAACGGGGTGCCGTTGACGGTGACCGTCATCGACTGGTCGGGGCCGGCCACGCTGTAGTACACGAACACGGTGTACGTGCCGTCCGCCGGGGCGTTGACGTTCCAGGTGAGCGACGCGCCGGGCGCGTTCAGTCCCGTCATGTAGCTGCCGTCGGAGGAGCTCGCGCCCTTGACGTCCGAGGCCTTCGCCGCACCGCCGGCCGGCGTGAGCGCCGAGGCGTCGGACCGCATCGAGCCACTGGCCGCCGAGCTGCTGCTCGACGGGCTCGGGGACTGGCTCTGGGACTGGGTCGGGGTGCTGCCCGCCTGGTTGTCGGTCTTCTTGTTGTCGTTGCCGTTGAGCATCGCCACGCCGATGCCGATGACCACCGCGGCGACCACCGCGATCGCGCCGATCAGCAGGCCCTTGGTGTTCGGGCCGCGGCGGCCCGGCGCGGGCGGTGCGGAACGGGGGCTGCTCGGCGGGGCGCCCCCGGGGTGGGTCTCGGGGGCCTGGTAGTGGGCGTTGGGCTGGCCGTAGCCGCCCTGCTGCTGCGCCACGGTCGGCTGGCCGTACTGCGGCGGCTGCTGGCCGTACTGGCGCTCGCCCACCGTACGCACCCTGCTGACCGAGTTCGGGTAGCCGTAACCGCCGGACGGCGGCTGAGCCCCTCTGGCCTGGCCGTCGGCATACAGATAGCCGAACGGGTCGTCGTCCTCGGGCGTGCTCGGGCCGTTTTCGCCGGGCGTCATCCCTTGGTCTCCTCAGCGGGTGCGGGTGGATGCGATACAGGTCTGGAAAGGCGAGCCTACCCGGTCTGACTGAGCCAAACGGGTGACTCGGATCGCATCATGTCCTTGACCTGCGAATCATCCGGCGCGTCGGTGCTGTTTGGGACGAGATCGTTTCTCTACGTACATACGCTCGTCGGCTGACTTCAACACTTCGTCCGCCGTCATGCCGCAGTGTGCCCATCCGATGCCGAAGCTCGCGCCCACCCGGACGGCCCGGCCCTCGGCGCGGATCGGCTGGATGATCTCGTTGCGCAGCCGTACCGCGAGGTCCTGGGCGTCGGCCCGGCCGAGGCCGTCGGCAAGGATCACGAACTCGTCGCCGCCGAGGCGGGCGACCGTGTCGCCGTCGCGGACCCCGCGGGTCAGGCGCCGGGCCACCTCGATCAGGACCGCGTCGCCCGCGTTGTGCCCGAAGCGGTCGTTGATCGACTTGAAGCCGTCGAGGTCGCAGAAGAGCACCGCGAGGCCCTTGGTGCCGTCGTCGCGGCCGTCCTCGGGAGCGACCGTGTGGACGTGGTGGTCGAAGCCGTCGTACGTCTCCGCGCCCGGCCGGAAGTCGAAGCCGTGGCCGGCGGGAGCGTCGAACGCGGGGTGGCCGTAGGCCGCGTCCAGGGACTCCAGCTCGTCGGCGTGGGCCGGGCGCCGGCACAGCCGGGCCGCGAGGCGCGAACGCAGCTCGGCGGAGTTCGGCAGGCCGGTGAGGGAGTCGTGGGAGGCACGGTGGGCGAGCTGCAGCTCGCGCCGCTTGCGCTCCTCTATGTCCTCGACGTGGGTGAGGAGGAAGCGGGGGCCGTCGGCGGCGTCCGCCACCACGGAGTTGCGCAGGGAGACCCAGACGTACGTGCCGTCGCGGCGGCCCAGCCGGAGTTCCGCGCGGCCGCCCTCCGCCGAGGTCCGCAGCAGCGTGCCGATGTCCTCGGGGTGGACGAGGTCGGAGAAGGAGTAGCGGCGCATCGCGGAGGCGGGACGGCCCAGCAGACGGCACAGGGCGTCGTTGGTGCGCAGGATGCGGCCGTGCTGGTCGCCGCCCATCTCGGCGATGGCCATGCCGGAGGGGGCGTACTCGAAGGCCTGCCTGAAGCTTTCCTCACTGGCCCGCAGCGCCTGCTGCTCGCGCTCCAGGCGGACCAGGGCGCGCTGCATGTTCGCACGCAGACGCGCGTTGCTGATCGCGATGGCGGCCTGGAAGGCGTACATCTGCAGGGCCTCGCGGCCCCAGGCGCCCGGGCGGCGGCCGTTGCGCGGGCGGTCGACGGAGACGACCCCGAGCAGCTCGCCGGAGGAGCCGCCCTGCAGGCCCGGCGTGTACATGGGGGCGAAGAGGCGGTCCGAGGGGTGCCACTCGTCCTCGAAGCGGGGCGCGGGTCCGTCCGTGTACCACTGGGGGACGTCGTCGTCGTCGAGCACCCAGCCCTCGGTGTGCGGTATGAACACCAGGTCGCCCCAGCGCTCGCCCATGTTCAGCCGCCGCTCCCAGGACTCGCGGGAGCCGACCCGGCCGGTGATCAGGGCCTCGGCGGCGGAGTTCCCGGAGAACGCGGCGACGACGAGATCGCCGTCGGGGCGTACCAGGTTCACGCACGCCATCTCGTACCCGAGGGCGTGCACGGCGCCGTCGGCGACCGTCTGCAGCGTGTCAGCCAGGCTGCGTGCCGTGTTCATGTCGGCCATGACCTGGTGCAACTGCCGCAAGGCCGCAAGGCGGACATACGGCTCCGACTCGGTCTCCATGCTCACCCTCCCCCCGAGACCTCGCAGCGAATCAAGGGTTCTCCGCCACTGAATCACAGCGCGCTGCCCACTCGGTACACAGGGTCAACAATTCCTGTCCCTTGTGACTCAAGTCACAGGGGAACATGAACAATTGAGTGGAGTTTCTGCGTTTCGTCTGTGCGTCTGCTTCACGGATGTGCGCACATGATGCACGCAAATGCCGCGCCGGGACCGCACCCGGCTCGTTCGCTGGTCCTAGGACCCGACTCGGGCGGAGGCCCGATGCGGCTCGCGCGGGGCGGGGATTAGCGTTTCGGGCGTGCTGAAGACTCCCTCCCCCACCGCCACCCCAGCTTCCGGGCATGCTGAGGGGGTGAGCAACGACGAGTTCCGGGCCGCGATGTCCCGACTGGCCGCCGGGGTGGTCCTGGTGACCGCGCAGGAGCCGCCGCTGGACCCCGACGACCCGGACGCGCCGGGCGTGGAGGACGTCGGCATGACCGCCACCGCCTTCATGTCGGTCTCCCTCGACCCGCCGCTGGTCCTCGTCAGCCTGCGCGAGGGCTCCCGCATGGACGACCTGCTCGACGAACAGCCGCTGTGGGCGGTGTCGGTGCTCACCGAGAGCCAGCGGCACATCGCGGGACGCTTCGCCATGAAGGGCCGCATCAGCGACCGGCTGCTCTTCGACGACATCCCCTACGTCCGCGGCGAGGCCACCGGCGCCCCGCTGGTGGGCGGCGCGCTGGCCACGCTGGAGTGCCGCACCGAGCAGCGCGTGAGTGCCGGCGACCACACGCTCGTCATCGGCCGCGTCCTGACCGCGCGGGTCCCGAGCGCGGAGGGCGGGCCGCTGCTGTACTTCCGCGGCCGGTACCGGCAGTTGGGCTGAGCCCCGAACCCGCCTGCCCCGGGAAAACGCGTGGCCCGGGGGGAACGCCCGCTCCTACTCTGCGCGGATGAGTCCTCATCTGGAAGAAGTCACCCCGCGAACTTCGACGCCGCGATCGGCATCCGGATCCGCCCCGACCAGGAACACGCGGTCGAGCCGGTCGTGAAGTCCCTGGCGGAGGCGTACGTCCACCCCACCGGCGTCGCCTGGCCCCGGCTGATCGTCGACGGCGGCCGCCCGGTCGGCTTCCTGATGGCCTTCCTCGACATCGACTGGTACGGCGACGGCAGCGTGCGCCGCTCGGGCCTGTGGCGCCTCAACATCGCTGCGGACGCACAGGGACGGGGCTACGGCCGGTATGCCGTCGACTCCGTCGCCGACCTCATCCGCCGCCGGGACGGCAAGGACATGTACGTCACCTGGCATCCCGGCCCGGACGGCCCGGAGGAGTTCTATCTCCGCCTGGGCTTCCGGAAGAACGGGGAGACGAGCGGGGATCAGACCGTCGGGGTGCTGGAGTGGTGACCGTCCCGGTGAAGCGAGTCCGTTGACCCCGCCCGAGCCCGGCCCGCGGTGCGGGTCACGCGGGCTCGACGGTCAGCTCCGACAGCCGGGCCGGGTCCGTCACGATGTCGATGGACGTGATGCGGTCGGTGACGAACGTGAACGTCAGGGCGCGCTCGACGCGGCCCTCGGCGTACACCACCAGTCCCGTCGCCCCGTCGACCAGCGCGGCATGCGCCACGCGGGCGAGATGCGCGAAGCTCTTCGCACCGGAGGCGACCCGCACCGCGCCGGCGGTCACACCGGCCTCGCTGCGCGCCACCACGTCCGGGTCGAGCACCTCCAGCAGCCCGTCGAAGTCACCGTCCCGCGCGGCCGCCAGGAAGGCGTCGACCACCTCCCGCTGCCGTGCCAGATCGGTCTCCGGCGCCTGCGCCCCCCGCACCCGGCGTCGCGCCCGGCTGGCCAGCTGCCGCGCCGAGGCCGGGGTGCGCCCGAGGACACCGCCGATCTCCTCGAACGGCACCCCGAACAAATCGTGCAGCACGAACGCCAGCCGCTCGGCCGGCGAGAGCGTGTCGAGGACGACCAGCAGAGCCACCCCGACCGAGTCGGCGAGGACGGCGTCCTGGGCCGGGTCGGGTGCGGCGGAGGGGCCCGGGCTCCAGCTGTCCAGGGGCTGCTCGCCCCGGGAGCGGCGGGAGCGGAGCATGTCGAGGCAGACCCGGCCGACGACGGTCGTCAGCCACCCCCCGAGGTTGCTCACGTCCTGGGTGTCGGACCGGCTCAGCCGGAACCAGGCCTCCTGCACCGCGTCCTCGGCCTCTGCCACCGAGCCCAGCATCCGGTAGGCGACGGCCCGCAGATGTCCCCGGTACGCCTCGAACCGCTCGGCGAGAAGGTCGTCGTCGTGGTGCCGCTCGTTGTCGCTCATCGTGGGCCCGGCCTCTCCGTCGTCATCGGTGGTCCTCCGCCTCACTGACGAACAACGGGCCCCGGATGTGACGTCTCAGGACCAGTCCCGGCCCGATCGGCCCCGCTTGGTCTCCGCGCGCTGTTTCTTCTCCCGCAGTCGGCGTTCGTTGATGCCGCGCGGGATCCGCGACGGCCTGCGCGGTTTGGGCGGGGGCGCGCTGGCCTCCGCGAGGAGCGCGGCGAGGCGTACGGCGGCGGCCTCCCGGTTGCGCCACTGGGAGCGGTGCTCGGAGGCCCGTACGGACACCACGCCGTCGACGAGCCGGCCCGCGAGCCGCTGCAGCGCCCGCTCCTTCCACACCGGCGGGAGCGCCTCGGTGCGGGCGAGGTCGAAGCGCAGCTCCACCTGTGAGTCACTCGTGTTGACGTGCTGTCCGCCGGGCCCGGACGATCTGGAGAAACGCCACATCAGCTCGGCCTCGGGAAGCGAGACGGAGCCACGGATGACGTAAGGACCGGACATGTGCTCCATGTTCCCGCTCCCGGCCGGTCCGCGTCACCTCGATTTCCGGACCCGGGCGGGCCGCCCGGCGGGAGACGCGTCGGTAAAAAAGGTAAAGGGATCCGGAACCGTCGGGACCCCCCTCGACGTTCTTCCCGGTGACGGTAGCTTCGTCGGCACAGATACACAGATGTCCAAGGGATATCCAAGGAAGGGACTCCCAACATGGCTGTAAGCCTGTCCAAGGGTGGCAACGTCTCGCTCACCAAGGAGGCTCCGGGCCTGACCGCCGTCACCGTGGGCCTCGGCTGGGACGTCCGCACCACCACCGGCACGGACTTCGACCTGGACGCCTCCGCCATCGCGGTGAACGGACAGGGCAAGGTCTACTCGGACGCGCACTTCGTCTTCTTCAACAACAAGCAGACCCCGGACAACTCCATCGTCCACACCGGTGACAACCGCACCGGCGAGGGCGCGGGCGACGACGAGGCGATCAACGTCAACCTGGCCGCGCTCCCGGCCGACATCGACAAGATCGTCTTCCCGGTCTCCATCTACGACGCCGAGAACCGCGGCCAGAACTTCGGCCAGGTCCGCAACGCCTACATCCGCATCGTCAACCAGGCCGGCGGCACCGAGATCGCCCGCTACGACCTCTCCGAGGACGCCGCCACCGAGACGGCCATGGTCTTCGGCGAGCTGTACCGCAACGGCGCGGAGTGGAAGTTCCGCGCGGTGGGCCAGGGTTACGCCTCGGGCCTGGTCGGCATCGCCCAGGACTTCGGGGTGAACGTCTGACGGACACCGCGCCGGGCTCCGGCCGCCGTCCGGTTCGGACCGGCGGCCGGAAGCCCCCGCGGAAAACCGGAGGTGGCCGACAGCCCTTCGGGATAGCTTGCCCCTGTGATGATCGAGCCCCTCCGCCCCGGCCAGGACATCCCTGCCCCGCTGCTGGCCGAACTCACCGCGCTGTACGCGTCCAACCGCGAGTTCCACCGGCTCAGCGGCGACTTCCCCGACCCGGACGACGTACGTCCCGAGCAGGTCGCGGCCGCGCTGGCCGGGGACCTGGCCGTGCCGGGCGCCGAGGTGCTGCTCGCCCGCGCGGAGGACGGTCGTCTCGTCGGACTCGCCGGCACGCTCGCCCATCACCCCGACCCCGCCGACCCTGACCCGTGGATCGGGCTGCTGATGGTGGACGGGGAAGAAGACGGCAAGGGGCACGGCCGTGCCCTGGCCGATCTCGTCGAGAACCGTTTCCGCGCTCAGGGCCGCCGCAGCGCCGTACGGCTGGCCGTCCTCGCCAACAACCCCAAGGCCCTCGCCTTCTGGACGGCCCTCGGCTACGAGGTGATCGACCACCGCCCCGACCGGGCCCTCGGCCGCCCCTGCGCGGTGTTGCGCAAGGCGCTGGGCGACGGGGCGCGCGCCGCACGGAAGGCGGCCCGGATCGCCGTCGTGGACCCGGAGGGGGCGGTGCTCCTGTTCCGGTACGACAACGTCGAGGTCGGCGTCCACTGGGCGCTGCCCGGCGGTGGCCTGGAGGAGGGCGAGTCCCCGCGGGAGGGGGCCCTGCGGGAACTGGCCGAGGAGACCGGCTGGACGGACCTGGAGCCGGGCCCGGTGCTGTGCACCTGGGAACACGACTTCACCCACACGGGCGTTCCGGTCCGCCAGCACGAGCACGTCTACGTCACCCGCGGCCCGCACCGCGCCCCGAGCGGAGCCCATCTCGCCGCCGCGCACACCGCCGACGGCATCCTCGGCTCGCGATGGTGGACCAGGCCCGAGCTGGCCGAGGAGCCCGAGCCGGTGTGGCCGCCGGGACTCGCGGGGCTGCTGGACGCGTGGGAGGGCTGAGCGGCCGGTGCGGTGGCCGCAGGACGGCGGCCGTCGTCACGGACGGGCCGGTTTGCCGTCGCCGTACAGCCAGTCCTTCCAGATCTCGGTGAAGTCCTTGTGCGGGGCCTTCTTCTCCACGTACGCGGTGAAGTCGGCGGTGCTCGCGCTGCCGTGACGGCGGGTGGCGGCCCAGCCCTGGATGATGTCGTAGAAGGTGTCGTCGCCGACCTTCTGCCGGATCTTCTGCAGCACCATCGCGCCGCGCTGGTAGACGGGGCTGTCGGAGATGTGGGCGGCGCTGGAGGGTTTCGCCGGCGGGTAGGCCCAGATGGCCTCGTTGTCGCCGTTGTAGAGGTCCATGAAGGTCTTCTGGGCGCTGTTCCCGCCGTGGTCCTCCCGCCACAGCCACTCCGCGTAGGTGGCGAAGCCCTCGTTGAGCCACATGTCCTGCCAGGACTCCGGGGTGACCGAGTCGCCGTACCACTGGTGGGCGAGCTCGTGCACGAGGGTGCCGGTGTCGAACTGGTCGGCGGGGAAGACGGGCCGGTTCTGGGTCTCCAGCGCGTAGCCGGCGTCGCCCGGGCGGTCGACGATCACCCCGGTGGAGGAGAAGGGGTACGGGCCGAAGTTGTACTCCTCCCACTTGATGATCCCGGGGAGCTGCGCGAGCACCTTCGCGCTCGCCTTCGCCTGGGTGGGGTCGACGGCGGTGAGGATCGGCAGTCCGTGCGGGCCGGTGCCGCGGGCGATGTCGAAGTGGCCGACGGCGACCGTGGCGAGGTAGCTCGCCATGGGCTGGGCGGTGTGCCAGTGGTAGGTCGTACGGCCGCCCTTGGTGGACTGGTCCGCCAACTCGCCGTTGGAGACGGCCTGGAGGCCCTCGGGGACGGTGACGGTGAGGTCGTAGGAGGCCTTGTCGGAGGGGTGGTGGTTGCCGGGGAACCAGGCCATGGAGCCGACCGGTTCGCCGAGACCGAGGGCGCCGTCGGCGGTGGGCAGCCAGCCCTCCTTCGAGCCGTCGGGGTCGGTGAGGGTGCTCGGGGTGCCCGAGTAGCGGACGGTGGTGCGGAAGGTCTCGCCCTTGCTCAGGTCGTCGTGCGGGCGGACGGTGAGTTCCTGGCCGGCCCGTTCGAAGAGGGCGGCCCTGCCCTCGACGGTGACCGAGTCGACGTGCAGCCCGGCGAGGTCGAGGTCGAAGGCGGACAGGTCCTGGGTGGCGCGGGCGGTGATGACGGCCGTGCCGGTGAGGTGGCGGGTGGCGGGGGTGTAGTCGAGGGTGAGGTCGTAGTGCCCGACGTCGTAGCCGCCGTTGCCGGCCTTCGGGAAGTACGGGTCGCGCACGCCGGAGCCGCCCGGGGTGCCGTGGACCCCGCCGTCGCACGCGGTGAGGGCGAGGGTGAGCAGGGCCGCGACGGCCGGCACACGGCGTACGGATCTGGACATGCCAGTGATCTTAGGTGCCCGGGGTCCGCGTGATCCGCGGTGCCGGGGGTCCTGCCGAGGCGTGACACCATCTCTGACGTGCTCGACATCGGCTACGCCCTCTCCAACCGGTTCCCGGACCCCCCGCAGACCGACTACCGCCGCGCGGACGTCCACGCGCTGCGGCACGACCTGTTCTGCGGTGACGTGTATCTCGCGGACACGAAGACGGACCGGGAGCTGTCCACAGCCTGGGGATGGGTACCGGTGCTGGACTTCGCGTGGGCGCTGTGCGACATCGTGGAGCGGCTGGACCGGGACCCGATGGGCTCCCGCGCCGCCCGGCCGCAGCGGGCGGAGCTTGACTTCACCGAGTCCACCGACCGGATGCTCTTCGAGCGCCGCTTCGGCTGGGTGGACATCACCGCCGACTGGACGCCGGCCGAGGAGTCCCCGCTGTCCTTCTCCCACGCCGAACTGCGCCGGGAGGCCCGCGACTTCCTGCACGACCTGGTCGCGGACCTGACCGACCTCCATGAGGACCTGGCGGAGAACCCGGCGATCTGGACGCTCCAGGCCCGCTTTCCGCGCGTGCCGTAGGGCCTACTCGACCCGGATCCCCAGCTCCGCCGCCAACGCCGGTGCCAGGTCCAGCAGTTGCCCCGTGCTGATCACCGCGCCCGACAACCGGTCGAGGCCCCGCACGATCTCCAGCGGGGCGGCCCCGCGCAGGTCCACGTCCTGCAGGGTCGCGCTGCCGAAGTCGGCCTTCCTCAGCGCGCAGTCGACGAACTCCACCCGCTCCAGGACCGCGCCCGCGAAGTCCGGCTCGACCAGGACGCAGGACTCGAAGACGACGTCCTTGAGGCGGGCCTCCCGGAGGTTCAGGTAGTCGATCTTGCCGCCCCGCACGACGACCCGCTCGAGGACGGCGCCGTGCAACTGGGTGCCGCCGAGGCGGGCGTCGATCAGCTCGACGTCCCGGAACGTGGACTCGGCGAGATGCGTGCCCACCCCGCGCAGGCCGGTCAGGACCGAGTCCAGCACTCTGGCCCGCCCCAGCGCCGTGCCGTCCACCGCGCAGCCGGTCAGCGCGCAGTCCATGAAGCGGGCGCCCACGCCGTCCTGCCCGGTCAGGTCGGCGTCCCGGAAGTCCAGCCCGTCATAGTCCCCGTCCGGCGCCAACTCCCCGCCGGTCCACGGCACCAGGGGCGGCAGCCGCAGCTCCGGCCGTCGCGCGCCCTTCGCCCCTGCCCGGGCCGCCGCACGGCCACCCGTCGCTCTCCTCGCCATGCCCCCCATGCTGCACCCCGCCACTGACAATCGTCCTGACCTGGGAAGACTCCGGCGATGCCCCGTTCCGTCCCCGCCCCGCCGTCGTCGTCACGGGCCAGGTGAACCGACCCGAGGAAGGTCCGCCCTTGACCTCGAGCGTGCTTGAGGTCGGAGGCTGGGCGCGCACCACACCGTCGTTCCAGGGGGTCGCCATGCACGCCGTCCGTCTGTACGCCTTCGGTCCCGCCGAGAACCTGACCTACGAGCGGATCGATGACCCGGTGCCCCGTCCCGGGCAGGTGCGGATCGCGGTCGCCGCGGCCGGGGTGCACCTGCTCGACGCCGCTCTGCGCGCCGGGCACCGGGGCCCGCTGCCCGAGCGGGCCGCCCTGCCGACCGTGCCCGGCCGGGAGGTCGCGGGGGTCGTGGACGCGCTCGGCGACGGCGTGGCCGGACTGTGGCTCGGCAGGCGGGTCGTGGCCCATCTCGGCAACGCGCCCGGTGGCTACGCCGAACTCGCCGTCACCGAGGTCGACCGGATCCACGAGATCCCGCGGAACCTGGACTCCGCCGAGGCCGTCGCCATGATCGGCACGGGGCGTACGGCGCTGGGGATCGTGCAGTTCGCCGAGCCGGGACCGGACGACGTGGTCGTCGTACCGGCCGCCGCCGGCGGCATCGGCACACTGCTCGTGCAGTACGCGAAGAACGCCGGCGCCACCGTGGTCGGGCTCGCGGGCGGCGCCGAGAAGACCGCCCGGGTCCGCGCCGACGGCGCCGATCTCGCCGTCGACTACACCGACACCGCCTGGCCTGCGAAGGTCCGCGCCCACTTCGGCGCCCCCGGGCAGGGACCCGCCACGATCGTCTACGACGGCGTCGGCGGCGAGCCGGCCCGGCAGTCCGTCGCCCTCCTCGGGCCCGGCGGGAGGCATCTGGTCTTCGGCTGGTCGGCGGAGGGGATCGGGCAGGGCGAGGGGTACGTCGTCGAGGGTGTCTCCGAGTCGGTGCTCGGCCCGGCGATGCTCCGGAAGGCCGGCGGCCTGCGCGCGCTCGAACTGCGCGCGCTCGCCGAGGCCGCCCAGGGTCGGCTGCGCCCGGCCGTCACCCGCTTCCCGCTCGCGGAGGCCGCCGCGGCGCACCGTGCGCTGGAGAACCGCGGCACGATCGGAAAGGTGGTGCTGGAGCCGTGAACAGGGCCGCCGGAAAGCTTGCCGACAACCCTGGGGACGGCGCGGAACAGCCGGAACGCACACATGGATGCACTACGTCCCGATTCATGGTGTTCTGGCCAGATGAGTACCGGCCGAACGGGTGAAGCCGGGCCCCCCGGACAGGCCCTGGAGGGGACGGATCCGCACCGCTGGTGGGGGCTGGTCGTCATCGCCCTCGCCCAGCTGATGGTCGTCCTGGACGCGACGATCGTGAACATCGCGCTCCCCTCCGCCCAGCACGCCCTGCACATGTCCGACGGAAACCGGCAGTGGGTGATCACCGCCTACACCCTCGCCTTCGGCGGACTGCTGCTGCTCGGCGGCCGGATCGCCGACCTCGTCGGACGCAAGCGCACCTTCGTCGTCGGGCTGGTCGGCTTCGCCGTCGCCTCCGCGATCGGCGGCGCCGCCACCAGTTCCGGGATGCTCTTCGGCGCCCGCGCGCTCCAGGGCGTCTTCGCCGCCGTCCTCGCGCCGTCCGCGCTCTCCCTGCTCACCACGACCTTCACCGACCCGCGCGAACGCGGCAAGGCCTTCGGGATCTACAGCGCGCTCGCCGGCAGCGGCTCCGCGATCGGGTTCGTCGTCGGCGGCCTGCTCACCGAGTACCTGAGCTGGCGCTGGTGCCTGTACGTCAACGTGCCCATCGCCGTCCTCGCGGTCGTCGGGGCCTTCGCCCTCCTGCACGACCGCCCGGGCCACCCCGAGGCCCGCCTCGACGTGCCCGGCGTCCTGCTGGGCTGCGGCGGCCTGGTGGCGATCGTCTACGGCTTCAGCGAGGCCGAGCCGCGCGGCTGGACCGATCCGCTGGTCCTCGCCCTGTTCGCGGGCGGCGCGCTCCTGCTCGGCGGGTTCGTACGGTGGCAGACCAGGGCACCGAGCCCACTGCTCCCGCTGCACATCGTCAAGGACCGCGACCGGGCGGGCTGCTTCCTGACGATGATGCTCGCGGTGATCGGCATGTTCGGCCTGTTCCTGTTCATGACCTACTACCTGCAGGTCATCCTCGGCTACTCGCCGGTCAGGGCGGGCCTGGCCTTCCTGCCGCTGACCGCCGCGATCACCACCGGCTCCACGCAGATCTCCGCACGCCTGCTGCCCCGCGTGCCGCCGCGCCTGCTGATGGTGCCGGGCATGGCCCTGGCGGCGGGCGGCCTGCTCCTGCTGACCCGGATGACGGCCCGCTCCTCCTACGCCGGCGAGATCCTGCCCGCGCTGCTGCTGATGGGCCTCGGCATGGGCCTGACCTTCATGCCGGTGTTCGCCACCGCGACCTCCGGGGTCGCCCCGCGCGACTCCGGTGTCACCTCCGCGACCGTGAACACCGCGCAGCAGGTGGGCGGTTCGATCGGTACGGCGCTGCTCAACACCATCGCCACCACGAGCGCCGCCGCCTACGTCACCGCCCGTCTGCGCACCGGCGCCCCGAAGGCCCTCGTGGTCCCGGCCGGGGTGGTCCAC
The DNA here is from genome assembly GCF_040680195.1 of Streptomyces sp. NPDC052109. Lineage (NCBI taxonomy): Bacteria > Bacillati > Actinomycetota > Actinomycetes > Kitasatosporales > Streptomycetaceae > Streptomyces > Streptomyces sp. NPDC052109. The sequence goes on along the minus strand of NZ_JBFAWF010000010.1, from coordinate 31,130 downwards.
GGCTACACCGTCGCCATCTGGTGGGCGGCCGGCGTGATGCTCCTGGCGGGCCTGACGGCCGGCCTGATGGTCACCGCCAAGGCGCCCGGCCACGGGGCACCGGCGCGGACACCGGTAGCGGAGTCAGTGGGCTGAGCCCAGCGCCGCCAGCGCCCCGTCGGTGAGCCGGTACACCGTCCACTCGTCCTGCGGGCGGGCGCCCAGCGCCTCGTAGAAACCGATCGCGGGGCGGTTCCAGTTCAGCACCGACCACTCCAGGCGCTCGTACCCGCGCTCCCCGCAGATCCGCGCCAGCTCGGTCAGCAGCGCCCGGCCGTGCCCACCGCCGCGCGCGGCCGGCCGGACGTACAGGTCCTCCAGGTAGATCCCGTGCACCCCGCGCCAGGTCGAGAAGTTCAGGAACCACAGCGCGAACCCCACGGCCTCGCCGGTCGCGTCGTCCACGGCCATGTGCGCGAACGCCGCGGGCCGCTCCCCGAACAACGCCTCCTTGAGCTGCTCCTCGGTCGCCTTCGCCTCCTGGGGCGCCTTCTCGTACTCGGCCAGCTCACGGATCAGGGCATGGATGACGGGGATGTCGTCGGGGTTCGCGGTACGAATCATGCGGGGAGGCTAACCGGACGGGGCGCCGCCCGTCAGTGCCGTCCCGCCACTCGGTCGGCGACCTTCGCAAGGCGGGAGGACTCGATGCCGGGGCGGAGGCGTTCGCGCTGGTCGGCGGTGCGGTACGTGGCGTACATGCCGTGGACGCCGAGCCAGCGGAAGGGTTCCGGCTCCCATTTGCGGACCTTGTGGTTCACCCAGGGCAGGTCGGTGAGCTCGGTGCGGCCGCCCTGGCCGGAGTCCTGCCGGACCAGGTCGCGAAGGGTGCGGGCGGCCAGGTTGGTGGTGGCGACACCGGAGCCGACGTAGCCGCCGGCCCAGCCGAGGCCCGTCGAGCGGTCCAGGGTGACGGTCGCGCACCAGTCGCGCGGCACGCCCAGGACGCCCGACCAGGCGTGCTCCACTCGGAGCCCGGCCAGGGACGGGAAGAAGCGGGTCAGGATCTCGCGCAGGGCCTCCACGGTCGCCGCCTGCGTACGGCCGTCGTTGTCGGTGCGCGAGCCGAAGCGGTACGGCACCCCGCGGCCGCCGAGCGCGATCCGGCCGTCGGCGGTGCGCTGGGCGTACATGTAGGCGTGCGCCATGTCGCCGAGGGTCTCGCGGCCCGCCCAGCCGATCGACTGCCACTGCTCCTCGGTCAGCGGCTCGGTCGCGATCATCGAGGAGTTCATGGGGAGCCAGGTGCGCTTCTGGCCCTTGAGGGAGGCCGTGAAGCCCTCGGTGCAGCGCAGGATGTACGGCGCGCGAACCGTGCCGTAAGGGGTGACCGCGTGCTTGGGGCGGATCTCGGTCACCGGGGTCGACTCGTGGAGGGTGACGCCCAGGGCCTCCACCGTGTCCGCCAGTCCCTTGACCAGCTTCACCGGGTGCAGCCGGGCGCCGTGCGGGGTCCAGGCGGAGCCGACCGCGTCCGCGACCCGGATGCGCTCGGCGGTCTCCCGGGCGCCGTACAGCTCCCGGTCCTTCTCGCCGTACGCCAGCTCGTGCTCGTGGAAGGCCTTGAGGCGGGCCAACTGGGCGGGCGTCGTGGCCACTTCGAGGACGCCGCCCCGGTGCACGTCCGCCTCGATGCCCTCGGCCTCGGCGACCGCGATCACCTCGGCGACGGTGTCGTTCATCGCCTTCTGCAGCCGTACGGCGGCCTCGTGGCCGTGCAGCTTCGCGTACCGGTCGCGGCCGGCGATGCCGTTGTACAGCCAGCCGCCGTTGCGGCCGGAGGCGCCGTACCCGCAGAACTTCTGCTCCAGCACGGTGATCCGCAGGAAGGGGGCGGCCTTCTTCAGGTAGTACGCCGTCCACAGGCCCGTGTAGCCGCCGCCGACGATCACGACGTCGGCCGTGGCGTCCCCGGACAGCGGCTCCCGCACCACCGGAAGGCCGTCGTCCGCGTACCAGAAGGAGATCCCGCCGTTGACGACACTGCTTGCCGAGCTGCTCATGGCCGGGACGTTAACCCCTCAGAGCGGCCAGTGTCTCCTTCGGATTCCATGCTTTTCCGCGGCCCCGGGTCAGCGGATAACAGGCCAGACCGATCAGTACGGACACGAAATGACCCAGGTCCGTGAAGGTCGGCCCCTCGGTCAACGGCAGCCCGAACACCACGAGCACCACCACCAGGTACGCGTACCGCCAGGGCGGCGCCATCCGGTAGGCGAGCACCGCGATGACCCCGGCCAGCGCGTAACTCACCCCCACGTCCAGGGTGTTGACCGCCGAGTGGGGGGCTATGCCGTCCCGGATCGCCTTCAGCAGGGCGCCCTCACTGATCAGCGTGGCCAGCACATGCGCCAGCGCGCACACCGCGAGCCAGCGGGCGGTGCCCAGCCAGCGCTCGACCGGCGCGTGGAACACCGTGTACAGCAGGATGTACGGAAGCCAGTGGCCGCTGTCGATCCACATCGCGCTCGCCACCAGCACCCGCACCGGATTGCGCGACAACTCGTGGATGTTGGTCGAGCGCTGCCGCAGGAAGTGCTGCTCGAAATCCGGCGACATCTGGTGCAACGCGACAGTGGTGACGAACAGGACCGCCAGCCACACATACGTGCCGGGAGCACTGCGGACGTACGCCCACACGCCGCCGAGGCCCCGGATGTTTCGCATGAGCCGATTCACGCACGTCAGTATCGTCCGAGGCGTGATCGACATTCCCGGTGATCTCGCGGAAGCACAGGAAACGTACAACCGCGGCGGGGCGGGCCTCGTCGTCGCGCTGTCCGGATCTCCTGGGGAAAGCCCAGGCCGGCGACATAGGTGACGCTTGAACGTTCGGGTGCGCTGATATTCCAGGGCACTCCTGTGACGGCTGTGCCCTGCAGTGGCTGTGATGACAACTACGACGGGGCTTCCGGGTGGGGCATGAGAACTGAACACGGGGCTCGACGCGTGCGTCGTCGAGCCGGTCTGAGGAAACACACGTGGCTGGCGCTGGGGGCGGTCGTCGCCGGGGGCGGCGTGGCTGTGGCGACCGTCGCGATGGCGGGTTCGGGAGGGCACGCCGGAGCGTCGGCCGCGCCGGGACCGATCAGGACGCATGTCCGCTCCCTGTCCCTGGCCGGGACCGCCGCGTCGCTCAAGACGCTGGGGGCCCGGTCCACGGCCCCGTTCAGCATGGTGGGTGTCACCTGGAACGGCGCGCACGCCAAGCTGCGCGGCACGGTGGAGGTGCGAACCCGTTCCGCCGCCGACGGCCACTGGACACCGTGGCTGAAGATGCAGCAACCGGACGACATCCCCGACTCCGCCGAGCTGAACCGTCCCGGTGTGCGCGGCGGGATGTCGCCCATGTGGTCGGGACCGTCGAACGGAATCCAGGTCCGCGCGACCGGAGCGGGCAGGAAGACCGCGCTGCCCGCCGGGCTGCGGGTGGACCTGGTCGACCCGGGCAAGCCCGCCGCCGGCGGGACGCAGGCCTCCGGCATGGGTCCCGCGGCATACGCCATGGACGCGACGGCCACCGACACCGCGACGCCGACGGCCACCGACACCGCGACGCCGACGGACAGCGTCGCCCCCACCGACACCGCGACGGCCACGGCAGGCGGCGACGCCTCGGGCACCCCGACCGCGACGGACCCCGCCTCGCCCACGGACACCCCGACGTCCTCCGGCACCCCGACGGCCACGGCCACGGCATCCGGCACACCGTCCACCGGGACCTCCGCCTCCACCTCGCCGAGCGCGTCCCCGACGTCCTGGCCCAGCCAGCTTCCGTCGCTGTCCGTGGCGTACCCGTCCTGCACGACCGCCTCCGGCAGCCCCTCCGCGTCGGCGTCGCCGGCCCCGCCGGACCCGATGCCCGCCGCGACCACCTCGACGGTGGCACCGCCCACCGTGGTCACCCGGGCCGGCTGGGGCGCGGACGAGTGCGCACGGGAATCGGGTTACCCGACGTACGGCTCCGCGGTGAAGGTGATGTTCGTCCACCACACGGACACCACCAACAACTACTCCTGCGCCGACTCCCCGGCGATCGTGCGCGGCATCTACGCCGAGCACCTCAACCAGGGGTGGCGCGACCTCGGTTACAACTTCCTCGTCGACAAGTGCGGCACCATCTTCGAGGGCCGCTTCGGCGGGATGGCGCTGCCGGTCGTGGGCGCCCAGACCTACGGGTTCAACACCAACAGCATGGGCGTGGCCGCCATCGGCACGTACACCGACCTCAGCGGCGGCGACTCCACGGCCAGCACCTTCCCTGGGGCCACGCCGAGCCAGGCGATGCTGGCCTCCATCGCCCGCATCGCGGCCTGGAAGTTCGGCATGACCGGTGTGAACCCGGGCACCGGTACCGCGTCGCTGCCCGAGGGCGCCTCCGACAGTTACGGCTTCACCCTGGGCAACAGCTACAACTTCAACGTGATCTCCGGGCACCGCAACGGCTTCGCCACCGACTGCCCCGGCAACCAGCTCTACAACGCCCTGAGCACGATCCGCTCCTACGCGGCCGGCCCGGTCGGCGCGGTCTCCGTCACCGGGATGTCCGGCGGGGCGACCAGGTCCGGGACGAGCTACTACACCAAGGGTGCGGCCACGGTGAGCTGGACGACCGCCACACCGTCCGCGGTGATCTCCGGCTTCGACGTCCTGGTCGACGGCAAGGCCGTGGCGCACACCTCCGGCTCCGCCCGCTCGGCCTCCATCTCGGTCGCCGCCGGCAGCCACACCGTCCAGGTGCGCGCCACCCACGTCCGCGGGTCGACCACCCTGTCCGGCTCGGTGACCCTGGTCGGCGACACGACCGCGCCCACCTTCCCGACCGCCCCCGGCGCGCAGCTGCGCACCGGCACGGTGAGCTCCGGCGCGGTCCCGGTCACGGTGACCTGGAAGGCCGCCGACAACGCGGCGCTCGCCAAGGTCGTGGGGACCTCGCCGTCCTCGGCCACCTTCGGCCCGACGGTGACGTCCTGGGCGACCAGCGCCAAGCCCGGCACGTCGGACCTGTTCGCCCTGACGGCGTACGACGTGGCCGGCAACACCGGCGGCGCCTCCGTCCACCGGACGCCGAACATCGTCCAGGAGACCTCCACCACCCGGACCGGCACCTGGACACGCCGGGGCAGCACCAGCTACCTGGGCGGCTACTCGTACAGTTCCTCGTCCGCCAAGGCCTCGATCAGCTGGACCTTCACCGGACGCTCGGTGGCCTGGATCGTCTCGCGGGCCTCCACGTCGGGCCAGGCGTACGTCTACGTCGACGGCACCAAGGTCACCACGGTGGATCTGAAGTCCTCAACCACCCTCTACCGCCAGGCGATCTGGACCAAGACCTGGTCCAGCTCCGCCAAGCACACCCTGAAGATCGTCGTGGTGGGCACCTCGGGCCGCCCGACCATCACCACCGACGGCATCGCCACCATCGGCTGACAAAACCGCCGGCCCGGGGCAAGCCCCGGGCCGGCGGCGTTTCAGAGACCCGTGTCGGCTTCTGCAGGTCACCCGAGCGGCGATCTTTCAAGACACGGCCTCCGGAGGGGCGGAGGTGCACTGGCGACCCAACCCTGTGTGAACGGTGAGAAAAATGAGTGAATACTCTATGACTGTCTTACGGTCGGCATGTGTCCGACCGGTGCGGCAGCTCTACCCGTGCCATACAAGCAGGAGAACCGTGTGAAGATCGCGTTCCTCATCCACAACGTGTACGGCTTGGGTGGCACAAATCGGACAACGATCAATCTCGCCTCCGCCCTGGCCGAACGCCACGAGGTGGAGATCGTGTCGGTTTTCCAGACGACGGACGCACCGCTGTTCGCCGTGGACCCGCGGATCAGGCTGACCGGCCTGATCGACACACGTGAGGTTCCCGAGAAGGACCGGCGCGTGCCGGCCAGGGTCTTCCCCGTGGCCGAGACGCGCTACCACGAGTACAGCACGGTGACGGACGAGCGGGCCGCCGCCTACTTCGACCGGAACAGCCCGGACGTGCTCATCGGGACGCGCCCCGGACTCAATGTGTACGCCGCGCGCTTCGGCGGCGACCGGACACTGCGCATCGGCCAGGAACACATCACGCTCGCCTCGCATCCGGATGCCCTGCTTCCAGACCTGAAGAAGGCCTATGCGCGCCTGAACGCATTCGTCACCGTTTCCGAGGCCGATGCGGTCAACTACCGCAACGACATGGCCGTTCCGGGGCTCCCGATCGTCTCCATACCCAACAGCGTCCCGGCGCCGTCGGTGTCCCCCGCCGACCCTGCCGCCAAGACGGTCGTCGCCGCAGGGCGGCTCGCGGCCATCAAGCGGTACGACCTGCTCGTGCAGGCCTTCGCGAAGGTCGCCGCCAAGCACCCCGACTGGCAGCTTCGGATCTACGGCGACGGCGGACAGCACGGCAGGCTGCGCGCCCTGATCAACGACCTCGGCCTGTACAACCAGGTCCATCTGATGGGACTCGCCTCGCCGATCGAGGCCGAGTGGGTCAAGGGTTCGATCGCCGCGGTCACCTCGGACAGCGAGTCCTTCGGCATGACCATCGTGGAAGCGATGCGCTGCGGTGTCCCGGTCGTGAGCACCGACTGCCCACTCGGCCCGCGTGAGATCATCCGCGACGGCGAGGACGGCCTGCTGGTCCGGCCAGGAGACGTCGACTCCATCGCCGAGGGCCTCCTGCGGTTGATCGACGACCACAGCGCGCGGGCCGCGATGGGTGCCGCGGCTCGCCGCAACGCCGCGCGGTTCGACCCCGCCGCCATCGCAGGGCGCTACGAGGAGCTGTTCCGTGAACTCGGCGCCGGCCGCTCCACCACGACGCCCGGGCGCACCTCGCTGTGGAGCCGTCTGCGGCGCACCCGCGCCGGACGGGTGGCCGAGCCTCAGGCGGCAGCGCCGGAGCGGCCGGCTGTGATGAGCGGGTCCGTCCGTACCGACGCCGACGGCTTGCTGCACGTGGTGCCGGCGCCCACCGCACCGGTCGACGAGGGCGACCTGCTGCTGATCAGACGCGGCGGCGAGAACCGTACGACGCTGCGCGTGCCGCTCGTCCACGGCGACGGCGGCCGGATCTCGGCTGCCGTCGAGTGCACGCTGCCCCTGGGGAACGCGGTGTGGGACCTGTGGATCGCCCCGGTGAAGGGGCCGCGCAAGCGGCTGCGCAGCGACCTGCTCGACCTGCGAAGCCTGATGGAGTTCCGGCCGGAGCCTTGGCTCTCTCCCGTGCGGGCGCTGCTGCCGTACACGACCGTGGACGGGTTCATCGCATTGAGCACCCGTGAGGCCGACGTACACGCGGAGGTGCAGGGCATCGACGTCGACGGCGGCGAGATCGGCGTGGCGGTGCGCCTGTTCGGGACCGACGCCGACGCCGAGGGGTTCGAGTTGCGACACCGCCGCCGCGCCGACGCCCCGCTCCTGGAGCCGTCCTGGCACCGCGACGCGGACGGGCTGCTGCACGCCCGCGTCATCTGCGCGGACGTCGCTCGGCACCACCACGACGAGCAGGACCTTTGGGATCTGTCGGTCCGCGTCTCCGGACGGGCCGAACCTGTGTCCGTCGGCGGCTGGTTCGGCGACGTCAAGGACCGCAAGAAGGTGTACGTGTACCCCGTCACGGTGTTCGAGGACACCCCGCGCGGACGCGCCCGGGTACGGCCGTACTACACGGTCGACAACGCCCTCTCCGTCAACGCCGTCGACCTGCTGTAGCGGCCCACGGCCGAGTCCGGGCCAGGGCACGTGACGTACATGGATCGCCTGCCCAGGCGCCGCCTCGACCGTGAGTGACCGCCCCGGTCGAATACAAGTGGGATCGAATCCCTGTCGGGTGGTGCCGGGGACTGCCGCGTGGTGCTGTTTTTCCTGATCAGCGCCGCGCGGCTTCGTGCTCGACCCTGCTCGTGACGCCCAGTGCCGGACAGTCCGCTCACGCATCGCGTCCGCGGGGAACGCCTCGCCATTCCCAGGAGGAAGCCTGGCAGGCTCCGTCCGGCCCAGTGCGTCAGATCTCCAGACGATAGCCATGCCCTCTCAGAGTGGCGATGCGGGGCAGATGGCTGACGCGCGGGTCTGTTTCGGTGGCCTCCGTGAGACGGCGGCGCAGGACAGCCATGGTGACGTCGAGGGTCTTGGTGGAACCGAACCAGTTCACGTCCCAGACCTCGGCCATCAGGGTCTCGCGGGAGACGGCTTCACCCGCGTGCCGTGCGAGAAGGGAGAGCAGCTCGAACTCTTTCGGACGCAGAGCGACTTCCGCGTCGTGCAGGGTGCAGCGGCGTGCCGTGGGGTCGATGGTGAGGTCGCCGAGGTGGATCGGCTGCTGCTGGGCGGGTGCGTTGAGGGTCTGACGGCGCAGGTGGGCGCGCAGGCGGGCCAGCAGGACGGTGAGGCTGAAGGGCTTGATCAGGTAGTCGTCGGCGCCGGCGTCCAGGCCGGCGATGATGTCGATGTCGTCGGTGCGGGCGGTGAGGATGACGATCAGCAGGTCCCGGAAGCGGCTGCGCAGAGTGCGGGCGACGTCGAGGCCGTCCATGTCGGGCAGGCCGAGGTCCAGGAGCAGGGCGTCGTACGATGCCCTGCTCGCCTCGGCGAGGGCGGCGACGCCGGTGCGACTCCAAGTGGCGGTGTAGCCGTTGCTTTGCAGGCCCGTGTGAAGGTGGTGGCCGATGACCTCGTCGTCCTCGACCACGAGGACCTTCGGGCGGCTGCTGTCGGGTGCGGCGGGCGTGCCCATGGCCGACAGGGTAGACACGTCCGTCCCTGTGCGCTGGCTCACAGGTCGCGCAGTTCCTCGACGGCCGGGCGGCGGGCGCGGCGGATCCCGTTCAGAGCCGCGGCCAGTACGGCGATCAGGGCGGCCAGCGCGGTCAGGGTCAGGTAGCCGCCGGGCACGGCCAGGGCGGCGGGCGGCGGGTCGAAGACGCCGGTGAGGACCTTGACCAGCATCTGCGACAGGGCCCAGCCGATGAGGGCGCCTCCGGCGAGGCCGACCACGGCCAGGAGCAGGGCCTCGGTGAGGACCATGCCGCGCAGCTGGCGCGTCCTGGCGCCGAGGACGGTGACGATGGCGAAGGTGCGGCGGCGTTCGGCGAGCCCGAGGGCGAGGACGAGTCCGCCGGCGCCGGCGGCCAGCAGGACGGCGAAGGCCAGCTCGATGCGGGTCAGGCCGGCCAGGTCGACGGAGGTCAGGCTGGTGCCGACGGTGCCGCGGGTCTGGGTGAGGTCGGTGATCGTGGCGCCGGTGCCGAGCTTCGCCCGCAACTGTGCGGCGATCTGCCGCTGATGGGTGCCGCCGGTGTCGAGGAGGAAGGCGCCCACCGCGTCGCTGCCGGTGGTCCCTGGAGCCCGGCAGAGAGCAGCACCAGCCACAGCAGACACGGTGCGGTGGACACCGGCAGTCGGATCAGCGGCCCGAGCTGCAGATCGTGGGTGTGGCGCAGCCACAGGCCGGGGCCCGGAAAGATCAGGGTGGCGACGTAGGACAGGACGACGGCCCGGCCCAGACGGCGACGCAGCCAAGCGGTCGCGCGGTCAGTGATCGCTGGGCCGGTTGTCGGGGTGTGCATGGCGGTCTTCTTCCGTCGCGGGGGCAGGGGCGGGACGGAGGACCTTTATGCGGAGACGATGCGTGTACGTGTGCATGCAGCCATGGGGCGTGTACGGACCGGGCGTGACGGGTGATCCACGGCGGTGGTCAGGATGTGTTCAGGTGGCTGGTGGCACGGTCGGGCAGCGTGACGTACGAGACCTCTGAGAGTCCGGTGGTTCCTGAGGCCGGCCAGGCGGCCGCTTGCCGGCATCGGCCGCACTGGAACAAGGTGCCCGAAGTCACCGTCCACTTCTGGGTGATCAAGGTGCTGTGCACCACCGTCGGCGAGACCGCCGCCCATCTGCTGAACGAGAAGGCCGGTCTCGGGCTGACCGGTGTCTCGCTGCTGATGACCGCGCTGCTGGCCGCCGTGCTGGTTGTGCAGTTCCGCACCAAGGGCTACCGGCCGGGTGTGTACTGGCTCGCCGTCGCCCTGATCAGCGTCGTCGGCACCCTGGTCGGCGACAACCTCACCGGCAACATGGGTGCGGCGCTGGATACCACCACCGCGGTCTTCGCGATCGCCCTGGTGATCGTCTTCGCCCTCTGGTACCGCACCGAACGCACCCTGTCGATCCGCCACATCGACACCACCCGCCGCGAAGCCTTCTACTGGCTGGCCGTGCTGTTCACCTTCGCCCTCGGCACCTCCGCCGGCGACCTGGTCGCCGAGAAGATAGACCTCGGCTACTGGGTGAGCACCGTGCTCTTCGCCGCCGCCCTCGCCGCGATCGCGCTCTCCCGGTTCTCCCTCGACCTGAACGCTGTGTGGAGCTTCTGGATCGCCTACATCCTCACCCGCCCCCTCGGCGCCTCCGCCGGCGACTACCTCTCCCAGCCCACCGGCGACGGCGGCCTGGGCCTCGGCATCGTAGTGACCAGCGCCCTGTTCCTCGCCGTCATCCTCACCCTGGTCGTCTATCTCTCCGTCACCCGCAAGGACGTCACCGAACCGGAGCGGGCAGCGGTACCTGTGGCCTGAGCCGCCGTGAACCAGACGGATGTGCGGATGGCCGCGGTCACGTCGAGGTGACATTCCCCACGCCCCAGGCGACCACGTAGTCAGGATGTGTACAGGTTGGTCGAGCCAACCTCGTCGCATGACGACGACAAGCGAAGACCGCACGCGCCGCAGTGGGCGGCTGATGCTGAACAAGGTTCCCGAGGTCACCATCTGGTTCTGGGTGATCAAGATCCTGTGCACGACCGTCGGTGAGAGTTTCGCCGACTGGATCAACATGAAGCTGGGCGTCGGCCTGGTGAACACGGCCTGGATCTTCACCGCGGTGTTCGTCGTGGTTCTGGGCGTCCAGCTGCGGCTGAAGCGGTACGTCCCGTTCCCGTACTGGCTCACCGTGGTCGTTGTCAGCGTCACGGGCACGCTGTACACCGACATCCTGACCGACCAGCTCAACGTGCCGCTGTGGATCAGCTCCGCCGTGTTCTCGGTCCTGCTCGCAGTGGTCTTCGGCGTGTGGTGGCTGCGCGAGCGCACCCTCTCGATCCACTCGGTCACGACGCTGCCGCGTGAGTCGTTCTACTGGCTCGCCGTTCTCGTCACCTTCGCGCTCGGCACCGCGACCGGCGACTGGACCCTCGAGCTCACCGGCTGGAGCCCGGGAGTCTCGGTCCTGCTGCCGCTCGGCCTCATCGCGGCGATCACGCTGCTGTGGAAGTTCGGCGCGAACCCGGTGCTGTCCTTCTGGCTCGCCTACATCCTGACCCGCCCGCTGGGCGCCAACATCGGCGACTGGCTCGCCTCGCCGAAGGTCGCTCAGAACCCGGGCGACCCGACCGGCCTTGCGCTGGGCACCTTCACCACCAGCCTGATCTTCCTCGGCCTGATCCTGGCGACTGTCATCTACCTGACGGTGACGCGCTCCGACGTGACCGAGACCTACGAGGCCACGCACAACCCGCAGGTCACCGCCAACCCGCACAGGGAGCGCATCGGCCTGGCGGGCTTCGGCCTCCTCGCCGTCGCCACCGGGGGCCTGCTGGTCTGGGCCCACAGCCAGCCGCACGTCGGCCCGGCGCCGGAGACCGACGCCACCTCCACCGTTCAACTCGCCCCTGGCCAGGCCGTGAAGAAGTTCCCGCCCGCGAAGGTCGACGCACTGACGGCACTCGCGTCGACCTCGCTCAAGGACGCACGGTCGGGGAACGCGACGGGGGCCCACGCAGCTGCCCAGTCGCTGCGTGATCTCTGGGATGCCGACCAGTCCTCGTTGCAGCCACTGGACAACACCGGCTGGACGTTCATCGACGCACAGATGGACAAGGTCCTGAAGACCTTCGGCATCGACCACCCGAACCCGCCGATGTCACCGGCGCAGCAGGAATCCGAACTCACCACCCTCCTCGCAGATCTGCGCTGACAGACCTGATCGGCGCCCGATCGCAGTCGCCGTCGGCGCGCTGCGACCTTCGGCGACGAGGCAAGGAGACGACGCGGAGGAATGGGCGGGTCGGCAGGACGGACAGGGGGAACGCAGAACCGCCCTACCGACGGGGGAAGTTGGCGAGGCCGTGACCACGTGGGTTCATGCGCGTCGGTCGGGGTGACACGCGTACATCGGAGTGCTGTGCGGTCCCCTGGCTCTCGCCGGCCTGGGACCGGGGACCGCACAGGTCGTGGTCCGGTGACCGCCCTGCCTTGGCAGGTGGCCCCAGGTCTTCCCTCTCGAAGCCCGTGGCCCTCGGCGTCGGGCCGTTCCCGCTTCGGGTGACCTGCATTCGCCCGCCCACGTCCCGCTAGGAAGCGGAAAAGCGCCCCAAGGCGCTGGTGTGGACCGAGGAGCGCATCCTCCTCTGGAAGCGCACCGGCGAGAAGCCCTCACCGGTGATGGTCTGGACGCCGGAGCACACCGGCCTCTCCCTTGACCCCGTCGCACAGGACCGCCTGTACGCGCTGTGGCACCTGGTCGCCTTCCGCCTCGACCTGCTCACCTATGGCGCCGACCGGCAGACCGCGTACTACACCATCGGCCCGGTCACCGTCGCCTACGTCCTGCTCGGCGTCGCGGCCGGAGCCCTGGCCGGCACCCTCCTGCGGCGCGCCTGGACGGCCCTCGTGGCCGCCCCCGCGCTCACCTGGCTACTGGCCGCCCTGCTGGTCCGCTCCCGCGCGGTGCTGCTGCTCGACTTCACGCTGTTCTCCAAGGTCCACGGTTATCACCCCGGTGGCCTGCTCGGCCTCCAGTTCTACGACGCCCTGCCGCAGGACTCCTACCTCGTCAACTCCCTCGACCCTGGCGACTACTGGGGCTACCAGGTCGCCTCCAGCGTGCTGGTCCTGGTGCTCGCCGCCCTGCTCGCGCTGGCGGCCCTCCGCGTCGTGCGCCAACGCACGGCACAGCGCTGACGCGCGCCGCCACCCCGGCCGGCCCCGTCCCGGAGTCTGAGCTGGCCGCAGAGCCAGCAACGCTTTCGCATCACGGCCGCCGCCGGCCTTCGGCGCATCCGTCTGCACGACGCCCGGCACGGCTGCGCCACGCTCCTCACCGCGGCCGGCGTCGCGCCCCGTGTCGTGATGGAGATCCTGGGTCACCACATGGACCGCCTGCTCAGGCGCCGCCTAGACCGCGAGGGACCACCCCGGTTGATGTCACCCGTGGATGTCGAAACGCCCCGGACGGATCATCGTCCGGGGCGTTTTCGCTGTTCAGCGAGAGAGCCCCCTGTCGGATTCGAACCGACGACCTTCGCTTTACAAGAGCGGCGCTCTGACCAGCTGAGCTAAGGAGGCCTGCGCATGCGCGCCCGTGCAGTGTACCCAGGTCCGGGCCGCCTCCCGTCGAAAATTTCCGCGAAGTTCACCGTCCCTGAGGTACTGACAGCGCACGTGAACGGCAGGTACCGTCATGAGCCAGTTCACTCGTGTGGACTACACCACCACCTTCCTACAACGGATCGTCCGGCACGTTCCTGCCGGTAGAAGGGGGCCCATTCACCATGGCCACTGTCACGTTCGACAAGGCGACCCGGATCTACCCGGGTTCCACGAAGCCCGCCGTCGACGGTCTCGACATCGCGATCGAGGACGGCGAGTTCCTCGTCCTGGTCGGCCCGTCGGGTTGCGGAAAGTCCACCTCGCTGCGGATGCTCGCGGGCCTGGAGGACGTCAACGCCGGCGCCATCCGCATCGGTGACCGCGACGTCACGCACCTGCCGCCCAAGGACCGGGACATCGCCATGGTGTTCCAGAACTACGCCCTCTACCCGCACATGTCGGTCGCCGACAACATGGGCTTCGCGCTCAAGATCGCCGGCGTCAACAAGGCGGAGATCCGGCAGAAGGTCGAGGAGGCCGCGAAGATCCTCGACCTCACCGAGTACCTGGACCGCAAGCCGAAGGCCCTCTCCGGTGGTCAGCGCCAGCGTGTCGCCATGGGCCGCGCGATCGTCCGTGAGCCGCAGGTCTTCCTCATGGACGAGCCGCTGTCCAACCTGGACGCCAAGCTCCGCGTCTCCACCCGTACGCAGATCGCGTCCCTGCAGCGCCGCCTCGGCATCACCACCGTCTACGTCACCCACGACCAGGTCGAGGCCATGACGATGGGCGACCGCGTGGCGGTCCTCAAGGACGGCCTGCTCCAGCAGGTCGACTCGCCGCGCAACATGTACGACAAGCCCGCGAACCTCTTCGTCGCCGGCTTCATCGGCTCCCCGGCCATGAACCTGGTCGAGGTCCCGATCACCGACGGCGGCGTGAAGTTCGGCAACAGCGTCGTCCCGGTCAACCGGGAGGCCCTGAAGGCCGCCACCGACAAGGGTGACCGCACCGTGACGGTCGGCGTCCGGCCCGAGCACTTCGACGTGGTCGAGCTGGGCGGCGGCGCCGCCACCTCCCTCGCCAAGGACAGCGCGGACGCCCCGGCCGGTCTCGCCGTCTCCGTGAACGTCGTGGAGGAGCTGGGCGCCGACGGCTACGTGTACGGCGCCGCCGAGGTCGGCGGCGAGGTCAAGGACCTGGTCGTGCGCGTCAACGGCCGCCAGGTGCCGGAGAAGGGCTCCACGCTGCACGTCGTGCCGCGGCCGGGCGAGACCCACGTGTTCTCGACGTCCACGGGTGAGCGTCTCTCCGACTGAGCAGCGCGTTGCGCCCACGTTGACGAAAGGGGCGCCGCGGAGTGCCGCGGGGCCCCTTTCGTGCGAGTCCTTCCTTCGGATATACCCCGGCACAGCGATCATTCCGGACGGGGCGCGTCAACCCCCTACCCAGAAAGAGGCGCCACTTCATCCCCCGAAGGGGTGACTAAATGTCGCCAAATCATTACCCCGCGCTACCCTCACACGCGTGAAGCACTCCACCAACCCTCAGACGCGACGCGGCCATCGGGGCGGCCCTGCCCGCCGGATCGGCCGCACTCTCGCCCTTGTCCTGCCCGTCGTCCTGGTGCTCTCCGGAACCCTCGCGGTCACCCGGGTCAACTGGACGGGGAGCCCCTCCAGCTCGGCGCTGGCCGCCTCGGACGTATCCCCGGCGGAGGTCTCCACCAAGACGGTCGCCCACGCCCCGCAGGACGTGCTCCGCGACCAGCTGATCGGCGAGCTGCAGGACAAGAACCCGGGCGAGGTCCTCACCCACCTCCAGCAGGCGGTCAACGGACACCCCTCGCTGGCCCGGCACTGCTCCTCCATCGCCCGTGCCCTGGGCCAGGCCGCCGTGCGCATCTACGGCGCCCCGCGCGCCCAGTCCTACGCCCGCCCGGTGTGCGACACGGCGTTCGCCTCCGGCGTGCTCGCCGCACACAGCTGACGGCCGCCACGGCGTGCTCACCGCACGGCCGGGACCGGGGCTGCGCCGGAAATCGGTGACCGCTGCGCCGGGTAACGGCTCGTCGAGGAGCGCGCCGCTGTCGGCCGGCCCGGACGGGGCGCCACGTACAGTGCGGTCATGACCCATCCCAACGCCGCGTCGCGCCCCACCCAGGCCGTGGTCCTGGCCGGTGGCCAGGGCTCCCGGCTGCGTCCGTACACCGACGACCGGCCCAAGCCGATGGTCGAGATCCCCGGCACGGGTACCCCGATCATCGGCCACCAGCTGACCTGGCTCGCCGAAGAGGGCGTGACCGACGTGGTGGTCTCCTGCGGCCACCTCGCCGACGTCCTGCAGAAGTGGCTCGACTCCGCCGACCTGCCCGTCTCCGTCACCACCGTGGTGGAGACCGAACCCCTCGGCCGCGGCGGCGGCCTCAAGTACGCCGCCGCACGCCTTCCCCACCCCGACCGGCCCTGGTACGCCACCAACGGCGACATCTGGACCCGCTTCTCCCTGCGGGACATGGCCGACTTCCACACCGAGCGGGACGCCACGGCGACGCTGGCGCTGGCCCGGCCGCGTATCCCCTGGGGCGCGGTGCGGAGCGACGGGTTCGGGCACATCACCGACTTCATCGAGGCTCCGCCGTCGACGTTCGAGATCAACGCCGGTGTGTACGTCTTCTCGCCCGAGTTCGCCTCGCTGCTGCCGGAGCGGGGGGATCATGAGCGGACCACGTTTCCCGGGCTGGCCCGGGAACGGAAGCTGTTCGGGTTCCCCATTCCGCAGGGGGCGTATTGGCGGGCCATCGACACCGCCAAGGACCTGACGGAAGCGGCCAAGGAGCTCGCGGCGTTGGGGCGTTAGCCGTCTCTGCGGGTCGTGGCGCCTGGTGGCCCCGCCCGGCGGAGCCGCATGTCGATACAGCCCGCGGCCCCGGCTCGGTCCCCCCAGCGGAGAGGGCCCCGTACCTCCACCGGTACGGGGCCCTCTCCCTGTCTCGCCACGTCAGCCCAGCAGGCCGCCCACCAGGCCCGGCTGGCCCGAGGACGATGAGCCGCCGGCGGTGCCGGTGCCGCCCGAGGACGAGGGGCCGCCGGTCGAGGTGCCGGCGCTGGTCGGGCCCGCTGACGTGCTCGGGACGCCGCCCGACGGCGAGGACCGGCGGGGCGGGATCTGGCCCGTGGTGCCCTGGCTCTGGCTGGGGGTCGTGGCCGTACCGCCGGCGGACCGGGTCGCGCCCGGGGTCGTCGCCGCGCCGGACGGGCTCGCGCCGGCCGTGGCACCGCCCGAGGGCGAGGTGGAGGCCGACGGGGCGGTGCCGTGCCGCTTGCCGGGCTCCTGCGGGAGCGGGGAGCCGGGGAGGTTGTTGCGGGGGGCCTCGCCCGGGCCGGGGACGACCACCCGGCTGGAGTCGCGTACGGCGCCGCCGAGCAGGGAGCCGACGAGCAGGGTGAGGCCGACGGTGACCACCGTGAGCAGGGCGCCGCGGCGCAGGACGTAGTGGCGCAGGTCCCAGATGTCGGCGCGGGGACCGAGGCGGCGCCACGCGCTGGCGGCGAGCCGGCCGTCCACGGAGTAGACGGGGGCGCCGGCGATGATCAGCGGCGACCACGCGGCGAGGTAGATGATGTCGGGGGCGTCGTAGGCGGGAACCGTCTTCCAGCTGACGGTGACGATCAGCGCCGCGGAGAGCAGGGCTCCGACGACCGCGGCCACGCGCTGCCAGCAGCCCAGGATGGTCAGGACGCCGACGACCACCTGGAGGAAGGCGATGACCAGGCCGGAGCCCACCGGGTGGTGCAGGGCGAACTGGCGCAGCGGCTCGGCCACGTCCCAGGGGTGCAGGGTGTTGAGCCACTTGACCATCGAGCCGCGCTTGCCGCCGTCGAAGTAGACGGGATCGCACAGCTTGCCCATGCCGGCGTAGATGGAGATGAAGCCCAGGAAGATGCGCAGGGGGAGGAGGACCACCCCCAGGTTCATCCGGCGGCCGGGGTAGTAGGCGTGCCGGGCCGGGTCGTCGCCGTGGCGGCGGGAGGGGCGCGGGGCGTCGGGGTCGGCCGGGTCGGTGTACTCGTCGTAGCCGTCGTACGAGTCGAAGTCGGGGTCCGCGTAAGGGGGTTCGCCGTAGGCGCCGCTCACGGTGCGCATGTGCGGCAGGAGGCGGGTGCCGTCGTCGGCGTCGGGGGCGGTGCGCTGGTGGCCCACGACCGGGGTCTCGACCGTCTGGTCCAGGCCGTCGTAGCCGTCGGCGTACCCGGCCCCCACGCGCGGGATGACCCGGGTGGCGCCGGGCTCGGCCTCCTCGGCGTGGCGGACGCTGCTGCCCCGCACCGCCTGGAGGAGCCGGTGGGCGCCGGTGTCGTCGGGGGCGGACCTGCCGCTCCACACGACGGGACGGCGGCGGCCGGCAGCGGCGACAGCCCGGCCGCCCGTGCCCACGACGGGCATCCGGGCGGTGTCCTGGGCGGCACTCAGATGCCGGGCGATCCGCGGGGATTGGGTGCGTTTCGCCGACGCGCCCAGCTGCACGCGGAAGCTGGCGTGATTGACGATGACCTGGGCCGGATCGCTCGGCACCTTCACCATGCTCAGCGCGGGAGCGTCGTCGGGCCCGGACTGGAATCCCGACGAGCGGTCCCCCGTGGGTGTGCGGGGTGTTCTGGTGTCCACACTCATCTAACCGAGTGACGTGGAGTTAGGACACTGCTTTGACCGGGCGGATGTGTCCGGACCCCGTCAAAGCCGCCCCCAACGCCACATGGCCGCCGGAATTACCCCGGAAGGGTGAAGTTCCGGACGTGTGTTCAGCCCCGTCGGCGCGGCCGCGCGTCAGCCGCGCCGGCGCGCGGTCTCGTAGAGCACGATGCCCGCCGCCACACCGGCGTTGAGGGACTCCGCGCCGCCCGGCATCGGGATGCGGACCCTGAAGTCGCAGGTCTCGCCGACCAGGCGGGACAGGCCCTTGCCCTCGCTGCCGACGACGATGACGACCGGCCCGTCCAGGGCCTGAAGGTCACCGAGTTCGACCTCGCCGTCCGCCGCCAGACCCACGACCGTGATGCCGGCCTTCTTGTAGGCCTCCAGGGTGCGGGTGAGGTTGGTGGCGCGGGCGACCGGGGTACGCGCGGCCGTACCGGCGGAGGTCTTCCAGGCGCCGGCGGTCATGCCGGCCGAGCGCCGCTCGGGCACGACCACGCCATGGCCGCCGAAGGCGGAGACGGAACGGACGACGGCGCCGAGGTTGCGCGGGTCGGTGACGCCGTCCAGCGCGACGATCAGCGGGTCGGCGCCCTCGTCGTAGGCGGCGTCGGTGAGGTCCTCGGGGTGCGCGTACTCGTACGGCGGGACCTGGAGGACGAGGCCCTGGTGGTTGAGGCCGTTCGTCATCCGGTCCAGCTCGGGGCGCGGGGCCTCCATCAGGTTGATGCCGCCGCGCTCGGCGGCGAGCTGGAGGGCCTCGCGGACGCGCTCGTCGTTGTCGATGAACTGCTGGACGTAGAGGGTCGAGGCGGGGACTCCTTCGCGGAGGGCCTCGACGACCGGGTTGCGGCCCACGACCAGCTCGGAGGACGACCTGCCGCCGCCCCGGCGCTGCTGCGGGCGTCCCTGGGCGCGGCGGGACTTGGCCGCGGCGGCGCGCTGCTTGGCGTGGCCCTTGCGCATCTCGGCGGGCGGGGTCGGGCCCTTGCCCTCCAGGCCCCGGCGCCGCTTGCCGCCGCTGCCGACCTGCGCGCCCTTCTTGCCGGACATGCGGCGGTTGTTCGCGGCCATGAGTAACTCGTCTCCGTTGAACGTCGTACGTACGTCTTGTGCGTCTTATGCAGTGTGCCGCCCGGGGGCCGGGCGGCACAGTCGATCAAGCCAGGGGTCAGCGCGGGCCGAGCGTCCAGCGGGGGCCCTGCGGGCTGTCCTCGATGACCAGTCCGGACTGGTTGAGCTGGTCGCGGATGGCGTCGGCGGTGGCCCAGTCCTTGCGGGCACGGGCCGACTCGCGCTGGTCCAGGACCAGGCGTACGAGACTGTCGACCACGCCGTGCAGGTCCTCGCCCTTCTCGGCCTCGCCGGCCCAGTGCGCGTCCAGCGGGTCCAGGCCGAGGACGCCGAGCATGGCCCGCACCTCCGCGAGCCGGGCCACGGCCGCGTCCTTGTCGTCGGCGGCCAGCGCGCTGTTGCCCTGCCGCACCGTGGTGTGCACCACGGCCAGGGCCTGCGGGACACCCAGGTCGTCGTCCATCGCCTCGGCGAAGGCGGGCGGCACCTGGTCGGCCGGCTCGACGGTCTTGCCGGCCAGCTCGGTGACCCGCTGCACGAACCCCTCGATCCGCGCGAACGCCGACTCCGCCTCGCGCAGGGCGTCCTCGCTGTACTCGATGGTCGAGCGGTAGTGCGGGGTGCCCAGGTAGTAGCGCAGCACGATGGGCCGCCAGTGCTTGACCATCTCGCTCACGAGGACGCTGTTGCCCAGCGACTTGGACATCTTCTCGCCGCTCATGGTGACCCAGGCGTTGTGCACCCAGTACCGGGCGAAGTCGTCGCCGAACGCCTTGGCCTGGGCGATCTCGTTCTCGTGGTGCGGGAAGATCAGGTCCAGGCCGCCGCCGTGGACGTCGAACGCGGAACCCAGGTACTTGTGCGCCATCGCCGAGCACTCCAGGTGCCAGCCCGGACGCCCCCGGCCCCACGGCGTCTCCCAGTCGGGCTCACCGGGCTTGGCAGCCTTCCACATCGCGAAGTCCCGCGGATCCCGCTTGCCGCTGATGCCCTCCTCGGCGGGCTGCCGCATCTCCTCCAGGTCCTGCCGGGACAGCTCCAGGTAGGACGGCCAGGAGCGGACGTCGAAGTAGACGCTGCCGTCGGCCTCGTAGGCGTGCCCGCGCTCGATGAGGGCGCGCATCATCTCCACCATCTCGGTGACGTGGCCCGTGGCGCGCGGCTCGTACGTGGGCGGCAGGCAGCCGAGCACGGTGTAGCCGTCGTTGAAGGCACGCTCGTTCTCGTAGCCGATGGACCACCACGGGCGGCTCTGCTGCTCCGCCTTGGCGATGATCTTGTCGTCGATGTCCGTGACGTTCCTGATGAACGTCACGTCATAGCCGCGGTACTCGAACCACCGGCGCATGATGTCGAAGTTGAGCCCCGACCGGATGTGCCCGATGTGCGGTGCCGCCTGCACGGTGGCGCCACACAGGTAGATCGAGACGCAACCCGGCTTGAGCGGGGTGAAGTCACGGATCTGCCGGGCGCTGGTGTCGTACAGGCGAATGGTCACCACTCCAGGGTAGTGGCCCCGGGGGAGTGCCTCACGCCCCTTTCCCCGATGCCGAGCGCTCAGAGCACCCCGACGACCTTCCGGGGGGTGACCCGTACGACCACCCGCTGGGCGTCCTGGGCGGCCGCCGGGTTGAAGTCCCCGTATTTCTTGCCGGTGTACTTCTCGCTCAGTTCGTCGATGAGTTCCGGTCCGCCCTCGGTCGTGGCCGCGGCGGTGCCGCGGATCTCGGCGTACTCGTAGGGCTGCTCGGGGTTCATGACGACCACCGTCACCCGGGGGTCGCGGGCCAGGTTCTTGAACTTGCGGCGGTCGATCGTGGTGGAGAAGAGGAGATCGTCGCCGTCACGCTTCACCCAGACCGGGGACAGCTGCGGGCTGCCGTCGGGCTGGAGCGTGCCGACGACGATGAACACCTTGCCGTCGAGCACGGACTTCAGGCGGTCGGACAGTACGGGGGACATGGGCACCCTCCGGAGTCCAGGGGTCACTGGTGGTCGTGTGGGTACCCTCGCACGCCCTCGGCTCACCCGCACCACGAGCACAGGCGCGACGGCCTCAGCCCGTACGGACCACCAGGGCCGTCGCGATCGCCATCAGCCCCTCCTCCCGGCCCGGGAATCCGAGGCCGTCCGTCGTGGCGCCGGAGACGGAGACGGGGGCGCCGGCCGCCTCGGAGAGGATCTTCTGGGCCTCGTCCCGGCGCTTGCCGATCTTCGGGCGGGGCCCGACCACCTGGACGGCGATGTTGCCGACGGTGAAGCCCGCCTCGCGGACGATACGGGCGGCCTCGGTGAGCAGGGTCACCCCGGAGGCGCCGGACCACTCGGGACGGCCGGTGCCGAAGTGCCGGCCCAGGTCACCGAGCCCGGCGGCGGAGAACAGGGCGTTGCAGGCCGCGTGGGCGACGACGTCGGCGTCGGAGTGGCCCGCCAGGCCCGTTCCCTCGCCCTCCCACTTCAGGCCCGCGCACCACAGCTCGCGGCCCTCCTCGAAGGCGTGGATGTCGGTGCCGATGCCCACCCTGGGCAGCGGCACGGGCTGCTCAGAAGCCATCGTTGAGCCTCCTGCGGGCCAGGACCGCCTCGGCGAGGACCAGGTCGAGGGGGCGGGTGACCTTGAAGGCCTCCTCGTGACCGGGGACGGTCACGACCCGCAGGCCGAGCTGCTCGACCATGCCGGCGTCGTCGGTGACGTTGGCGGTGACGGCCTCGTGGGCGCGGATCAGGGTCGCCCGGTCGAAGCCCTGGGGCGTCTGGACGGCGCGGAGGCGGGCCCGCTCGGGGGTGGCGACGACCGGCTCGGGGGTGCCGGGCTCGGTGGCCGGCTCGACCTCCTTGACCGTGTCGGCGAGCGGCAGCGCGGGGACGACGGCGGGGGCGCCCTCGCGGACGGCCTCGATGACCGCGTCGACGGTGTCGACGGGGACGAGGGGGCGGGCCGCGTCGTGGACCAGGACGATGCCGTACTCGGGGGGCAGGGCGTCCAGGCCGAGCTTCACCGATTCCTGGCGGCTGTCCCCGCCGGGGACGACCAGGAAGTCGGTGCGGTCGGGCAGTGCGTGGGCGTCGAGCAGCGACTTGACCTCGGCGGCGCCGTCGGGCGGGGCGACGACGATCACCAGGGAGACGTGGCGGGACGCGGCGAGGGCGCGGACCGCGTGGATGAGCATGGGCGTGCCGTTCAGCGCGCGCAGCGCCTTGGGGGCGCCCGGACCGAGGCGTACGCCCCGGCCGGCGGCGGGAATCACGGCGGCGACGGGGGTCTGCGCGGGCGAAGGGCGCGATTCGTCAGACATCGGTTCCTGTCAGGTTTGTGTGCTCGACCTAGGTGGGTATGGCCTGGAGGAGTGCCGGGCGCGACGCCTTGACCGGACCCTTTCCGTGACCCTGGTCGAGCCATCTGCCCGGGCCCGGCACGACAAGTATCGGGGGCTTGCTTCTCGGGGGCTTTCCGAAGAACACCGGGGACGGCGAAGAGCAGGGCTTTTCCCGGAGATCCGGCGCCACGGGTACGAACATGCCGCAGCGCCCGGCGACATGGTCAGTGTCATCGGGCACCGCGGCATTCACTGTGCTGAGCGTGCTGTGCGTGGCGGATGCGAGGGGCCGCCACCGTGGCGCGTCAGGAGGCGAGCACCTCGTCGAGCAGGGCCTCGGCCTTGTCCTCGTTCGTGTTCTCCGCGAGAGCCAGCTCGCTCACCAGGATCTGGCGGGCCTTGGCGAGCATGCGCTTCTCACCGGCGGACAGTCCACGCTCGCGCTCACGACGCCACAGGTCACGCACGACTTCCGCGACCTTGATGACATCGCCGGAGGCGAGCTTCTCCAGGTTTGCCTTGTAACGACGGGACCAGTTCGTGGGCTCCTCGGCATACGGCGCGCGCAGCACCTCGAAGACCCGGTCCAGCCCGTCCTGACCGACCACATCACGCACGCCCACGAACTCAGCATTGTCCGCTGGCACACGCACCGTCAGGTCACCCTGGGCGACCTTCAGCACCAAGTAGGTCTTGTCCACGCCTTTGATCTGGCGAGTTTCGATGGCCTCGATCAGCGCGGCCCCGTGATGGGGATAGACCACGGTGTCGCCAACCTTGAACGTCATGTGACAGGTACCCCTTCCGTGGCTATCCAGGGTAACACGGATACGGCGTCTTCTGAATGGCGTTTTCGCAGGTCAGGGCATATCTCGGGGCTTGACAACTGCGACAGGAACGTGCTGCGAGAGGCCGCGCGAGGCGGGAATCCGCAGGTCGGAGGGGCTCTTCGGGCAGGGTGAAACGCGTACGTTACACACTCCCGGCCCCGTCTCCAAGTGGGCGAACATCCCGATTTGTCCGGTTTCAAGCGTACGACTTCCGCTACTCCGTTCGGTGACTCGGGGTCGATCCGGGCCGATTCCGGAATTGATCAACGGCTGCCGGGAGGGTCGCGCGTGATCGATATCCGGGGTGGTCGCGCATTCCTTCACGGAAATTTTGCGCGCGGTTATGTGAATGGCGGACGAGCGCTCGGCAAAGTGACTGGAGAGCCTGGTGTGGCTGGAGTGACGAAGGACGCGTGGTACCCCCAGCCGGAGGCAAGGCGGGGGCTTGGGGAGGGTCGGGTGCGGCGGCTCGGGAACGGCTCGGTAACCTAAGGCCGCTGACAGACACTTAGGGTGGCTTTATAAGGGGAGCCGCCCGCGCGTTCAAGGAGTTGCCGCCGCCGTGAGCAGCAGCCTTCGACGCGGCGCCCTCGCCGCCTCCGCCATCGTCTTCTCGATCGCCTCGCTCGCCGCCTGCGGCGCCGGCAACGACTCACAGACCCTGGAGATCAAGCCGGACAACGCGGCGACCCAGGTCGGCAACATCAAGGTCCAGAACGCCACGGTGATCACCCAGCCCGACCTGAAGTCGACGGGCCCGGCCGTGGTGTCCGCGACTCTGTTCAACCTGGGCAACTCGGACGAGACCCTGCAGTCGATCAGCATCGCGGGCGGCACCGGGTCCGTGAACCTGACCCCCGTCAAGGGCGGCAGCCTCACCGTCCCGGCGCACGGCTCCCTGATCCTCGGCGGCAGGGGCAACGCCTCCGCCGAGATCCCCAACGGCCGCGAGTCGGTCCAGGACGGCAACATCCAGAAGGTCACGTTCACCTTCAGCAAGACCGGTGACGTGAGCCTGGGCGCCTTCGTGGTGCCGGCCACCAGCTACTTCGACAAGTGGGGCCCGAGCGAGATCCCCTCCCCCTCGGCGTCCGTCTCCGGCGCCCCGGGCGCCACCGCATCCGGCAGCGCCAAGCCGGCCAAGCACGGCAAGGCCTCCCCGTCGGCGACCGCGAGCGACACGGCGACCGCCGGCGTCGGCGCCACCCCGAGCGACTCCGCGTCGCAGTCGGCCGCCGGCCACTGAGCAGCCGCACGCACGAGGGCGGCACCCCTGCCAGGGGTGCCGCCCTTCGTCGTAGCCGGTGTGACCAGACGTACAGCCCGGCCGGCGGACCGTCGCCAGGTGGCGCGGCGCGCCCGGGTCCGGCTCGAGCACCGTCCTCGACGCACCCCTGACACCGCTACGCGGGCTGCGGGGCGCCGCGCCGGACTCCGTCCGACGGCCGGGAGGAGGCCGGTTTACGGCTCGAACTTGTAGCCCAGCCCACGAACCGTCACCAGGTAGCGCGGCGCGCCCGGGTCCGGCTCGATCTTGGCGCGCAGGCGCTTGACGTGGACGTCGAGGGTCTTGGTGTCGCCGACGTAGTCGGCACCCCAGACGCGGTCGATCAGCTGCATGCGGGTCAGGACGCGGCCGGCGTTGCGCAGGAGCATCTCCAGCAGGTCGAACTCCTTCAGCGGGAGGTCCACCTTGGAGCCGCCGACCGTCACCACGTGGCGGTCGACGTCCATGCGGACCGGGCCCGCCTCCAGCGCGGCCGGGGCGATCTCCTCCGGCTCGCCGCGGCGGCGCAGGACGGCACGGATACGGGCCACCAGCTCGCGCGAGGAGAACGGCTTGGTGACGTAGTCGTCGGCTCCTATTTCGAGGCCGACCACCTTGTCGATCTCGCTGTCCTTGGCCGTCACCATGATCACGGGGACGTTGGAGCGGCCGCGCAGCTGGCGGCACACCTCCGTGCCGGGCAGGCCCGGCAGCATCAGGTCGAGGAGGACGAGGTCGGCGCCGTTGCGCTCGAACTCGTCGAGTCCGTCGGGGCCCGTGGCCGCCACGGCGACCTCGAAGCCCTCCTTGCGGAGCATGTACGACAGGGCGTCGGAGAAGGACTCCTCGTCCTCGACGACGAGCACTCGGGTCACGGAAGGACCTCCGGGGCGGGAAGCGGTTCGTACGGGGATGACTCAGTGCGGCCGCCGGCCTCGTCGTCGAGGTCGGGGTCGGGGTGCTGCGATGCGCGGTCGCGGGCCGCACCCGCCTCCGGCAGCCTGAGGGTGAAAGTGGAGCCCTGGCCTTCGGCGCTCCAGACCGTGACCTCCCCGCCGTGCGAGGCGACCACGTGCTTGACGATCGCGAGACCCAGACCGGTGCCTCCGGTGGCCCGCGAGCGGGCCGGGTCGACGCGGTAGAAGCGCTCGAAGATGCGCTCCTTGTCCTTGTCGGAGATGCCGATGCCCTGGTCCGTCACGGCGAGCTCGATCATGTCGCCGCCGGGTGCGTTGACCCGGCGGGCGGCTATGCCGACACGGGTGCGGGCCGGGGAGTAGTTGACGGCGTTCTCGACCAGGTTGCCGAGGGCGGCGGCCAGCTGGCCCCGGTTGCCCCAGACGTGCAGGTCGGCCGTGCCACCGGCAGCCATGGTGATCTGCTTGGTGCCGGCCTGGTGACGACAGCGGTCGACGGCCTCCGCGACCAGCTCGTCCACGCGGACGGGCTCGGCGTCCTCCAGCGGGTCGTCGTTCTGCACCCGGGAGAGGTCGATCAGTTCCTGGACCAGGTTGGTCAGCCGGGTCGCCTCGATCTGCATGCGGCCCGCGAAGCGCTGCACGGCCTCGGGGTCGTCCGAGGCGTCCATGACCGCCTCGGAGAGCAGGGAGAGGGCGCCGACGGGCGTCTTCAGCTCATGGCTCACATTGGCCACGAAGTCGCGTCGTACGGCCTCGATTCTCCGCGCCTCGGTCAGGTCCTCGACCAGCAGCAGGACCAGGCGGG
Organism: Streptomyces sp. NPDC052109; assembly: GCF_040680195.1. Taxonomy (NCBI): domain Bacteria; kingdom Bacillati; phylum Actinomycetota; class Actinomycetes; order Kitasatosporales; family Streptomycetaceae; genus Streptomyces; species Streptomyces sp. NPDC052109. The sequence continues at coordinate 4,828 of NZ_JBFAWF010000010.1, read as the reverse complement.
AGCCGAGCGGGGCCACGCGCGCGGAGACGGCGAGGGCCTCGCCGCGTCCGGTGCCGCGCCGGGGCAGGTCCAGCTCGACCTGGCGTATCTCGCCGTCTCGTCTGGTGTCCCTGGCCATCTGGAGCATGGGCTCCACGGCGAGCTTGCCGCCGCGGACCAGCCCGAGGGCGTAGGCCGCCGAGCTGGCCTTGACGACGGCATCGGCCTCGTCGAGGACGACGGCCGAGGAGCGGAGCACGGACAACACGGTGTCCACGCCGGGCGGGAGTACGGGATCGGTGTGCAAAGAAGTCCTGGTCGGTCGCTTCTGGTCGCGTTCGCTCCAACGGAACGCCAGCATGGCGATGACGCCGGTGAGCACTCCGGCGATCGCTGCCGCTGCGGCGACCGCCGCGTTCACGTCCATGCCTCCAGGTTAAGCAGGGCGTACGACATGACTACAGCCGTCGAGGTGGGACCTCGAACACTCGTCGCCCAGAGTTCACCTTGGAGCCAGTATTGGTTCATTTGGGGTGGCAGAAACGGACGCGTACGAGCCACAGCGTGGGAGCGTGGGGTTCGCACCGCCTGTTTCGCCACGGGGCGATGGTGTCGTTTGGTGTCGTTTGGTGCCACAGCCCCCGGAACCCACAAAAACACGTACGTAGGAGAGGTAACCCTGATGCGGGACGCGTACCACGAGGAACTTGACTCGATCGGTGACGGTCTGGTGGAGATGACCCGCCTGGTCGGGTCGGCGATCGGGCGCGCCACGACCGCCATCCTGGACGCCGACCTGAAGCTCGCGGAGAGCGTGATCGAGGCGGACCAGAAGGTCGACGAACTCCAGCACGACCTGGAGGCGCGCGCGATAGCCCTGCTGGCGCGGCAGCAGCCGGTGGCGACCGACCTCCGTATCGTCGTCACCTCCCTGCGCATGTCCGCGGACCTGGAGCGCTCCGGCGACCTCGCCCAGCACGTGGCGAAGCTGGCCCGGCTGCGCTTCCCCTCGCGCGCGGTCCCGCAGGACCTGCACGCCACGATCCTGGAGATGGGCCAGCTCGCGCAGCGCCTGATGGCGAAGGCGGCCGAGGTGATCATCACCAAGGACATCGACCTCGCGCTGCAGCTGGAGCAGGACGACGACGAGATGGACCTGCTGCACCGCACGCTGTTCCAGCACCTGATCGACGAGCGCTGGAAGCACGGCATCGAGACGGCGGTGGACGTCACCCTGCTCGGCCGCTACTACGAGCGGTACGCCGACCACGCCGTGGCCGTCGCCAAGCGCGTCGTCTACCTGGTCACGGGCGAGCACGCGGACGAGATCCAGCCGGTCACGGGGGTCGAGGGCGCCTGACCCCTCCGGGTCGGACCCGACACCGGCGGACCGAGGGCTTGCGGACGCAACCCAGGGCATCCGTGGTCTCGGGGGCTTCCGGGGCGGCTCTTGAGGGCGCGTGGGCGCATCCGTGCGCCGTTGATGCGCCCAGGGAAACGGGCATGAGATGGGCGAGGGCATCCCTGCCCCAGCGTCAAGGAGGGACCCATGGCCGAATCCCCCAGCACCACTCCCGACCCCACCCAGGAGCGCGAAACCGTCCAGCCCGCCGAGATCCGGAGCCTTCCGCTGATCGGTGCGTGCGGCTGCGGCTCGGGCTGCGGCTGCGGGTGCCAGTCCGGCGGCCCCTGCCAGTGCGGCTGAGGGGCTGAGCAGCTCTTGCAGCAGTTCCTGCCGTTCTGACAGTTCCTGTTCGACCGTTCTTGTCCGACCGTTCCTGCGCGACCGTTCCCGGGGAAGGGCCGGTGTGGACCCGGTTCACACCGGCCCTTCTCACGCCTTCGCGTGTGCCGGCCGCTAGGGTCACGCCACGACAGCCGCCACGGTCACTGCCGTCGTCGGCGTACTCGGTGCGCTGCTGGCCGCCGTGGTCACGACCTGGACGACGAAGCGTCGGCGAGCACAGGAGAGAAAGACCGAGGAGACAAGACGGGTCTTCGGCGAACGGCGCGCCGCGTACACCTGCGTGAACCGCGCCTCCCGGCATTTCCACACCGTGCTGAAGGACGCCCTTCACCGCCTGCGAGACGGTGCCTACACCGACGACGAACGCGCGCAGGTCGAGGAGGCGCGGCGGGACCACCGGGATCGCTACGCCGAGGCGCAGATGATCGTCCCCGAAGTGGTGCTCCGGGCATCCCGCGAGCTGAACGTCGTCCGGGCGGCGGTCGACGCCACTGCCAAGCGCATTGATCGCGGCCTGGCCCGCGAGGGGGAAAGCGCCGAGCAGGCCCTCCTCGACCTGAAGGCGGCAGAACCCGCCCTCAGCGCCATGCGCCGGATCATGCCGGAGGACCTGGGCGCGGCCGACTGAGCTCAAGGAGGAAGTGCCGGTGATGCGGGTGTCCGAGCGATGCCGACCGAGGCACTCGACATCGCCGACGCCGCTGCCCAGTCCGATCCCACGGGCCGCCCGCCGGTTGGTCGTCCTCGGCTGCCGTCGAGCGACTCGGACGGCCCGGAGACGACCCAGCCACCGATCACGTGAACGGCGTCAGCCGGCGGAGGCGGCCGCCACTGCGCGGTGATGCACCCCTTGGTGAGGTCGACGGTCGGAGGGAGCAGGGCGAGATACCGAACCGCTCGATGCTTCCAGGGCCGGTGCGACGGGTCGCGTCCCCGACCCCGCACCCGACACCACTGTCACCCGAATGGCGCAACATGACGTGCCACCCACATGGGTGAAGATCAGGCTGGCTAGTGCCCCAGTCGAGGCAATCCGTGAAAGGGGAACCACATGCGCATTCGACGAATCCTCGCCGGCGTCATCGCCACGGCAGCCCTCGCCGGACTCGGCCTCACAGGCGCCGCCACCGCCACCGCCGCCACCGCACAGGGTGCCTCATCCTACGTCACCCCTTCCCAGTGCAGGCAGGGCGGCGGAACGCCCGATCTGGTGGACAACATCTGCAAGGGCGGTACGCACAACGGGGAGAAGATCGACTGAACCCCACAAGGCGCCCCGCAGTCACGCGCCGCGGGGCGCTCCCGCGCGAACGTAGCCGGGAGAGTGCAGGGACCGTGCCGACCCGTCGGGCACGCCAGGTCCGAGTCGGCCCGAAGCACGCGGCGGGCGGGAGCTCCCGAACGCCTTCGCGCGCGAGCGCAGCGAGCGGTTCCCACCTGTGGAGATCACGTTCCCCCGGACCCAACGGCGGGCACTGTGTTTTCGCTGTTCAGGAGCAATGGGCACGTGCGCCTGGTAGTCGACGTCGGTCATCATTGGCCACTGTCGAGCGACCTCGGACGACCCAGGAACGGCCCAGCCTCGGCGCGCTCGGCTGACGGCCGGCACCCTCGATGCGCCCTGTCACGGCTGCCGTGCCCGCCGACGTACTCGTGACGGTGGCTACCGTGGTTCGTACGCGGTTGTTACCTGGATCGCTCCCAGCAACTGAGAGCCACACGTCTTCGCTCCGGCCATGAGAGTCCCGGGGTAGAAACCCCGCGTGGCACCGGAGGGGCAGTCGACGGTCATCTCCATCTTGCGGATGGCGTTGCCGGGAAGGTTGCCGAGGACAGCATCACCGCCAACCCATTGCGCGGTAGACGCCTTGGTCGCCGGGTACCAGGTCATGATCAAGTGATGCCACGACCCGCCGTTGAACTTGCACCAGACGGTTGGCGCCGTGCCCTTGTGGTTGCTGGGCGCCACCATCTCGTAGTCGAAGAACACTCCCGACAGCGGCGCCGACTTGGCGTTACGCACGGTGGTGTAGGTGACCAGGTTCTGCCCCGGCCTTGGTGGAGGTCGGTTCACCGGACCCGTTCCCGGAACCGGTGATCTCACCAAAGGAACAGGTCGGCTTGACGCTGGCGGACGTCGTGGGCGCGGCTTGGGCTGTGCCAGGCAGCATGGTCAGAACGCTCATCCCTGTCGCCACTGCCGCGACTCCCCATCTGACGAGCCCCATGAATCCCCTCCTCCTCGCGCCGTGCCATCACGAGCGCGAGCAGATCTTGCGATCACTCACAGCGGCGCCGGCAGGCAGAGGGCTCGTTGCCACGCTCAGCCGCTGTCATTCCATGTCGTGGGCGCGTCGTGGCATGCAGTCGCTGGGCTTGACCAGGTAACGGCTCGGCAATGCGCCGCTCGTTTACGAGTTGGGGGCTGGTCCGTCCGTCTCGCAGATAGGCGTGTCCTCTCGGCGTCTACTTCCATACGCTGTGGCTCACGGCACGCCGCCGTCATGGCCAGGGGGAGCATGATGGAGCAGCTTCGCAAGCTCGTTATCCGCTACGGCGATTGCGAACAGAGGCCCGTGCGCTTCCGTCCAGAAACGTGGCGCTCGCGGTTGGAGTCGCACGGAGCGGCGCACGTACTCGATATCGGCGTTGGATGTGCGAGCGGGTCGAGCGGTGACCGGCTCATCAGCCGGGACGACCTGGCCCATCTCCGTGACCGCGTGGGTGACCGTGATCCCGACAGTCTGCGTGACCTGTTCGTGGCCGTCATGATCTGGGGCTCGGGCACCACGAACGGACGTGGGCCGCGGTACACGGAATCGGCTCTGTCCGACGCGCGCATGCCCACTGTCCTCCGGACCACGCGCGAAGCGGTCCGAGACGGCGACCTGAGCGAGGCCTACCGGCAATTCGCCCTCAAGGGGGTGGGGCGGTCCTTCTTCACCAAGTGGTTCGCGGTCGTTGCCCCGGCGGCGCTGTGCGATCGCGGAGTCGATGATCGCGTGCTGGCGGGCGAGCGCGTGCCGGTAGCGGCGGTTGGCGGGGGTGGGAAGACGGAACAGGGCATCGATCGGTACGACCGTGCGGACGAAGAGGCCGCGG
>NZ_JBFAWF010000009.1:0-290315 GCF_040680195.1 Streptomyces sp. NPDC052109 | reverse complement strand
AACGTCGAGGCCTCGATGTCCTCGCCGTCCTCGCTGCTGCACTGGACGCGGCGCATGATCGAGATCCGCAAGCAGAACCCTGCCTTCGGACTGGGGTCCTACGACGAGCTGCAGTCCTCCAACCCGGCGGTGCTCGCCTTCCTCCGGGAGTACGAGGACGACCTCGTGCTGTGCGTCCACAACTTCTCCCGCTTCGCCCAGCCCACCGAGCTGGACCTGAGCCGGTTCGGCGGGCGGCACCCCGTCGAGCTGTTCGGCGGGGTCCGCTTCCCGGCGATCGGCGAGCTGCCGTACCTGCTCACCCTCGCAGGGCACGGCTTCTACTGGTTCCGGCTGCGCCGGGACGTGGCGTAACGCCCTGTGGGTGGGGCGGTTTCCACCGTCCCACCCGGGGCACGCATCAGTAACACCCCCGACGACCCGGGGAAAGGACGTGACGCCCGTGGCGGAAACGGTCACCCCCTCCAGCGCTCTCAGTTCCCTGTTCGCTTCGCTCGACCCCCTGCTGCGCGAGTGGCTGCCGAGGCAGCGCTGGTTCGCCGGCAAGGGCCGCCCGGTCACCGGGTTCACCCCCGTGGCCGCCACCGAACTGCTGCCGCCCGACGGCCGGTTGGGCCTCTACCACCTGCTGGTGCGCGTCCACCAGCCGTCCGTGCTGGGCGCCGAGCCCCATCCGGGCGACTGCTACCAGCTCCTCATAGGCGTGCGCGAGGCGCTGCCGCCCCGGCTGGCGCCCGCGCTGATCGGACATGTGGACGAAGGGCCGCTCGCCGGACGCACGGTGTACGAGGCCCTGTACGACCCCCGGCCCGCCGAGGTGCTCCTGGAGGCCCTGCGCACCCAGGCCCGCATCGGCGGGCTGCGTTTCGAGCGGGACCTTCGCCAGGACATCCGGGAGGGCCTGGTGGCCCGGCTGATGACCGCCGAGCAGTCCAACTCCTCCGTCGTCTACGGCGATACGTTCATCCTGAAGCTGTTGCGCCGGGTGGTGCCCGGCGTCAACCCCGACCTGGAGATACCGCTGGCGCTGGCCCGCGAGGGCTGCCCCCGGGTGCCCGCTCCGACCGCCTGGCTGCGCGCCGAGATCGACGAGGAGCCGTACGTCCTGGCGGTGCTCCAGCCCTTCGTCAGCGGGGCGAGCGACGGCTGGGAGCTGGCGCTGCGCGAGCTGGCCAAGGGCGAGGACTTCGCCGCCGAGGCGCGGGCGCTGGGCCGGGCCACCGCCGAGGTGCACACCGCGCTCGCCCGCGCCCTGCCGACGGTCACCCTCGGCCATGTGCAGCTGCAGACGCTGGCCGAGGGGATGACCGAGCGGCTGGCGGCGGCCGTGCAGGCGGTGCCCGGCCTGCGGCCGTACGAGAGCGGGCTGCGCTCGGCCTACCGGGCGCTGGCCGACCTCGCCACCGAGGGCCACACCTGGACCGCCCAGCGGATCCACGGCGATCTGCACCTCGGGCAGTGCCTGCGCTCGCCTTCCGGGGAGTGGTCGCTGATCGACTTCGAGGGCGAGCCGGCCCGGCCGCCGGCCGAACGGCGCCTGCCGCAGCCGCCGGTGCGGGACATCGCGGGGATGCTCCGCTCCTTCGACTACGCGGCCCACTCGGTGAGCCCGCCCGACCCGGACTGGGCCATGGCCTGCCGGGCGGCGTACTGCTGTGGGTACGCGGAGGTGGCCGGCCGCGATCCGCGCACCGACCCGGTGCTGCTGCGGGCCTACGAAACCGACAAGGCGGTTTACGAAGCCGTCTACGAGGCCCGGCACCGCCCCGACTGGCTCCCCGTCCCGCTCTCGGCGATCCGTCGCCTCGCCGCGTCCGACCAGGAGGCTCGTCCGTGACCGCGAAGGGCAAGAAGCACAGCAGGACCGAGGAGAAAACGGTTCCGAAGCAGAAGGCGCCGATGCACGAGCGGCCGGGGACCGCCGTCTCCCCCGCCGACCGTGAACGGCTGCTGCACGGCACCCACCACGACCCGCATTCGGTGCTGGGCGCCCACCCGGTGCCCGGCGGGGTCGTCTTCCGTGCCTTCCGGCCGTACGCGCTGTCGGTCACGGTGGTCACCGACGAGCTGCGGGCCGAGCTGCACGACGACGGCGACGGGTTCTTCTCCGGGCTGCTGCCGCTCAGTGCCCCACCGGAGCACCGGCTGCTGGTGGCGTACGAGGGGAACGTCCTGGACACCGAGGACCCCTACCGTTTCCTCCCCACGCTCGGCGAGCTGGACCTGCATCTGATCGGCGAGGGACGGCACGAGCAGCTGTGGCGGGCGCTCGGCGCGCATGTCACCACCCATCAGGGCGTGGCCGGCACCCGGTTCGCGGTGTGGGCGCCGGACGCGCGGGGCGTGCGGATCGCGGGGACCTTCAACTTCTGGGACGGCACCGGCTTCCCGATGCGCTCGCTGGGCTCCTCCGGGGTGTGGGAGCTGTTCGTGCCGGGGATCGGCGAGGGCGAGGTGTACAAGTTCGAGATCACCCGCCCGGACGGCTCACGCACCCTGCGCGCCGATCCGCTGGCCCGCCGCACCGAGGCCCCGCCGGCGACCGCGTCGGTCGTGCACGCCTCGCACCACGAGTGGGCCGACGGGGAGTGGATGGCGCACCGGGCGGACACCCCGGTGAACGAGGCTCCCTTCTCCGTCTACGAAATCCACCTCGCCTCCTGGCGACCGGGGTTGACCTACCGGCAGCTGGCCGACCAACTCCCCGCCTATGTCCGGGAGATGGGCTTCACGCACGTGGAGCTGATGCCGGTGGCAGAGCATCCCTTCGGCGGCTCCTGGGGCTACCAGGTCACCGGCTTCTACGCGCCGACGGCCCGGCTCGGCACCCCGGACGACTTCAAGTACCTGGTGGACCGGCTGCACCAGGCCGGCATCGGCGTGCTGATGGACTGGGTACCGGCGCACTTCCCGCGCGACGACTGGGCGCTGGCCGAGTTCGACGGGCGCCCGCTGTACGAGCACCACGATCCGCTGCGGGCCGCCCATCCGGACTGGGGCACCCTGGAGTTCGACTTCGGGCGCCGCGAGGTGCGCAACTTCCTGGTGGCGAACGCCGTGTACTGGTGCGAGGAGTTCCACATCGACGGCCTGCGCGTGGACGCGGTGGCCTCCATGCTCTACCTCGACTACTCGCGGGAACCGGGCCAGTGGACCCCCAACGAGCACGGCGGCCGGGAGAACCTGGACGCGGTGGCCTTCCTGCAGGAGATGAACGCCACCGTCTACCGGCGCTGCCCCGGTGTGGTGACCATCGCAGAGGAGTCCACCGCCTGGGACGGGGTCACCCGCCCCACCCACCACAAGGGCCCGAGCGGCTTCGGCGGGCTCGGCTTCGGCCTGAAGTGGAACATGGGCTGGATGCACGACTCGCTGCAGTACATGACCCACGAGCCGGTGCACCGCAAGTACCACCACCACGAGATGACGTTCTCCATGGTGTACGCGTACAGCGAGAACTACGTGCTGCCGATCTCCCACGACGAGGTCGTGCACGGCAAGCGGTCCCTGGTGTCGAAGATGCCCGGCGACTGGTGGCAGCAGCGTGCGGGCCACCGCGCCTACCTGGGCTTCATGTGGGCCCACCCCGGCAAGCAACTTCTCTTCATGGGCCAGGAGTTCGCGCAGGGCGCCGAGTGGTCCGAGGCGCACGGGCCGGACTGGTGGCTGCTCGACCCGTCCTACGGCGCCGAGTCCGACCACCGGGGTGTACGGGATTGCGTACGGGACCTGAACGCGCTGTACCGGGCGACCCCGGCGCTGTGGCAGCGGGACACCGACCCGGCGGGTTTCCAGTGGATCACCGGGGACGCGGCGGACGACAACGTCTTCGCCTTCCTGCGCCTCGACGCCGACGGCTCTCCCCTGCTCTCGGTGTCGAACTTCTCCCCGGTCGTCCGGCACGACTACCGGCTCGGAGTCCCGGACGACGTACCGGCCTGGCACGAGTCGCTGAACACGGACGCCGCGCGGTACGGCGGCGGCGATGTCACGCACCCCGACATCGTCAAACCGGAGCCCCAGGGATGGCACGGCCGCCCCGCGAGCATCCGGCTCACCCTCCCCCCGCTGGCCACGGTCTGGCTCCGGCCGGCCTGACCGGGCGGCGCCGCGCCCTTATAGTGCCCCCAGGTCAACTTCGGTGCACCACGGGGGGACTGGGACGCGTGCGACCTCACAGATCACCGACCGCCCTGCTGTGTGCCGTGGCCGTCCTGTTCCTGGGCGGCTGCGGCACACGGGTGGCCGGAGGCCCGGCGCCCACGGAGACCGGGCCGATCCCGTGGACCGTCTTCGAGCCCTCCGCGGTCACCGCCGCCCGGCTCGCCGCCGACCACCGCACGCTGAGCCTGGACGCGGACGTGCCCAGGGGCGAGCACCCCTGCGTGCGGAACCTCAAGGCCGTGGACACCGACGCCCAGTACGGCGCCGTGCCGGGCACCGTGCATGTGCAGGTCTCCTTCAGCTCGCCGTCCGGTGACCGGCGTTCCGGGTGCACCAAGGAGAGGACCGCCACGGTCCACGTACGGCTGCCCGAGCCGCTGGGCGAGCGGGAACTGGTGGTCGACAACCACACGGTCTTCACCCCCGACGGCGCCAAGGCGCCCGCGCTGCGGCTGTGCGGCCGGCTCGGCTGCCACCCGCCGGCCACGGGCTGCACCACCGCCTCCTACGAGCAGGCGATGATCGCCGTCGGCGCGCCCATGCACTCCTACCGCGACGCCGAGCACTGCGACGGGAAGTGGCTGGTCCTGGACTTCTCCTGGCGCACCGGACCGGCGTGCGGGGACGACACCAGGGACTCCGCCTGCACGTCCCGCCTCGGCGACCGCTACTTCCTCCGCGCGAAGCGCTCCGGCTGGGAGCCGTTCTTCGAGAGCGCGGCCGGAGGGTGCGCGGCCGTGCGGCGCAGGGAACCGGCCTTCCCGACCGCGCTCTGCGCGAAGCTGGCCCCCCTGTCCTCCTCGCTGCACCCGAGCTACCCACCGCCGTCCGCCTCGCCGACGGCCGGCGGGAGCTCCTCCCCGACCGCTACCGCTCGGTGACGCCTACGGCCAGCGCCGTGGGCAGCTCGCCCGTGGAGAGCACCCCGAGCCGCTGGGTGGCGCGGGTCAGGGCGACGTACAGGTCGCTCGTGCCGTAGCGGGCCGGCTCCACCACCAGGACCGAGTCGAACTCCAGACCCTTTGCCTGGCGGGGGTCGAGCAGGACGACCGTACGGGTCAGGTCGGGCTCGGCGCCCGCCGTGACGCCGTCCAGCCGGGTGGCCAGGGAGCGGTGCAGCTCGCGCGGCGCGATGACCGCGAGGCGCCCCTCGGCCGGGGTGAGTTCGGCGACCGCCTTCGCCACGGCCTCGGGCAGGTCGCCGTCGGTCTGCCGCACCCAGGGCCGTACGCCCGTGGAGCGGACCGAGCTCGGCGGTTCGAAGTCCGGGTGCTCGGCGCGGACCACGGCCGCGGCCAGCTCCATGATCTCGGCCGGGGTGCGGTAGTTGACGCCGAGACGGGTGTGCTCCCAGCGGTCCTCGACATAGGGGGCGAGGATGTCCGCCCAGGAGCCGACGCCGGCCGCCTCGGCGGTCTGGGCCGGGTCGCCGACCAGGGTCATCGAGCGGGTCGGGCTGCGCCGCATCAGCAGCCGCCAGGCCATCGGGGACAGCTCCTGCGCCTCGTCCACGATGATGTGCCCGAACGCCCACGTGCGGTCGGCCGCGGCCCGCTCGGCGGCGCTGCGGTGGTCGGCCTCCTCCTGCCGCTCCGCGAAGCGCTCGGCGTCGATGATGTCGTGCGCGGACAGCACCTCCGACGCGTCCGGGTCACCGTCCTCCTTGTCCTCGAACTCGTAGGTCCGGGAGGCGTACGAGACGTCCAGCACGCCCTGCGCGTACGCGATCTGCGTCTCGCGCTCGCGCTCGGCGCGGGCCCGCGCCAGCCGGTCGTCCTCGCCGAGGAGTTCGGCCGCCTCGTCCAGCAGCGGGACGTCGGCGACGGTCCAGGCGCGGGTCACGGGCCGGCGGATCGCGTCCGCGTCCGCCTCCGGCAGGTGGGCGTCCGGTTCGGCCAGGAAGTCGGCGACCAGCCGCTGCGGGGTGATCCTCGGCCACAGCTGGTCGATCGCGGACCAGACCTCCGGGTTCTCGGCGAGCTCGTCGCGGATCTGGCTGATGTCGGAGGCGTCGAGCAGGCTGCTGCCGTCGTACGGGTCGGTGCCCACGCGTTCGGCGTAGAGCTCGGTGAGGGTGTTGAGGATGTACCCCTCGAAGTGCTCGCGGGCGGCGTTGTGCGGCAGCCTGGCGGCGCGGGTGCGCTCACGGGCGACGGAGACCAGACCGTCGTCGAGCATCAGGACCTCGCGGTCGTGCCGGATGGCGATGACCGGGTCAGGCAGGGCCTGCCGGTCGCGGACGACGGCGGCGAGCACGTCGGCCATGGCGGCGCGGCCCTTCACGGCGGCCGCCTCGGGGGTGTCGGTGGCGGTGGCCTTTACCCCGGGGAACAGTTCGCCGACCGTGGCCAGCAGCACGCCGGTCTCGCCGAGCGAGGGCAGCACCTCGCCGATGTAGCCGAGGAAGGCCGGATTGGGTCCGACGATCAGCACGGCCCGGCGGGCCAGCAGCTCGCGGTACTCGTAGAGCAGGTAGGCGGCGCGGTGCAGCGCGACCGCCGTCTTGCCGGTGCCGGGGCCGCCCTCCACGACCAGCACCCCGCGGTAGGGCGCCCGGATGATCTCGTCCTGCTCGGCCTGGATGGTCTGCACGATGTCGCTCATGCGGCCGGTGCGCGCCGAGTTCAGCGCGGCCAGCAGCACCGCGTCCCCGTTGTGGTCCTCGTACCCGGTGCGGGTGGCGTCGCCGAGGTCGAGGATCTCGTCGTGCAGGGAGGTCACGGTCCGGCCCCGGGTGGTGATGTGCCGGCGGCGGCGCAGGCCCATCGGGGTGTGACCGGTGGCCAGGTAGAAGGGGCGGGCGACGTCGGCCCGCCAGTCGATGAGGACCGGGGTGCGCTCGGCGTCGTCCTCGCGCAGCCCGATCCGGCCGATGTGGTGGGCGGCGCCGTCGGCCAGGTCGATCCGGCCGAAGCAGAGCGAGCCGTCGACGGCGTTCAGCGCGGCGAGCAGCCCCGACCGCTCGGCGACCAGGATGTCCCGCTCCAACCGGGCCTGCATGGGCTTGTCGCCCTGGGCGAGCGCGTCCGTGACCGAGGACTCGGCCGCGCCGCGCAGCACGTCCACGCGCGCGTACAGTCCGTCGATGAATTCCTGCTCGCGACGCAATTCATCGTCCGGAAATTCGGTGTTTGACAATTCCGCTCCCGCCCGGATATACTGTGCTCGTTGGACTTCCCCGCGACTCATCCGAATTGAAGTCGCGAACCACTGAATATACGCACAGAAATCCCCCGAGCGCAATTGCTCAGGGGATTTTTTCGTGGGCTGAACGTATTACCGCAGGCCGCTACAGCACATCGGCCAGTTCCTCCAGCAGCCGCCGCTTCGGCCGCGCCCCCACCATCGACCGCACCGGCTCACCGTCCCGGAACACCATCAGGGTCGGCGTCGACAGCACGCCGTAGGCGATGGTCGTCTCCGGATTGCGGTCCACGTCGAGCTGTACGATTTTCAGCCGGTCGCCCTCCTCGGAGGCGATGTCCCTCAGCACCGGCGCGAGCTGCCGGCACGGCCCGCACCAGTCGGCCGTGAACTGCACCAGCACCGGCAGTTCCGAGCCCTTCACCTCCGTGTCGAAATCCGCGTCCGTCACCTCGGCCAGTCCGCTCACCAAGCTCATCGCGCAAGCCCTCCCAGTTCGCACACGGGCTCCGGGCCCCCCGGAACCAGCGCCTCGGCGGCCAGCTCGTCACGGGCCACCTCGGCCCGCCGCAGCTGCCCGGCGACCGTCTCCCGCACCGCCGACAGCTGCCCGATGAGCGCGTCCAGCTCGTCCAGCTTGCGCCGGTAGACCGCGAGCGAGGCCGGACAGGAGTCGCCCTCCGGGTGCCCGGCGCGCAGGCACTCCACGAAGGGCCGCGTCTCCTCCAGCTCGAAGCCGAAGTCCTGCAGCGTACGGATCTGCTCCAGCAGCCGCAGATCACCCTCGTCGTAGGTGCGGTGCCCCTTGCCGTCACGGCGGGCCGGCAGCAGCCCGCGTGCCTCGTAGTAGCGCAGCGTGCGGGTGGTGGTCCCGGCCCGTGCGGCCAGCTCGCCGATTCGCATGCCTACGACCGTAGGGCTTGACGTGGGCGTCAAGGCAAGCGGTGCGCTCCTCTCCTGTCAGACGGTCACCCCCGCCGACTCCTCCACCTCCATCAGGGAGGCGCTGTGCCGCTCCTCCTCGAACGCGCGGCGGCCGCCGCGCAGGCCGAACAGGCGCTTGGCCAGGGCGATGTAGAGGACCGCGAGGACGTTCAGGACCAGCGTGGCGATCTTCAGATAGCTGACCTTCTCGGTGAGCTCGTAGATCTCCAGCGGCAGGAAGGCGGCGGTCGCGACGACGGTCAGGTACTCGGCCCACCTCTTGGCGTACCAGAGGCCGACCGCCTCCACCAGTTCGATCAGCGCGTAGGCGAGCAGCAGGGCGGCGACCACAAGCAGCGTGGAGTGCTTGTAACCGAACGCCTTCTGGATGGAGCCGACGACCGGTGAGTGGTCGAGGTCGTAGTGGAAGTGCCTGAAGACAGGGCGGAAGACGTCCAGGTTCGCGTTGAAGAGCCGGCGCACCGCGTCCTGGCTGTTGCTGAACTTCCACACCGCGACCGCGACCAGCACGATGAACACCCCGCGCACGGCCCGCTCGATCGCGAGGAAGCGCAGGATGAACAGGTCCCGGAGCACCTTGCCGCGCGGTACGAGCGGGGCATCCGCGGCCGGCCCCGACCCGTGCGGCTCGCCGAGCACGAAGTCACCGCAGCGCAGACAGCGCCACACGTCCCCCAGCGCGGTCTCGGCGTGCAGCCGGATCCGCAGCCGGGGGTCGTCGGGCGCGTAGGTGACATGCCCCTTGCGCGCACAGGTCCGCCGGTCCCAGTCGATCGTCATCCCCCGAGCCTCCCAAACACGATTCACACGTACTGACGCCACGCACGAGCGTGCCGTTCCGATTGATCCCGGAGCGGCACGCTAATGGATGGAGGCGGGAACCGTTCAGCCGGCGGCGCTCTCCGCGAGTTCCTTCTCCCGCGTCTTCACGTCCGGCGCGGCGGCTCCACGGCGCGGCAGCAGGAACGCCACCAGGACCGTGCCGATGCCGAGGATCACCGCTCCGACCAGGCTGGTGTGGGCGACGGCGTCGGAGAAGGCGGAGCCGACCGCGTCGGTCATCCGGCGGGCAGCGGCGGCGAGTTCGGTGGCCTGCTGCCTGAGCTGCGCGGCCTGCTGGGGGTCGGAGGCCTTGGCCGCCTGCGCGGCCAGCGCGTGCGCCTTCTCGCCGATGCCCTGGGCGACGGCGTACCCGGCGCCGACCGAGTCCTGCGCGGTGTCGAGGGCGCTCGCCGGGAGCCTGCTGCCGGCGGTGGCGTCGTCGAGGTGGTTGCCGTACGAGGTGGCGAGCAGCGAGCCGAGGATCGCGATGCCGAGCGAGCCGCCGAGCTCCAGCGAGGTGTCGTTGACCGCGCCGCCGACGCCCAGCTCGGACTCCGGGAAGGCGCCCATGATCGCGTCGGTGCAGGGCGAGAGGGCGAGGCCGATGGCGAGGCCGAGGATGATCAGCGGGGCCGCGAAATCGGCGTACGTCGAGCCCGCGTCGACCCGGCTGAGCAGCGCGAGAGCGGTCGTGCCGCCGACCATGCCCGCCGTGACGGTCCACTTCATGCCGACGCGTGGCGTCAGGACGCCGGTCAGGGCGGAGCCGACGAAGACCGCGCCGGCCAGCGGCAGCATCCGTACGCCGGTCTCCAGGGCGTCGTAGCCCAGGACGAACTGCAGGTGCTGGGTGAGGTAGTAGAAGGCGCCGAAGACGGCGAGGAAGAAGAGGGCGACGGCGAGGTTGGAGCCCGCGAAGCGGCGGTGCGCGAAGCGGCGGACGTCGAGGATCGGGCGCGGGTGGCGCAGCTCCCACACCACGAAGGCGACCAGGCCCGCGCCGGCCACGGCGGCCGCCGTGACGGCCTTCACGCCCCAGCCGAAGTGCGGGCCCTCGATGATCATGTAGACGAGGGAGCCGGTCCAGATGACCGACAGCAGGCCGCCGACGTAGTCGATGCGGTCGTGGTGGCCGGCCCGGGAGGGCGGTACGAGGACGAACGCGGCGACGACGGCGACGGCCGCGATGGGCACGTTGATCAGGAAGGTCGAGGACCAGCCGTGGCCGCGCAGCAGGGCACCCGCGACCACGGGACCGGCGGCGATGGCGAGGCCGGCGGTGGCGGTCCAAAAGGTGATGGCCTTGGCCCGCTCCGCCCGCGGGAAGGTGGCGGCGAGCAGGGAGAGCGTGGCGGGCATGATCAGAGCGGCGCCGACGCCCATCACGGCACGGGCCGCGACGACGGTCGCCGCACTGTCGGCGAGGTAGCCGAAGACGGCGCCGCCGCCGAACACCACGAGCCCGAGGACGAGCGCCCCGCGTCGGCTGTACTTGTCGCCGATGGCGCCGAGCAGCAGCATCAGGGCCGCGTAGGGGACGGTGTAGCCGTCGATCACCCACTGCAGGTCGGCGCTGGAGAGCCCGAGGTCCTTCGTCATGTCGGGCGCGGCGACCGTGAGGGCGGTGTTCGCCATCACGATGATCAGCAGGCTCAGGCAGAGCACGAGCAGTGCCCACCAGCGCCGGGCGTACGGGCGCTCCATCTTCTCGACCGGTTCGGTCATGACGAGTCGCATGGCAGGGGTCGCCTTCCTCAGGTGCGCGACGGTGACGGGTGCGGAGTGCTGACTTGCACAATGATGTGCAATTGCACGATCATGTGCAATGTACGCCGTTGCACAGCGCCGTGCAAGTCGGAAGGGAGGGCAGAATGGCCGCCATGACCACGGGTAACACCAGCCGCGCCGACGCCAACCGGCGCCGCATCCTCGACGTCGCCCTCGCCGAACTGCTGCGCGATCCCGACGCCTCCATGGACCAGATCGCGCGCGCCGCGGGAGTCGTGCGACGGACGGTGTACGGCCATTTCCCCAGCCGTGAGGCGCTGATCAGCACGCTCGTCGACGGGGCGGTGGAGGCGCTGATGGCCGTGGACGCCCACGCCCGCGACGGGGTGACGGACCCGGCGGAGTCGGTGGCCCGCTCGGTGCTGGCCCTGTGGGAGGTCGCGGACCGCTACCGGCTGCTGGTCGCACTGGCCCAGCGCACGGTCACCGTCCAGGGCATCCGCGAACGTCTCGCCCCCCTGCGGGCGGGCAAGGTCCGGCTCCTCCAACAGGGGCTGGACGAGGGCGTGTTCAGCTCGCCGCTACCGGCCCCGGCCCTGGCCTACGTGCACGAGCAGATGCTCTTCGCGGTGATGGAGGCGGTGAACGACGGCCTCCTGGCAGCACAGGAGGCGGGCCGCTCGGCCGCGGTCACGGTGCTGACCGCGGCGGGCGTACCCGCCTCTCCGGCCACCGCGCTGGTGGCGAAGGTGAGTGAGTGAACGAAGGAGGCCGGGCGGCTGAGGTACGGGGGAGACTCAGGCGCCCGGCGGCGGTTCCCGGACGCCCGGCCCGGGTTCAGGCGGGGCCGGGCGTCCGGAGTTCCGTGCGGTGGATCAGGCCTTGGCCAGCTCCTCTTCCCTGGGCTCGGGAACCTCGGTCACCGTCCCCCTGCCCTCGTCCATCAGCGTGGTCTCGTCGAACGGCAGCTCACCCGCGAGCACCTGCCGCACCCGCTCCTTGTCGATCTCCTTCGTCCACGTGCCCACCAGCACCGTGGCGACGGCGTTGCCCGCGAAGTTCGTCAGGGCGCGCGCCTCGCTCATGAACCGGTCGATGCCGACGATCAGCCCGACCCCGTCGACCAGCGCCGGCTTGTGCGACTGCAGGCCCCCGGCCAGGGTGGCGAGACCGGCGCCGCTGACGCCCGCCGCGCCCTTGGACGCCAGCAGCAGGAACAGCAGCAGCGGGATCTGCTCGCCCACCGACATGGGCGTGCCCAGCGCGTCGGCGATGTACAGCGACGCCATGGTCATGTAGATCATCGTGCCGTCGAGGTTGAAGGAGTAACCGGTCGGCACGGTGATACCGACGACCGGCTTGCTGACCCCCAGGTGCTCCATCTTCGCGATCAGCCGCGGCAGCGCGGACTCGGAGGAGGAGGTGGACAGGATCAGCAGGAACTCCCGCGCCAGGTACTTGAGCAGCGAGAAGACGTTCAGCCCCGAGACGATCCGCAGGATCGCGCCGAGCACCACGAAGACGAACAGGACGCAGGTGACGTAGAAGCCGAGCATCAGCACGGCGAGGCTCTTGAGCGCGTCCAGGCCGGCCGAGCCGGTGACGGCCGCGATCGCTCCGAACGCGCCGATCGGCGCGGCCCACATGACCATCGACAGAATGCGGAAGACGAGCCGCTGGATGTGCTCGATGCCCCGCAGCACCGGCTGCCCCACCGATCCCATGGCCTGCAGCGCGAACCCGGCGAGCAGGGCCACCAGCAGCGTCTGGAGGACCTGGCCCTCGGTGAAGGCGGAGACGAACGTGGTCGGGATGATCGACAGCACGAAGTCGACGGGCGGCAGCGCGTCGCTGGCCACCTGGGCGTGACCGGTCTGCTTGAGCGCGTTGGTCAGGTGCAGCCCGTCCCCGGGGTGCAGCACGTTGCCGACGACGAGCCCGATGGCCAGCGCGACGAGCGACATCACGAGGAAGTAGCCGAGGGCGATACCGCCGACGGCGCCGACCTTGGCGGCCTTCCGCACGGACCCGATGCCCAGCACGATCGTGCAGAAGATGATCGGCGAGATCATCATCTTGATCAGGTTCACGAAACCGGTACCGAGCGGTTTCAGCTGGACCGCGGCATCGGGCCAGATGAGCCCCACGGCGATGCCGAGGACGACCGCCGCGATGACGGCGATGTACAGATAGTGGGTCCGGTCCCGCTTCACGCGGGGTACGGCAGGTGCCGTATCGGGGGTGCTGGCGGCCACGGCTGCCCTCCTTGACGTCTTCGTCGGCATCACCGGCGTGCGGCTCACGTCCGGGGGTTGTGGGGGATGCCGTGACTATCTCCCGCCCTGTGAGGGCGGTCACCCTTCCGTTCATTTAGTTCACGCTTAACCGGAGAGGCACACTGCTGACATGCGCTTTCCGTCCCTCTCGCGCCCCCGCAGCCTGGCCGGCCAGCTGTTCGCCATGCAGGCCGTGCTGATAGCGGTGGTCGTGACCGGGTACGCGCTGTTCACCTACGTCAGCGACAAGAGCCAGGCCGAGGACGCGGCCGCCCGGCAGGCCACCGCGGTGGCCCGCTCGATCGCCGACTCCCCCTCGGTCCGCGCGGCCGTCCGCACCAGTGACCCGTCCGCCCTCCTGGAGCCGTACGCCCTGCAGGTCACACGGGACGCGAACGTCGACTTCGTCACGATCATGACCCCGTCCGGGATCCGCTGGACCCACCCCGACCCGAAACAGATCGGCAAACGCTTCCTCGGCACCATCGCCCCCGCCCAGCACGGCCGCACCTTCACCGAGACCTACACCGGCACGCTCGGCCCCTCCGTGCGTGCCGTGACGCCGGTGAACGACAACGGCCGGATCGTCGCCCTGGTGAGCGCCGGCATCACCGTGGAGACGATCAGCGAACGGGTCCAGAACCAGGTCACGGCCCTGCTCGGCGTCGCCGGCGCCACCCTGCTGCTGGGCGCGGTCGGCACGTACGTGGTCAACGCGCGGCTGCGGCGCCACACCCACGGCATGAACGCCACCGAGCTGAGCCGGATGCACGACTACCACCAGGCGGCGCTGCACGCGGTCCGCGAAGGACTGCTGATGCTGGACGGGCAGTACAGGGTGGCACTGATCAACGACGGCGGGCGGGAGCTGCTCGGCGTCGCCACCGAGGAGGAGGTGATCGGCCGCTCGGTCGCCGAGCTGGGTCTGCCGGCCCCGCTGACCGGGGCGCTGCTGTCCTCCGAGCCCCGGGTGGACGAGGTGCATCTGACCGCGTCCCGGGTGCTGGTGGTGAACACCTCCCCGGTGTCCGGCGGGGAGCGCCGCGGCACGGTCGTCACCCTGCGCGACGTCACTGAACTCCAGTCGCTGATGGGCGAGTTGGACTCGGAGCGGGGATTCACCCAGGCCCTGCGCTCGCAGGCGCACGAGGCGGCGAACCGGCTGCACACCGTGGTGTCACTGATCGAGCTGGGCCGGGCGGAGGAGGCGGTGGAGTTCGCCACGGCGGAACTGGAACTGGCCCAGGCCCTGACCGACCAGGTGGTCGCGGCGGTCGGCGAACCGGTGCTCGCCGCCCTGCTGCTGGGCAAGACGGCCCAGGCCAACGAGCGGGGCGTGGAGCTGGTGGTGTCCCCGGACAGCCGCCTCGACGACGGCCTGCTCCCGGACGACCTGTCCGCGCGGGACCTCGTCACCATTCTCGGCAACCTCATCGACAACGCGGTCGACGCGGCGCAGGGCAGCGTCCGGGCCCGGGTGACCGTGACGGCGTACGCCTCGCAGACCGAAGTGGTGCTGCGGGTGTCCGACACGGGCCCAGGTGTCGACCCGGACCATGCCGACCTGGTATTCCAGCGGGGGTTCTCGACGAAGCCGGCCGGTCCCGGCGGCCGGGGCCTCGGGCTGGCCCTGGTCCGGCAGGCGGTGAACCGCCACGAGGGCACGTTGACGGTGGCGGAGTCCGGCGAGGATGGCGAGGGCGGAGCGGTGTTCGAGGTGCGGCTGCCGCTGCGGTCGGCGGCGAGGGACGGCAGATGACCCGGGAACAGCAGCCCATCCGCGTGCTCGTGGTCGAGGACGACCCGGTGGCCGCCGACGCCCATGTGATGTACGTCGGCCGGGTTCCCGGCTTCGTGGCCGTCGGCAAGGCGCACACGGGCGCCGAGGCCCGCCGGATCATGGACCGCACCGCCGTGGACCTGCTGTTGCTCGACCTGCACCTCCCGGACGTGCACGGGCTGCAGTTCGCCCGCTCCCTGCGCGCGGCCGGGCACCACGCCGACGTCATAGCGGTCACCTCGGCCCGCGATCTGGCGGTGGTGCGGGAGGGTGTCTCGCTGGGGGTCGTCCAGTACGTGTTGAAACCGTTCACCTTCGCGACGCTGAGGGATCGGCTGGCGCGCTACGCCGAGTTCCACGCGGCGGCCGGCGAGGCGAGCGGCCAGGACGAGGTCGACCGCGCCCTCGCGGCGCTGCGGGCGCCGTCGCCCGCCGCGCTGCCCAAGGGGCTGAGCGGGCCGACCCTGGAACGGGTTGCGGGCGCCCTGCGGGAGGCGGAGGAAGGCCTCACGGCGGCGGCGCTGGCCGAGACCGTGGGCATCTCCCGGATCACCGCCCGGCGGTATCTGGAGCACCTGGTGGAGGCGGGCCGCGCCGCCCGGAGCCCGCTGTACGGACAGGTGGGCAGGCCGGAGCTGGTGTACCGGTGGGTTCCGCAGGCGCGGTGAACACCGGGGCGGGCGCGCGGCTGATGAGGACCTTCGCGACTCCGCCCACGCGTTGACGCGCGGCCTTCCTGGATCGCAGGCTGTGCCGCGGCGCCGCAGCGGACCAGCCCGGCCCTGGTGGGGACGTACGGCGCGCCGACGTGGCCGGCTCGGCGTTCGCGAGAAATCCGCACCGACGCACTCGGGGGGTCAACGGGAGGACGGGAAGGGTGTTCCGTCCGTTACATACCGAACGGACGGAACTGTACGTTCCGCCAATCCGGGATCCTGTCCGAACAGCCCGTAGCCATCCCGTCACAGCGGCCCTAGCTTGTGCGAGGTGCGCCAACCCTCAGCTCCCCCCTTCAACGCCCCGGCGGCCCGCCGGCTGCGCGCCGCGCTCGGTATGGGACCCGAGCACGTCGCCTACGGCATGCGGGCCTCGTACGGGCTGCCGTACGTCACACCCGATCTGGTGATCGCCTGGGAACGCGGCTCCGTCGCCCCCAGCCACCCGGAACTCACCGCCCTGGCGGGCGTGTTGTGGTGTTCGCCGGGCGAACTCCTCGGCCGGCCGCAGACCCTGCGCGAGCATCGCATCGCGCGCGCCGTCGCGCCCGAGGACGTCGCCCGGGCCGTCGACATGAACCTGCGCGACTATCTGCGCATGGAGGAGAGCGGGCAGTGGCGGGGCAACGAGCGCCAGTCGGCCGCACTCGCGCAGGTGCTGGATCTCGCCCTGCCCGACTTCGTCGCCGTCACCGGCCGCGAGGCGAAGCTCGCCGAGCTCCTGCACAGCGCGGTGACCACCCGCTGGCAGGCCTATGTGCGGCCGGTGGCGAAGCTGGCGCCCATGGGCCGGACCGTGCTGGAAGGCGTCCTGCAGGAACTGCACGAGGACTACCAGGGCCACATGGCCGCCACTCTCAGCTGGGGCGGCGGCAGCAGGAGCGCCAGCGAGTCCGGCCGGGAGTTCCTCGACCGGATCGTGGAGAACTTCTGGAAGAGCGCGGAGGACAGGACGGCCTAGAAGACCGACTCGGCCTCGTCCATCCGGTCCTTCGGCACCGTCTTCAGCTCGGTGACCGCCTCCGCGAGCGGCACCATCCGGATGTCGGTGCCGCGCAGCGCGGTCATCCTGCCGAACTCGCCGCGATGCGCGGCCTCGACGGCGTGCCAGCCGAAGCGGGTGGCGAGCACACGGTCGTAGGCGGTGGGCACGCCGCCGCGCTGGACGTGGCCGAGGATGACCGGTTTGGCCTCCTTGCCGAGGCGCCGCTCCAGCTCGTACGCGAGCGCCGTACCGATGCCCTGGAAGCGTTCATGGCCGTACTGGTCGATCTCGCCCTTGACGTAGTCCATGGTGCCCTCGACGGGGTGGGCACCCTCGGCGACGCAGATGACGGCGAACTTCTTGCCTCGGTCGAAGCGCTCCTCGACCATCTTGACCAGGTGTGCGGGGTCGAAGGGCCGCTCGGGCAGGCAGATGCCGTGGGCGCCGGCGGCCATGCCGGACTCCAGGGCGATCCAGCCGGCGTGCCGGCCCATGACCTCGACGACCATCACCCGCTGGTGGGACTCGGCCGTGGTCTTCAGGCGGTCCATCGCCTCGGTGGCCACGCCGACGGCGGTGTCGAAGCCGAAGGTGCGGTCGGTGGAGGAGATGTCGTTGTCGATGGTCTTGGGGACGCCGACGACCGGGAGACCCGCGTCGGAGAGCATGCGGGCCGCGGTCAGCGTGCCCTCGCCGCCGATCGGGATCAGCGCGTCGATGCCGAACTCCTCGACCATGTCGGTCGCCTTGTCGCAGGCCTCGCGCAGCCGGTCGCGCTCCAGCCGGGAGGAGCCGAGGATGGTGCCGCCGCGGGCCAGGATGCCGCTGACGCCGTCCAGGTCGAGGGTGCGGTAGTGACGGTCGAGCAGACCCCGGTAGCCGTCCTCGAAGCCGATGACCTCGTCGCCGTACTGCGCCACCGCCCGGTGCACGACCGAACGGATCACGGCGTTCAGGCCGGGGCAGTCGCCGCCTGCGGTGAGAACTCCGATGCGCATCGTGCTGTGTCTCCTGCTCGCTGTGGGTACCGGTGAGCCGCTGTCGATTCTTTCACGTCCTCCGGGACGGCGAGGAACTTGACGGGCGCCTTATCCGGCACCGGGGGTATTGTCAAGAGGGTTCTGCTCACCTCGGTGAGCGATTTTTATGCCCCGACGCGACATTCACGACATAAGACATCACGACATAAGACATGAGGAACGGAGTGGGACACGTGACGCGCAGCGTGTACGTGACCGGGATCGACCGCGGTGACGGCCGCCAGGTCGTGGAGCTGGGGGTCATGGAGCTCCTGACCCGGCAGGTCGACCGGGTGGGCGTGTTCCGTCCGCTCGTGCACGACGGCCCCGACCGGCTGTTCGAGCTGCTGCGGACGCGGTACCGCCTCTCGCAGGACCCGGCGACCGTCTACGGCATGGACTACCACGAGGCGTCCGCGCTCCAGGCCGAGCAGGGCACCGACGAGCTGGTCTCCGCGCTGGTCGACCGCTTCCACCTGGTGGCGCGCGACTACGACGTCGTCCTCGTCCTCGGCACCGACTTCGCCGACACCCAGCTGCCGGACGAGTTGTCCCTGAACGCCCGTCTCGCCAACGAGTTCGGCGCCTCCGTGATCCCGGTGGTCGGCGGCCGCCGGCAGACCGCCGAGTCGGTGCTGGCCGAGACCCGCAACGCATACCGCGCCTACGACGGCCTGGGCTGCGACGTGCTGGCGACGGTCACCAACCGGGTGGCCCGCGAGGACCGGGACGAGATCGCCGAGCGGCTCGCGAACCGGCTCCCGGTGCCCTGCTACGTCGTACCCGACGAGCCCGCGCTGTCCGCGCCGACCGTCTCCCAGATCGCCCACCTCCTCGACGCCAAGGTCCTGCTCGGCGACGACTCGGGCCTGGCCCGGGACGCGCTGGACTTCGTCTTCGGCGGCGCCATGCTGCCCAATCTCCTCGGCGCCCTGACCCCCGGCTGCCTGGTCGTCACCCCGGGCGACCGCGCCGACCTGGTCGTCGGCTCGCTGGCCGCGCACAGCGCCGGCACCCCGCCGATAGCCGGCGTGCTGCTCACCCTGAACGAGGTGCCGAGCCACGAGATCCTCACCCTCGCCGCCCGCCTCGCCCCGGGCACCCCGGTGCTCTCGGTGGCCGGCAACAGCTTCCCCACCGCCGAGCGGCTGTTCTCGCTGGAGGGCAAGATGACCGCGGCCACCCCGCGCAAGGCGGAGACCGCGCTGGGCCTGTTCGAGCGGTACGCCGACACGGCCGAGCTGGCCGCGCGCGTGAGCGCCCCCAGCACCGACCGGGTCACCCCGATGATGTTCGAGCACAAGCTGCTGGAGCAGGCCCGTTCCGACAGGCGACGGGTCGTGCTGCCGGAGGGCACCGAGGAGCGGGTGCTGCACGCGGCCGAGGTGCTGCTGCGCCGGGGCGTGTGCGACCTGACCCTGCTCGGCCCGGCGGACCAGATCCGCAAGAAGGCCGCCGACCTGGGCATCGACCTCGGCGATTGCCAGCTGATCGACCCGGCCACCAGCGAGCTGCGCGACGCCTTCGCCGAGAAGTACGCGGCCCTGCGCGCCCACAAGGGCGTCACGGTCGAGCTGGCCTACGACGTCGTGTCGGACGTGAACTACTTCGGCACCCTGATGGTCCAGGAGGGCCTGGCCGACGGCATGGTGTCCGGCTCGGTGCACTCCACGGCGGCCACCATCCGCCCGGCCTTCGAGATCATCAAGACCAGGCCGGAGTCGTCGATCGTCTCGTCGGTCTTCTTCATGTGCCTCGCCGACAAGGTGCTGGTCTACGGCGACTGCGCGGTCAACCCGGACCCGAACGCCGAGCAGCTCGCGGACATCGCCATCCAGTCGGCGTCCACGGCCGTGCAGTTCGGCGTGGAGTCCAGGATCGCCATGCTGTCGTACTCCACCGGCACCTCCGGCTCGGGCGTCGACGTGGACAAGGTGCGGGAGGCCACCGAGCTCGCCCGCACCCGCCGGCCCGACCTGAAGATCGAGGGGCCGATCCAGTACGACGCGGCCGTGGAGCCGTCCGTCGCCGCGACCAAACTCCCCGAGTCCGAGGTCGCCGGGCAGGCCAGCGTGCTGATCTTCCCCGACCTCAACACCGGCAACAACACCTACAAGGCCGTGCAGCGCTCGGCCGGCGCGATCGCCGTCGGACCGGTCCTGCAGGGTCTGCGCAAGCCGGTCAACGACCTGTCCCGGGGCGCGCTCGTCCAGGACATCGTGAACACCGTCGCCATCACGGCGATCCAGGCCCAGACGCCCGCCAACTGAGCACAGAGAGCATCGACATCACCGTGACCGCGACTCGCGTCCTCGTCCTCAACTCCGGCTCCTCGTCGGTGAAGTACCAGCTCCTCGACATGCGTGACGAGAGCCGGCTCGCCGTCGGCCTGGTGGAGCGCATCGGCGAGCAGACCTCCCGGCTCAAGCACACCTGCCTCACCGGCGGTGCCGTCCGGGAGCACACCGGGCCCATCGCCGACCACGACGCCGCGCTCAAGGCGGTCGCCGAGGAACTGAGCCGGGACGGCCTGGGCCTGGACTCCCCGGAGCTGGCCGCGATCGGGCACCGGGTGGTGCACGGCGGGATGTTCTTCACCGAGCCGACCGTCATCGACGACGAGGTGCTCGCCGAGATCGAGCGTCTGATCCCGGTGGCCCCGCTGCACAACCCGGCCAACCTCACCGGCATCCGCACCGCCCGGGCCCTGCGCCCCGACCTGCCCCAGGTCGCCGTCTTCGACACCGCCTTCCACACGACGATGCCGGAGGCGGCGGCGCGCTACGCGATCGACCCGAAGATCGCCGACCGGCACCGCATCCGCCGCTACGGCTTCCACGGCACCTCGCACGCGTACGTCTCGCGGGAGACCGCGCGGCTGCTGGGCAGGGATCCGTCCGAGGTCAACGTGATCGTGCTGCACCTGGGCAACGGGGCCTCGGCGTCGGCGGTGGAGAAGGGCCGGTGCGTGGACACCTCCATGGGGCTGACGCCTTTGGAGGGGCTCGTGATGGGTACGCGCTCCGGTGATCTGGATCCGGCCGTCATCTTCCATTTGGCCCGGGTTGGCGGAATGTCCATGGACGAGATCGACACTCTTCTGAACAAGAGGAGCGGTCTGTTCGGTCTGTGCGGGGACAACGACATGCGGGAGATCCGCCGCCGGATCGACGAGGGCGACGAAGAGGCCGCTCTCGCGTTCGACATTTACATTCACCGGCTCAAGAAGTACATCGGCGCCTATTGCGCCGTGCTCGGGAAGGTGGACGCGGTGGCGTTCACGGCCGGGGTCGGCGAGAACGCGGCACCCGTGCGGGAGGCGGCGATCGCGGGCCTGGAGGGCCTGGGCCCGGCCGTCGACCCGGAGCTGAACGAGATGCGCTCCGGGGAGCCGCGGCTGATCTCACCCCAGGGCGCGCGGGTGGCGGTGGCGGTGGTGCCGACGGATGAAGAACTGGAGATCGCGACGCAGACCTACGCACTGGTCGGAAAGAACAGCTGAATAGCACCTGAGCGGTGTGGCACTCATTTGTATCTTCCGCCAGACGGAATATTCCGTAGCGAAACAAACCGATAGGATCGCCCCATGCGCCGTTCGAAAATCGTCTGTACTCTCGGCCCCGCGGTCGACTCCCACGAGATGCTCGTCGCCATGATCGAGGCGGGCATGAATGTGGCCCGGTTCAACTTCAGCCACGGCTCCCACGCCGAGCACCAGGCGCGGTACGACCGCGTCCGGGCCGCGTCCAAGGAGACCGGCCGGGCCATCGGCGTCCTCGCCGACCTGCAGGGCCCGAAGATCCGCCTGGAGACCTTCGCCGAGGGTCCGGTCGAGCTCGAGCGCGGTGACGAGTTCGTCATCACGACCGAGGACGTGCCGGGCGACAGGCACATCTGCGGTACGACGTACAAGGGGCTGCCGGGCGACGTCTCGCGCGGCGACCAGGTCCTGATCAACGACGGCAACGTCGAGCTGAAGGTCCTGGACGTCGAGGGCCCGCGGGTGAAGACGATCGTCATCGAGGGCGGTGTCGTCTCCGACCACAAGGGCATCAACCTGCCCGGCGCGGCCGTCAACGTGCCCGCGCTGAGCGAGAAGGACATCGAGGACCTGCGCTTCGCCCTCCGCATGGGCTGCGACCTGGTCGCGCTGTCCTTCGTCCGGGACGCCAAGGACGTCCACGACGTGCACCGCGTCATGGACGAGGAGGGCCGCCGGGTCCCGGTCATCGCCAAGGTGGAGAAGCCGCAGGCGGTGGAGAACATGGAGGACGTCGTGATGGCGTTCGACGGAGTGATGGTCGCCCGCGGTGACCTCGCCGTCGAGTACCCGCTCGAGAAGGTCCCCATGGTGCAGAAGCGCCTGATCGAGCTGTGCCGGCGCAACGCCAAGCCGGTGATCGTGGCGACCCAGATGATGGAGTCGATGATCACCAACTCCCGCCCGACCCGCGCCGAGGCCTCCGACGTGGCCAACGCGATCCTGGACGGCGCGGACGCGGTCATGCTGAGCGCCGAGTCGTCGGTGGGCGCCTACCCGGTCGAGACGGTCAAGACCATGTCGAAGATCGTCGTCGCGGCCGAGCAGGAGCTGCTCTCCAAGGGCCTGCAGCCGCTGGTGCCGGGCAAGAAGCCGCGCACCCAGGGCGGGTCGGTGGCCCGCGCGGCCTGCGAGATCGCCGACTTCCTCGGCGGCCGCGGCCTGATCGCCTTCACCCAGTCCGGTGACACCGCGCGCCGGCTCTCCCGCTATCGCGCGAGCCAGCCGATCATCGCCTTCACCACCGACGAGTCCACCCGCAACCAGCTCACCCTGAGCTGGGGCGTGGAATCGCACATCGTGCCGTTCGTGAACACCACCGACGAGATGGTCGACCTGGTCGACCAGGAGATCGCCAGGCTGGGCCGCTTCGACGCGGGCGACACGGTCATCATCACCGCCGGCTCGCCCCCCGGCGTCCCCGGCACCACCAACATGCTCCGCGTCCACCACCTGGGCACCCAGAGCAACTGACACGCCTCACAAGGGCCTTGTACGGCGCTGAGGGCGCCCCCTGGAGCAGGGGGCGCCCTCAGCTGTGTGCGGCTCCCGGACGGGCTCTGCAGGACCGGTCAGTCGGTCGTGTACACGTGCATGCCGGGCACGTGCAGGTTGCCGCCGAACTGCGCGGCCTGGACCACCTTCACGTTGGTGAAGTAGATCAGCGGCAGGTTGAGCGGGGGCGGGCTGTCGGGCGTGAACGTCATCGGGATCAGACCGAACAGGTTGCCCGAGATGCTCTCCGTGTACATCGTGGTGGAGCCGCCCCGGATGGTGGACGTCGATCCCTTGGCCGCCTGCACGTGGTAGGTCTTGCCCGAGAGCTTGTCGTTCACCGTCTGGTGCAGGTCGCCGATGTCCGTGCCGTCGGAGATGACGTACTTCAGCACCTTCTTGGTGGCGCCGGAGGCCGTCTTCACCTCGACGATGCCCTGATAGTCGGCGCCCTTGAGCAGCAGCGAGCTGGCGCTGAGGTACCAGGGGTCGTCCGCCACCGGCACCTTGTTGTCGACGCCGCTCTCGTCGGTCGTGGCCGCCGGGCAGTCCTCGGCCGACGTGCCGGAGCTCGCGGACGGGCTCGGCGTGACCGACCCCGCCGCGTCCTTGACCGCCTGGGTGGCGTCCCCGGCCGTCTTGGAGACGGTGTCGGTGGTCTTCTTCACCGTGTCCCCGACCGTCTTGGTGGCCTTGGAGACGGTGTCGTTGACGGTGTCGGAGAGCTTGGAACCGGACGACGGGTCCGCCTTCGAGGAGCCCGACGTGGACGACGAGTCCGCGGACGCGCTCGCCGACGGGGTCGCGGACGCCGTCGGGCTCGCGGACGAGCTGCCGGAGTCCTTGCCGCCGCCGAGGATGCCGCCGAGCGTGTCGCCGATGGTGTCCAGCAGACCGCCGCTGCTCTTGGACGCCGACGGGGTCGGCGTGGCCGAGTCACCGCCGGAGCCCGACGACGAACCCGACGAGCCGGAGCCCGAGCCGGAGCCTGAGGAGCCGGAGGTCGCGCTCGGCTCGGGCGTGGCCTTGTCGCCGGAACCTGAATCCGACGAAGAGGTCTTGCCCGAGTCGCCGGACTTGCCGTCCTTGGCGTCGGGGCTCGCCGAGGGCGACGGCGTGGCCGTGTCACCGGACGCGCTCTCCGAGGCGGAGGGCGACGGCGAGGACGAGGGGTCCTTGGCGGCGTCCAGCGCCTTGACGCAGTTCTTGTACTCGTCGGCCGTCAGGCTCTTGGACGTGGTCGACGGCGACGGGCTGCTGCCGTTGCCGGCCGCGAGGGCCAGCGTGGACGTGAAGCCCATGCCCATCAGCACCGCCGTCGGCATGGCCACAGAGGCTATCGCCTTGCCGGCCGGCATGTGGAACCTGGTGAACAGCGGCTTTCTGGGGGCCGCGTGGCGGGGGCCGGTTCTCGCGCGGGACCCGTCCACATCGGTCCCGCAAGCCACCTCGTCAGCCGGCACTGTGCCTCCCGTTCGCCCCGTTGGCCGGGCTCGTTCCTGACAGGTCGTTCTCCCCGAACGCGTCCGTGCGCTGCTCCGGCAGCGGTACGGCCTGCGGGGCACCACCCTCGCCCGGCGCCGCGTCGGCCGGCGGCTCCGGCTGCGGAGACGCGCCCGGCGCCCAGGCCACCGCCATCGCCCCACCGACGAGGGCGAAGAGGAAGCCCAGGATGAAGCCGCCGAAGTTGGACACGGGGATGGACACCAGCGCGAGCAGGATCGCGGCGACTCCGGCGAAGACCCGTACGTGCTTCTGGAACCAGAGGCTGATGCCCAGGACGACGAGCAGCACACCGATGATCAGGGACCCGGCCCCCGCGGTGGTCGACATCGCCAGCGTCAGGTGGCCGAGCTGCAGGTGGGCGTACGGGAAGTACATGATCGGAAAGCCGCCGAGCAAGACGAACAGACCGGCCCAGAACGGACGCGTGCCCCGCCAGGCGCGGAACTGCTGCTTCCGGAGGGTGAACTGGCCGGGTGCGGCGGCAGGGGTCTCGGCGCTCATGGAAAACAGCTCCCTGGTGCGGTGTTGCTGTGGTGGTGATGTGTTCCGCGC
The DNA here is from genome assembly GCF_040680195.1 of Streptomyces sp. NPDC052109. NCBI lineage: Bacteria > Bacillati > Actinomycetota > Actinomycetes > Kitasatosporales > Streptomycetaceae > Streptomyces > Streptomyces sp. NPDC052109. Next base: position 265,643 of record NZ_JBFAWF010000009.1, on the reverse strand, counting down.
GTGAAGACGCGGCCGGAGAGGGGACGGGCGGGGGCGCCATCGGCTCCCCCGCCCGTCAGTGAGCGCTTAGTAGCACTCCGCGCCGTCTGTCGACAGCGACATGTGCAGCCCGCTCAGCTTGAAGGTACCGGCTGTGGTCGCCCATGCCGTCTGCTTCACGCCGACCAGCGTGGCCGAATCGGCCTGCTGGGCGAACCCGTACGGGTTGGCCTGCTCGCTGCCGCCCTTCATGCCCGGACCCTTGGAGGCGTCCTTGGCGGCCACACCGATGTCGATGTTGTTGAAGGTCGCGTCGGCGTTGAGGTCGGCGACGTCGATGTAGATCCGGTCGGCCTCGACCTTGTCGTGCCCCGCCCCACCGGCCCGCAGGATCAGGCTGACCTTGCCGAAGATCGGCACGTCCGGCGTGACGACGGACTGGCACAGGTTGGTGATCTCGGCGTGCTGGAACGCCGAGACGGCCACCGGGTGGGCCGTCTTCTTGCCGTCCAGCGTGTAACCGCTGTCGATGGCGCCGTACTGCTCGAAGCCCTTGCCGTCGAGCTCGTCGGCCGTCACCTTGAACGACTGGCCGGACACGCTGAACGAAGCGGCGAGAGCACCCTGCGCGAGGGCGACACCTATGCACGCCGTGGCGGCCACGCTGGGCACCATGACCACAGCGAACCGCTTCCATCTGGTCCCGCCACGCACCTGGGACTCCATATTTCCTCCTTCTCGGACGTACATCTCTTACCGGACTCGGCCCCTGTCGGCGGCTCAGCCAGGTAGGGATGGGAGAAGTGCTACGTCCTCGGAAAGGAGAGCGCCCGCACTCGGAGGCGCGAACCGCGCCCGAATCACCGGCGATCACCCCCGAGCGACAACCACTGGTCGCGCCTGACACGCATCACGCACAACCTTGCTGGACAGGCTTCGCCGGGTGGGCGAAGACCCCCCTGCCCTAGAGCCGGCGCCACTGCCGCCGGCTCTGCTCGGTGGGGACCCAGAGTCTCCCGTGACCCGACCGGCTGCCGGGGTAAGGGAATGGACCGAGCGTCGCCGATCGTGGTGCATTCTCGGCCCGGACACAAGGGGGTTCGTTACTGGCTAGTAACGGCCGGATAACCGGAGTACGACCGACCGGTCTCGGAGCGCGACGCTGGGTGGCATTTCTGGGCAGAGCAAAGCCGTTGATCCCTGGATCAAACCAGACAGATCAACGGCTTCGACTTACTCCGAGTAACAGTTCCGCCGATTGCCAAGATTTGGCAAAGCGCGGTCACCGTGACGACTCGTCGGCAAACCTTTCACCCCGGCATCACAAGCCGTGGCGTTTAGCGACTGGTCAGAACAAGGCCCGCGCGAGCGCCCTCCGCGCCCCCACCACACGCGGGTCCTCGGGCCCCACGACCTCGAACAGCTCCAGCAGCCGGAGCCGCACCGTGTCCCGGTCGTCACCGACGGTGCGCCGCACGGTCTCGATCAGCCGGCCGAAGGCGTCCTCCACATGGCCGCCCACCAGGTCCAGGTCGGCGGCGGCGATCTGCGCCTCGACGTCCTTGGGCTTCTCCGCGGCCTCCTGACGCACCTTCTGGGGGTCGAAACCCTGCACCCGCTGCAGCAACTCGGCCTGCGCGAGGCCCAGTTTGGCCTCGGGATGGGCCGGGTCGTCGGCCAGCACGTTCTTGTAGGCCTGGACGGCGCCACCCAGGTCGCCGGCATCCAGGGCCTCGGCGGCGGCATTCAACAGGGCGTCGTACGGGCCCTCCTGGGCCTGTTCGGCCGGCCGGCCCTGCTGCGCGTCCGGGTCGACGGTCAGGCCGGTGATACCGAACCGCTGCTCGGCGACCTGCACCAGCTGGTCCAGGGTCTGCCGGATCTGCTCCTCGGCGGCCGCGCCCTGGAACAGCGGCAGCGCCTGGCCCGCGACGACGGCGAAGACGGCCGGGATGCCCTGCACCCCGAACTGCTGCATCAGCATCTGGTTGGCGTCGACGTCGATCTTGGCGAGGAGGAAGCGCCCGTCGTACTCGACGGCCAGCCGCTCCAGGACCGGGCTCAGCTGCTTGCAGGGCTGGCACCACTCGGCCCAGAAGTCGATGACGACGGGGACTTCGGCGGACCGCTGCAGGACATCGCGTTCGAAGCCCGCCTCATCGACGTCGATGACGAGATCGGCCGGGGCGACGGCCCCCGTGCCGCCCTGCCGGGCGACCTCGGCGCGCGTCTGCTCGGCCTTGGCCTTGGCCTCCTGGGCCGCCTTCACCGCGGCGAGGTCGACGACGCCGCTCATGGACATGTTCCGTGGCTGCATGCGTCTATCCTCCCCCGTTGCCGCGTCGAAATGAAAAAGCCGGGTGTACGGGCGCCGGGTCCCCACCCCACGCCCCGTGGTCGACGCTCGTGTACGTCCCTCACGAGCTTTCGCTACGAGTCGTAGCGTAATGCCATGGGAGCCCCGCGCGACACCACTCCCCGGTGATCTCCCTCACGACCGCACAGTTCCCGCCGGTTATGGTCGAGGGATGCAGAGCCGCACTCCCGCCAGCCGCACCGGGCGCCCGCGCAGCGCCGCCGCGGACACCGCGATCCTGGCCGCGACCCGGGAGGCGCTGGTGGAACTGGGTTGGTCCAAGCTCACCCTGGGAGACGTGGCGACCCGCGCCGGGGTTGCGAAGACGACGCTGTACCGCCGCTGGGCCGGCAAGAACGAACTGGTCGTGGACGCCGTGGCGGAGCTGTTCGACGAGCTCGAACTCCCCGACCTGGGCAGCCTGGACGCCGACATCGAGGGGGTGGTCCTGCAGTTCGCGGCGATCCTGGCCCGCCCGGAGGCCAAGAGCGGCCTGATGGCGGTGGTGGCCGAGTCCACCCGCGACGACGCCCTGCGCGAGCGCATCCGGGCCTCCATCGTGGAGCGTCAGATGCGGCTGGTACTGGAGGGTCGCGCACGGGCCCAGAGCCGGGGCGAACTCCCGCCGGAACCGGACCCGGAGAAATCCGCCCGCACGGTGGACCTGATCTTCGACGTGGTGGCGGGCGCGGTGGTCCACCGCACCCTGGTCAGCGGCAAGCCGGCCGACGAGGAATGGGTGCGCAGCTTCACCCGGGTGCTGCTGCTGGGCCTCACGGGCGCGACGGGCTGAGCGCGATCACCCGCCCGGCCGGGGGGCGGGTCAGCAGCACCCCGTGCGCCGGGTCCCGTACGGCGAGGTCCGGGAACTCGGCCAGGGTGGGGCCGGAGAACCGGTGACACGGGTGGCGAGGCCGGTGGGCCGCCACCGCCGCCGGTATCCGCCCTGGGCCTCCCGCATCGAGTCACCGGCGAAGGTGGCCCACTCGGGCTCCCGCACCTGGGCCACGAGACCGTGGACCACCTCGCGGCCCAGGTTCCACGACGGCGTCGGCGGGGTCGCCGACATGCGGGAAGACGTGGTTCCAGATCCCGGTACGCCGGTGTGCCCGGCACACCGGGCGAGGAATGACACGTCCCGCGCCGGGGACGGGACCGCAGCCGGAAGCCGCAGGGCGCGCCGACTCGGGCCGGTCTCCCCGGCGGGAGACCGGCCGCACCCGGTCGGTCACGCTCACCGTTCCCCTGCGCCCGCCGCGCTCAGAAGCCGGCCGGCTCCGTGTACACCCCCCACTCGTCCCGCAGCACCCCGCAGATCTCGCCCAGCGTGGCCTCGGCGCGGACGGCGTCCAGCATCGGGCCGATCATGTTGGAGCCGTCGCGCGCGGCGGCCAGCATGCCCTCCAGCGCCGTCCGCACCGCGGTCTCGTCGCGTCCGGCCCTGCGCTCGCCGAGCACCCGGACCTGCTCCCGCTCCACCTCGTGACTGACCCGCAGGATCTCCAGGTCGCCGGTGACCGAGCCGGTGTGGACGTTGACGCCGACGACCTTCTTGTCACCCTTCTCCAGGGCCTGCTGGTAGCGGAAGGCCGATTCGGCGATCTCGCCGGTGAACCAGCCGTCCTCGATCCCGCGCAGGATCCCGGAGGTGATGGGGCCGATCGGGTGCCGCCCGTCCGGGTGCGCCCTGAGGCCCCGCTCCTTGATCTGCTCGAAGATCTTCTCCGCGTCCGCCTCGATCCGGTCCGTCAGCTGCTCGACGTACCACGAACCGCCCAGCGGGTCGGCCACGCCCGCCACTCCCGTCTCCTCCATCAGCACCTGCTGGGTGCGCAGCGCGATCTCCGCGGCCTGCTCGCTGGGCAGCGCGAGGGTCTCGTCCAGCGCGTTGGTGTGCAGCGAGTTGGTCCCGCCGAGGACGGCCGCCAGCGCCTCCACGGCCGTACGGACCACGTTGTTGTACGGCTGCTGGGCGGTGAGGGAGACACCGGCGGTCTGCGTGTGGAAGCGCAGCCACTGCGCCTTCTCGCTCTTCGCGCCGTACACGTCACGCATCCACCGCGCCCAGATGCGCCGGGCCGCGCGGAACTTGGCGATCTCCTCGAAGAAATCGACGTGCGCGTCGAAGAAGAAGGACAGGCCGGGCGCGAACACGTCCACGTCCAGGCCCCGGCTGAGCCCCAGCTCGACGTACCCGAAGCCGTCTGCGAGCGTGTACGCCAGCTCCTGCGCGGCCGTCGCGCCCGCTTCCCGGATGTGGTAGCCGGAGACCGACAGCGGCTTGTACGCCGGGATGCCGGCGCTGGTGTACTCCATCAGGTCGCCGATCAGGCGCAGATGGGGCTCCGGCTGGAAGAGCCACTCCTTCTGCGCGATGTACTCCTTGAATATGTCGGTCTGGAGCGTGCCGTTGAGCACCGACGGGTCCACGCCCTGCCGCTCGGCGGCGACCAGGTACATGCAGAAGACCGGAACGGCGGGACCGCTGATGGTCATGGAGGTGGTGACGTCGCCGAGCGGGATGTCCTTGAACAGGACCTCCATGTCGGCGGCCGAGTCGATGGCGACGCCGCAGTGGCCGACCTCGCCCAGCGAGCGGGGATCGTCGGAGTCGCGCCCCATGAGCGTCGGCATGTCGAAGGCCACGGACAGGCCTCCGCCGCCCGCGGCCAGGATCATCTTGTAGCGCTCGTTGGTCTGCTCGGCGTTGCCGAACCCGGCGAACTGCCGGATCGTCCAGGTGCGCCCGCGGTAGCCGGTCGGGTGGAGCCCGCGCGTGAAGGGGTACTCCCCGGGCCAGCCGATCCGCTCGAATCCCTGGTACGTGTCGCCCGGTCGGGGCCCGTACACCGGGTCCACGGGATCACCGGAGAGCGTGGTGAAGTCAGCGTCGCGCTTGCGTGCGGCGTCGTAGCGGGCCTGCCAGCGGCGGCGGCCTTCCTCGATGGCGTGAGCGTCCATACCATCGAATTTACTTGGACGTCCTAGTAAATGTCGATGGCTGACCGCCGCACGGTGTCCGTACGGCGGTGTGACGACGGTCGCCCTTACGCCTTGGCGACGGCCGGGGCCGGGTCGGCGACCTTGGCCTCCAGCTCGCGGCTGATCCTGCGCTCGACGAAGAAGGCGGCCGTGGGAATGGTCCCCGCGAGCAGCACCCACAGCTGCTTGCCGATCGGCATCTTCGTCTTCGACCCCAGGTCGAAGGCGACGACGAGGTAGACGACGTACAGCCAGCCGTGGGCGATGGCCACGACCCGGGTGACGTCCGCGGCACCGCTGATGTCGAGCCCGTACTTCGCGATCATGCTCAGGCACAGCAGGACCAGCAGGACACCGGTGGTGTAGGCCATGACGCGGTAGCGGGTCAGCACGCTCTTCTTCATGGAGTCGAGCGTAACCACCCGTTCCGGGGGATCTTGTCCGGGGTCAGCCCCTCGGGGTCAGTCCTCGTCGAAGTCGTGGGCCGCGATCCGCAGCGGGCGGAGCATCGCGAAGATCTCCGCGCACTCCTCGGCGTCGTACACCCCGAGCCCGAAGTCCATCGCCATGAGGTCGCGGGTGGCCGCGTCGACCACCTCACGGCCCTTGTCGGTGATGACCGCGAGCGTGCCGCGCCCATCGTTGGGATTGGGGCGCTTGGCCACCAGCCCCGACTTCACCAGCCGGTCCACGGTGTTCGTCACCGACGTGGGATGCACCATCAGCCGCTCGCCGATCTTGGACATCGGCAGCTCGCCGGCCTTGGAGAAGGTGAGCAGCACCAGCGCCTCGTACCGCGCGAACGTCAGTCCGTACGGCTTGACCACCGCGTCGACCTCGGCGAGCAGGATCTGGTGGGCCCGCATGATCGAGGTGATCGCGGCCATGGGCGGCACGTTTCCCCAGCGCTGCTTCCAGAGCTCGTCGGCACGGGCGATGGGGTCGAAGGGGAGGCTGAGTGGCTTCGGCACGTCATCAGACCCTACCGGCCGGTCATATTCCGGGCAGCCCCGTCTCGGCTTTCGGTCGCTTCTCGGGTCTCCGCCCCCTTCTCCGTGGCCCGGGCCGCCACGGCCAGCCCGCAGCAGCACAGCACACCCGCCACACCGGCCCCGGCGACGGCCGCGCGCACCCCCGCCGTCTGCGCCGCCACCCCGGCCAGCGCCATGCCGATCCCCTGGACGGTCATCAGCCCGGCGCTCAGCACGGTCATGGCGCGCCCGCTCAGCTCCTGGGGCACGGCCCGCACGAACCACTGGTCCAGGCCCAGGGTGTACGCCGACCCGGCCCCGGACAGCAGCAGGAGCAGCAGGGACACGGCGAGCCCGGGGCGCAGGGCGTAGCCGAGGTACGGCAGCAGGGTCAGGCAGAGCAGGGGCAGTGCGACACGCTCGCGGGCCACGGGCCGGAGCCTGGCCCCGGCGAACAGTTCACCGGCCACCGTGCCGACGGGCAGGGCGCACATCAGCAGGCCGAGCCCGGTGGAGCCGCCGCCCAGCTCGTCGGCGTACGGCGCCGCAAGCGCCTCCGGGACGACGGAGAACGCCGCCGGCACCCAGAACAGCAGCAGCAGGACGCGCACGCGACGGTCGGCGAACAGCGCGCGCGGTCCCGGCGGGGCGTCCGTGCCGGGGCGCGTGCGGGCGGGGCGGTGCCGGGTGCCGCAGCGCAGCAGCGCGGCGGAGGCGAGGAAGGTGCCGACGGTGATCAGCAGGGCGTGGCGCGGGGTGACGGCGGTCAGCAGCAGACCGCCGAGCCCGTAGCCCACCAGCAGGGCGCTCTGGGCCACGATCCGCAGCAGGGAGCGGCCGAGCACGAACAGGTCGCCGTCGCCGAGGACGTCGGCCAGCGTGGCCATGCGGGTGCCGGAGAAGACCGGCGAGACGACGGCGAGCGCGCAGCGCAGGGCGAGCAGCAGGCCGATGCCGGTGCCCGGGACGGTCATCAGCGCCGCACAGCCCGCGCACACCAGGTCGCAGGCGACCAGGACCCGCCGGGCGGGGAAGCCGTCGGCGACGGGCGCGAGGAGGGCGCCCCCGACCGCGTACGGCAGAAAGCCCAGCGCGAAGGTGAGCGCGCTCAGCAAGGGTGAGCGGGTCAGGTCGTAGACGAGGACGGACAGCGCGATCTCACCGACGATCACGCCGAGCATGGACAGCACGTGGGCGGCGAAGACGGCCCGGAACTCGGGCACGGCGAAGACACGGCCGTAGCCGGCGGGCGCCGGGGCGGCCTGGCGTGGGGCGGACATGCCGGGCAGCGTGCCCGGATCCGGGCGGGAGCCGTAGAGTTTCGGCTCCGGCCGAATCTTTCAGGGGGTGCGCAAATGGCGTCGCGGCTGCACTTCGGCGACGACGACTTCCTGCGCTGCCGGTTCGCGATCTCGCCGCTGTGGGAGACGCAGGAGGCGGTACGGACGCTGAGACGGCCCGACCGGCACGCCTACCAGGCGCCGTGGCTGCGCCGGATCCGGGACGCGGCGGCCGGCCTCGATCTGACCCCGCTGTGGCTGCTGATGCCCCGGCGCGGGCACTCGCCGGACTGGCTCGGCGCGCCGCCGATCGGACCGGCCGCCACGTTCGAGGAGGAGATCGCGGCCGTGCGGGCGTCGGACCCGGAGGCCGCCCGCGAGGACACCGCCCGCGCGCTGGCCTGCACGCCGGGCGCGCTTCGGTCACCGCGGGGCCGGGCCTGGCTCGCGGACCCCGCGCGGATGGTCCGGGAACTGGCGGACGCCATGGCGGAGGCCTGGCGGGTGCTGGTCGAGCCGGACTGGCCCCGGCTGCGGGCCCTGCTGGAGGCGGATGTGGCCTTCCACTCACGGCGACTGGCCGAGGTGGGGCTCGGCACGCTGCTGCCGGAGCTGGACGCCCGGCTGTCCTGGGGCGGGCGCACGCTGACGCTCGCGCTGAACACCGAGCACGCCCGCGACCTCGGCGGCCAGGGTCTGGTGCTGATGCCGAGCGTCTTCTCGTGGCCCGACGTGATCACGGGTTTCGAGCCGCCGTGGCAGCCGACTCTGGTCTATCCGGCCAGGGGGATCGCGGGGCTGTGGACGGAGCCGGGCGCCCGCACACCCGACTCGCTGGTACGACTGCTGGGCCGCAACCGCGCCGAGGTACTGGCCGCGCTGGACGAACCGGCGACCACCACGACGCTGGCCCACCGACTGGACCTGGCCCCGTCCTCGGTGTCGGCGCACCTGACCGTCCTGCGGGACGCAGGCCTCCTCACCGCGCGGCGGTACGGCCACCAGGTGCTGTACGAGAGGACACCACTGGGGGTGGCCCTCACCAGCTCCGGGCAGGAGGGACCGCCTCGAGGGGCGCGGGGAACCGCGCGACGAGCGACGGCGAACCCGCACCCGGCGACGCACCGCGCCACCCCTCAGGTCGGCCGGACGGACGGCGTCACCCGTACGCCTCGAGCCGGCGCAGCACCCGCGGTGCCCGCGCCTGAGTGACCGGCGCCCGCAGACACCGCCGAGCCGCCGGCGTCCCGGCCAGCGGCGCCTTGAAGACGGCGAGGGACCCGGCGACCACCAGCAGGAGCGGGCACAGGTAGGCCATGGTGTCCGCGAAGGCCCCGAAGAGCCGCAGCAGCGACTCCAGCCCCAGCCCGGTCAGACACACCGTGAGCACGAGCGCGCGGACCGCCAGCTCGGTGAGCCAGTTGACCAGCGCGCGCTCGGGGGTGATGCCCCGCTCCAGCCAGAGCCGGAGCCGGTCGAACGACCACGCGGTCGCCCACCCCGTGAGCGGGCGCACCAGCACCCGGTCGGCGACCGCGCCGAACGCTCCTCCGCGGGCGCGGTACTCGTACCCGGTCAGCAGCCGCACGCCGTGCGCGTCCGGCACGTAACGCCAGTAGGCGCTCGCCTCGGCGATCGGGGCGAGCGGGTGCGCGGAGGAGAAGCGCAGGGCGCACACGCGGGTGCCGTCGGGCCGGTCCCGCTCGCCGGCCGCGACGCCGGTGCCGGGCACGGTCAGCAACGGCAGCACGCGCCAGTCGCAGCGGAAGCGCCGCGGCTCCCCCGCCCCGCCCGGCAGCGGCTCGATCGACCTGAAGCGCAGGTCCCAGCGCAGTCGCGTGACGGGGTCCTGGGTGCGCGCCCACAGCTCGTCGAGGTCGGCGCGTATGTGTGTCTCTCGGTAGAGACCCATGGTGTTCCCCCAGGCCAGAACGGGATTCGAGCGAACGCTCGGATGATCAGGAGGGGAACGTACACCTCCGTGAGCGACCGCCCCAAAGCGGCCGCTCCCGGAGGGCCCGGCTACCGCGCCAGGTGCCGCTCGACGGTGTCGACCTTGGAGGTGAGCCCGTCGGTCACACCGGGGCGGATGTCGGCCTTGAGGACCAGCGAGACGCGCGGGACGCGCTCCTCGACGGCGGCGACGGCGCGCTTGACGACGTCCATGACCTCGTCCCACTCGCCCTCGACGGAGGTGAACATGGCGTCGGTGCGGTTGGGCAGACCCGACTCGCGGACCACGCGGACGGCGTCGGCGACGTACTCCCCCACGTCCTCGCCGACGCCGAGGGGCGTCACGGAGAAGGCGACGATCACGCGTTCACGGTCCCTTCCTTGCGGGCGCGGGCGGCGATGACCTCGTCCTCGGCGGCGCGCTTGAGCTTGCGCTCGGCGAAGAAGCCGCCGGTGGGCAGCACGGACAGGACGAAGTACAGGAGGCCGGTCTTCAGCGGCCACTTGGTGCGGTTCCAGGCGTCCGCCCAGAAGATCACGTAGAGGATGAACAGCACTCCGTGGATCGCGCCCATGACGGGGACCGCGTTGAAGTCCGTGGTCCGCTTCAGCACCGAGCACACGAGCAGGATCAGGAAGGAAACGGCTTCCGGGGCCGAGACCAGGCGGAGGCGGCGGAGGGCGGTGGCGGTCTTGATGTCCACGGGTCACCTTCGGTGGGAGAGACGTCCACGGTTTGTGAACGCAAGCACAAACGTCCGCCCATTGTGGCAAACGGCGGCCCTAGGGGTCCGCCCAGGGTCCGTGTCCACCCACAGGCTCTGTTCCGTCCACCCGTGGCACCGCTACTTTCGCTGCGTGGCGATGTTCCGACTCCAGGGCAGCAAGGTGCTCGCCGTCGACATGACCGGGGACGCCGTGAAGGCGAAGAACGGCTCGATGGTCGCGTACGACGGGCAGATGAGCTTCAAGAAGCTGAGCGGCGGCGGCGAGGGGCTGCGCGGGATGGTGACCCGGCGGCTCACCGGCGAGCAGATGACGGTGATGGAGGTGAAGGGGCACGGCACCTGCTGGTTCGCGGACCGGGCGACCGAGATCAACCTCGTGAACCTCCGGGGCGACAAGCTGTACGTGGAGTCGAGCAACCTGCTCGTGACGGACGCGGGGCTGCGCACGGGCACGACGTTCACCGGGCTGCGCGGCGCCTCGCAGGGCAACGGGCTGTTCACGACGACCGTCGAGGGGCACGGGCAGGCCGCGATCATGTCGGACGGGCCGGCGGTGGTGCTCCGGGTCAGCCCGCAGTACCCGCTGATCGTCGACCCGGGTGCCTACATCGCCCACCAGGGCGACGTCCGGCAGTCCTTCCAGTCCGGCGTGACGTTCCGCACGTTCTTCGGGGAGGGCGGCGGCGAGGCCTTCCAGATCCGCTTCGAGGGCGACGGGCTGGTGTACGTGCAGCCGAGCGAGCGGAACACGATCGCGGGGGATCTGTAGACATGGCGTTCCGGGAGATCAACTCCAAGATGGTCGAGGCGACCGTGCTGCCCGGGCAGCGGCTCTTCAGTCAGCGCGGCGCGATGCTCGCCTACAAGGGGGACGTGTCCTTCACGCCGAACATCCAGGGCGGCCAGGGCGGGCTGATGTCCATGATCGGGCGCCGGGTGACGGGCGAGGCGACCCCGCTGATGACCGTCGAGGGCAGCGGCACGGTCTTCTTCGGGCACGGCGGTCACCACGTCCACGTCATCCACCTCACCGGCGACACCCTCTACGTGGAGGCCGACCGGCTGCTCGCCTTCGAGGGCACGCTCCGGCAGGGCACGATGTTCATGGGATCGCAGGGTGGGGTGATGGGCCTGGTCCGGGGCCAGGTCACCGGTCAGGGGCTGTTCACCACGACCCTTCAGGGACAGGGTTCGGTCGCCGTCATGGCGCACGGCGGCGTCTTCGAGATCCCGATCACTCCCCAGCGCCCGGTGCACGTCGACCCGCAGGCGTACGTCGCCCACCACGGCGAGGTCCGCAACAAGCTGTCCACCGCGCTCGGCTGGCGCGAGATGGTGGGCCGCGGCTCCGGCGAGGCCTTCCAGCTGGAGCTGAGCGGCAACGGCACGGTGTACGTCCAGGCGTCGGAGGAGAAGCTGTGAGCACCTACGGAACTCCGGGCGCCGGACCGGTCGTGTACGACCCGATGACCCTGCCCGCCGACGACAACGTGAACAAGTACACGTTCTGTGTCGAGCTCAAGAGCGGGCAGTGGTTCCTGCAGAAGGGGAAGATGATCGCCTACTACGGGGCGATCGAGTTCAACGGCGTCGGGCACGGCCGACTCGACCGACTTGTCCGTACGTCGTTCCATTCGCCACTGCACGCGAGCGACTGGGTCGTGGCGGCGGGCTCGGGCAAGATGCTCCTCGCCGACCGGGCCTTCGACGTCAACTCCTACGACCTGGACGACGGGAACTTGACCATTCGCGCGGGCAATCTGCTCGCTTTTCAGCCAAGTCTCGCGCTCAAGCAATCGATCGTGCCGGGTTTTCTGACCCTTATCGGAACCGGAAAGTTTGTGGCCGCATCTAACGGTCCGGTGGTGTTCATGGAACCTCCGATCCGGGTCGACCCGCAGGCGCTCGTCGGGTGGGCCGACTGCCCGTCGCCGTGCCATCACTACGACCACGGCTATCTGACGGGCGTACTGGGCGGTCTACGTGCGATGACGGGCCTCGGCGGGGTGTCCGGGGAGGAGCACCAGTTCGAGTTCGTGGGCGCCGGGACGGTCCTCCTGCAGTCGTCGGAGACCCTCAGGGACGAGGTGGCGACGGGCGTCGTTCCGCCCGAACCGGGGGTGCCCGGGGGTGGCGGAGCGGCACCGGCCGGACACGGTCCGCAACCGTCGGGCGCACCGCGCCTTCCCGGACAGCTGGGGGACCTCCAGCGTCGCTTCGGGCTGTGAGCGGTAGTCTGCGGAGTGTGACGTCGAACGCGTGCGCACTGTCACACCACCCGAAGTAGTTCGTCATTCAACTTCTTAGGTAGACTTCATTCATGGAGACCGAGACGGCCACGCGCTGGCTGACCGATGCGGAGCAGTGCGCCTGGCGCACCCACCTGGAGGTCAACAGGCTGTTGACGTACCAGCTGGAGAAGGATCTGCAGCCGTTCGGCCTGACTATGAACGACTACGAGATCCTCGTGAACCTGTCCGAGTCGGAAGACGTACGCATGCGGATGAGCGACCTCGCCTCCGCCACCCTGCAGTCCAAGAGCCGGCTGTCGCACCAGATCACGCGGATGGAGAACGCGAATCTGGTGCGCCGTGAGAACTGCGAGTCCGACCGGCGGGGGCTGTACGCCGTGCTGACCGAGCACGGCATGGAGACGATGAAGAAGGTCGCGCCACATCACGTGGCCTCCGTGCGGCGGCACTTCATCGACCTGCTGTCGCCGGAGGCCTTGACGGAGCTGGACAAGGCACTCAAGCCGATCGCCGAGCACCTGAGGGGGCAGCGGGGGCGGCCCTGATCAGTGCGGGGTGCCGCAGCCGGGCGGGGGTGGGTCGCTCACCGGCGCCGTCTAGGTGCCGCTGCGCCCACCCGTGCCGCCCCAGGGGGGTGGGGGACGGTGCGATCAGCCCACCCCCGCCGCCCGCACGCCGCGGCGGCGGTACACCCCCAGGGCGGGGAGCAGGGCCATCCCACCCGCGAGCGCGAAACACAGCCCCAGCGGCAGCCTCCCGACCAATAGCCCCGTCACCATCGTGCCGCCCGACATCCCCGCGTTCACGGCCGCGTTCACCCACGCCCCGGCCCTGGTCCGCGGACCCTCCTCGGCGGTCTCCTCCGCCAGCAGGTACGCCGTCGTCAGAGCGGGTGCGATGAACGCCCCCGCGCAGGCCATGGCCGCCGTCAGTGTCCACAGGCCGGGCGCCAGCCCTGCCGCTGCCACCACCAGGCCCAAGGCCGCCGCGAGGCCGCGCAGGCGGACCCGAGCCGGCGCCCTCCAGCGAAGCGCCCCGTTGAGCAGACCGCCGACAGCGCTGCCCGCCGACAGCGCGCCCAGAACCCAGGGGACCGGCGCGGTGTCGTGCGCGCGCTCGGTGGCGAAGGCCAGGACCAGCAGTTCCACGCCGCTGACGGCCAGTCCGACGCCCGCGGCCACGGCGACGGGAGCCAGCAGTCCAGGGACGGCGCCGAGCCGGTCCCCGGGGGCCGCCGGGCACGGCCCGGGCAATGCCGGAGACGTACCGAAGACGCAGGTACCGGCCACCATCAGCAGCGCGCTCAGCAGGATCCCCGCAGCCGGCGGCGCGAAGCCGGTCAGCGCGCCGACGAGGGCGGGTCCGGAGACGTGGAGCAGCTCCTCGGCGACCGCGTCCAGGCTGTAGGCGCGGGCCAGCATGCCGGGCTCCGGTGCCAGTTCGGCCCACGCCGCGCGCATCGTGGGCCCCAGCGGTGGAGCGCAGAGGCCGGGGAGGACCGCGGCGCCGGCGATGGCCGCCGGCGGTGCCCCGGGGCGCCAGGTCAGCGCGGCCAGGACGGCCAGCAGGACGCCGTGGAGCAGCGCCATGGGCAACAGGGCCCTGCGTGCCCCGTACCGGTCGATCAAGGCGGCCCTGACCGGCAGGAGAAGGACCGTGGCGGCGCCGAAGAGGGACAGCACGGCGCCGGAGGCGGCGTAGGAGCCGGTGGCCCGGGTGACGGACAGCAGCACCGCCAGGGAGACCGTGGCGTAGGACAGGCGGGCGGCCAGGGCGGAGGCGAAGGTGCGGCGTGCGTGCGGGAGGCGCAGTACGGCGGCGTACGAGGGCCGCACGGAGGCGTGCGTGGTCATGCTGATGTTCCTCTGAGGGAGGCGGAAGAGGGGACACCGAGGGACGCGAGGGCCTTGTCGGCGGCCTCGCGGTCCGGTGTGCGCTCTACGCCATGACGAGGAACAACATGCCCGCCAAATTAGCAGCCCGGCACGTCAGTTGGTGGGGCTCAGCCCTGCGTCAGGCCCGCCACCAGCTCGTCCGCCGCGCGGTACGGGTCCAGTTCGCCCGCCACGATGCGCTCGGCGAGCGCGCTGAGGCGGCGGTCGCCGTGCAGGTCGCCGATGCGTTCCCGCAGGGCCGTGACGGCGATGGTCTCGACCTCGCGGGCCGCGCGGGCCCGGCGGCGCTCGGCGAGCGCGCCGCGCTCCTCCATCCACGCGCGGTGCTTCTCCAGGGCCTCCACGAGCTCGTCGACGCCCTCGGCCCGGGCCGCGACCGTCTTCACGATCGGCGGGCGCCAGTCACCGGGGCCCCGGGACTCGCCGAGACCCAGCATGTGGTTCAGCTCGCGGGCCGTGGCGTCCGCGCCGTCCCGGTCCGCCTTGTTGACGACGTACACGTCCCCGATCTCCAGGATGCCCGCCTTCGCGGCCTGGATGCCGTCACCCATGCCGGGGGCCAGGAGGACGACGGAGGTGTCGGCCTGGGAGGCGATCTCCACCTCCGACTGCCCGACGCCGACCGTCTCGACGAGGATCACGTCGCAGCCCGCCGCGTCCAGCACGCGGATCGCCTGTGGCGCCGCCCACGCGAGGCCGCCCAGGTGGCCCCGGGTGGCCATCGAGCGGATGTAGACGCCGGGGTCGGAGGCGTGCTCCGACATGCGGACGCGGTCGCCGAGCAGGGCGCCGCCGGAGAAGGGGGACGACGGGTCGACGGCCAGCACGCCGACCCGCTTGCCCTGTTTGCGATAGGCACTGACGAGCGCGGAGGTGGAGGTCGACTTGCCGACCCCCGGCGAGCCCGTCAGGCCCACCACATAGGCGTTCCCGGTAAGCGGGGCCAGGGTCGCCATAACCTCCCTGAGCTGCGGGGACGCCCCCTCCACGAGGGAGATCAGCCGGGCCACGGCCCGTGGCCGGCCTTCCCTGGCCAGGGCCACCAGAGAGGAGACGTCCTGCATCAAACAGCTCCGTTCACTTCAGCGACGTACCTTCAGCGATGTACAGAGAGAACTCAGGCCTTCGGTACCCGCACGATCAGCGCGTCACCCTGGCCACCACCGCCGCACAGCGCGGCCGCGCCGACACCGCCGCCCCGGCGCTTGAGCTCGAGCGCCAGGTGGAGCACCAGCCGGGCGCCGGACATGCCGATCGGGTGGCCCAGCGCGATGGCTCCGCCGTTGACGTTCACCTTTTCCGTGGACACGCCGAGGTCCTTCATTGACTGCACGGCGACCGCGGCGAAGGCCTCGTTGATCTCGATGAGGTCGAGGTCGGAGACCTCCAGGCCCTCCTTCTTCAGGGCGTGCAGGATGGCGTTGGACGGCTGGGACTGCAGGGAGTTGTCCGGGCCTGCCACATTGCCGTGCGCGCCGATCTCGGCCAGCCAGGTCAGGCCCAGCTCCTCGGCCTTGGCCTTGCTCATCACGACCACGGCCGCCGCGCCGTCCGAGATCTGGGAGCTCGTGCCCGCCGTGATCGTGCCGTCCTTGGTGAACGCGGGGCGGAGCTTGGCCAGGGACTCCGCGGTGGTGTCGCCGCGGATGCCCTCGTCCTTGCTGAACAGCACCGGGTCACCCTTGCGCTGCGGGATCTCCACCGGGGTGATCTCGGCCTCGAACAGGCCGTTCTTCTGCGCGGCGGCGGCCCGCTGGTGGGACAGGGCGGCGATCTCGTCCTGCTCGGCGCGGCCGATGCCGAGGCGAGTGTTGTGCTTCTCGGTGGATTCACCCATCGGGATGTTCTCCCACGGGTCGGTCAGGCCGTCGTAGGCCATCGCGTCGAGCATCTGCACCGCGCCGTACTTGAAGCCGTCGCGGGACTTCGGCAGCAGGTGCGGGGCGCTGGTCATGGACTCCTGGCCGCCCGCCACGACGATGTCGAACTCGCCGGCGCGGATCAGCTGGTCGGCGAGCGCGATGGCGTCGAGGCCGGAGAGACACACCTTGTTGACGGTGAGCGCCGGGACGTTCATCGGGATGCCGGCCTTCACGGCCGCCTGGCGGGCCGGGATCTGGCCGGCGCCGGCCTGCAGCACCTGGCCCATGATCACGTACTGCACCTGGTCGCCGCCGATCCCCGCACGGTCGAGGGCGGCCTTGATCGCGAAGCCGCCCAGGTCGGCCCCGGAGAAGGACTTGAGGGAGCCCAGCAGTCGTCCCATGGGCGTGCGCGCGCCCGCGACGATCACAGAGCTGGTCGTTCCAGAAGGCATGAGCTGCGATCCCCTTACCGGCCTGCACAGCCGAGGAGTGAACGAGGGTTTACTTCGAATGTACTGATGGCACTCCGTGCCGTCATCGGGCCGTCGGTGTGATCGCGCGCACGTTGCGTAACCACGCCGGGAGCGCTGCACTGATTCCATGCTGACGCGAATCGACCACATCGGGATCGCCTGCCACGACCTCGACACGACCGTCGAGTTCTACAGGGCGACCTACGGCTTCGAGGTGTTCCACACCGAGGTCAACGAGGAGCAGGGCGTACGCGAGGCCATGCTCAAGATCAACGGGACCTCGGACGGCGGCGCCTCCTACCTCCAGCTGCTGGAGCCGACCCGCGCGGACTCCGCGGTCGGGAAGTGGCTGGCCAAGAACGGGGAGGGCGTCCACCACATCGCCTTCGGCACGGCGGACGTCGACGCCGACTCCGAGGAGATCCGCGGCAAGGGCGTACGCGTGCTGTACGACGAGCCCCGGCGCGGTTCCATGGGGTCGCGGATCACCTTCCTGCACCCGAAGGATTGCCATGGCGTCCTCACAGAACTGGTCACTTCGGCCCCTGTTGAGTCGCCCGAGCACTGACCCTCGTACATAAGGGCCGGTAGGGTTGGGGGCGGTCGTCCCTGAAACAGGGATGACCGCATGCCGGGGTCCGGGTTTCGGGGGACGAGCGTCGGGGCAGCAGCCCGTGCTCCGCCGTTGATCTGACACCATTCCCCGGGGGCCCCGTTCGGCGGATGGACGGAGCTCGTTGGAGAAGCTGACCAGGGGACGGATGGGACCGCGCAGTGCGGGGCTACGAGAGCCAGGAGCGAGAGCCGGCGGCTGACGTCGACCACCTCTCTCGGTTCGAGGCCGAGATGAAGCGGCTGAGGACCGAGCGGGAAAAGGCGATCCAGCACGCCGAGGACCTCGGCTACCAGGTCGAGGTGCTGCGCGCCAAGCTGCACGAGGCGCGCCGCACCCTGATGACCCGGCCCGCCTTCGACGGCGGTGACATCGGCTATCAGGCCGAGCAGTTGCTCCGTAATGCCCAGATGCAGGCCGACCAGCTGCGTCAGGACGCCGAGCGGGAGCTGAGCCAGGCCCGCGCGCAGACGCAGCGCATCCTGCAGGAGCACGCCGAGCAGGCCGCCCGGCTGCAGGCGGAACTGCACCAGGAGGCGGTGACCCGGCGCCAGCAGCTCGACCAGGAGCTGGCCGAACGCCGCGCCACCGTCGAGTCGCACGTCAACGAGAACGTGGCCTGGGCGGAGCAGCTGCGCGCCCGTACCGAGCAACAGGCCCGCCGCCTCCTCGAGGAGTCCCGCAACGAGGCCGAGCAGGCGATGGCCACCGCCCGCGCGGAGGCCGAGCGGCTGACCCGGGAGGCCCGCGAGCGGCTGCAGAACGACGCCGAAGCGGCCCGTGCCGAGGCCGAGCAGCTCCTGCGCCGTGCCCGCACGGACGCGGAGCGGCTGCTGAACGCCGCCTCCACGCAGGCCCAGGAGGCCACCGACCACGCCGAGCGGCTGCGCACCGACGCGGCCGGCGAGTCGGACACCGCCCGCCGCCGGGCCGCCGAGCTGAGCCGGGCCGCCGAGGAGCGGATGACGGCGGCCGAGGAGGCGCTGCGCAAGGCGCAGACCGAGGCCGAGAAGCTGCAGACGGAGGCCAAGGAGGCCGCCGCCAAGGCCCTCGCGAGCGCCGAGGCCGCGGGCGAGGCGCGCACGCGCACGGCGAAGGAGCAGGTCGCCCGGCTGGTCGAGGAGGCCACCAAGGAGGCCGAGCAGACCAGGTCCGAGGCCGAGCAGCTGGTCGCGGACGCCCGCGCCGAGGCCGAGAAGATCGTCGCGGAGGCCGCCGAGAAGGCCCGCACGATCACCGCCGAGGAGAGCGCGACCCAGCTGTCCAAGGCGGCCAAGACCGCCGAGGACGTGCTCAACAAGGCGTCCGAGGAGGCCAAGCGGACCACCAGGGCCGCCGCCGAGGAGGCCGAGCGGATCCGCACCGAGGCCGAGGCCGAGGCGGACCGGCTGCGCGCCGAGGCGCACGACATCGCCGAGCAGCTCAAGGGCGCGGCGAAGGACGACACCAAGGAGTACCGCGCCAAGACGGTCGAGCTGCAGGAGGAGGCCCGCCGGCTGCGTGGCGAGGCCGAGCAGCTGCGCGCCGACGCGGTCGCCGAAGGCGAATCGATCCGCGCGGAGGCCCGCCGCGAGGCGGTCACGCAGATCGAGGAGGCGGCCAGGTCCGCCGAGGAGCTGCTGGCCAAGGCGAAGGCGGACGCCGACGAGCTGCGCCAGAGCGCGACCACCGACAGCGAGAAGGTCCGCACCGAGGCCATCGAGCGGGCCACCAGCCTGCGCCGGCAGGCCGAGGAGACTCTGGACCGCGCCCGCAAGGAGGCCGAGCGGCTGCGCGCCGAGGCCGACGAGCAGGCCGAGACGGCCCGGGCGGACGCCGAGACCGCCGCGCGCGCACTGCGCGAGGAGACCGAGCGCGCCGTCGAGGCCCGCCGCGCCGAGGCCGCCGAGGAGCTGACGCGGCTGCAGACCGAGGCGCAGGACCGGCTGGCCTCGGCCGAGCAGGCGCTGACCGAGGCCCGCGAGGACGCCGCCCGGATCCGCCGCGAGGCCGGCGAGGAGACCGAGCGGCTGCGCGCCGAGTCGGCGGAACGCATCCGCAGCCTGCAGGAGCAGGCCGAGGCCGAGGCCGACCGGCTGCGCACGGAGGCCGCGTCCGACGCGTCCGCCTCCCGTGCCGAGGGCGAGGCCATCGCCGTACGACTGCGCTCCGAGGCCGCCGCCGAGGCCGAGCGGCTGAAGGTCGAGGCGCAGGAGACGGCCGACCGGGTGCGGGCGGAGGCGCAGGCCGCCGCCGAGCGGCTCGGCACCGAGGCATCCGAGACACTGGCCGCCGCGCAGGAGGAGGCCGTCCGGCGCCGCCGCGAGGCCGAGGAGACCCTCGGGGCCGCACGCGCCGAGGCCGACCAGGAGCGCGAGCGGGCCCGCGAGCAGAGCGAGGAACTGCTGGCCTCCGCCCGCAGGCGGGTGGAGGAGGCCCAGGCCGAGGCGACCCGGCTGGTCGAAGAGGCCGACCGGCGCGCCACCGAGATGGTCTCCGCCGCCGAGCAGCACGCCCAGCAGGTGCGGGACTCCGTCGCCGGGCTGCACGAGCAGGCGCAGGAGGAGATCACCGGGCTGCGCTCGGCCGCGGAGCACGCGGCGGACCGTACGAAGCGGGAGGCCGAGGAGGAGGCGGACCGGGTCCGCGCCGACGCCTACGCCGAACGGGAACGGGCGAGCGAGGACGCCTCGCGGATCCGCCGCGAGGCGAAGGAGGAGACCGAGGCCGCCAAGGGGCTGGCCGAGCGTACGGTCGCGGAGGCGATCGCCGAGGCCGAGCGGCTGCGCGCGGACGCCGGCGAGTACGCCCAGCGGGTGCGCACGGAGGCCTCGGACGCGCTCGCCGAGGCCGACCAGGCGGCCGCCCGCACCCGGGCGGACGCCCGCGAGGACGCCAACCGAATCCGTTCGGACGCGGCCACCCAGGCGGACACCCTCATCACCGAGGCCCGCAACGAGGCCGAGCGGCTCCAGACCGAGACGATCGCCGAGGCCGAGCGGCTGCAGGCGGAGACCGCCGCCGAGGCCGAGCGCGTGCGCACGGAGACCCTCGCCGAGGCGGACCGGGTGCGCGCGGAGGCGCTGGCGGCCGCCGAGCAGCTCATCGGGGACGCCACCGGCGAGGCCGAGCGGCTGCGCGCCGAGGCCGCCGACACCGTCGGTTCGGCCCAGCAGCACGCCGAGCGGATGCGGGCCGAGGCGGAGCAGGTCAGGGCGGATGCGGAGGCGGCGGCCGAACGGCTCGTCAGCTCCGCCCGCGAGGAGGCGGAGCGGACCCTCGACGAGGCCCGCAAGGACGCCAACAAGCGGCGTTCGGAGGCGGCCGAGCAGGTCGACACGCTCATCACCGAGACCACGGCCGAGGTCGACAAGCTGCTCGGCGAGGCGCAGGAGCAGGCGCTGAAGACCACCGCGGACGCCGAGTCGCAGGCCGACACGATGGTCGGGGCGGCCCGCAGCGAGGCCGAGCGGATCGTCGCCGAGGCGACCGTCGAGGGCAACTCCCTGGTGGAGAAGTCCCGTACGGACGCCGACGAGCTGCTGGTCGGCGCCCGCCGGGACGCGACCGCGATCAGGGAGCGCGCCGAGGAGCTGCGCGACCGCATCACCACCGAGATCGAGGAGCTGCACGAGCGGGCCCGCCGCGAGGCCGCCGAGACGATGAGGTCGACCGGCGACCGCTGCGACGCGCTCATCAAGGCCGCCGAGGAGCAGCTGGAGAAGGCGCAGGCGAAGGCCAAGGAGCTGGTCTCGGAGGCCAACTCCGAGGCGGGCAAGGTGCGCATCGCCGCCGTCAAGAAGGCGGAGGGGCTGCTCAAGGAGGCCGAGCAGAAGAAGGCCAGCCTGGTCAAGGAGGCCGAGGAGCTCAAGGCCGAGGCGATCCGGGAGGCCCGGCGGACGGTCGAGGAGGGCAAGCGCGAGCTGGAGATCCTGGTGCGCCGGCGCGAGGACATCAACGCCGAGATCTCGCGGGTCCAGGACGTCCTGGAGGCGCTGGAGTCCTTCGAGGCCCCGGGCGGGAGCAAGGACGGCGGTGTCAAGGCGGGCGCGACGGTGGGAGCCCCCCGATCGGGTGGCAAGTCGTCAGACAGCTAGTGTGAGCGATGCGTTCCGGTAACGTCTGGGGGCTTTGCCCGAGTCGTTGGCAAGCGCTCCGACGGTCAGCCACTCAAAAGAGGTGCCATTCTCCAGATCAAAACCGTATCCGCTCGATGACACACCGCTTCGGCCCCTAGGATTCCCCTTATCACCTCACCGGTCTCATTGACAGGAACCCCATGAGCGACACTTCCCCCTACGGCTTCGAGCTTGTGCGGCGTGGGTACGACCGCGCTCAGGTGGACGAACGTATCTCCAAGCTCGTCTCCGACCGTGACAGCGCTCTCGCCCGCATCACCGCCTTGGAGAAGCGCATCGAGGAGCTGCACCTCGAAACGCAGAACGCCCAGGCCCAGGTCACCGACGCCGAGCCGTCGTACGCGGGTCTCGGCGCACGGGTCGAGAAGATCCTGCGCCTGGCCGAGGAAGAGGCCAAGGAGCTGCGTGAGGAGGCCCGGCGGGCGGCCGAACAGCACCGCGACCTCGCCGAGTCGGCGGCCCAGCAGGTCCGCAACGACGCCGAGTCGTACGCCGCCGAGCGCAAGTCCAAGGCCGAGGACGAGGGCGTCCGGATCGTCGAGAAGTCGAAGGCCGACGCGGCCCAGCTGCGCGCCGAGGCGCAGAAGGACGCGCAGTCCAAGCGCGAGGAGGCGGACGCCCTCTTCGAGGAGACCCGCGCCAAGGCCGCGCAGGCCGCCGCCGACTTCGAGACGAACCTCGCCAAGCGTCGCGAGCAGTCCGAGCGCGACCTGGCCTCGCGTCAGCAGAAGGCGGAGAAGCGTCTCGCCGAGATCGAGCACCGCGCCGAGCAGCTGCGCCTGGAGGCCGAGAAGCTGCGCACGGACGCCGAGCGCCGCGCCCGTCAGACGGTGGAGACGGCCCAGCGCCAGGCCGAGGACATCGTGGCCGACGCGAACGCCAAGGCCGACCGGATCCGTTCGGAATCCGAGCGTGAGCTGGCGGCGCTGACGAACCGCCGCGACAGCATCAACGCCCAGCTGACGAACGTCCGCGAGATGCTCGCCACGCTGACCGGCGCGGCGGTGGCCGCCGCCGGCTCGCCGACCGAGGACGAGCCGATCTCGCGTGGGGTTCCGGCGCAGCAGTCCCGGTAAGGCGCTGCCGCACGGCGAATCTCGACGAAGGCCCGCATCTCCTTCGGGGGTGCGGGCCTTCGTCTGTGGGAGCGGGTGCGTGGGGCTGGTCGCGCGGCCCCCAGGCCCCCTCGGAGCGCGGACGAACGGCAGGACCACCTCGTCCACGATGTCCGCCGGGGTCGCCTCGGTCGCCGGTCCGCGCGGCACGATCTCGTGCCGTACCCGGTCGGTGGGAGGGTTCATGATTCGCCGGCCTCCCCGATGCGCTGGTCGCCGATCTCCGCGAGCGCCCAGTGGGCGTCCTGGCCGATCTCCCGCTGCCGGTCGGCCCTCGTCCGCAGCGCGGCCGGCACGTCCTCGCGCGGCGGACCGGGGCCCGGCACCGGTCGGCGACGGCTCCCTGGCGCCGGCACAGCACGGTGACGACCGGCTCGGCGCGGCCCGTGCCGCCGACCCGCCCACCGGCCGGCTCGGCCCACGCTCCCCGGTCGTCGCCGGACCCTCCAGTTGCCCGCTCCGGCCGCTCGAGTGGCAGATGCCCGGAGCCGGTCTTAGCGTGACCGCATGATCGAGCTGGAGGGGCTGACCAAGCGGTACGGCGAGAAGGTCGCGGTCGACGGGCTCACCTTCGTGGTCAGACCCGGGATCGTGACCGGCTTTCTGGGGCCCAACGGGGCCGGGAAGTCCACGACCATGCGGATGATCCTGGGGCTCGATCACCCCACGGCCGGTGATGTCCGGATCGACGGCCGGCACTACCGGCAGCTGAAGGACCCGCTGACGTACATCGGCGCGCTGCTGGACGCCAAGGCCGTGCACGGTGGGCGCAGCGCCTACAACCACCTGCTGTGCCTCGCGCAGAGCAACGGGATTCCGCGGGCCCGGGTGGCGGAGGTGCTGGACACCGTCGGGCTCACCGCGGTGGCGCGGAAGAAGGCCAAGGGGTTCTCGTACGGGATGGGGCAACGGCTGGGGATCGCCGCGGCGCTGCTCGGCGATCCGCGGATCCTGATGTTCGACGAGCCGGTCAACGGTCTGGACCCGGAGGGCATCCACTGGATCCGGCACCTGATGAAATCGCTGGCCGCGCAGGGGCGGACGGTGTTCGTGTCCAGCCACCTGATGAGCGAGATGGCGCTGACCGCCGATCACCTGGTGGTCATCGGGCAGGGACGGCTGCTCGCGGACACCTCCATGGCCGACTTCGTCCGGCAGAACGCGCGGTCGTACGTGCGGATCCGCTCCCCGCAGCGCGAACGGCTCCTCGACGTGCTGCACGCGGACGGGATCACCGTCGTGGAGGCGGGTTCGGGTGCGCTGGAGGTGGAGGGCGACAAGGCGGAGCGGATCGGTGAGCTGGCGGCGCGGCACGGGGTCGTGCTGCACGAGCTGAGCCCGCGGCAGGCCTCGCTGGAGGAGGCGTTCATGCAGCTGACGGCCCAGGCGGTGGAGTACCACGCGCAGGCCGGCCAGGATCCCGGCCCGCAGGACTGGGGTGCCGACCGGAATGGCCCGGGGCGATGACGGCCGTGCAGGTCGTCCGGTCCGAGTGGACCAAGATCCGGTCGGTGGCGTCCACCGTGTGGACGCTGTCGCTGGCCGTGGTCGTCACCCTGGCCGTCGGGATGCTCATCTCGGCGCTGTCGCGGAGCCAGTTCGACTCGATGCCGGTGCAGGACCGGCTGTCCTTCGATCCGACGTACGTGAGCTTCGCGGGTATGACCCTGGGCCAGCTCGCCATGATCGTGTTCGGGGTGCTCGTCGTCTCGAACGAGTACAGCACCGGCATGATCCGGGTGTCGCTGGCCGCCGTGCCGCAGCGCGCCACCTTCCTGTTCGGCAAGGTCGCGGTGGCCACCGGGCTCGCCCTGGTGGTCGGCATGTGCACGAGCTTCGCCGCGTTCTTCCTCGGGCAGGCGATGCTCGGGCCCGACGGCGCGCGGATCGGCGACCCCGGCGTGCTGCGCGCGGTGCTCGGCGGTGGGCTGTACATGACGCTGATCGCGACGTTCTCCATGGGTGTCGCCGCGATGCTGCGCTCGCCGATGCTGTCGCTCGGCATCCTGATGCCGTTCTTCTTCCTGATCTCCAACATCCTAGGCAATGTGGACGCCACGAAGAAGATCGGCCGGTTCCTGCCGGACCAGGCGGGCAGCCGGATCATGCAGGTGGTGCCGGGAATCGGCGACGACAGACCGTACGGGCCCTGGGGCGGGCTCGGGATCATGGCGCTGTGGGTGATCGCGGCGCTCGTCGGCGGGTACGTCCTCATCAAGCGCCGGGACGCCCAATAGACCAGAGGTGACGCAGCGTAGCGTCATGACTTTACTTTCTTTTGGGCGGAACCGTCAGCGCCTCGATATCCTCCTAACCCTTACGGGGGCGTGTGCCCCGCTGTCCTGAACCTTTCGATGGGTGCGGAGCATGATCGAGGCTGTCGGCCTGACCAAGCGCTACGGCGACAAGACCGCCGTGTACAACCTTTCCTTCCAGGTGCGGCCGGGTGCCGTCACCGGCTTCCTCGGGCCGAACGGCTCGGGCAAGTCGACGACGATGCGGATGATCCTCGGGCTGGACAACCCGACGTCCGGCTCGGTGACGATCGGCGGCTACCCGTACCGCAGGCTGCCCAACGCCCCCCGCCAGGTGGGCGCCCTGCTCGACGCCAAGGCCGTGCACGGCGGGCGGAGCGCCCGCAACCACCTGCTGAGCCTCGCCCAGCTGTCGGGCATCCCGGCCCGGCGCGTGGACGAGGTGCTCGGCGTGGTCGGCCTGCAGGACGTGGCGAGAAAGCGGTCCAAGGGCTTCTCGCTCGGCATGGGGCAGCGCCTCGGCATTGCCGCCGCGCTGCTCGGCGACCCGCAGGTGCTGCTGTTCGACGAACCGGTCAACGGTCTCGACCCCGAGGGCATCCTCTGGGTCCGCAACCTGATGAAGGCGCTCGCGGCCGAGGGCCGTACGGTCTTCGTCTCCTCGCACCTGATGAGCGAGATGGCGCTGACCGCCGACCACCTGATCGTCATCGGACGCGGCCAGCTGCTCGCCGACATGAGTGTGAAGGACTTCATCTCGGCCAACTCCGCCGACTTCGCCCGGGTGCGCACCCCCGAGAGCGAGCCGCAGCTGCGCGAGAAGCTCAGCACCACGCTCACCGAGGCGGGCGGCCATGTGCTGCCTGAGCAGGACGGCGCGCTGCGCGTGACCGGGCTGCCGCTGCCCCGGATCAGCGACCTCGCGCACGAGGCGGGCGTCCGGCTGTGGGAGCTGTCGCCGCACCAGGCCTCGCTGGAGGAGGCGTACATGCGGATGACGCAGGGCGCCGTGGACTACCGCTCGACCATCGACCAGAAGGCGGGCCTGCAGCAGCCGCTGCCGCCGGGCGCGCAGCCGCCCCTGCCGGTGCCCGGCCAGGGCCAGCCCGGCTGGTACGCCCCGCCGCCGCCCCAGCAGGGCGGGCAGCCGTTCGCGATGCCGCAGGCGCCCGCGGGGCCGTACGGCGGTGCGCAGGCGGGCGGTTACGGGGCTCCCGGCGCCCCCAACCCCTACTCCCAGCAGCCCCCGTACGCCCAGCAGCCCCCGCAGGCTCAGCCTGCCGCTCCGGCGCCGCAGGACCAGCCGCCGGCGCCGGCCGCCACCGCGCCGCAGCAGGCGCCCGCCGCCGCTCCCCCGGCCCCGCCCGCCGCCCCCGCCCCCGCCGACCTGACCAAGCCCGAGGACGCCCGATGAGCACCCACCAGCCCCCGATGCCGCAGGCCCCTGCCTCCGTGCCCGACTGGCAGGCGGTGCCCGGCGGTCCGTACCCCGGTTACACCTCTCCGATCCCGGTCGTGCGCACCCACCTCGGGCACGCGCTGACCTCCGAGTGGACGAAGATCAAGTCGGTGCGGTCGACGATGTGGACGCTCGGCGTGTTCGTGCTGCTCGTCCTCGGCATCGGCCTGCTCTCCGGCTCGGTGGTCAGCTCCCACTCCGGGTCGCAGAGCCTGTCGGACCAGAACCCGCTCCAGTTCGGCTTCTTCGGCCTGCTCCTCGGCAGCATGTGCATCATCACGCTCGGCGTGCTGACCACGGCCTCGGAGTACGGCACCGGCATGATCCGCACGACGATGACCGCGTGCCCGAGCCGGGCCAGGGTGCTCGCGGCCAAGTCGATGGTGTTCTTCGCCGTCGCCTTCGTCGTCACCCTGGCCACGTCCGGCTTCGTGGCGATGGTCCACGCGTCCATGCTGGAAGGGGTCGGCGGCGCCCGTACGCCCTCCACGGACGACTGGCTGAAGGCGACCGTCGGTGTCAGCGTCTACATCGCGCTTCTCGGGCTGTTCTCGCTGCTCATCGGCTCGGTCATCCGGCATTCCGCGGGAGCCATCACGATCATGATCGGCGCGGTGCTGGCCCCGCTGGTGATCGCGCTGTTCATGGCCTCGCAGTCGCTGTCCAAGATCCGCGAATGGCTGCTGGAGTACTCCATCCCGAGCCAGATGAGCTGCTTCTACGACAACTCCCTCAGCAGCTCCGGCCCCACCGGCTGGGACCCGCTGTGGATCATGCTGGGCCTGACGGCGGCCGCGTTCGCCGGCGCGTGGGCGCTGCTGCAGAAGCGGGACGTCTGAGCCTGGACGTTCACCGGCAGGGGCCTCCCGGGCGCCGCGGATCGACGGATCCGCGTGCCGCCGACGGGAGGCCCTCGTGTTTCACCGTCGTACCCACCGACGCCATGGGGGCGTAAACCAGCCATTCCTCTACGGCCCACGGAGGCCATCGCCCGGGTCGCACACACAGGAAACCCACAGAACATCCATAAACATGCTCCCGGGTGGATCACCTGCCACCCGGTGAACAGCGGGAACTTTCCGGCCAGCACGCTCCGCCGTCCCGAAGCGAACACCTACACGAATCAATCCGTGTACGCGTAAGGTGTCGCCGCGCATGACCGGAACCTGACCAGTTCCGTGACGCGCGCATCGACCAGCGACCGGGGGAACACCGTCGCTCACGGGGAGGGGTCGCTTCACCCTGCCGTCGTCCCTGCCGTCCTGACGGGCTGCCAGAGGCGCGTTCCGGCAGCCGCTCCCTGCTCTTCGGCCGTTCTCCCGGCCCCCCATGAGTGCAGAAAGGGATGCATCTGTGCACCCCAGACCCAGGTTCCGCATGCCCGCGTCACGACCACCGGGCAGGTTCACCTCCGCCGTCACCGCCGTGGCCGCGCTGGCGGTCGTGGCCGGTCTCGCGGTCCAGCCGGGCTCTTCCCCGCTGAACGCCGAACCGGCGAGTGACTCCTACCCCTGGTACCAGGACACCGCCGCCGAACAGCTGCGGCAGGACCAGTGCCTGATGACCGACGTACTGCGCCTGGGCGGGCCGTCGATGGCCGCGACCGCGCAGGACGGTCTCAACCAGAGCGCCGACAAACTGCACGTCCTGGCCAACCGCGAGCGCTGGGAGCAGACGCCGCTCTCCACCGCGTACCAGAAGGACCGCGACGCGGCGGGCAAGGACCTCGACGCGCTCTCCACGCTCCAGGACGGCTGGAAGAAGTCCCTGGACGGCCTGACCACCCCGGCCGGGTTCACCGACACGGGCTTCCACTGGCCGCCCGGTACCGGCAACGACGGCCAGAGGTCCTTCTACGAGCAGACCGGCCTGACCCCGTGGATCGCCGACCGGTTCTGGAGGAACGACGTCGACTTCTACAACGACGACACCCCGAAGGCCGACGACGAGACCCTCAAGGCCGTCGACGCCGTCGGCGGCCCGCTCTACGGCAAGGACCCCGACCCGGCCGGGACCACCCAGCAGGAGTGGAACCGGGCGCTCGCCGAACACAGCGCGTTCCAGTGGATGCACGGCAGCCCGGCCGCGAACGCGGGCGCCGACGACGCGCGCGTCTTCCTCTCCTCGGGCGGTTTCCCGCGCACCGCGCCGCAGCCGGGGACGCCGGAGTTCCGTATCGCGGTGGAGGACGTGAAGTCCCGCTTCGCGGCCTGCGGTTGGCGTGACCCGCTCGACCCGGACGACGTGCTGGGCGATGTCACCTCCACCGCGGCCGGCGAGTGGCAGCAGGAGGTCTCCTCCCAGGCCGCCCAGCGCAACCAGATCCTGGACGCCGACAAGACCGCCGTCGAGGCACTCGCCAAGGGCGCCAAGGCCCTGGGCGAGATGCTGGGGCACTCCTGGGTCGCCGACCGCCTCACGCGCTGGCAGGACTACTGGCAGCCGGGTGGTCTGGGCTGGGTCGGTGACAGCCCGGCGGTCATCGAGGTGCACGCCGCCAAGGGCAAGTGCCTCGACGTACAGGGCGGGAAGAAGGACAACGGCACGCCCGTCCAGGTCTACACCTGCAACGGCAGCGCGGCGCAGAAGTGGGTGCTCTACGGCAGCGAGGACAGCCTTCACCTGCGCAACGTCAACTCCTTGAAGTGTCTTGACGTGCAGAGCGGCAACAACGCCAACGGCACGAAGATCCAGATCTCGTCGTGCACCGGCTCCCCCGCCCAGACATGGGACTCCGGCCTGCGCGGCGCCACCAGCCTGAAGAACGCCGGTACGGGTAAATGCCTGGACCTGCACACCCTCGACAACGGCAACGACGCCCAGCTGTACACGTGCAACGGCACCGCTGCGCAGCAGTTCGACATCGCGCCCTCCGGCCACAGCGGCACCGACGCGCCGTCGTACCCGGACAAGGCCCAGTTCGACAAGGCCAAGGCCGGCATCACCGCGGCCCAGGCGGGCGCGAAGAAGCAACTGGCCGCTCTGAAGGCCCAGCTCGCGACCGCGCAGACGGCCGCCACCACCTCGGACACGGCCCTCCAGGCCGCGTACGGCATCGCGGATGCCAATGGTGCGCCGCGGGGCCGTGGTCTGCTGGTCGGCCAGCAGAAGGCGCAGGTCACCCGGGGTGCGGCCGCCGCACTGGCGGCGCTGGAGAAGGCCGGTGAGACGGCCGAGGCCGCCACCCGTGCCTCCGCCGACGACAGTGAGACCATCGCCCAGCGCGCCCTCGCCCAGGCCGCGCAGGCCAAGGCCGAGTTCCGCAAGGAGGCCGCCAAGGCCGCGGAGGAGCAGGCCAAGGCCGCCGCCGACGCGGCCAAGGTGCACCGCGACAACGCCAAGGCGGACAAGGAGACCGCCGAGGCCAGGCTCGGTGACGCCCTGAAGGCCGAGGGGGATGCCAAGGCGGCGGCCGCCGACGCCCACGCCAAGCGCCTCGCCGCCGAGGCCGAGGAGAAGACGGCCAAGGCGGAGAAGGAGACCGCCGCCGCCGAACAGGCCGAAGCCGCCCAGGACCGGAAGAACGCCGAGGACCAGGCGGGCAGGGCCAAGGACGCCAAGGACAAGGCCGACGCCGCCGAGAAGACGGCCGAGGACAAGCGGGACGCGGCCGTCAAGGCGAAGGACGACGCCAAGGCCAAGCGTGACGACGCCTGGGACGCCGAGCAGAAGGCCGACGCGGCGCGCGCCAAGGCCGACGCCAAGGACGCCTACGCCGACAAGGTCGACTCCGGGGACGCGGCCGATGCGGCCCGCTCCGCGGCGGACGCGGCGGACAAGGACGCCGACGACGCCGAGACCGCGGCGAAGAACGCCCGTGCGGCCGCCGACGCCGCCACCCAGGCGGCCGCCGACGCCGACGCCGCCGCCACCCGCGCCGAGGCGGCCGCCAAGCGGGCCCGCTCCGACGCGGACGCCGCGCAGGCGGACAAGGCGAAGGCGGACGCGGCGGTCAAGACCGCCACCAGCGCCGCCGCCGACGCCATCAAGGCCTCCCAGGACGCCGCCACCGAGGCCAGGACCGCGGTCAAACTCGCCGACGAGGCCGAACAGCACGCCAAGGACGCCAAGGCCCAGGCCGACGCCGCCAACACTGAAGCAGGCAACGCACTCGCCGCCTCCGCCAAGGCCGCCGGCTACGCCCACGTCACCGCCCAGGCCGCAGTGGACGCCGGCAAGGCGGCCGAACAGGTCGCCAACCCCGCCAACGACGCCATCCAACTCGGCTCGGCCTACGTCGACACCGACTCCGCCGCCGGCCTGGTGGTGCTCACCGGGCAGGCGTCGAAGACGATCGCGGATCAGCAGCAGGCCGTCGCCGACGCGCACGCCAAGAACGCCGCCGCCGAGGCCGACGCCGCCAAGAACCTCGCCGACCAGGCCAAGGGAGACGCCAAGGAGGCCTACCAGCACGCCGCGAACGCCGCCCGGTACGCGGCGGACGCCCGCACCTACTCCAAGGAGGCCCTCGGCTACGCGGCCGACGCCGCCAAGGCCGCCGCGGCGGCCCAGGAGTCACTGGCCCGCACGATCGAGTACGACAAGCAGGCCGCCGACGACGCCGCGGCCGCCGACAAGGCGGCCGACAACGCCGACGGCTACGCCAAGGACGCCCGCAGCTCGGCCGACGCCGCCGAACTCGACGCGGACGCCGCACGCTCCGCGGCGGCCCAGGCCGAACAGGACGCCAAGGACGCCCGCGCCGCCGCCGACCGCGCCGACACCGCCGCGACCGAGGCCGAACAGGCCGCCAAGGACGCCGACAAGTACGCCAAGGACGCCCAGGACGCGGCCGACCAGGCCGAACGGAACAAGGCCAACCAGCAGGTCCAGACGGGGGCGGGGACCGGAGTCGGCGGAGTGTTCTCCGTCATCGACGACATCAAGCAGGACGGCGATCCCGAGCAACTGCCCAACGAGTGCCACAACTTCAACTGCAACACCATGGTGTACATCGCGCACTTCGACGCGGTGGTCAGCTACTACCTGTGCCTCGACCCGGACGTGCCCGCCACCGAGTCCGGCTGCCCGGTGGAGGACACGATCTTCCTCAAGACGGTGACGGTCAAGGGTCTGAGCAAGAAGGTCAAGGTCTCCGCCCTGGACGTGACCATTGACCTCTGGAAGGGCATCTTCAACTCGATCAAGGGCGACTTCACCGGCTGCTACCACAAGATCACCGGTGATGGTGACGGCACCCTCGGCGACTGCGCCTGGGCCGCCACCTGGCTTCCGCTCGGCGGTCCGCTCGGGAAGGTCGCCGATGCGATCCGCAGCGTGGACGCCGCGCTGCGGTCCGGCGAAGGGGTGGCCGACGCGCTGAAGGCGCTCAAGACGCTCGATGTCGACGCGGAGACGCTCGCCGAGATCGAGCGGCAGGTCGACGTGTTCGAGGAGGCGCGGACGGCATGCAACCTCAACAGCTTCCCCGGCACCACCGAGGTGGTCCTCGCCGACGGCAGCCGCAAGGCGCTGCGTGACGTGCGGACCGGTGACCTGCTGCTGGCCACCGACCCGGCGACGGGACGTGCCCAGGGCGAGCCGGTCACGCGGACGTTCCACCACACCACCGTCGACCTGGTCGACCTGGCCCTGGCCGACGGCGGACGCCTCACCAGCACCCCCGGCCACCGGTTCTACGTCGTGGGCCGCGGCTGGACCCTGGCGTCCGACCTGCGACGCGGAGACGCCCTGCGCGGTCCTGACGGTACCGTCCGCACCGTGGCCGTGCTGCTCGACCGGCACCAGGCCACGCCCCGGACCGTGTACGACCTGACAGTGTCCGACCTGCACACCTTCTACGCGGTCGCCGGCACCAGCCCGGTCCTGGTCCACAACTGTGACAACCTGGCGCTGGACGAGGCGCAGTTCAAGGACGCACACACGCTCGAGGAGCACGTGCGCCCCGACGAGGACGAGGCGAAGGCCCTGTCCCGGCGCAAGACGGAGGAGCAGGGGAAGCCGACACCGAACAGCGTCTGGGTCGACGAGGCGACGGCACAAAAGGTCCTCGACTTCGCGCTGAGCAAGAATGCCAGCAGGATCAGCAAGTGGATGCGGACGCAGGGCGGCCCGGTCGAGCTGCCCTTGAGGGGTAGCTTCGGCCCCGAGGGTTCCTCCCTCGGTAAGGTCTTCTGGGCGGACCGGGCCACTGAGGACGCCGGCAACCAGTTCTTCCTCAAGCTCGTGAAGTCCAAGGGCCGGGGAGTCGCCAAGCACCCCCGCGGCTACTACGTCCAGACCTTCTTTCCGGTCTGAGGGAGGTGAGAAGCGGTGCAGCGGTTCACAGAGTTCGACTTCGGCGTCACGTGGGTGATGGGCTTCTTCCACCAGGACTGGTACCACGACGGGCCGACGGCCGCCGACGTCGTGGCCAAGAACCTCGCCGACCTGGACGCCGAGTATGTCCTGGCCGTCCGACGCGACGCCCGGACGCTCCTCGACGGCCTTCCCTCCGAGACGCTGGAGGTGCTGTGGGACGCCGGGGCGGACTACATGCCGGGCTTCGAGCGGATCGGGGGAGGAGCCGAATGGACGCGCACGGTCGTCGACCTGTGTGACGCCCGCCTGTCGGCGAAGGCGGACGTACGTCCCCTCGCCGGGGCGGACACGGAAGACGGTGCGGCCCAGCTGGACGCGGTCCTCGCCGAGATCGAGGAGGCACGCTTCCTGGCGGTCGACGTGCGGGCGGCACTCGTCGAGTGCGCTCGCCGCTGCACCCCGGAGCTGGCCTTTCGGTTGTTGCTGCGGGCCATGATGGTCGCCCGTGGCGGGTCGCTGACTCCGGAGCAGTACGGGCGG
This sequence comes from Streptomyces sp. NPDC052109, assembly GCF_040680195.1. Lineage (NCBI taxonomy): Bacteria > Bacillati > Actinomycetota > Actinomycetes > Kitasatosporales > Streptomycetaceae > Streptomyces > Streptomyces sp. NPDC052109. Next base: position 232,548 of record NZ_JBFAWF010000009.1, on the reverse strand, counting down.
CTGGAAACCATCGGATCGGCCCTCCACCACGGCGAGTTCGTGGTGGACTCCGTCCAGTACCTGGTCGAAGCCGACTAGCCCCCGGCTAGAACCTCGGCGCGTTACGGGACCGCGGCACCCGCGTGGTGCGGCGGTCCTTCGCGTTCCAGCAGGCCTTGTGCCAGTGGCGGCGGTCGTCCACGCCCGCGTACTCGGGCCAGGCCACCACGTGCGGGACCCCGGAGGGGATCAGCTGGTCGCAGCCCGGGCAGCGGTAGGTCTTGCCCTCGGCGCTCGCCCCGGCGACATGGCGTACGCTCCACTCCTCGCCCTGCCAGCTCTCGGTCGACTGCCAGCCGCCGTACCGGTCGGCGCGGTCGTCCTCGGCGCTCCGGCCCGACGATCCGGCTGCATTCGGTCGGTTGCGACGCGGGGACACGGGACACCTCTCGGGGGTTCACAGGCAGCACGGGCTGCATCCAGCCTACGCGCCACCGACAGGGGTACGCGTACGGAACCAACCCGTACAAGTCCCCCTCCGCGGGGCCCCATTCTGCAGACAATCCGCAAATCTCCCCGCCAGGCCGTGTCCTGGGCACGTGTCAGACGGTTATGCGGGTGTGGGGGAGCTCCGGTCGGAGCCAAGGAAGCAGGAAAAGAGATGTACGTAGGAAGTTTTGTGCTGGGCGCCCAGTTCCCGGGCCAGGGCCCCGGGGAGGCCCTGCACCGGGCGGTCCGCTCGGCGGAGGTCACCGAGGAGGCCGGGCTGGACGCGGTGTGGCTGGCCGAGCACCACTTCGTGCCGTACGGCACATGCCCGTCCGCGGTCACCCTGGCCGCCTTACTGCTCGGCCGCACCCGCCGCATCCGCGTCGGGACAGCGGTCAGCGTACTGCCCACCGCCCACCCGGTCACCCTCGGCGAACAGGCGGCGCTGCTGCACCTGACGAGCGGCGGGCGGTTCACGCTGGGCGTGGGCCGCGGCGGGCCCTGGGTGGACCTGGAGGTGTTCGGCGCGGGCCTGGAGGCGTACGAACAGGGGTTCCCGGAGTCGCTCGATCTGCTGCTGCGCTGGCTGCGCGAGCCGTCGGTGTCGGCGTCCGGCGAGCGGTACACGTTCCGCGAGGTGCAGGTCGTACCCCGCCCGGCGGAGGAGCTGACGGAGACCCCGGGGCCCGAGGTCGTCGTCGCCTGCACCTCCCCGGCGAGCGTACGGCTTGCCGCCGAGCGCGGACTGCCGATGCTCCTCGGCATGCACGTCGGGGACGAGGAAAAGGCCGAGATGGTCGCCCTGTGGCGACGCCACGCCCGAGACGCCGGCCGGCCGGCCGAGGAGATCGCGGGCGCCGCGCACGTCTCGGCCGGGGTGTGCCAGCTCGCCGACCGGCGCACGGACGCGGCGGAGACCCTCATGAAGGCGATGCCGGGCTGGCTGAAGCAGGGCCTGGAGGCGCATGTCACGGTCGACGGGCGGACGCGGGCGATGCGCGACCCCCACGCCTACACCGAACTGCTCTGTGGCCTGCACCCGGTCGGCACCCCCCGGCTCGCCGCCGACCGGCTCGCGGCCACCTCGGAGCGCACCGGAATCTCCCGTTTCGCCCTCCTTGTGGAGGGGTCGGGTGATCTCGCCGCGACGGAGGAGAACCTGCGACGGCTGGGCGCCGAGGTGCTGCCCCAGCTGCGCTGAGCCCGCCGCCGGCTCCCCGGCCGCCTTGGGGGCTTGCCGCCCCAGTACTGAATGCACCTCCCGCGTGTGGAGCGGCAAGCAAGCAGCTCACGTCCCGTGCCGTACCGGGGCTGCCCGTCAGCAGTCCCGGAGCTCCGGCGACTGGTTCAGCAACTGGCTGCGTACCGACGTGAAGCGGGCCAGCGTCTCGTCCACCGAGGGGTCGAGCGGGAAGACCGCCACCCGGTGGCAGTTCTGGAAGGCCAGCCGCACACCGAAGTGCCGCTGCAGGGCGCCGCGGATGGCGTCACTCGCGAGCGCACGCAGCAGCTGTCCGCGTGCCTGCTCGTCCGGCGGGGGCGTCTGGTTGTCGGCGAACGATCCGCCGTCGACCTTCAGCTGGGCCACCAGGGAGCTGATCATCTCCCATGCGTAGGGCAGGGAGGTCCGGACGCAGTCGACGAATGCTGCTTCGTCGACCTCGCCTCGCTCGGCCTGTTCGAGTAGGGCCGGTGAGACGTCGAGCGACATGGGTACTCCTCTCGCACCCCCGCGGAGCAGGGGTTGCCGGACAGGTATGGGAGTTCGCGATATCGAACACGCTCAGTACATAGATGGCGACCTCCCGTTTACTACGGTAGGCAACGGTAGGTGACGGCACCAGCAGAATGCGTATATGGAACGGTCCCGTTACGGGCACAATCGGCCAGGGATGAACAAGAGTTTCCAGGGACAATTGGGGCGATCGATCGGGAGCGGGACGGGCGGATCGCGCGCACCGACGGGCGTCGAGTAGCGTTGCCGACCATGCGTCTCGTCATCGCCCGCTGCTCGGTCGACTACGCCGGCCGGCTCACCGCCCACCTGCCCTCGGCACCCCGCCTGATCCTGGTCAAGGCGGACGGCAGCGTCTCCATCCATGCCGACGACCGGGCCTACAAGCCCCTCAACTGGATGTCGCCGCCCTGCACGCTGAAGGAGGGCACCGGCGAGGAAGAGGGCGTCTGGACGGTCGTCAACAAGACGGGCGAGAAACTGATCATCACGATGGAGGAGATCCTCCACGACTCCTCGCACGAACTCGGCGTGGACCCCGGTCTGATCAAGGACGGCGTGGAAGCGCACCTTCAGGAGCTGCTCGCCGACCGCATCGAGACGCTGGGCGACGGCTATACGCTGATCCGCCGCGAGTACATGACGGCGATCGGGCCGGTGGACATCCTGTGCCGGGACGCGGACGGCCAGACGGTCGCGGTCGAGATCAAGCGCCGGGGCGAGATCGACGGCGTGGAGCAACTCACCCGCTATCTCGAGCTGTTGAACCGCGACCCCCACCTGGCGCCGGTCCGCGGCGTCTTCGCCGCCCAGGAGATCAAGCCCCAGGCCCGCGTCCTCGCCACCGACCGCGGCATCAACTGCCAGATCCTCGACTACAACGCCCTGCGCGGCATCGAGGACGACAAGCTGCGCCTGTTCTGAGGGCCGCCGTCCGGCGCCGCCCGCACCTTCTTGCGGCGCCCGCCGTCCTCCGCCGGTGACGAGGCGGCCTCACATCACCGCCTCCGTGGACGCCGGCGCGCTCTGCGAGCTCACCGCGCTCCCCGACGTCTGCGGCGTCGTGGGGCCGCTCGCCGAGTCCGTCGTGGACGGCGTCGTACCGCCCGTCGGGGTCGGAGTGGTCGTCGGGTCCGTCGGGGAGGACGTCGGCGTGGACGAGGTGGGTGTGCCCGTGGGCGTCGACTTGGTCGGCGTCGGCGAACCCGGCTTCGTGGTGTGCGACTTGGACGGCGTCGGCGAGGTGCCCCCGCCGCCCGTGCCCTTGGTCCCGCTCGGACCGGCCGACGGCGTCGTGCCCGGCTCCGAAGGCGTCGGGTCGTCCGTCGTGCCGTAGGTGCCGTCGGGACCCGGGTCCGTGGGCCGGGTGGCGGTCGGCATCGAGCCGGAGCCCGACGTCGGGCCCTTCTTCGGGTCCGCGCCGAGCGTGCCGTCGTCCGTGCCCTGGCTCGCCGACGGGTTGATGTCCACCTTGCCCGCCGGGTTCTTGTCGGCGTTCTCGTTGGACGTCATGCCGAGCGTCACGACCGTACCGAGCACGGCGGCGAGCAGCGCCCCGGAGCCGACCGCCACGAGGTTGCGGCGGGCCAGCCGTCTGAGGCCCCCGCCGCTCGCCGTGGCGGCCGGGAGCCGTTGGGTGACGAGGGGATCGCCGAGCGGTACGTACGGCGGCGGCGCCGACTCCTCGTGCCGTATCTCCGGCGGCTCCTCCCCCGCCGTCGCCGCGAACCCGACCACCTCGCCCGAGCGGTCGGCGACCAGCGCGAGGGCCCGGCGCCCGGAGACGGTGCCCCGCTTGTCGGCGAGCGCGCCCCGCAGCCCGATGGACGCCTCCAGCTCGGCGCGAGCCCGGTCGAGTTGGCCCCCGCAGAGCGCGAGGACGCCCAACTCATGGTGGAAATAGGCTTGTTCGTGTACCTCACCGGCCAGCCGGGAGGCCTCAGCGCCGGAGCGAAGGGCCCGTTCCCAGGCACTCCAGTGCAGCCCGGCGGCGAACGCGGGCGCGGCCGTCCTGGCGAGCCGTACCGCGCAGCTCGTCTCCCCTTCGGCGGACGGCACCGTCTGCGGGACGATCGCGGCGATCGCGGCCAGCAGCGCGTCCGCCTCCGCGGACACCCGCTCGGGGGTGACCGAGGGGTGCCCGGCCCACCAGGCGTAGTGCTCGGCGGCGGCCAGCGCCTGCTCCTGGGCGTCGTCGGCGTACCCGGCGGCCTCCAGCTGGGTCAGCACTCCCGCCGCGAGGCGGTAGCGGGAGCCGACCGGGGAGACCAGCCCGCAGCTCGCCAGCTCGCCGAGGGCGGCGTCGGCGTGGGTGTCGCCGATCAGCGCCGGCAGATGCGCCTGGTGCGGCACCTCACCGCCGAGGGCGACGGCGAAGCGCAGGGTGGCACGGGCGGAGGCGCTGAGCCGGGAGGCCAGCAGCGGGGCGGGCGCCGCGGCCTCGCCGAGGGAGGGCAGCGGAACGTCCTCCTCCAGCTCCACCGGCAGCTCCATGGGCGGGCGCACACCGGGTCGTACGTCCTCGAAGACGCCGTACTCGTCCACCACTCCGGCGCCGGCCCGCAGCAGGTCGCGCTGCCGGAGCAGGGCTCCGGCCTGGACGAACCGCAGCGGCAGCCCCTCGGACTCGAACCACAGGTCGCCCGCCCAGTTGGCCTCCTCCTCGGTGAGCACACGGCCGACCGCCCGCTCCAGGATCTCCACGCCGCCGGCACGGTCCAGGCCGCTGAGGAAGACCTCCTCGACCGCGGACTCGGCGGACGGCGCGGGCACGTCCGGGGTGGCGCCGATCAAGAAGGCGCACTCGGGGGTGGCGTCCAGCAGCTCGTCCAGGGCGGCGCCGCCGAAATCGATGTCGTCCAGGACGACGACCGCGCCGATCTCGCCGACCAGCGCGTGCAGTTCGTCCGGTTCCGGGCGCTGGTGCGGGGCGTCGTAGACGGCGTGGAAGAGGTCGTGCAGGACGTCGGCGGCGGTGCGGCGGAAGCCGCTGAGCCGGACCACACCATCGGGGGCGAGGTCCAGGCAGTCCTCGGCGACCAGGTCCAGCAGGGCGGTACGGCCGCAGCCGCCGGGGCCGGTGAGCCGTACCGAGCGGCCACGGGCCAGCAGCCGCACCAGCCGCTCGCGTTCGTCCTGGCGTTCCAGCAGGGAGAGCGCCGGCTGGGCGGGACCGGGCGGCACGGGCGGCCGGCCGGCGCGCTCGGCCTCGGCGCGCTCGGTCGCGGTGCGCTTGTGGGGCCGCTCCGGCCGCTGGGCCGGCGGGCAGGGTTCTATCTCGCTGCCGTCGACGGGGTTGACGGTCAGCAGCAGGTCGCCGGCCACGAGCCGCGTCGTACGGGCGAGCGCGGGCGCGCTCTGACCGAAGTCGGAGGTCAGGGATTCCCGGGGCGGGCGGCGGCTGTGCGCCTGGCCGTGCTCCTCGGGTCCCGGGTTGATCGGGTCCATAGGTTCAAGCCCCCCAAAAGCGTCGTGTGCCCGTGATTGCGGCCCCTCCCGGCCTCGTCGCGCACCGCGCTGTCGCTTCTGGTCCGGGCCCGCTCGATCGAGGGTTGCGAGGCGGCGGGCGACCGAACCCTAAACCTTCGCTCAGTATCTCCGACAGGGCGGGGTGCCGTGCGGTCCGAGACGTCACAGTCCGGTGAGGATTGCCCCCGACGTGCCCTTCGGCGGCTGCGCCCGGGTCACCCCCGTCGCCCCTTTCCCACCCGCTCGCGGTGCCTGCGCCTCGGCCGTCCGGCGGCTCACACCCGGGGCAGCGACTCCACCCCGATGCCGCCCTCGATGGCGAGGATGCGGTGCAGCCGGGTCGCCACCAGCAGGCGCTGCATCTGCGGCGGGACGCCGCGCAGCACCAGACGGCGACCGCAGCGGCCGGCCCGCCGATGGGCACCCATGATCACCCCGAGTCCGGTGGCGTCCCAGGAGTCCAGTTCGGACAGGTCGAGCACCAGGTCGCCGACTCCGGTGTCGACGGCCGTGTGCAGGGCCGTACGGGCGTCCGCCGCGCTGCGGACGTCGAGGCGGCCCCCGACGACCAGCTCGGCATGGTCGCCCCTGATGTGCATATGCGCTCCCCGTTGCGTGCGGTTGGCGTACTTCGGTGACGATGGTGACGATGCTGTGCACCGTCTGACTGCGTGAGTGCCGGTGCGGTTGCTGCTTGTAAGCGAACCGATACCGAATTCACCCCGGGGGGTGATATTCCCGGGGTGAATGTCCGGCGTATGCCTGTACGGGTGGATCTCAGTACTTGTAGAAGCCCTGCCCGCTCTTGCGGCCGATGTCACCGGCGTCCACCATCCGGCGCATCAGCTCCGGCGGGGCGAACTTCTCGTCCTGGGACTCGGTGTAGATGTTGCTGGTGGCGTGCAGCAGGATGTCCACGCCGGTGAGGTCGGCGGTGGCGAGCGGGCCCATGGCGTGGCCGAAGCCCAGCTTGCAGGCGAGGTCGATGTCCTCGGCCGTGGCGACCCCGGACTCGTAGAGCTTGGTCGCCTCCACCACGAGGGCGGAGATGAGCCGGGTGGTCACGAAGCCGGCCACGTCCCGGTTGACGACGATGCAGGTCTTGCCGACGGACTCGGCGAACTCCCGTGCGGTGGCGAGGGTTTCGTCGCTGGTCTTGTAGCCGCGGACCAGCTCGACGAGCTGCATCATCGGCACGGGGGAGAAGAAGTGGACGCCGACGACCCGTTCGGGGTGCTCCGTGGCCGCCGCGATCTTGGTGATCGGGATGGCGGAGGTGTTGGAGGCGAGCACGGTGTCCTCGCGCACCAGCTTGTCGAGCGTGCGGAAGATCTCGTGCTTGACCTCCAGCTTCTCGAAGACGGCCTCGACGACGACGTCCGCGTCGGCTGCGGCGTCCAGGTCGGTGGTGGCGGTGATGCGGGCCAGGGAGGCGTCGGCGTCGTGCGCCTCCATCTTCCCCTTGCTCACGAACTTGTCGTACGAGGCCTTGATGCCGTCGGTGCCACGCTTGAGTGCCTCGTCGGTGACGTCGCGCAGAACGACGTCCCAGCCCGCCTGCGCGGCGACCTGAGCGATCCCGGACCCCATGAGGCCGGCCCCGATGACGGCGAGCTTCCGTGCCACTCCGACTCCCCTTTGAACGCGCTCCAAGTCTGCTTCTCCGGCGGACCATAGCGCTCCGGCGGCGCTGTGTGACCGGGAAGTAACGCGTGTCACGCGTCTCAGGGCGTGAGACAACCGTCACGTCTCGGTCGGCGGACTCGGCGATCCTCCCGTCGGCGGATCCGACCGGATCGCGGACGCGGCGGCCGGAGCGTCAGCCCCCTTCCGCTTCATGCTGGTTGGCGCTTCACGGACCGTCCGGCGCCGAGGTCTCCACACCCTGCGACCCGCATACCCGCCGGCCGGTGCGTTCCGTGCCCCCTTCGGTGTCTGCGGCCTTCCACCGGACATGACGGCCGGCCCTGCCGGCGGGGCCCCTTCGGCGGCAGCGTGCTCAGACCGCTCCCCGGACGGCGTAGTTCAGGACCCGTTCGCTCAACAGGTCCTCGATGTCGTCGAGGAGGACGAGTACCTCTCGGGACACTTCGGCCGGTTCGCGGCCCGCGAGCATCTCGCGGCCGATGGCGGTGAAGACCGTCTGGTGGATCCAGCAGATCTGACCGGCCATCAGGTCCGGCAGCGGATCGTCGTCGCCGGCGCCGGTCTCCTCGCGCAGGGCCGCCGTCACGGTGTCGTGGATCTCCTGCTGGAGGCTCCAGAGGCGGGAGCGCAGCGCGGGCGCCTCGTGGATGACCCGCATGAAACGGTCGTAGCCCTCCGTCAGGCCGACCCGGGGCGAGACGGCCTCGACCTCGCCGCGCAGTTCACGCAGGACGGCGCGCGCGGCGGACTCCCCCGCGTCCCGACCCCGGACCCAGCGGGCGAGGCGGTCGGTCATGCCGGCGGAGCGGTCGAAGAAGAGGTCCTCTTTGGCGGGGAAGTAGTTGTAGACGGTGTTGACGGAGACGTTGGCCGCCTCGGCGATCTCGGCGACGGTGACCGCCTCGAAGCCGCGCTCCAGGAACAGGCCCGTGGCGACATCGGAGATGTACTGCCGGGTCTGCCGCTTCTTCCGCTCCCTGAGCCCCTCTGCCATGTCCGCATCCTAGCTTCGCTGGGGACGATGAATACTTGGAGTCATTGCAAAACTTAAGAGACTCTGTTTTTCTGGCTCGTATGGCAGCAGTCATCAGCGCGGCGGGACTCGCCCGCACCTTCCAGACCAAGGCCGGGCCCGTGCGGGCCGTGCGCGGCGTCGACCTCGCCGTCCGCGAGGGCGAGATCCTCGGCTTCCTCGGCCCCAACGGCGCCGGCAAGACGACCACCCTGCGCATGCTCACCACCCTGCTGAAGCCGACCGGCGGCGCGGCCACGGTCGCCGGGCACGACCTGGCGACGGATCCGGCGGGAGTGCGCGCGGCGAGCGGCTACGTCGCCCAGTCCGGCGGCGTGGATCCGCAGATCACCGTGCGGGAGGAGTTGGTCACCCAGGGGCGGATGTACCGCCTGGCGAGGGGCGCGGCCGCGGAGCGTGCCGAGGAGCTGGCCCGGGAGCTGGATCTCACCGCGTTCCTGGACCGCAGGGCCGGTGCGCTCTCCGGCGGTCAGCGCCGCCGGCTGGACATCGCGATGGCGCTCACACACCGGCCGAAGGTGCTGTTCCTGGACGAGCCGACGACCGGCCTCGACCCGGGCAGCCGCGCCGACCTGTGGGACCTGGTGCGCCGGCTGCGCGACGAGCACGGTACGACCGTCTTCCTGACCACCCACTACCTGGACGAGGCCGACGCCCTGGCCGACCGCCTGGTGATCGTGGACCGGGGTGTGGTCGCGGCCGAGGGCACGCCGAGCGCGCTGAAGCTCGAGTACGGCGGCTCGATCGACGCCGGCCTCCAGGACACCTTCCTCGCCATCACCGGCCGCGGCCCCTCCCCGGCCGACCCCGCCCCTGTCGCCGTCTAGGGATCCAGAGATGCTTCTGAACGACACGGCCCTCGTCTACGGCCGCTACCTCCGCCAGTCCCTGCGCTCCCGCTTCGCCCTCCTCTTCGGGGTGCTCACTCCGCTTCTCCATCTGCTCTTCTTCGGTCCGCTGCTCACCCACCTCCCGCTCGGCGGCACCGGCAGCTCCTGGCAGGTGCTCGTCCCCGGCCTGCTGCTCCAACTCGGGTTGTTCGGCGCCCTGTTCGCCGGGTTCACGGTCATCGTGGAGAAGGGGCAGGGGGTGGTGGACCGGATGCGGGTGACCCCGGTCAGCCGGCTCGCGCTGCTGCTCGGACGGGCGCTGCGGGACGCCACGGTCCTCGTCTTCCAGGCGGTGCTGCTGGTGCTGGCCGCGGTGGTGATGGGAATGCGGGCGCCGCTCACGGGCGTGCTGATCGGCTTCGCCTTCGTCGCCCTGCTCACGGTCTCGCTGGCCTCGCTGTCGTACGCGCTCGGGATGAGGGCCCGCACCCCGCAGGAGTTCGGTCCACTGATCAACATGGTGTCGATGCCGTCGATCCTGCTGTCCGGCCTGATGCTCCCCATGACCCTGGCACCCGCGTGGCTGAACGTGCTGTCGCACTGCGTCCCGTTCCGCTATCTGGTGGACGCGGTGCGCGACGCGTACGTCGGCCACTACACGAGTGCGCACATGGTCTACGGCGTCCTCGTCGCCGTCGGCTCCGCCGCCCCGGCCGTGACGGTGGGCACACGAGTGTTCCGGACGGCCGGGGCATAACTACGCTGGCCGTATGGTCAATCTGACGCGTATCTACACCAGGACCGGCGACAAGGGCACCACCAACCTCGGCGACATGAGCCGGGTGCCGAAGACGGACCTCAGGATCTCCGCGTACGCGGACGCCAACGAGGCCAACGCGGTGATCGGCACCGCGATCGCGCTGGGCGGCCTGGAGGCGGAGGTCGTCACGGTCCTCACGCGCGTCCAGAACGACCTGTTCGACGTGGGTGCGGACCTGTCGACGCCGGTGGTGGAGAACCCCGAGTTCCCGCCACTGCGGGTGGAGCAGTTCTACGTCGACAAGCTGGAGGCGGACTGCGACCGCTTCAACGAGCAGCTGGAGAAGCTCCGCTCCTTCATCCTGCCCGGCGGCACGCCGGGCGCGGCCCTCCTCCACCAGGCCTGCACGGTCGTACGCCGGGCCGAGCGCTCCACCTGGGCGGCCCTGGAGGCCCACGGCGACACGATGAACCCGCTGACGGCCACCTATCTCAACCGGCTGTCCGACCTGCTGTTCATCCTGGCTCGGGTGGCCAACAAGGAGGTCGGGGATGTGCTGTGGGTCCCCGGTGGGGAGCGCTGAGCTCCGCCGCCGGGGACCCCGCACGTCAGCGGTCCGTGCCGCTCGCCGCGTCCCGGTCGGCGGCGGCGGCCGCGGACTCGGCCGCGTTCACCTTCTTCTGCATCTCCGCGTACCCGGAGGGGGTACCGGAGGCGGGCGGCGTACTCGGCGCGGCCCCGTCGTGGTGGGCGCAGCCCGCGGTGAGCGCCATCAGGAGGGCGACCGCGGGCGCGGCGACCGCCGGCCGCAGCACCCGCCGCGCCCGCATCAGCTCGCCGCCTTCCCGCCGGAGTTGTCCTGGCACCAGGTCCGGACGTCGTTCAGGTCCTTCTCGCGCTGCTTCAGGTTGGTGACCAAGGACTTGCGGAAGTCCAGGCGGTCCTGGAGATAGGTGGCGACCTGGGTGTGTCCCGCCTTCTTCGCGTTGTCCACGCGCTGCTGCAGCCGGGCCACCGAGCCACGGGTGCCCGCTCCCGCGTCCAGCCGCTTCAGCGCCCGCTGGATGTGCCGGTCGATCTTGGGCACACGCTTGCACAGTTTCTGCGACCCGTCTCCGGTGGGTCCGGGCGCGGGGCTGCTGTCGGCCGCGGCCACCCCGCCGGCTCCGACCAGTACGGCCGCCGCGGCGACCCCTGCGAACAGCGTGCGCGCACGTCGTCGTCCGTTCATCTGTCTCTCGGTTCCCTTCCCGGACGGCCCGGTCGTCCCCTTCCGAACGGCCCGTCGTCCGTCCGACGAGACCGAGGCTAGGAAGGGTCTTTGGGGAAACTCTGTGACCGGTTTGCCCCGGCTGTGCCGATCAGCCAGTCCCGTCGGCCGGGCAACGCTCCGCCGTCGGAGGGCAGCCGTACCGCGAAGCGCGCGCCGGTTCCGTCGGGGCCGTCGGTGACGGTGACGCTCCCCCGGTGCAGGGCCGCCTGCTGGGCGACGAGGGTGAGGCCGAGGCCGGAGCCGGCGCTGCCCGGGCCCCGACGGAACCGCTCGAAGACGCGGGCACGGGCGTCGGCCGGTACGCCGGGGCCGTGGTCGTCGACCGTGATGAGGACCTCGCCCGGGCCGCCGGTCACGCCGACCCGCACCCGGGCCCGGCCCTGTGCGTCGCGGCCGTGCGCGAGGGCGTTGCCGAGCAGGTTGTCGAGCAGGAGCCGCAGACCCGGCTCCCAGCCGTGCACGGTGAGGCCGGCTGCCGCGTCGAGGGTGATGTCGGCGTCCGGCGCGCGGCGCCGGGCCTCGGCCACGGCGGCGTCGGCGAGGTCGGACGGGTCGACGGGACGGAATGCCTCCGCCTCCACGAGGTCCGCGCGCCCCAGGTCCCGCAACATCACCAGCAGACCGAGCAGCCGGGCGTGTTCGCGGTGCAGGTCGGCCAGGACCTCGGCGCGTTCGGCTGCCGGCAGGTCGGGATGGCCGGTGAGGATGTCGAGGTTGGTGCCCATGCTCATCAGCGGGGTGCGCAGTTCGTGTGCGGCCGCCGAGGAGAAGGAACGGGCGGTGTCCAGGGCCTGGCCGGTGCGGGCGGCCTGTTCGTCGTAGCGGGCGAGGACGGTCCGAAGGGTCGCGGCCAGCTCGTCGACCTCCCGCACCCCGGTGCGCTCCTCGGACGGCCGGACCGTGCTGGTGCGCGGGTCGAGGCCGGCGGTGCGGCGGGTGAGGCGGGTCAGGGGCGTGCTCGCCCGGGCGGCCAGGCCCCAGGCGAGCAGCCCGGACAGGGGTGCGGCGAGCACCGCGGTGAGGAGCACCCGGTTGCGGACGAGCCGGACCTGGGTGCGGTCGGCGGTGTCGGGCGAGAACAGCCACAGCGTGCCCGGGACAGCGGCGGCCCGGACCGGCCGGGCCAGGACCCGCCAACTGCGCCCGTCCGCGCGGAGGGTGACGAAGCCGGCGGACCGGTCCGGCAGCGTCACGGCGGGGCCGGGCTGGGGGCCGCCGCTGAAGGTGGTGCCCGTGGCGACGAGCCGTACGCCGACGTCGAGGGCGGAGCTGAAGAGCTGCCGCTCCCGGGTGTCGGCGGCCTTGGGGCGGCCGTCGGCCGAGGCCCGCAGCAGCGCCCGGGCGTCCGGCGCCAGGGCCACCGCGCGCTCACGCAGATGCTGGTCCTCGGCCCGGTGCAGGTCCCGTGCGACCAGCTGCAGCAGCAGCCAGCCGGCGGCGAGCACGAGCAGCGGGACGGTGCAGCCGACGGCGAGGGCGATGCGGGTGGAGAGTCTCACGGTGTGCCCCGTGGTTCCCTGAGCACGAAGCCGACGCCCCGCACGGTGTGGATCAGCCGGCCGCCGCCGTCCGCCTCCAGTTTGCGCCGCAGATAGCTGACGAAGGTGTCGACGGCGTCGGTGCGCACGTCGAAGTCGTAGCCCCACACCCGCTCCAGGAGCTGGTCGCGGGTGAGGACCAGGCCGGCGTTGCGGGCGAGCACCTCCAGCAGTTCGAACTCGCGCCGGGTGAGGTCGAGGGGCCTGCCGGCCCGCTCGGCGGCGCGGGCGGCCGGGTCGATCACCAGGTCCGCGACCCGCAGTTCGGCGCGGCCGGCCGGCGGGCGGCGGCGCAGCAGGGCGCGCAGCCGCAGCACCAGTTCCTGCAGGGCGAACGGCTTGACCAGATAGTCGTCGCCGCCCGCCTGGAGCCCGGCGATCCGGTCGGCGGTCTCGTCCAGCGCGGAGAGCATCAGCACGGGCAGGTCGCGGCCCTCGTCGCGCAGCCGGGTGCACACCTCGATGCCGCTCATGCCGGGCATCGACACGTCGAGCACCAGCACGTCGGGGGGCGCGTCCCGGATCGCCGCCAGCGCCTCGGGGCCGTCGGCGGCGGTCCGCACCGCGAAGCCGGCGAGCCGTAGGCCACGCTCCAGCGAGCGCCGGATCGCCGCGTCGTCGTCGACGACCAGCACCGCACCGCGGTCCGCCGTGTCCGTCATGCGCCCTCCTCGTCGCCGGGTCAGGGTACGACCCGCCGGTGAGCGCGCGGCAGGGGGGCGGGGGTTTCGGCTGCCGGGGCGACGGGCGGCTCAGGGGCGGCGGCCGGACACGCGGTGCGCAGCCCGGCCGGCCGGCTCCCGCCTCGGCAACAGCGTGTAGCTGACGGCGACGACCACGTTGACGGCGAGGACCACGAGCAGCCGCGGCTGCCAGGCCCGCAGCGGATCGGTGTCGCGGCCGCCGCCGACGTACCAGGCGACGCCCTGGAGCAGGGCGAGAGCGACGGCACAGGCGAGGATCCAGCGGCCCGCGACCTTCCACCCGTGAGCGGCTCGGGCCGTGCCGTACCCGGGAGGCTTGGCCGGGCGCGGGCCGCCCGCGAAGCGGTGGGCCACCCGGGCGTCGGCCCATATGAGGGTGGAGTGCCCGAAGCCGGCCGTGAAGCCGATGGAGACGGCGGCCAGTCCGTGCCGCCAGTCGGGTGCGGCGCCGTTCCTCAGGTCGGTCGCGGTCACGACGAGGAGCACCAGTTCCAGCAGGGGTTGGCAGAGCAGCAACGCCGCGCTCGCACGGCGCCGTTCGAGCAGGTGGCGCACGGCCGGTCCGGGTGCCGGCAGCACCCAGAACGCCACCTCGCAGGCGATGATCAGTCCGACGATCACGGTTCGCTCCCCTCGCCCGCCCTCCAGGCTCCCGGCTCCCGGCGCGCGGGGCGCGGGGCGCGGGGCGCGGGGCGTCGTCGGCGCGGGCGAACCCGGCGTAAGCGAAAGTTGCAGTCCGGGACCCTGCCCGGGGAGCAGGCGGGCGGGGCTCGGGCCGTGTTGGATGGAGGGCATGCCTCTCGTACTCCCCCGCCCCCACCGCGACGACGTGCGGATCGCCGTGGGCGGGCTGCTCGGCGGGGTGCTGATGTGGCTCTTCGGCATTCATCCACGGGTGCCCTCGGACCCCCTCGTACTGTGGGCGGCGCCCTGGGCCCCGCTGGTACCGCTGGCGCTGACGGCCGCGTGCGAGCCGCTGCGCCGCAGCCGGCCGCGCATCGGTCTGCTGGTGGGCACCCTCGCACTGACCCTGGACACGGTGACCCTGGGCAGCGTGGTCACGGTCGTGCTGTACACCGACCTGATGTACGCGGCCGTCCTGTACGGCACCCCGTCCTCCGCCCGCCGCATCCCCTGGATCACCGGGCTGCTGACGGTGCTCGGCGGAGTCGTACCGGCCGCCTTCTGGCGCGATCCGCAGGCGCTGCTGATCGGTGTGGGCGTCGGCGTGGTGGCGCTCGCGCCGGCCGCGACCGGCTGGGTGGTGCGCAACCACCGGGACGCCGCCGAGGCCGCCCGGCTGCGCGCCGAGCAGACCGCGCTGCTCGCCGAGATGGACCGGGCACAGGCGGTCACGGCCGAACGGGCACGGATGGCACGGGAGTTGCACGACATGGTCGCCAACCACCTGTCCGCGATCGCCATCCACTCCACCGCCGCGCTGTCCCTGGACGATCCGCGGACCTCCCGGGACGCCCTGGCGGTGATCCGGGAGAACAGCGTGGCGGGGCTGGCCGAGATGCGGCGCCTGATCGGCATTCTGCGGGACAGCGGCGGTGACCTGGAACCGGCCGCCACGCCGACGCTCGACGGCCTGGCCACCCTGGTCGGGGGCGCCCGCGCCAATGGCCTGGACGTCCACCTGGAGGCCGGCCACGGCCGGGTGCCCGCGCCGGTGGAGCTGGCCGCGTACAGGATCGTGCAGGAGTCCCTGACCAACGCGCTCAAGCACGCGGCGCCGGGGTCCGTGAGCGTCGCCCTGCGGCGGGCCGACGGCACCCTGCGCATCGAGGTCAGCAGCCCCTACCGGCCCGGCGACACCCCGCGCGCCCCCGGCTCGGGCTCGGGGCTCACCGGGATGCGGGAGCGGGCGGCGTTGCTCGGCGGCACCTTCGCGGCGGGACCCGAGGCCGGCCGGTGGGCCGTACGCGCCGCGCTTCCCCTCATCGACACCAAAGCCGAAGGAGGCTCCCCGTGATCCGAGTCCTGGTCGCCGAGGACCAGTCCGCCGTACGCGCCGGCCTCGTGCTGATCCTGCGCAGCGCGCCGGACATCGAGGTGGCCGGGGAGGCGGCGGACGGTGAGCGGGCGGTGGAGCTGGCGCGCGAACTGCGCCCGGACCTGGTGCTGATGGACGTACAGATGCCGCGCCTGGACGGGGTGTCGGCGACCCGGCAGATCGTCGCGGAGCGGCTCGCGGACGTCCTCGTGCTGACCACCTTCGACCTGGACGAGTATGTGTTCGGGGCGCTGCGGGCGGGGGCGGCCGGGTTTCTGCTGAAGAACACCGAGGCGCGGGACCTGCTGGAGGCGGTGCGGACGGTGGCACGCGGCGAGGGGATCGTCGCGCCGGCCGTGACCCGGCGGCTGATCGCCGAGTTCGCGGCCGGTCCGGCACGGCGGACGAAGGCGGATCCGGCCGTCCTCGACGGGCTGACCCGGCGCGAACGGGAGGTGCTGTCCTGTGTCGGCCAGGGCCTGTCGAACGCCGAGATCGCCGGACGGCTGGAGATGGCGGAGGGCACGGTGAAGACGCATGTCAGCCGGCTGCTGGCCAAGCTGGAGCTGCGCAGCCGGGTCCAAGCAGCCGTGCTGGCCCAGGAGTTGGGGATCTAGCGGCGTTGCTGCAAATTGGTCCAGACCTATTGACCGGTGGTCCAGACCTTTCTACTCTCGCAGCACCGTGGGCGTGGAGGCTCAGTCATGCCCACGCCACTCCTGACATTCCCCCATACCGAGGAGGCGCACCATGCGCTTCAGACACAGAGCCGCGGCAGGCTTCGCGACCCTGTTGCTTCCCCTGGCCGGCCTCGTCGGACTCGCGAGCCCCGCCCAGGCCGCGACCAACGCGACGGCGAGCTTCACCAAGACCAGCGACTGGGGAACCGGCTTCGGCGGTCAGTGGACCATCAAGAACACCGGTACCACCGGCATCAGTTCCTGGACCGTCGAGTGGGACTTCCCCTCCGGTACGTCCGTCACCTCCGCCTGGGACGCGGACGTCACCAGCTCCGGCAACCACTGGACCGCCAAGAACAAGTCCTACAACGGCACCCTCGCCCCCGGCGCCTCCGTCTCCTTCGGCTTCAACGGCTCGGGACCGGGCTCGCCGAGCAACTGCAAGCTCAACGGTGACAGCTGCGACGGCACGACGGCCCCCGGCGACGCCGCCCCGAGCGCGCCCGGCACCCCGACCGCCTCGAACATCACCGACACCTCGGTGAAGCTCTCCTGGGGCGCGGCCACCGACGACAAGGGCATCAAGAACTACGACGTCCTGCGCGACGGCAAGGTCGTCGGCACCGTGACGACCACGTCGTACACGGACACCGGGCTGACCGCCGGCACCGACTACTCCTACACCGTGCAGGCCCGCGACACCGCCGACCAGACCGGCCCGGTCAGCGGCGCGGTCAAGGTGCACACCACCGGCGGCACCACCACTCCCCCGACCACCGGTGACAAGGTCAAGCTCGGCTACTTCACCGAGTGGGGCATCTACGGCCGCAACTACAACGTCAAGAACCTGGTGACGTCCGGCTCGGCCGCGAAGATCACGCACATCAACTACGCCTTCGGCAACGTCACCAACGGCCAGTGCGCCATCGGCGACGCCTACGCCGACTACCAGAAGACGTTCACCGCCGACCAGTCGGTCAGCGGCGTCGCCGACACCTGGGACCAGCCACTGGCCGGCAACTTCAACCAGCTGCGCGAGCTGAAGGCCAAGTACCCGAACCTCAAGGTGCTGTGGTCCTTCGGCGGCTGGACCTGGTCCGGCGGCTTCGCCCAGGCCGCGGCCAACCCGGCCGCGTTCGCCGACTCCTGCTACAACCTGGTCGAGGACCCGCGCTGGGCCGACGTCTTCGACGGCATCGACATCGACTGGGAGTACCCCAACGCCTGCGGCCTGTCCTGCGACACCAGCGGGGCGGCGGCCTTCAGGAACGTGCTGGCCGCACTGCGCGCCAAGTTCGGTTCGAGCAAGCTCGTCACGGCCGCGGTCACCGCCGACGGCACCTCCGGCGGCAAGATCGAGGCCGCGGACTACGCGGGTGCCGCCCAGTACGTCGACTGGTACAACGTGATGTCGTACGACTTCTTCGGCGCGTGGGACGCCCAGGGCCCCACCGCCCCGCACTCCCCGCTCACCTCGTACTCCGGCATCCCGAAGGCGGGCTACACCACCGCCGACGCGATCGCCAAGTACAAGTCCATCGGGGTGCCCGCGTCCAAGCTGCTCATCGGCATCGGCTTCTACGGCCGCGGCTGGACCGGCGTCACCCAGGACGCCCCGGGCGGCACGGCCACGGGACCGGCAGCCGGCACCTACGAGCAGGGCATCGAGGACTACAAGGTGCTCAAGACGTCCTGCCCCGTCACCGGCACCATCGCCGGTACGGCCTACGCCCACTGCGGCAGCAACTGGTGGTCGTACGACACCCCGTCGACCATCGCCGGGAAGATGAGCTGGGCCAAGTCCCAGGGCCTGGGCGGTGCGTTCTTCTGGGAGTTCAGCGGCGACACCAGCGACGGTGAGCTGGTGAACGCCATCAGCAGCAACCTGTAGTACCCGAAAGAGTCCTAAGCGACATTGACGCGCTGACCGGGCGGGGCTGCTTCCAGCCACGCGAGGAATCCGGTCAGCGCGTCTTCGCTCATGGCGAGTTCGAGGCGCGTGCCCCGATGGGTACAGGCGAGGACGACCGCGTCGGAGAGCAACGCCAGTTCCTCCTCGCCCTCGGGGAGCCGGCGGCCCGCCACCTCGATGGCGGCGCGCTCCAGGGTACGGCGCGGGCGGAATGCGTAGGAGAAGACGCGGTACCACTCGATGCGGTCGCCGTTGTACCGGGCGACGCCGTAGGACCAGCCCTTTCCGTTGGCGTCCGGTTTCTCGGCCACGTCCCAGCGCAGGGAACAGTCGAAGGTGCCGCCGGAGCGCTGGATGAGCCTGCGGCGCAGCCCGAACAGGAACAGTCCCACCACCACGAGCGCGACCACGATCCCGCACACAGTCAGAGCGAGGACCATCGGCACCGACCTCCTCGTCTCCTAGGTAGGGGAACTGCTTCTGTTACTGAGTAATGAAACGGAAAAAACACCCACATCTGCCTCAGCCGCGACCGGCACCGGATTGCTCCGGGCCGGCCGCGGCTGAGTGATGTCAACGTACAACGCGGCTGGGTCAGCGCCCCGTCGCAGCACGCAGTCGGACGTCCGCGCGGCGCTCGGCGGCGGCGTCGCCCTCCGCCTTCGCGCGCTCCAGCTCCCGCTCCGTGCGCTGGACATCGATCTCGTCCGACAGCTCGGCGATCTCGGCCAGCAGCGAGAGCTTGTTGTCCGCGAACGAGATGAAACCGCCGTGCACCGCGGCGACGACCGTCCCACCTTCACTCGTACGGATGGTCACCGGGCCCGACTCCAGCACACCGAGCAGCGGCTGGTGACCGGGCATGACGCCGATGTCGCCGGACGTGGTGCGCGCGACGACCAGGGTGGCCTCACCGGACCAGACCTGGCGGTCGGCGGCGACCAGCTCGACGTGCAGCTCAGCAGCCAAGGGTGGCTCCTCGGGTCACCACCCGGCAGGGGCGCCGGGTGTTGGGGTCAATTCTAAAGGGCGTGGATGAGGGGGCGGGACGCGCCCGCCCCCTCACACGAACTCAGGGAGTTCAGGAGACGCCCAGCTCCTTGGCGTTGGCCTTGAGGTCCTCCAGGCCACCGCACATGAAGAACGCCTGCTCCGGGAAGTGGTCGTACTCGCCGTCGCAGATCGCGTTGAACGCCGCGATCGTCTCGTCCAGCGGGACGTCCGAACCGTCCACGCCGGTGAACTGCTTGGCGACGTGGGTGTTCTGGGACAGGAAGCGCTCCACGCGACGGGCACGGTGGACGACGAGCTTGTCCTCCTCGCCGAGCTCGTCGATACCGAGGATCGCGATGATGTCCTGCAGGTCCTTGTACTTCTGCAGGATGTTCTTCACGCGCATGGCCGCGTTGTAGTGGTCCTGCGCGATGTAGCGCGGGTCCAGGATCCGGGACGTCGAGTCCAGCGGGTCCACGGCCGGGTAGATGCCCTTCTCCGAGATCGGACGGGACAGCACCGTCGTCGCGTCGAGGTGGGCGAAGGTGGTGGCCGGGGCCGGGTCGGTCAGGTCGTCGGCGGGGACGTAGATCGCCTGCATCGAGGTGATCGAGTGACCGCGGGTCGAGGTGATGCGCTCCTGCAGGAGGCCCATCTCGTCGGCCAGGTTCGGCTGGTAACCCACCGCGGACGGCATACGGCCGAGCAGCGTGGAGACCTCGGAACCGGCCTGCGTGAAGCGGAAGATGTTGTCGATGAAGAACAGCACGTCCTGCTTCTGGACGTCACGGAAGTACTCGGCCATGGTGAGGCCGGCCAGCGCGACGCGCAGACGGGTGCCCGGGGGCTCGTCCATCTGACCGAAGACCAGCGCGGTCTTGTCGATGACGCCCGAGTCGGTCATCTCCTCGATGAGGTCGTTGCCCTCACGGGTGCGCTCACCGACACCGGCGAACACGGAGACACCGTCGTGGTTGTTGGCGACACGGTAGATCATCTCCTGGATGAGCACCGTCTTGCCGACGCCGGCGCCGCCGAACAGGCCGATCTTGCCGCCCTTGACGTACGGGGTGAGCAGGTCGATGACCTTGACGCCCGTCTCGAACATCTCGGTCTTGGACTCGAGCTCGTCGAAGTTCGGGGCCTTGCGGTGGATCGGCCAGCGCTCGCCGTCGTAGGTCTCGTCGACGTTCAGCACCTCACCGAGGGTGTTGAACACCTTGCCCTTGGTGAAGTCGCCGACGGGGACGGAGATGGCCGCGCCCGTGTCGGTCACCGGGGCCTGGCGGACCAGACCGTCGGTGGGCTGCATGGAGATGGTGCGGACCAGGCCGTCACCCAGGTGCTGGGCGACCTCCAGGGTCAGGAGCTTCTTCTCGCCCGCGTTCGCCGGGTCGGCGACCTCGACGTGCAGGGCGTTGTAGATCTCCGGCATCGCGTCGACGGGGAACTCCACGTCGACGACCGGGCCGATGACCCGGGCGACGCGGCCCGTAGCCGTCGCGGTCTCAACAGTGGTGGTCATTTATCGGTCACTCCCCGCGGTCGCGTCGGCCAGGGCGCTCGCGCCACCGACGATCTCGCTGATTTCCTGGGTGATTTCGGCCTGGCGGGCCGCGTTGGCAAGACGGGAGAGCGTGTTGATCAGCTCGCCCGCGTTGTCGGTGGCCGACTTCATCGCGCGCCGCGTGGCGGCGTGCTTCGAAGCGGCCGACTGGAGGAGCGCGTTGTAGATACGGCTCTCCACGTAGCGCGGCAGCAGGGCGTCGAGGACGTCCTCCGCCGAGGGCTCGAAGTCGTACAGCGGGAGGATCTCGCCCTTGGGGGCGGCCTCCTGCGCGACCTCTTCGAGACGCAGCGGCAGCAGCCGGGCGTCGAGCGCCGTCTGCGTCATCATCGAGACGAACTCGGTGAACACGATGTGGAGTTCGTCCACACCGCCGTCCGCCGTCTCCTTCTCGATGGCCTCGATCAGGGGCGCCGCGACCTTCTTGGCGTCCGCGTACGTCGGCTCGTCCGTGAAGCCCGTCCACGACTCCGTGACCTTGCGCTCACGGAAGTTGTAGTGGGCGACCCCGCGCCGGCCGACGATGTACGTGTCGACCTGCTTGCCCTCGCGCTCCAGGCGCTCGGTCAGCTGCTCCGCCGTCTTGATGGCGTTGGAGTTGAAGGCGCCGGCGAGGCCCCGGTCGCTCGTGAGGAGCAGCACCGCGGCACGGGTCGGGTTCTCCGGCTCCGTGGTGAGCGGGTGCTTGGTGTTCGAGCCGGTGCCGACCGCCGTGACCGCGCGCGTCAGCTCGGTCGCGTACGGCGTGGAGGCCGCCACCTTGCGCTGCGCCTTGACGACGCGCGAGGCGGCGATCATCTCCATCGCCTTCGTGATCTTCTTGGTCGCGCTGACGGATCGGATGCGACGCTTGTAGACCCGGAGCTGGGCTCCCATGAGTCAGGTCCCTTCCTTACGTCACTTGGCGGCAGCGGCAGGAACGTCCTCGCCGAGCAGCTTGCCGTCCGAGGTCTCGAACTGCTTCTTGAACTCGGCCACCGCGTCGTCGATCGCCTGGATCGTGTCGTCCGACATCTTGGCGCCCTCCTTGATGGAGGTCATCAGGCCCTGGTGCTTCCGGTGCAGGAAGTCGATCAGTTCCTTCTCGAAGCGGCGGATGTCGGCGACCGGGACGTCGTCCATACGGCCGTTGGTGCCGGCCCAGACGGAGACGACCTGGTCCTCGGTGGCCATCGGCTGGTACTGGTCCTGCTTCAGCAGCTCGACCATGCGCGAGCCGCGCTCCAGCTGCGCCTTCGAGGCCGCGTCCAGGTCGGAACCGAAGGCGGCGAACGCCTCCAGCTCACGGAACTGGGCGAGGTCCACGCGGAGGCGGCCGGAGACCTGGCGCATCGCCTTGTGCTGCGCGGAACCACCGACTCGGGAGACGGAGATACCGACGTTCAGCGCGGGACGCTGACCGGCGTTGAACAGGTCCGACTCCAGGAAGCACTGGCCGTCGGTGATGGAGATGACGTTGGTCGGGATGAACGCCGAGACGTCGTTGGCCTTGGTCTCGACGATCGGCAGACCGGTCATCGAACCGGCACCCATGTCGTCGGAGAGCTTGGCGCAGCGCTCCAGCAGGCGGGAGTGCAGGTAGAAGACGTCACCCGGGTAGGCCTCACGGCCCGGCGGGCGGCGCAGCAGCAGGGACACGGCGCGGTAGGCGTCGGCCTGCTTCGAGAGGTCGTCGAAGATGATGAGGACGTGCTTGCCCTCGTACATCCACTGCTGGCCGATGGCCGAACCGGTGTACGGCGCCAGGTACTTGAAGCCGGCCGGGTCGGACGCCGGGGCGGCGACGATGGTCGTGTACTCCAGGGCGCCGTTCTCCTCCAGCGCGCGGCGCACGCCGGCGATGGTGGAGCCCTTCTGGCCGATGGCGACGTAGATGCAGCGGACCTGCTTCTTCGGATCGCCGGTGCGCCAGTTGTCGCGCTGGTTGATGATCGTGTCGACGGCCAGGGCGGTCTTGCCGGTCTGGCGGTCACCGATGATCAGCTGGCGCTGACCACGGCCGATCGGGGTCATCGCGTCGACGGCCTTGTAGCCGGTCTCCATCGGCTCGTGCACCGACTTGCGCTGCATGACCGTGGGGGCCTGCAGCTCCAGCGCGCGGCGGCCGGACGTCTCGATCTCGCCGAGGCCGTCGATCGGGTTGCCGAGCGGGTCGACGACACGGCCGAGGTAGCCCTCGCCGACCGCGACGGAGAGGACCTCGCCGGTGCGCGTGACCGGCTGACCCTCCTCGATGCCGCTGAACTCACCGAGGACGATGGCACCGATCTCGCGCTCCTCGAGGTTGAGGGCGAGGCCGAGGGTGCCGTCCTCGAACTTCAGCAGTTCGTTGGCCATGGCCGAGGGAAGACCCTCGATCTTCGCGATGCCGTCGCCGGCAAGGGTGACCGTACCGACCTCCTCGCGCGAGGCCGCGTCCGGCTTGTACGACTGGACAAAGTTCTCCAGCGCGTCCCGGATCTCCTCCGGCCGGATCGTGAGCTCCGCCATCTGGGTTCCCTGCTCTCCTTGTTGGGCCCGAAGTTTCACTTGGGGGGTCTGGGGGCGACCCCCAGGAATCCTCTGCACGGCCCAACCAGGGCCGTAAGTACGTACTGCTTTTCTCGAGATATCGAGTTGCTGCTAGCTCGCCATGCGGCGGGCGGCGTCGTCCAGCCGGTCCGCGAGAGAGCCGTTGATGACCTCGTCACCGACCTGCACCCTGATACCGCCGATCACCTCGGGGTCCACGTCCAGGTTGAGGTGCATCCGGCGTCCGTAGAGCCTGGTCAGAGCGGCGCCGAGGCGCTGCTTCTGGCCGTCGCTCAGCGGCACCGCCGAGGTGACGACTGCGACCATGCGGTCCCGGCGCTCGGCGGCCAGCTTGGACAGGGACTCCAGTCCCGCTTCCAGGCTACGTCCACGCGGCGCGGTCACAAGGCGCGTCACCAGACGCTCCGTGACCGGCTTGGCCCGCCCGCCGAGCAGCCGGTGCAGCAGCTCGGTCTTGGCCGGCGTACCGGCGGCGCGGTCGGTCAGCGCGGCGCGCAGCTCGGTGCTGGAGGAGACGATCCGGCCGAACCGGAACAGCTCGTCCTCGACGTCGTCGAGGGTGCCCGTCCCCTGCGCGGCCGTGAGGTCGGCGATGTTCGCCAGCTCCTCCAGCGCGTCCACCAGGTCGCGGGGCTGCGACCAGCGGGAGCGCGCCATCCCGGCCACCAGGTCCGCGGCGGACCCGCTGACCTGCCCACCGATCAGACGCTGGACCAGTTCCGCCTTGGCCTCCGCGGGCTGCGCCGGGTCGGTGAGGACCCGGCGCAGGCCGGCCTCGCGGTCGAGCAGCGCGGTGACGGCCGCCAGCTCGTCCGCGAGCGAAGCGGCGTCCACGGACGTGGAGTCCGTCAGCGCGTCGAGACGCTCACGTGCGGCTGCCAGGGCCTCGCGGCTCGCTCCGTTCATCGCGTGGCCTCGGCCTTCTCCTCGAGCTCGTCGAGGAAGCGGTCGATCACACGGCTCTGGCGGGCGTGGTCCTCGAGGGACTCGCCGACGAGCTTGCCGGCCAGTTCGGTGGCCAGCTTGCCCACGTCCTGACGCAGCGTCTGCGCGGCGGCCTTGCGGTCGGCCTCGATCTGGGCGTGACCGGCGGTGACGATCTCCTCGCGCTGCCGCTGGCCCTCTGCCCGCATCTCGGCGATGAGGGCGGCACCCTGCTCCTGCGCCTCCTGGCGCAGGCGCGCGGCCTCGTGCCGGGCCTCGGCGAGCTGGGCCTTGTACTGCTCAAGGACGCTCTGGGCCTCGACCTTCATGGCGTCGGCCTCTTCGATACCGCCTTCGATCGCCGCGCGGCGCTCCTCCAGAACCTTGTTGATGTTCGGAAGCAGCTTCTTCCAGAAGAAGAAGAACACGATGGCGAAGGCGATGGTGCCGACGAGCAGCTCGGGGCCCGGGGGGACGAGCGGGTTCTGCTCGGTCTCCTCGGCCGCCAGCTGTACCAGGTTGGCGATCACATCAGTGCCTTTCGTCGATTCGTGTCGGGTAAGGGGTGATTACTTACCGAACACGAACGGCATAACGATGCCGATGAGGGCGAGCGCCTCACAGAAGGCGAAGCCCAGGATCTGGTTGGCACGGATCAGACCGGCGGCCTCGGGCTGGCGGGCGAGGGCCTGGGTGCCGTTACCGAAGATGATGCCGACGCCGATGCCGGGGCCGATCGCAGCGAGGCCGTAGCCGATGGAGCCGACGGAGCCGTGGACACCAGCGGTGGCGGCGAGGGTCTCAAGAGCAGCGGACATGCCGTTCTTCCTTCTCTTTCATGGACCGGTGGGGGTTGGCCACCGGACGTCTGGGGGTTGGCGGGGGTGGTACGGCTCAGTGGTGCTCGGCGAGAGCGCCCTGAATGTAGGAGCAGGCCAGCAGCACGAAGACGTACGCCTGGACGGCCTGGACGAAGAGCTCGAAGCAGATCATGGCCATCGTCATCACGAAGGAGACGCCGGCGCCCACGACCAGCCAGCTGTTGAGCAGGTACCAGGAGGCCACCGTGAACATGACCAGCATCAGGTGACCGGCGAACATGTTGGCGAACAGTCGCACCGCGTGCGTGAAGGGGCGGACCAGCAGGTTCGAGAAGAACTCGATGACCATGACCAGCGGGAGGACGGCGCCGAGCGACTTGTCGTAGCCCGTGACGTTCTTGAAGAAGCCGACGAAGCCGTGCTTCTTGAAGGTCAGCGAGACCCAGGTGATGTAGACGACCGCGGCGAGCACCGCCGGGTAGGCGATGACCGAGGACACCGGGAACTGGGCCAGCGGGATCACGGACCAGACGTTCATGATCCAGATGAAGAAGAACAGCGAGACCATGAACGGGACGTACTTCTCGCCCTCGCGCTTGCCGAGCGTCTCGTACACGATGCCGCGGCGCACGAAGTCGTAGCCGGCCTCGCCGACCATCTGGAGCTTGCCCGGGACGACCTTGGCCTTGCCGAAGGCGGCCCAGAAGAAGACGACGATCAGCAGGGTGGTGACGAGCGCGAGCAGCATCACCTTGTTGAACTCGAAGCCCCCGACCGTGGCCAGCGGCTTGAAGAGGAAGGACTGAAGGCCCGGAGCCGGGAAGCCACACCCGTTGTCGGACATGACCCGACAACTCCAGTCAAAGGCGAGCTGGGTCTGGTCAGCACTCACCGCGGGCTCCTTCGGCGTGACGCATGGGTACGGCAACCTCGTTGTGTCGGCGCGGCTCAGGCCGCGGATCGGCACCGGACTTGGTGTTACGGATGTGGGGGCGGCTGGGGGGCATCGAGCCTCGCGATTGAGCAGGCGTCAGCTCGGGTGCCCGCGCCCGCGATGCCGCAGTTGGCACCGGACGATAGCAGGAGATCTCACAAGCCTTTATCCCGCCCCTACCCCTCACGGCTTCGGCCCTGTCTTCTCGGGCTTCTCGCTCTTCTCGTGGTCCGGGTCGACGTAGAAGATCTTGGCCTTCATGTGCGCGCGAGCCTGCGCGGCCATCCACACGACGGTCGCGACGACGAGCGACACGGCGAACGTCTTCGCGTTGAAGAGAGAGGTGTCCTTGAAAACAGCGACGAAGATCAGGAGGAGCAGCAGCTGGGCCACGTAGAGCATCAGGCCCATCATCTGGAAAAGCTGCGGGAGCGTTTTCGCCGTCCACTGCAGCACGTACAGGCCGATGCCCATGAACAGGATGGCCAGCACCGTGCCGACGGCCGCGCCGAGCGCGCCCTTGCCCCCCGCGACCGCGGCGCTCACGGCGACGGCGATCGCGCCTGCAGCCGCTGCGGGCACAGCGATCTGCAGTAGGTTCCGGGCGTCTTTGGACGGCATGGCGGCAACTCCGCTTTCACAGGGGGCAGGGTGTCGTCATGGACGAGCGTAGTCCCGGGCTGAGTGATCGAGACCTCACACCTCTGGACCGTCGCAGTACGGTCCTTCGGCTCTCTCCGGGGTTCTCGTGAACCGTATCACAAACTATTTGATGAGGTCTTTACCTGGTAGGTGTGCTTGCTGTCACACATGAGAGTGACAGTGCGCGTCTGTGCAGAAACCGGGCCCAGTTGTCTGGTATTAGGGGGCTTTGTTCCCCCACGACTTGGCAATGCTCTAGTCAGATTCTTACCTTGAGCCGTCTATCGGCGATCAACGAAACGCGAACGGGGTCCGATGGCGGTCGCGCCGTTGACGCCCGCGATCCCCGCGGCGACGGGAGCCCGTTCCCCGGTCTCCCGGTCCTCCTGCGCCTCCCCGGCCTCCAGCGCCACGGCAGCCTCGGCGGCCTCGGCGGCACGGCGCCGGCGCCGGTAGCGCGGCGGCACGAACTGCTGCGCCCACAGCGGTACCCGCGGCGTGAAGCGCGGGAGCAGCAGCAGAACGAGACCGACCGCGCTGAGGAAGACCACGCCCAGCACGATCCACATCGACGCCGAGTTGACCGAGTACGCCAGCGCGCCGAAGGCGATCAGCGCCGACCAGAAGTACATGATCAGCACGGCCCGGCTGTGCGAGTGACCGATCTCCAGCAGCCGGTGGTGCAGATGCCCGCGGTCGGCGGCGAACGGGGACTGGCCACGCCAGGTCCGGCGGACGATCGCCAGGACCAGGTCGGCCGCCGGCACCGCGATGATCGTCAGCGGCAGCAGCAGCGGGATGTAGACGGGCACCGTCTGGTGCACCGCCGCCTTCTCCGAACCCGTGAACAGCGCGAGGGCGTCCGGGTCGAGCTGGCCCGTGATCGAGATCGCACCCGCCGCCAGCACCAGGCCGATCAGCATCGAGCCGGAGTCGCCCATGAAGATCCGCGCGGGATGCATGTTGTGCGGCAGGAAGCCCAGGCACATGCCCATCAGGATCGCCGCGAACAGGGTCGCCGGGGCGGCGGCCTCGATGCCGTACGAGGTCCAGATCCGGTAGGCGTACAGGAAGAACGCGCCGGCCGCGATGCAGACCATGCCCGCCGCGAGGCCGTCCAGGCCGTCCACGAAGTTCACCGCGTTGATCGTGATGACGACGAGCGCCACGGTCAGCAGGGTGCCCTGCCACTGGGTCAGCGCCACGTTGCCGACGCCGGGGATCGGCAGCCACAGGATCGTCAGACCCTGGACGACCATCACACCCGCGGCGATCATCTGGCCGCCCAGCTTGATCAGCGCGTCGATCTCGAACTTGTCGTCCAGCACGCCGATCAGCCAGATCAGGGCCGCGCCGGAGAGCAGGGCCCGCGGCTCGTTCGACTTCGTGAAGACCTCGTTGAGGTTGGTCAGGTGGTCCGCGACCAGCAGGCCCGCGCACAGTCCGAAGAACATGGCGATACCGCCGAGGCGCGGAGTGGGCTCCCGGTGCACGTCACGGGCCCTGATCTCCGGCATCGCCCCGGCCACGATCGCGAACTTCCGTACCGGTCCGGTCAGCAGGTACGTCACCGCGGCCGTGATGCAGAGCGTCAGCAGGTATTCACGCACGGGCTTCCCCACAGGTCTCGCTGGCCATCACAGCCCCACACCCTAGCGATGGACGTATATGGATGGGGACTTCCGGGTAGCGACGATGGTTGCACGTGTGCCTGTGGACCACGGCACACTTCACGGTGTACGGGACCTCGCCTACCCCCGTTCAGCCCGGATACGGCGGAAAAGTACCTGTGAGAAGGCGCACTTCGTCCCGTGCCGCGGCCGGGTCGGTCTCACCGCGCAGCACGGCCGCCATCAGCGCGGCGATCCGCACCATCTCGGGCTCCCCCATGCCCTGTGTGGTCACCGCGGCCGTCCCGAGCCGCAGCCCGCGGGCGTCGCCGTGCGGCAGCGCGCAGCAGTCCAGGATCATGCCGGCGGCGGCGAGCCGGCCGCGTGCGTCGCGGCCGTCCACCGCGAGCGGCGCCGGGTCGGCGGTGATCAGATGGGTGTCCGTGCCGCCGGTGGTGACGGTGAGGCCCTCGGCGGCCAGGTGTCCGGCGAGCACCCGCGCGTTGGCGACCACCTGATGGGCGTACACGTCGAAGGCCGGTGTCGCCGCCTCGCCGAAGGCGACGGCCTTCGCGGCGATCGTGTGCATCTGCGCGCCGCCCTGGGTGAAGGGGAACACCGCCCGGTCCACCCGCTCGGCCAGCTCGCTCCCGCACAGGATCATCCCGCCGCGCGGTCCGCGCAGCACCTTGTGGGTGGTCGCGCAGACGATGTCGGCGTACGGCACCGGGTTCGGCGCCGCGCCGCCGGCGACCAGCCCGATGGGGTGCGCGGCGTCGGCGATCAGATAGGCCCCGACCTCGTCGGCGACCTCGCGGAAGAAGGCGTAGTCGATGTGGCGCGGATAGGCGATCGAGCCGCACACGATCGCCTTCGGCCGGTGGTTGCGGGCGAGGTGCCGCACCTGGTCGTGGTCGATGAGCCCGGTCTCGGCGTCCACCCCGTACCCCACGAAGTCGAACCAGCGGCCGGAGAAGTTCGCGGGCGAGCCGTGCGTGAGGTGGCCGCCGTAGTGCAGGCCGAGGGCGAGAACGGTGTCGCCGGGGCGCAGCAGGGCGGCGTAGGCGGCCAGGACGGCCGAAGAGCCCGAGTGGGCCTGGACGTTGGCGTGTTCGGCGCCGAAGAGGGCCTTGGCGCGGTCGATGGCGGCGCGTTCGGCGAGGTCGACGATCTCGCAGCCACCGTGGTAGCGGGCGCCGGGGTAGCCCTCGGCGTACTTGTTGGCGAGCGGCGCCCCGAGGGCGGCGAGCACGGCCGGCGAGCAGAAGTTCTCGGCGGCGATCAGCTGCAGGGTCGTCGACTGCCGCGCCAGTTCCGCGAGCAGGATCTCGGCCATCGCCGGGTCCTGCCGCCGCAGGACGTCGGTCTCGAGGGTAGGGGTGACCGACATGGCGGGCTCCCGGGCGGTCGACGGTGACGTAGGTCCAATGTAGGCCGGAGATGTCCGGGACGCCCGGTATCGACGGCCAACCGCCGCGGACAGTCCTTCGAAGAGCCGCCTACGTGCGCGCCGGAACCCCCGTCAGCGCCGTCACCACCGGATCCAGCGCCTGGTGTATCTCGTCCCCGATCGACCGGAAGAACGTAAGGGGCGCCCCGTACGGGTCGTACACCTCGTCGGCCTCCGCCGTGGGCGCGAGCAGCCACCCGCGCAGCGCCGCCGCCGCTCGGACGAGCGCGCGGGCCCGCATGACCACGCCGTCGTCCAGGGGCGGCAGGGTGGCCGGGTCTATCGCCCGGACCAGCCGCGTGAACTCCTTCAGGGTGAAGGTGCGCAGTCCCGCCGAATGGCCCATGGAGATGACCTGGGCGCGGTGGTCACGCGTCGCGGTGAGCACCAGGTCGGCCCGGATGACGTGTTCGTCGAGCAGCTCCCTGCCGAAGAAGCCGGAGGTGTCCGCGCCGAACTCGGCCAGCACGGTCTCCGCGTTGGCCTCCATCGGCGCGCCCTCGTGCCCCCAGGTGCCCGCGCTCTCCACGACGAGCCCGCCGCCGAGCACGCCGAGCCGCTCCGCCACGAAATGGCGGGTCAGCCGCTCGGTGATGGGCGAGCGGCACACGTTGCCGGTGCTGACGTGGAGGATGCGGAAGGTGTCGCGCGGAAAGCCGAACGTCGTCGTCTGCTCCGCGAGACGCTCCTCGATGCCTATGCCACGCCCCGCTTCAGGGGCCGTCAATTCGCCACCTCGAGGTCGGGTACGACCTTGCGCAGCTCCTCCGGCGAGATCGCGCCCTCGCGCAGCAGCAGCGGCACCCCGCGGGAGACGTCCACGATGGACGACGGCACGTTGCCCGGGGTCGGGCCGCCGTCGAGGTACACGGAGACGGAGTCGCCGAGCATCCCCTGCGCGGCGTCGCAGTCCTCCGGGGCCGGGTGGCCCGTGAGGTTGGCGGAGGAGACGGCCATCGGGCCGACCTCGGTGAGCAGCTCGATCGCCACGGGGTGCAGCGGCATGCGGACGGCCACCGTGCCGCGGGTGTCGCCGAGGTCCCACTGCAGGGACGGCTGGTGCTTGGCGACGATGGTCAGGGCGCCCGGCCAGAACGCGTCGACGAGTTCCCAGGCCAGCTCGGAGAAGTCGGTGACGAGGCCGTGCAGCGTGTTCGGGGAGCCGATGAGGACGGGAGTGGGCATGTTGCGGCCCCGGCCCTTGGCGGCCAGCAGGTCCGCGACCGCCTCCGAGGAGAACGCGTCGGCGCCGATGCCGTACACCGTGTCGGTCGGCAGCACCACCAGCTCGCCCCGGCGGACGGCGGACGCGGCCTCGCGCAGACCCGTCGCGCGGTCGGTCGCGTCGTTGGTGTCGTATCGCCGTGCCATGTCTAGCGGGCCTCCTCGTACACGTACTGCGGGATGAAAGTCGTCGGGGTGCTCACGGCAGCGCCTTGCGGGCGGTCGCGAAGCGGGGGCGGTTGTTGAGGTCGGGGTGGTCGGCCGCGTCGGCCCAGCCCCGCTCCTCGGTGAAGATCCACGGCACCTGGCCGCCCTGGGTGTCGGCGTGCTCGATCACGACGACCCCGCCGGGGCGGAGCAGCCGGTGCGCGGTGCGTTCGATGCCCCTGATCAGGTCGAGGCCGTCCTCGCCGGAGAACAGCGCCAGCTCGGGGTCGTAGTCACGGGCCTCGGGAGCCACGTACTCCCACTCGGTGAGCGGGATGTACGGCGGGTTGGAGATCACCAGGTCGACCTGCCCGTCGAGGTCGGGGAAGGCCGTCAGGGCGTCACCCTGCCGCAGGTCGACCCTGGACCCCGCCATGTTCTTCCGGGTCCACACCAGGGCGTCCTCGGACAGCTCCACGGCGTGCACCCGGGAGCGCGGCACCTCCTGGGCGAGGGCGAGCGCGATGGCGCCGGAGCCGGTGCACAGGTCGACGATGCACGGCTCGACGACGTCCATGGCGCGTACGGCGTCTATGGCCCAGCCGACCACGGACTCGGTCTCGGGCCGGGGCACGAAGACGCCCGGCCCGACCTGGAGTTCCAGGTAGCGGAAGTAGGCCCGTCCGGTGATGTGCTGCAGCGGCTCGCGCTGTTCGCGCCGGGCGATGACCTCCCAGTACCGGGCGTCGAAGTCCGAGTCCTTCACGGAGTGCAGTTCGCCCCGCTTCACGCCGTGCACGAACGCGGCGAGCTCCTCCGCGTCGTTGCGCGGCGAGGGCACGCCGGCGTCGGCCAGCCGCTGGGTGGCCTGGGCCACCTCCGCGAGCAGCAGGTTCACGCAAGTCCTCCGTGTGGTACTCGTACGTGCCGTTGTGCGTTACGCGGCCGCCAGCTTCGCCGCCGAGTCGGCGTCGACGCAGGCCTGGATGACCGCGTCCAGGTCGCCGTCCAGGACCTGGTCCAAGTTGTACGCCTTGAAGCCGACGCGGTGGTCCGAGATGCGGTTCTCCGGGAAGTTGTAGGTGCGGATCTTCTCGGAGCGGTCGACCGTGCGGACCTGGCTGCGGCGGGCGTCGGCGGCCTCCCGCTCGGCCTCCTCCTGCGCCATGGCGAGCAGCCTGGAGCGCAGGATACGCAGCGCCTGCTCCTTGTTCTGCAGCTGGCTCTTCTCGTTCTGGCAGGAGGCGACGACGCCGGTCGGGAGGTGCGTGATGCGCACCGCGGAGTCGGTGGTGTTCACGGACTGACCGCCCGGGCCGGAGGAGCGGTAGACGTCGATGCGGAGGTCGTTCGGGTTGATCTCCACGTCGACCTCCTCGGCTTCCGGGGTGACGAGCACACCGGCTGCGGAGGTGTGGATACGGCCCTGGGACTCGGTGGCCGGCACGCGCTGCACGCGGTGCACACCGCCCTCGTACTTCAGCCGGGCCCACACGCCCTGACCGGGTTCGAGCTGGCCGCGGGCCTTCACCGCGACCTGGACGTCCTTGTAGCCGCCCAGCTCGGACTCGGTGGCGTCGATGATCTCGGTCTTCCAGCCCACACGCTCGGCGTAGCGCAGGTACATGCGCAGCAGGTCGCCGGCGAAGAGCGCCGACTCGTCGCCGCCCGCGCCCGCCTTGATCTCCAGAATGACGTCCTTGTCGTCACTCGGGTCGCGCGGGACCAGCAGGAAGCGCAGGCGCTCGGTGAGCTCCTCGCGCTGCTTCTCCAGGACCTTGACCTCGGCGGCGAAGTCGGGGTCGTCGGCGGCGAGCTCGCGCGCGGTCTCGATGTCGTCGCCGGCCTGCTTCCAGGAGCGGTACGTGGCGACGATCGGCGTGAGCTCGGCATAGCGCTTGTTCAGCTTGCGCGCGTTCGCCTGGTCGGAGTGGACCGACGGATCGGCGAGCTTCTTCTCCAGATCGGCGTGTTCGGCGACGAGTTCGTCGACGGCCTCGAACATCTTGGGCTCCTGAATACTGCGGGGAAGGGCTGGCGGGCGACCAAAAACGCCGGTCCCGGGCACACCCCCGCGAGGGTGTGGCCGTGGACCGGCGAAATGGGGCTCGCTACTTCTTGGAGCCGGCGGCAGCCTTGCCGAAGCGGGCCTCGAAGCGGGCCACACGGCCACCGGTGTCGAGGATCTTCTGCTTGCCCGTGTAGAACGGGTGGCACTCGGAGCAGACCTCGGCCCGGATGGTGCCGGACTCGATGGTGCTGCGGGTGGTGAACGACGCGCCACAGGTGCAGCTGACCTGCGTCTCGACGTACGCGGGGTGGATGTCGCGCTTCAAGGTGTCTCCTAGGTTTCGGGAGGGCGCCGGGTCGCTGCCGCGGGGTGCGGGAGCGTGAACCGGAGCCGACGTACCAGTCTGCCAGGACTGGGGCCATCCACCCAAACCGGGGGTGCGGTTGTTCTATTCCTGCGGGTGACACGGCCCCGCATCCCTCTGCTACTTCACCACGCCCTGGGCTCCGCCCGTCGCCGCACCCGCGGTCGCCGCCTTCGGGATCGGCCGGTCGTTCTTCAACGCGTCCCACACCAGCTGGGCCCTGGCCTTCTCCATGACCACCCGGTTGGGGTTCGCGGGGTCGTACCGGACCGGCATGGTGATCATGGTCATGTGCCTGGAGCCGATGCCCTTGAGACCGTCGGCGAAGTCGATCAGGGAGTTGACCGAGCCGATGTCGGAGTCGGTGGTGACGGTCTTGGTGGCGGTGTCGGCGAGGTCGTACAGCTTCTTCGGGTGGCTGAAGACGCCGACGTGCTTGACCTGGCCGATCAGCGCCTTGACGAAGGCCTGCTGCAGCTGGATGCGGCCCAGGTCGGAGCCGTCGCCCACGCCGTGCCGGGTACGGACCAGGCCGAGGGCCTGCTGCCCGTCCAGGGTGTGGGAGCCGGCCCGCAGGTCCAGGTGGCTCTGCGGGTCGTGGATGGTCTTCGTCGTGGTGACCGGGACCCCGCCGAGCTCGTCGATGAGCTTCTGGAAGCCGGCGAAGTCGACCTCGAGGTAGTGGTCCATGCGGATACCGGTGAGGGACTCGACGGTCTTCACCGCGCAGGCCGCGCCGCCGGTGGAATAGGCCTCGTTGAACATCACGCCGTTCGCGGCCGGGTGCCGGGTGCCCTTGGTGTCGGTGCAGGCCGGGCGGTCGATCAGGGTGTCCCGCGGGACGGAGACCACGCCGGCCCTCTTGTGGCCCTCGTAGACGTGGACGATCATCGCCGTGTCGGAGCGGGCGCTGCCGTCGTCGGTGCCCCCGCCGAGCTTCCTGTTCGACCCGGAGCGGGTGTCCGAGCCGAGGACCAGGATGTTCTCGGAGCCATTGTCGATCTTCGTGGGGCGGTCGTTGCCGAGTGCCTGGTCGAGGTCGACGCTGTGGATGTTGCCGTTGAGCTCGAAGTACAGGTAACCGGCTCCCGCACCGCCCAGCACGACCACACCGGCGGCCGTCCAGGCCGCGGCGAGCAGGGCCTTGCGTCCCCTGCTGCGGGCCCTGCGGCGGACGCCCCTGCCACTGCGGCGGGGGCCGGTCTCGCCCGGCTCGGGTATGACGGGCTCCGGCGTGCTCTCGGCGGACACATCACTCCTAGGTCTCGTCGGTCGGTTACCCCCTGCTTTCAGGGTCAGGCGCGGTCAGTACCGCTCCATCGTCGCTCCGTAAGGCCAGACGGAGAAACTCGGGCAAGAGTTGCACAACGCAGAGTGCCCACCGCGTACGGCGATGGGCACTCTGCGTCATCGGATCAGCTGTGGTGAGCCTCGCTCACCAGGGGTTTCAGCCCCAGAGGTCGTAGGCCTGGAAACCGGTGCCAACCGAGATTCTTGTGGCAAAGATCTCGCTGCTCGCCTTGCCGGTGCCCGGGTACAGGTAGAGCGTGCCGCCAGAGGTGCGGGCCAGGAGGTCGGCCTTGCCGTCACCGGTCACGTCACCGACCGCGTCGAGGGTGTTGTAGCCGGTCCAACCGCTGCGCACCTTGATCCGGGAGGCGAAGGCGCCCGAGCCGGACTTGCCGGTGCCCCGGTACAGGTACACGTCACCGGTGCTGCTCTGGCGGGCGATCAGGTCGGCCTTGCCGTCGCCGTCGAAGTCGCCGTGGCCGCGCAGGGAGTTGTACTGCCCCCAGCCGGAGCCGACCTCGACGCGGGCGGAGAAGGTGCCGTCGCCCTTGCCCGGGTAGATCCACAGGATGCCCGAGGAGTCCACCGAGAGCAGGTCGGG
The DNA here is from genome assembly GCF_040680195.1 of Streptomyces sp. NPDC052109. Lineage (NCBI taxonomy): Bacteria > Bacillati > Actinomycetota > Actinomycetes > Kitasatosporales > Streptomycetaceae > Streptomyces > Streptomyces sp. NPDC052109. The sequence continues at coordinate 197,391 of NZ_JBFAWF010000009.1, read as the reverse complement.
CAGGTAGTCGCCGGTGACGTCGCCGGGGGCCACGGTGAACTTCCGGCTGGCCCAGTTGCTGAAGATCTCCTTCTTGCTCCAGCTCTGGGTGGCCGGGACGTAGTGCAGCCAGAAGACCGCCCCGTCACTGCTGCGGCGCAGGACGAAGTCCTGGTAGCCGTCACGGTTCAGGTCCGTCTGGAGGATCGTGTTGTAGCCCGAGAAGCTGCCCCAGGAGACGCGGGCCGCGAACGAGGTGCCCTTGGAGTCCTTCTCGTAACCGGTGTTCGTGGAGTGCTCGCGCACGAACAGGTCGGCCTTGTGGTCGCCGCTGAGGTTGGTGTCGTCGATGCGCGGGTAGGCCGCGCCGACGTACGTCCTCACCTTGCTGAACACGCTGTAGGCACCCTTGGCGACGCAGTTCTGCACGCCCCAGGAGACGATGCCCACGATGCGGTTGTTCACGATGAGCGGGCCGCCGGAGTCGCCGTTGCAGGTGGCGGTGGTGCCGGTGTCGCTGCCGGACGCGGGGTTGCCCGCGCAGACCATGTGGCCGGCGATGAACTCGCTGCCGTAGGCACCGGAGCACGTGCTGTCGGACTGGATCGGCAGGGTCGCCGTCTTCAGCGTCTGCGAGATGTCGTCGCTGGTGGAGCTGGTGCGGCCCCAGCCGTAGACCTTGGCGCTCGTGCCCGCCGCGTAGGACGCCGTGTCGGTCGACGTCGTCATACGGATCGGGGTGGCCTTGATCGGGCTCGGCAGGGTCAGGACGGCGATGTCGTTGTCGATGGTCGACGCGTTGTACGACGGGTGGTTCCACTGCCGCCACACGCCGGAGACGGTGCCGCCGTGCAGGTCGGTGCCGCCGGTGGAGTCGGTGGTGGGCAGCTGGTCGGTTCCGGTGACGACGGCGCCGTTGGCGTGCCAGTCGTAGCCCTTGACGCAGTGCGCGGCGGTGAGGATCTTCGTCGGCGCCACCACGGCACCGCCGCAGAAGAAGCCGACGTCGTCGCTGGTGTCGCTGGTGCCCTTGTCGTCGTAGTACCAGAGCTGGGCCATCCACGGGGCGGAGGTGATGCTCGTGGTGGTGCCGCCGATGATCATCGGGCTGACGGTGGACGTGGACGCGGAACCGGACGAGGTCCCGGAGCCGGACGTCGTGGACGGGGAGGACGAAGAGGAGGAGGAAGACGAAGCAGCCGTTCCGCCGCTCTTCGCGTCCTTGGTCTTCGAGGCCTTCTTGAAGTCCTTGTCGGAGGCGAGCGCGCCCGCGACGCGGCCCGTCAGCTCGGTGAGCGACGCGGAGCTGGTGGCGGGCTTGACGGTCGGCGAGGCCGAGGCCGTCGAGGCGCCCGCGGAAGTGGTCAGCAGCGCGGCGGCCACGGCCGCGGCGACACCGGCGGCGGCGACGGGCAGGCCGATGCGTATGCGGCGTCTGTGCCGACCACTGCGGGGCAGAGGTGTGGACAAAGGAGTCCCCCCATGGAGCGATGAGTCAGGAGGGGCGCGTGATGCGCACCCGTACCTCTCAGCGCCAAAGGGCCGCCCCCCGTCACCGATGGACGGGGGGCGGCCCTCTTTCTTACCCAGTCTCTACCGACTGCAGCCGACCACTGCCGGCTAGTCGCCGTTCCCGGGCGTCGGCGTCGTCTTCTGAATCTGCATCAGGAACTCGACGTTCGACTTGGTCTGCTTCATCTTGTCGAGGAGCAGCTCGATCGCCTGCTGCTGGTCGAGGGCGTGCAGCACCCGGCGCAGCTTCCAGACGATGCCGAGCTCCTCGGCGCCGAGCAGGATCTCTTCCTTACGGGTGCCGGACGCGTCCACGTCCACCGCCGGGAAGATGCGCTTGTCGGCGAGCTTCCGGTCGAGCTTGAGCTCCATGTTGCCGGTGCCCTTGAACTCCTCGAAGATCACCTCATCCATGCGGGACCCGGTGTCCACGAGAGCCGTGGCGAGGATGGTCAGCGAGCCGCCGTCCTCGATGTTGCGCGCCGCACCGAAGAACCGCTTCGGCGGGTACAGCGCGGTCGAGTCGACACCACCGGACAGGATGCGGCCGGAGGCGGGCGCGGCGAGGTTGTACGCACGGCCCAGACGCGTGATCGAGTCGAGCAGCACGACCACGTCGTGGCCGAGCTCCACCAGACGCTTCGCACGCTCGATCGCCAGCTCGGCGACCGTGGTGTGGTCCTCGGCCGGGCGGTCGAAGGTCGAGGAGATGACCTCGCCCTTGACCGACCGCTGCATGTCGGTGACCTCTTCCGGACGCTCGTCGACGAGGACGACCATCAGGTGGCACTCGGGGTTGTTGTGCGTGATCGCGTTGGCGATCGCCTGCATGATCATGGTCTTACCGGTCTTCGGCGGGGCCACGATCAGACCGCGCTGGCCCTTACCGATCGGCGAGACCAGGTCGATGATGCGGGTGGTGAGGACGCCGGGGTCCGTCTCCAGGCGCAGGCGGTCCTGCGGGTAGAGCGGGGTCAGCTTGTTGAACTCCGGGCGGCCGCGGCCGTGTTCGGGCGCCATGCCGTTGACGGAGTCGAGGCGGACCAGCGCGTTGAACTTCTCGCGGCGCTCACCCTCCTTCGGCTGGCGGACCGCACCGGTGATGTGGTCACCCTTGCGCAGGCCGTTCTTGCGGACCTGGGCGAGGGAGACGTACACGTCGTTCGGGCCGGGCAGGTAGCCGGAGGTCCGGATGAAGGCGTAGTTGTCGAGGATGTCCAGGATGCCCGCGACGGGGATCAGGACGTCGTCCTCGGCGAGCTGCGGCTCGGCGATCTCGTCGCGGCCCCGGCGGCCCCGGCGGTCGCGGTAGCGGCCGCGACGGCCACGGCGGCCGCCCTCGAAGTCGTCGTCGTCCTGCTGCTGCTGCCGGTCCTGACGGCCGCCCTGCTGCTGGCCCTGCTGACGCTGGCCGCCCTGGCCCTGCTGCTCGTCGCCCTTGCCCCGGCGGTCGCGGTCACGGTCGCGGCCGCGCTCACGGCGGTCGCGGCGGCCACGGCCCTCGCCGTCACCGGCGTCGCCCTTGGCCTCACCCTGCTGCTGCGGCTGCTGGGCGGGCGTCTCGGCCTTCGGCTCGCTCTTCGCCTCGGCGGCGACCGTCTCGGCACCGGAAGCGGCGGGGCTGCCGGCCTCGGCGGTGGCGCGGCGGCGACGGCGCTCGGTCGGGGCGTCGTCGGAGGCCGGCTGGCCGGGGATCTCGATCTGCTGCTGGGCCACGGCCTTCTCGGCGGGAGCCTCGGCCTTCTTCTCGCCGTCGGCGGCGGCCTCACCCGTACGGGCCTTGGAGGTGGCGCGGCGCTTGGGCTTGGTCTCGCCGGCCGGCTCGGCCTTGGGGGCGGCTCCCCCAGAGGGGGCACCCCCACCGGCGGCCTGCGCCTCCTTGATGACCTCGATCAGCTGGCTCTTGCGCATCCGCGCGGTGCCCCTGATGCCGAGGCCCGAGGCGACCTGCTGCAGCTCGGCCAGCACCATGCCCTCGAGGCCGGTACCGCGGCGCCGCCGGGAGCCGGCACCGGTGGCAGGCGCGGAGGCGTCCGTGGCGGGCGCGGCAGCGGTCTCCTCGACACGTGCGCCCATCAGATCGGTGGTGTCGCTCACGAAGGGTCCTTCCCTGGAGCGGACGTCGGCCTGTCTGGCTCGGCGACCGGTTGTGCTGTCCGGCTACGGTCCTGTCTTCCGTGAACCGTGCCGGGGCGGTGGTCCGCCAAAGCGGCGGAGGAAATGTGCGGTGATGGCGCTTCCGCGAGCCGTGGCACCCGGTGTCACGTGGCGTGGTAGCACCTGTTCCGGAGTGTGCCCGGCGGCCCGCTCAGTGTCCGCATACGACGTACTGCCCAGGTACGGCGCACGGAACACGGAGTGGCGCGGGAGGCTCCCGGAAGAATGTCTGTCCCGGACTGGGACACGAGGCACCTCGCCATGGTGGGGTCGGGTGCAGACTTGAGATTAACACTACCGGATCCAACAAACATTCCCCCTCTCGAAATCCGGCAACCGTGTGTCAGGTCGCAAGCGGCAGCACGCTCGCTCCCTGGACATCGAGGTCCAGCCGGTTGGCGGCCCAGCCCTCGCCGGCGAGGTGGGCGACCTTGTCGGCGCTGTCGGTGTCGGCCAGCGCCATCACGGTGGGCCCGGCGCCCGAGATGACGGCCGGGATGCCGTCGGCGCGCAGCCGCTCCACCAGCGCGGCGCTCTCCGGCATGGCCGGGGCGCGGTACTCCTGGTGGAGGCGGTCCTCGGTGGCGGGCAGCAGCAGCTCGGGGCGCCGTGTGAGGGCCTCGACGAGCAGGGCGGCACGGCCCGCGTTGACGGCGGCGTCGACGTGCGGCACGGTGCGCGGCAGCAGGCCGCGGGCGGTCTCGGTCAGGACCGGCTTTCCGGGCACGAAAACCACCGGAACGATGGAATCGTTCGGCTCCATCCTGATGGCCCGGGCGGCGCCGGCCTCCATCCAGGAGAGGGTGAAGCCGCCGAGCAGACACGCGGCCACGTTGTCCGGGTGACCCTCGATCTCGGTGGCCAGTTCCAGCAGGGCCGCGTCGTCCAGACGGGCCTCGCCGCCTATGGTCACGGCGCGGGCGGCGACGATGCCGGCGCAGATGGCGGCGGAGGAGGAGCCCAGGCCACGGCCGTGCGGAATGCGGTTGGCGCAGACGATCTCCAGGCCGCGGGGCTGGCCGCCCAGCAGATCGAAGGCGGTGCGCAGGGAGCGGACGAGGAGGTGAGACTCGTCACGCGGAAGGGTCTCGCTGCCCTCCCCCGCGATGTCGATGTGCAGCCCGGAGTCGGCCACCCGGACGACCACGTCGTCGTAGAGCCCCAGCGCGAGGCCGAGGGCGTCGAAGCCCGGGCCGAGATTGGCGCTGGTGGCGGGAACGCGCACCCGGACGGCGGCGGCGCGGAACGCTGGACCGGCCATCGCTCGTTGACTCTCCTTGAGCTGCGTGACTGTCGAAGACATTCGATACGTACGTGGGGACCCGCCGGCCGCGCAGACGGCGCGGTGTCGCCCAGACGCGCAGCCATATGCCAGGCATATGCAGCGGGCGGGTTCAGTACAGCCTATCGAAGGAAGGTTCTGTGGCGACATAGGGCGCACAGGAGGCGCACGATGCGTGTCGCAAGCCCCCCGTGCACCCTGCCACGGTTTCCCCCGACGCCCGGGCCTCCGGGGGGCCTTCCAGGGTCCGGGCCCTCAGTGTTTGCCGAGGGCCCGGGCCCTGGCCCAGGGCTCGGGGCACTGCTCACGGTCCGGGCCCCTGCCGGGGCTCGGACGAGGCCTCACGCCCGGCAGGCGGGACCCAGGGCCGGGCGGCGAGGGCTCAGGCCAGGCCGAGGCGCTCGGCCGCGGCGGCGGCGTCGACCGGGACGGTGACCGGCTGCGGAGCACCGGCGACGGCCCAGTCGGGGTCCTTCAGCCCGTTGCCGGTGACCGTGCACACGATCCTCTGGCCCGGGTCGACCTTGCCCTGCTCCGCGGCCTTCAGCAGACCGGCCACGGAGGCGGCGGAGGCGGGCTCCACGAAGACGCCCTCCTGCGCGGCCAACAGACGGTAGGCGCGCAGGATTTCACGGTCCGTCACCTCGTCGATGGCACCGCCCGACTCGTCGCGCGCGGCCAGGGCGTACTGCCAGGAGGCCGGGTTGCCGATGCGGATGGCGGTGGCGATGGTCGACGGGTCCTTGACGACCTCGCCGCGCACGATCGGGGCGCTGCCGGAGGCCTGGAAGCCCCACATGCGCGGGGTCCTCGTGGCGATGCCGTCGGCGGCGTACTCCTTGTAGCCCTTCCAGTACGCGGTGATGTTGCCCGCGTTGCCGACCGGGAGGACGTGGATGTCGGGTGCGTCGCCGAGCATGTCGACGATCTCGAAGGCAGCCGTCTTCTGTCCCTCGATACGCACCGGGTTGACCGAATTGACCAGCGCCACCGGGTAGTTCTCGCTCAGCGACCGGGCGAGGGTGAGGCAGTCGTCGAAGTTGCCGTCGACCTGGAGGATCTTCGCGCCGTGCACGAGGGCCTGGCCCATCTTGCCGAGGGCGATCTTGCCCTGCGGCACGAGAACGGCCGAGACCATGCCGGCGCGCACCGCGTAAGCGGCGGCGGAGGCGGAGGTATTGCCCGTGGAGGCGCAGATGACCGCCTTGGCGCCTTCCTCCTTGGCCTTGGAGATGGCCATGGTCATGCCGCGGTCCTTGAAGGAGCCGGTGGGGTTGGCCCCCTCCACCTTCAGGTGGACCTCACAGCCCGTGCGCTCGGAGAGCACCTGCGCGGGCACGAGCGGCGTGCCGCCCTCGCGGAGCGTCACGACCGGCGTGGTGTCGGATACCGGCAGCCTGTCCCGGTACTCCTCGATGATTCCGCGCCACTGGTGGGTCATTGCTGGTTACTCTCCTTCAACCCGCATGATGCTGGCGACACCCCGCACGGTGTCGAGCTTGCGCAGCGCCTCGACGGTCCCGGACAGGGAGGCGTCGGACGCGCGGTGGGTGACGACGACGAGGGAGGCCTCGCCGTCCTTGCCCTGCTGGCGCACCGTGTCGATCGACACCCCGTGCTCGGCGAACACGGTCGCGACCTGGGCGAGAACACCCGGTTTGTCCGCGACGTCGAGGCTGATGTGGTAGCGCGTGACGACCTCGCCCATGGGCGAGACGGGCAGGGCGGCGTACGCCGACTCACCGGGCCCCGTTGCACCGTTGAGCCGGTTGCGGCAGACGGCGACGAGGTCGCCGAGCACGGCCGAGGCGGTCGGGGAACCCCCGGCGCCGGGACCGTAGAACATCAGCTGGCCGGCGGCGTCGCTCTCCACGAAGACGGCGTTGTACGCGCCGCGCACGGAGGCGAGCGGGTGGCTCAGCGGGATCATCGCGGGATGCACGCGCGCGGTGACGGAGCCGCCGTCGGCCGCCCGCTCGCAGATGGCGAGCAGCTTGATGGTGCAGCCCATCTCCTTCGCCGAGCGGAAGTCGGCGGCGGTGACCTCGGCCATGCCCTCGCGGTAGACGTCGTCGAGGCGCACGCGCGTGTGGAACGCGATCCCGGCGAGGATGGCGGCCTTGGCGGCGGCGTCGAAGCCCTCGACGTCGGCGGTCGGATCGGCTTCCGCGTACCCGAGCGCGGTGGCCTCGTCGAGCGCCTCCTGATACCCGGCGCCCGTGGAGTCCATCTTGTCGAGGATGAAGTTGGTGGTGCCGTTGACGATCCCCAGCACCCGGTTGACCTTGTCCCCGGCGAGGGACTCGCGCAGCGGACGGATCAGCGGGATGGCACCGGCGACGGCGGCCTCGTAATAGAGGTCCCTGCCGTGCTCCTCGGCGGCCGCGTGCAGCGCGGCGCCGTCCTGGGCGAGCAGGGCCTTGTTGGCGGAGACGACGGAGGCCCCGTGCTCGAACGCGGTGGTGATGAGGCTCCGGGCGGGCTCGATCCCGCCGATGACCTCGACCACCACATCGACGTCCCCCCGTTTGACGAGGGCGGTGGCGTCGGTGGTGACCAGGCCCGGGTCGATGCCCTCACGCACCTTGGACGGCCGTCGTACGGCGACCCCCGCGAGCTCCACCGGGGCACCGATCCTCTGGGCGAGGTCGTCGGCGTGCGTCGTCATGATGCGCGCCACCTCTGAGCCGACAACCCCACAGCCCAGCAGCGCCACCTTCAGCGGACGCGTACGCATCATCCGACCTCGTTTCCCTCATACCGTCTACGGTTGGACCAGTCTCACTCACCGGACGGGAGTTTCTACCCTTCGTCCGGATCCTGAGACATGTATTTCATTTGCGCGGGGCCGGAAGACGGAGATCTTCCAGCCCGCTTCACGGGCTAGCCGACGTCGAGACGCAGGAGGTCCTCCTCCGTCTCGCGCCGGACGATCACCCGGGCCTCGCCGTCCCGCACCGCGACCACCGGCGGCCGCAGCACATGGTTGTAGTTGCTGGCCATGGACCGGCAGTACGCGCCCGTGGCCGGCACGGCGATCAGGTCGCCCGGCGCCAGGTCGGCGGGCAGGAACGCGTCCTTGACCACGATGTCCCCGCTCTCGCAGTGCTTGCCGACCACGCGGGCGAGCATGGGCTCGGCGCTGGAGCTCCGGGACACGAGGGCGACGCTGTACTCGGCGTCGTACAGGGCCGTGCGGATGTTGTCGGACATGCCGCCGTCGACGGAGACGTACGTCCGCAGTCCCTCCAGCGGCTTGACGGTTCCGACCTCGTAGAGCGTGAACGCGGTCGGCCCGACGATGGCACGCCCGGGCTCCACGGAGATCCGCGGCGTGCGCAGCCTTGCGGCCTCGCACTCCCGCCCCACGATCTCGGTCAGCGCCTTGGCGATCTCGTGCGGCTCACGCGGATCGTCGTCACTGGTGTAGGCGATGCCGAGGCCGCCCCCGAGGTCGATCTCGGGCAACTCGACACCGTGCTCGTCCCGGATGTCCTTGAGCAGCCCGACGACGCGGTGCGCGGCGACCTCGAAACCCGACATGTCGAAGATCTGCGACCCGATGTGGGAGTGGATCCCGATCAGCTCCAGCCCGTCGAGCTGCAGCGCCCGCCGCACGGCCTCCGCGGCCTGCCCGCCGGCCAGCGGAATCCCGAACTTCTGGTCTTCGTGAGCGGTGGCGATGAACTCGTGCGTGTGCGCCTCGACGCCGACGGTGATCCGGATCTGGACCTTCTGCCGCCTGCCCAGGGACTGCGCGATGTGCGCGACCCGCACGATCTCCTGGAAGGAGTCGAGCACGATCCGCCCGACCCCGGCCTCCACGGCCCGGCGGATCTCCTCCACGGACTTGTTGTTGCCGTGGAAGGCGATGCGCTCGGCGGGCATCCCGGCGGAGAGGGCGGTGGCCAGCTCGCCGCCCGAGCACACGTCGAGGTTGAGCCCCTCCTCGTTCAGCCACCGGACAACGGCCTTGGACAGGAACGCCTTCCCGGCGTAGAACACGTCGGCGCCGGCACCGAAGGCGGTACGCCACGCACGCGCGCGTGCCCGGAAGTCGGCCTCGTCGAGGATGTACGCCGGGGTGCCGTGTTCTTCGGCGAGGGTCTTCACGTCCACGCCGCCGACGGTGACGACCCCGTCGGCGCCGCGCCCGACGGTCTGGGCCCAGACCTTGTGGTCGAGGACGTTGAGGTCGGCGGGCGGTGCGGAGTAGTGCCCCTCGGGCAGGACGTCGGCGTGACGGGGCCCGGCGGGATGGGCGGAACGGCTCATGACGGTGACTCTCAGACTCTCTGTCTCTCTCCGGGGCGCATCTGCTCTGGGGCCCTCAGAGATGTTCGGGTGCGTCGATGCCGAGCAGGAACAGGCCGCCGGCCAGCACCGTCCCGGCGGCTTCGGCGAGCGCGAGCCGGGCGCGGTGGGCGGCCGAGGGTTTCTCCTCGCCACGGGGAAGCACGAAGGGCAGAAAGGGCAGCACGGCATCGGCGACGGTGACGAGATGCCGGGCAAGCCGGTCCGGGGCACGGTGGGTGGCGGCCGCGGCAAGGATGCGGGGGTGGTCGGCCAGGGGGGTGAGGAGGTCGGTGGGGGGGTGGGGCGTGGCGGGGTGGGGGCGGTCCGTGGCGGGGTGGGGGTGGTCCGCGGCCGGGTGGGGATGGGGCGTGGCGGGGTGGGGGCGGTCCGCGGCCGGGTGGGGGGTGGCTGCACTGGTGTCCGGGATGCGGTGGGGGCGGTCCGCGGCGGGGTGAGGGGTGGGACCGGTGGCCGTGGCCCGGTAGTGGGTGGCTGCACTGGTGTCCGGGGTGCGGTGGGGGGTGGCCACGCCGGTGTCCGGAATGCGGTGGGGGGCGGCCACGTCCGGGTCCGGGGTGCGGTGGGGGGCGGCCACGTCCGGGGCCGAGGTGCGGTGGGGGGCGGCCGCGCCTGTGTCCGTGACACGGTCGGTGGGGCGCGTGGCCGATGGGCTCTGGGTGGCGGGGCCGGCGTCGAACGAGCTGGTGTGGGGCGCGCCGATGCCGGTCCGGCCGGCGTCGAGCGGGCTGGTGTGGGGCGCGCCGGTCTCGACCGGGTGGCCGTTGGGCGCGCCGGTACCGGCGGGGTCGGTAGCGAGCGAGCCGGACTTGCCCGGGACGGGGCCGAGTGGGCCGGCGTTCAGGGCGCCACTGCCGAGGGGGCGGGCGTGGAGGAGGTCGGGGCCGAGGGGGTCGGGGCCCAGGGGGTCGGTGCCGATCGGGCCGGTGCCGACGGGACCGGTGTCGAGGGGGCGGGCGTCGAGCGGGCCGGGTTCGGCGGTGAAGCCCAGCCGGGCGGCGTTACGGCCGAGGGCACGGATGCGGGCGTGGGCGTACCGCACCCGGAAGAGCGGATTGCTCTCCCGCTGGACCAGGTGATCGGCGGTGATCCGGGGCCGGTCGTGCGGGGCGGGGTGCAGGAGTGCCCACTGGGAGGCGTCGGGTCCGAGCGGGGCGGGATCCTCCGGCGCGGGCACGGGCCGCAGATTGACGGGCTCGCCGTGTTCGACGGTGGCCCGCCCGCCCTGCGTGGCGACGATCCGTACGACGGCGTCGGCGATCACCTCGGCGCGGACCTCGTACGGCACGCGCAGCGCGACGACCTGCCCGGCGAGGGCGTCACCGTGTCCGTACGCGGCACCACGGGCCAGGATCTCCCGCACCAGCGCGGTGACGGGGTCGGCCTGCGCGTCGAGGGTGATGTTGAGGAACCCGGGCCCGGTGACGACGACGTCCCGAATGCCGTCGGCGCCGATGAGACGGGGCCGCAGAATCTCCGCCACCCGCAGCGGCGGCTGCCCGGCCGGCCGAGCGAGCTGCAGGGCCACATTGGTGGCGAAGTCCCCGCACCCCCCGGGCCCCGGCTCGGTCACCACGACCCGCTCGGGCACGGTCACACTCAGCTCCCCGTCATCGACGGCACAACGCACCGCGCGCAGCACGGTGCGGGACAGCTCGTCGGGGGTCACGGGACAAGCGTAGGGGAGGGAGGGGGTGGGTAGACGAAGTGGTTCTTACTGTGGGACGGAGCCCTCTGGTTCCTTGAGGGTGGGACCGTTTCTTGGGGGTGACCGTTTCTTGGGGGTGAGACCGTGGGGTGAATACGGCCGGTCCTCCGCGGTGAGCCCCCTGGCCCGGCTGCCCCTCGGTCCTGGAACGGGGGCTCTGTGAGTACGAGCCGGACCGGAGTGGACAGAGCGGGCACGGTGAGACGGACCCTGCTCCTTCCGCTGGGAGTGTGGTGAGTGTGCGGACCTGCATCGAGTTCCCACGCCCGAACCCCGAGCTCCCGCTCCGTACTCCTGGCGAGTCCCCGACCCCGGCACCTATGCCCTAGCCACCGGAGGAGATCCCACCCGGTACGCCGTCGGAGACCCCGTCGGCGACTCCGCCGTCGCCCCGTTCGCCATCGGCCCCACCCACCCCATCCGCTCCATCAGCACCCTCACCCCCATCACCATCGCCGCTGCCGCCTCGGTGTCCCCGCTCTCCCCCGTGCCCCTCTCCCCCGTCTTCGCCACTCCCGCGCTCGATCAGCTGCTTGACGACCCGTACGAGTTCGGCCGGTTCGAAGGGCTTGGCAAGGAAGGCGTCCACACCGACGTCGAGACCGGTGTCCACCTCGGACTGCGTGCACGCACTGATGATGGCGAGGGGGAGGTGATGGGTACGGGGATCGGCTCGAAGGCGGGCGGCGGTACGCAGGCCGTCCAGCCGGGGCATGACGACGTCGAGCGTCACGACATCGGGCCGCACCTGGTGCACCACATCCAGACATTCGGCACCGTCGGCCGCGGTCACGACCTCGAGCCCTTCCAGCTCGAGGTTGACCCTGATCAGCTGCCGGATGACCTTGTTGTCGTCCACAACAAGCACCCGACCGGAGGCGCCTGACACAACTCGAGAGTAGGTCCGGACCGGCCACCGCGTCCGGGTTTTCCCCACTTCCACCCCGTACAGGGGACACACCCCGCCCACGCAGTGGACACCGTTCCGCCCCGCCCGGAAGTCCGCCCTGTCCCGCCCCGGGTAAACGGATTCCTGATCACCCCGCCGGACCTGCTAGTGTTCTACCCGTCGCCGCGAGCGAAGAGCTCAGCAGCCGACACGCCCCCGTAGCTCAGGGGATAGAGCAACGGCCTCCGGAGCCGTGTGCGCAGGTTCGAATCCTGCCGGGGGCACTCGCCGAGGATCAGCAGAGATCATGCGCTGACCAGGGCGGATGCCGACAGAAGAGGGCGGGAGTCAGTCTCACTGGCTCCCGCCCTCTCTCGTTGTCTCTCAGTGGTCACGACACACCTCCGACACGCGAGCAGCCCCTGCCGGCCAGCCCGGAAGCGGCCACCACCGTCAGATACGACAGCCATGGCAGAAAAGCTGCCTGCTGACTGGCCTCATCAGGCTACGGTCCTTCTGTGACGAACCGCTTCAACAACCTAGACGGATATACCCCTATGGGGAGAAAGATCGCAGGGGAGTGCCCGCACTGTGTGCGTCATACGACTCTCGAATGCACCATGCACGCAGGGTTGGAAGGCAGTGAAGATCCCCGCGAGAAGGCTCAATACCTTAAATATGTGCTGATTCTGCGGTGCGACTGGTGCAAAAAAGAGAGCGCGTTTCTGCATCACGCGATTACGGCACCGATACCAACCACGGAAGGCACTAAGCAGAAGTTCCGCACGATTGACCTGACCCAGCTATGGCCGACTCAGATGCCACGCGAGCTACCTCCGGAAGCTCCTGACTCCGTCCGAGAGGTGTTCTCAGAAGCAGCACTTGCAGAATCGGTAGGAGCATTCCGTTTGGCTGGCATCGGATACCGAGCAGCCGTAGAGCAGATCGTCAAAGAACGAGGCGCGGCTGGTAAAAATCTCTATGAGCGCATTACCGGCTTGACGGCCCTAGGCGCTCCACAGGACATTGTGGATGCATTCCATGAAGTTCGATTCGTTGGAAATGACGCAGCGCACGATGCCCTGGCGTATTCGGCAGACGAGATCGCGGACGTTGCCGAGCTCATCAGCGAGGCAGTCTTTGTCTTATACGTGCAGCCCGCACAGCGGGCCGATATGGCTGCACAGCGAGCAGCACGGCGGGCAGCGGCAAGGCAGTCGGCGCCATAGCGGTGTAGGCCGGGCCGGCCGGTCCACACCGCTCCGCTACAACTGGCTACTCAATTACGTCGCCATCTTCCGCCAGAATCTTTGCAATCATCGCGTTGGCTACCTCCTCATGACCATCGATACAGCCGTGATAGCGGCGGTGGATTACCTCCGGCGAATTGCCGACCCTCCGGGCCACCTCAGCGATCGGAACCCCGGCGTTCAGCCACCGAGTGATGCAGGCGTGCCGCAGGTCGTACGGACGTCCGGCCAACGGTGAATCGACCCGTTCGGGAGGCAGCGCGTACTTCCGGGCTTCCTCCCAAACTCTCCAGTAGGTGGATGAGCCGACCACTCCCCCGCGTTCGTTACCGAATACGCGGCCTTCCTTGGCCGTGCCGAACTCCATCAGGTGCGCGTGAAGGAGGGCGACCAGGACGGGCGGGATGGGCACTGGCCGGTCGGTGGATGCCTCTCGCGCTTTCAAACCCCGGCGGTCGTGCCGCTCGCCGGAGTCGGTCCACTGTTTACCGGAAACGGGGCGCGTCTCCCGTAGCGTCAGCGTGCCCCAACCCGAATCGGGCAAGTGGCAGTCCGACAGTCGTAGCCCGACCGCCTCAGCGGGCCGGAGCCCCGCGTAGTACAGGACCGCATAGAAGGCCACTAGGCGCCGCCCACGGCAGCGATCCCACGAACCGACGTAGGAGACGGACGTGAGCAACTGCCGGGCCTGTACGGCGTTCACCAGGACGCGCGGGTCCACCACGTCGCTGGAGCCGACGCGCTTGCGGCGGGTTCGCTGAAGCGGGTTCTCCGGGAGCTCCCCCGTGGCAACAGCGTGTTCAAGAACGGCGTTCAGGGCCCGGCGGCGCCGCTTGTACGTGTCGCCCGCGGCCGGGGTGCCGTCCAGCTTGTAGCTGACGCGGTACAGCACCTCCTCGAACACCTCAGCGTCGGCGAGATCACCCAACGGCCGGTCGGCCGTCGTGACCCAGTCGTACGCCGCTTTGAGTTCGGCCGGCGGGTCCTCCCCCTCGTTCGCGGGCACGATGCCCCATCGGAAAGCCAACCGAAGGGATGCATCCTCGGGGGTGGCGTCCCCGTGCTTGACCATGGCGAGCGTCACGGCCGCGAGACCGTCGGCCATGCCTTCACGGGTCTTGGCCGCAGCCGTGCGCCACCGCCCGGCCACGTACTTCCGGCAGAACTCGAACCACCGCAAAGGCGGTTCGGCATCCGCTGCTTCGACGGCTTCGGCCGCCGCGCGCACCTCGGACTCAGGCAGCCCCGATTCGATCTCGAACGCTTCACCACGCCGGTTCATGGCCTGCCACAACTCTGACCGTCGGCTCTCCGCGAGAGCCAACGTGGTGAACGTGTCGCCGTGCACCTTCCCTGAGACCACCCACCGGAGGCGCCACGGGCGGGATTTACGGCCAGTCTTGGACACTTTCCACAGCTTGACGTCGAAGGAGTAGCCCGGCCGGGCCGACCCGCGAGGGCGCCCGGCAGGGGTGTCGTCGGTGCTCACGCAGCGTCCTCCCGCTCCGCAAGCCAACGCTCGTACTCCGACCGCCGGATCCGCACATCGCCGTTCGGGAGCTTGATCGAGCGGGGGCCCTTCCCTAGTTGGCGCCACCGGTAGAAGGTCGACGGGGCAACCTTCAGATCAGCGATGACCTCCTTGACGGTCATCTTCTCGTCCCGTGTACGGGCGCTCATTTCGCCATCCCTTCGGCTTCGTCCGCACTGGACAGTCCGGACAGCTCCAATTCCGACTGTCCGGGGTATTCGTGCTGGTCAGACGTGGTAACCGGACAGCCGGACAGTGCGGACACCTCTTCGGCACCCTGCGTCCGGGTTTCGGTGTCCGGGTAGTACCGGCCGCCGGCGTCCTTGCTGAGCTGTCCGGCGTCGGCCATGCGGTTGCAAGTGCGGCGGATCGTGTCGATGTCGACGTGCGGCAGCTCACCCGCCATGTCCCTCGGCTTGGCGCCGGGGTGGGCACGGACGTACCGCAGGATCGTGGCGCGGGTGTCGCTGACGGTGTGGTCGGAGACCGGGCCGTCCAACAGATGCCAGGCGCCGGAGGCGGGTTGGAAGCTGAGGGCGTACTCGGCTTCGTCCACGTCGCGGCCGGTGACGTGCAGGATGCCGTCCGCCTGCCCACGCGCACGCTTCAGCACGAGCGTGGCGTCAGCGGCTCCGGCGATGCCGTTGGTGCCGGAGACCTCGGTCAGGAAGTCTTCGGAGCTTGCCTTGCGGACGTGGTGGACGAGGACGACGGCCACGTTGTAGTGGTCGGCGAGCCGCTTGGCGTAACCGACGGCAACATAGTCAGCGTCGTATGCCGATACCCCGACTGGGGCCTGTCCGCGCATCTTGGCGAACACATCGATGACGACCATGCGTGCGTCGGGATTGCGCTCCAGCCACTGGGCGATGGCCTCGGTACCGCCCTGGGGGAAGGGCGGGCATTCGGTGACCAGGGTCAGGCCGGCGGGGGCTGGCTGTCCTCCGAGGATCTTGCCCATGCGGGTCTGGAGACGGCGCGGGGTGTCTTCCAGAGCAAGGTAGAGCACCGGGCCGCCCTGGACGGGCACGGAGTCGAACGCCTTGCCGCCGGCCGCGACCGACAGGCCCAGTCCGAGGGAGAGCCAGGACTTGCCGACCTTGGGCGGTCCGGCGAGCACGTTGACGCCTTCGGCGAGGATGCCGGGCACGGCCCATTTCGGCTCGGGGAAGTGTGCGGCCATGAGCTGATCGGCCGTCCATGCAGTCCGCGGGCGCTCCCTCTTCGGCGGCGCCGTGGGGGCCGTCTCGGGGTCGCCGGGCACGGAGTACAGGTGCAGGGGCGGGATGGGGTTGGCGCTCATGCTGCGACCGTCCGGGGGCGCCGCGCTCCGGCTCGGAGGCCGGAGGTGATGGTCCGCCGTGCCTCGCCCTCGCCCTGGCCGACTTGGAGCGCGGCCGTCAGAAGCCAGCCGGTGACGTCGGCTTCACTCAGCTCGCCCCCGGCAACGAGCTGCCCGAGGGCGACCGCGGCGATGTAGAGCGCGTTGTTGTGCTCGTGCGGGCCGGAGCCGGTGACCCGCTGCACCTCCCCGTTGATCGCGGAGCGGAGAAAGGCGGTTCGCCGTCCCCGGCCGGTGAGGGCGACCATGATGGGCGTCTGCGGAGGCAACGGGGCCGGGCGCAGGAGTTCAGCGAGCCAGCCCGGCAGGGCCGCAACGGGAGCGTTCCGGATGACCTCGTACGGGCGCCCTTCGAAGGTGCTGCCGGCGCCGACCACGAGTCCGCCCCACGCGCGGGTGTCGACCTTCCAGCCCAGTCCACGGGAGCTGTCCCCCGCGGTGTTGCGCAGGAGCTCGCCCTCGGGCGCGAGGAAGTACAGGTGGGTGCCGCCGCTCCAGGTTCGGACCGTGTAGGTGTCGGCGGGGAAGGGCTGGCCGTGGCGCTCGCAGAGCACGGCGAGCACGTCGGCGCCGTCGGTGACGCCGTGCTCGGCCCAGGCGGCCGGCGGGGTGTCGCCGGGGTGCTTGGGCTTGTCCAGGTCGATGGCGACCAGGCCGGAGGGGCCGGTGGCGATGCCGACGTTGAAGGCCGCGACGGACCACGCGCGGGTGATGCGGTCCGGGTCGGTGGTCGCGCGGGTCTCCCAGTCGGAGACGGCCGGGCGCTTGTCGCCGGGGATGAGGGGGAAGACGCGCCAGTCACGCGACGCTGCGTCAAGCGCGGCGGTGAGCTGGGCAGAGCCGTCCGTGTGCGGCATCCTGGAGGTTCTCCTGTTCTGTCTACGGATGGGCAGGGAGAACCGCGGCGGCGGGCGACCTTGCTGGGGAGTCCCGCCGCCGCGGCGTTTCTACTGGTTCTTGGCCCAAGCGGCGTACTGCTGGCGGACGTAGTAGCGCGGGGCGCAGATGATGGCCGTGCCGTCTAGCTCCATCAGCCGGTGCGCGGCTCGGGTGGCGAGGTCGGCGGCATCGTTGGTGACGCTGTCGGCTTCGTCGCTCAGCGCGATCCGGTCCAACAGAGCGGCCTTGCGGAGCCAGAACTCACGGTTCAGCCCGTCGTAGAACGGCCTATCGGCCGCGGTCCGGGCGGTCCATCCGATTTCGCTGATGATGCTCGGGGCGAGCGCGTACGCCTCTTCCGGGGCGGGCCAGTAGGAGGCGGAGAGCGACGGCTCGGGGGCAGGCCGGTGGTCGGCGGTGACGTACAGCCGGGCGCTCTTGCCGTCGTGGGTGGGGTGCTGGCGTGCCGGGCCGGTGTCGAAGGCGGCGGCCAGAGCACGGCTGACGCGGTCCGTGTCGGCCGGGTCGCAGATGACGCGGATCTCGAACATGGGTCAGTGCTCCTTGCTGGTGCTGGCGGAGGGGAGTTCGGGCAGCCCGGCGGCTTCCAGGGCCTTGAAGTCGAAGCCAGGCAGGGCGGCGCGGGTGATGAGGGCTTGGGCGAGCTGTTCGGCGTAGGCGGCGCCGGTGCGGGCCACCTCGATCTGTGCTCCGGCGCGTAGGGCTTCGACGCGCTCGATGTGGGCGTGTTCCTCGCGCCGGGCGCTGGTCTGCCGCTCGTGGGTGATGCGTTCGCGGCGGTCGGTGCGCCAGTACCGTGCGACGAGTCCGTAGGCGATGGCGGTGGCGAGCGCCCACAGCAGGAGCGGCAGGGACAGCCCGTCGGCGTATCCGGCGACTGCGGCGAAGCCGAGTCCTCCGGAGGCGGCGAACGCGGTTCCGGCGATGACGCTGTCTCCGGCGCGGCCGATGCTCGCGCACACGCCGGCCGCTGCGGCGGCGAGGGACAGCGCGGTCATGAGCACGGCGTTGCCGACGGAGTGTTCGGCGCCGTTGGCGTTCCAGACGCGAGCCAGGATCAGCACGGTGGATGTGGCGAGGGCGGGTGCCGCCTTGGGCACGATGACGGCGAGCCAGTGTGGGGCGATGATCTGTTCGTTCATGACTGGGCTCCTCATGGGTGTGGGATGGCGTTGATGACGGCGTCGGCGAGCTGGTTGATGGGGCCGGCGGCGCCGGTGGAGGCGAGGAAGAAGCCGAACCCGGCGGCGGTGAAGGCCGCGCCGTAGCCGAGGGAGTTGGAGCGCAGCAGGAAGAAGAGGACGAGTCCGAACAGGGCCACGAGGGAGACGGTGACGGCCACGGGCGGTACCTCCTTGGGGTGGCGTGGGTGGGTGGTCAGTGGGTGCCTTCGCGGTAGATCCGCTGGGCGCGGTTGAAGAGCCAGCGCCCGGCGCGTATGCGCTTGCCGGTGGCCTTGCAGCGGCGGCAGCTCTTGCCGCGCTTGGGCCGTCCCTTGCGGTCGGTTTCCATGGCGAAGCCGAAGCCGTTGCACTTGCGGCAGGTGCCGAACGGGCTGCCCGCACACAGCACGCCGTAACCGAGCGTGACGGCGAACAGGCAGGCGATAGCAAGGGCGATGATGGTCATGAGCGGCCCTTCCGGGTAGTGTCCGGGGGTTTTCGCAGGTGGGGTGCTATGCACTAGATCGCAGATCAGGTGCTATGAGGGGTGCTAGCGGGGGTGCTACCGGTAGCAGGGCGAGGTGCTACCGGTAGCACCGTTCAGGGCTAGGCGGCACCCCGCTTTTCGTCACGCTCTGCAATCGCCTTGGTGAGGTCGGTGCGGGTGATGCCGCGGCGGGTGGTGCGGGTGCCGTCGTCGGTCGTTCCGGCCACGTCGCGGGTCTTGATGCCGTGCGGCTTGAGCGCGCTGGTGACGTTCTCGCCCTTCCAGCCGCCGTATACCTCCGGCCGCAGCTCGGCCAGCCGGGCGGCGATCCGCTCGTTCCAGACCCGCTCTTCCGAGGGCGGCACGACCGCGGCGACGTCGGCGAGCAGGTCGTAGGACGGGCCGGTCACGGCCTCGGGGTCCTCTCCGAGTGCGTGGCCGGACAGGGTTCCCTCGGCCTTGCGCAGGGCGTAGGCGCGCTGGGCGATGGCGTTGGTGGCCGGGTCGTCCAGGTAGGCGGTGCGCACCACGACCGGGAGCGCGGTCGCGCCGGCGAGGTAGCCGTTACCGGCGTCGATCTCCGGGCGGAAGGACGTGGCGCGCACGCCGTTCTTGTAGGCGGAGGTGCCGAGGATCATGTCGTTCTCGACCTGTCCGGCGACCTTGAGGGCGAAGCGGATGGACACGTTGCCGCTGATCCCGGTCGGGAGTGAGTCCTTGTCGGGGCGCTGCGTGGCCAGGATGAGGATCACGCCCAGGGCTCGGCCGAGCTTGATGATGAACTCGGCGTCGTCACCTGCCTGTTTGCCGTACTTGGGGTGGCCGAACAGGTTCTGGCACTCATCGAACACCCCGACCAGCGGCCACAGCTTGAGCGAGCGCTTGTCGGCGATGGCGCGGGTGATGCGCTTGTCCGGGCACAGGTCCCGCGGCAGCTTCTTGATCGCAGCCGCGCGGCGCATGACTTCCTCGCGCAGCAGCTTCAGGGAGTCGGCCGCGTACTTGATCGAGTCGTCGTCGATGCCGGAGACGAACCGGTGGCTGACGCATTCGAGGGAGTCCAGGTCGCCGGTGCCCTTGTTCTCGTGCAGCCACAGTTCCACGGACGGGTCCATGGCGGCGCCGCAGGCCAGCACGCGCACGGAGGCGGTCTTGCCCTGGCCGGGCAGCGAGCCGATCAGGATGTTGTGCTGGATCATCGGCACGGACTGAGCCCGGCCGCGCGGGTCGATGCCGAACGGGATCCGCTTGAAGATGTCGTGCTTGCGGGCGTTGGCGAGCGGCCACTTGACGATGCCGGTCTTGGACAGGTCCCGGTCCCCCACCCAGAGGATGAGGCGCCCCTCGTGCTCGCTGGGGTCGGCGTCGGGCCACACGCAGCCGAGCGGGCGGCGCAGGCCGGAGGCGAGCCGGGCGCGCCGGTCGGCCACGTCGGCGACCGTGACGCCCAAGGGCAGGTCGATGTCCGCGCGCCAGCCGGGCCCCTCGCGGGTGATCGGGGCGACGAACTTAATGCCGTCCTGGCCCTTGGCGACCGCGGACGTGATCTGGCCGATGCCGATGGACGCCATGGCCTTGACCACGATGTCGCTGGTCAGCTTCTGCACCTCGGTCTTGATGACCGCGCGGGTGGCCAGCGGCGCATCCGCCGGCGCGCCCAGCCAGCCCAGCATCAGCAGGGTGATCGTGGCGGCGATGACCTTCGTGCTCTGCTCGGCACCGTAGACCAGGAACAGGCCCATGCCCAGGGCGACCAGCGCTCCGAGGATGGTCAGGATCATCCGTAGCCGTACCCGGCGGTCACGCTGCCGGGACAGCTTCAGGTACAGCTCGGAGTTCTCCCGGCGCGCCTCGGCCTGCCGCAGCGGCTCGCCCTCCGCGTCCACCGCCCATCGGCCGATCCTGGTCAGGGTGTTGGCCAGGCCGCGCGGCGAGCGCCAGATGAGCTTGGGCACGTACAGGAACGGCACGCGGATCGCGTGGAAGGCGATGGTGTGCCAGACGTGCCCGGCCAGCCACCGCATCGCCTCGGCGAACTCCGGGCCCGACTTCACCCACGCCGGGAGGACGTCGAGCCGCTTGGAGCCGCGGATGCGGTCGATCAGACCGGGGCCCGACTGTGCCGGGGCCGGACGGTCGACCAGCGTCGGGCCGGAGTCGTCCGACCCTGCCTCGCTCGGGTCGGCCGACCGGTCGGCCCCGGAATCGGGCGACGCGTCGGGCGTGCGGTCGGCCGACTCGGTGCGAGCCGACCGGGCCTTGTCCAGGTCGACCACGTGCCCGTCGGAGTCGGCGGCCATCTCGGCTTCCAGCCGGTTGAAGAGTTCGTTGTCGTCATCGGGGTGTTTCACTGAAGGTTCCTTCTCTCGGGAGGGATGGCGGGGCCCGGCCGCTGCTTTGGTCGGTTTGAGACCGGGCCCCGTACAGGTCAGGCGGTGCACTGTTCCTCGGGGTAGGTGCAGAGGACGCACACCCCGAGTGAGGTCGGGATGCAGTAGCTGTAGGTGATCCGGCACTTGGGGCAGGTGCGGCGGGCGAGCATCGCCAGAGCGAGCGCACCCCATTTGCGTGAGGTCATCGGCTGCACCGGCCTCGCGCAGTCGACGCGGTAGAGGTAGGCGACCTGGTAGCCGCACTTGCGACCGCGGTGGCGGCGCATCACCTGAGCCGCCACCGGCTGCCCGCCCGGCCGCAGCCCGGCTGCCCGCAGCTGACGGCGGGTGGCGTAGCCGTCCGGGGCGAACCGCCACGGGTACGTGGGGACCCCGAACCGGGCGCCGGACGGGTCGAAGCACTTGCCGTAGGCGGACATCAGGCAGCCACCCCCACGACCGGAGCATCGGCCCGGGTCCCGGCGCGGCCAGCGCGCCGCCCGGTGACCGTGGCGAACAACCGCCCCAGCCCCGCCCGGCGGGCCCCGGCGCGCGCCTGCTTGGCCGCGTACATCGCCTCATCGGCCCGCCGCAGCAGAGCGGACAGGTCCTCGCCGGGGAAATCCGCGGCGCGCACCCAGCCGAGAGAGACTGTGGTGTGTACCGCCGGGTCCTGGTCATCGATCGGGCGAGCCAGCACCCCGTGCAGCACGGCGAGCAGATCACCAGCGGTGCCGCGGTCATCGATCAGGACGGCGGCGAACTCATCGCCCCCGAGCCGCCCGGCCACCCCGGAACCGCCGACGTGGTGGGCGAGCCGGGCCGCGGTCGCCTTCAGCAGCGCATCTCCGGCCGCATGGCCGAAGGTGTCGTTGATCTGCTTGAAGCGGTCCACATCCGCCAGCACCACGACCGCTCGCGGGTCCCGCAGCAGAGCGGTAGCGCGACGAGTGAACGCCTCCCGTGTCCGCAGCCCGGTCAGCGGGTCACGGCGGGCGACGTTCAGGCGCCGCCGCAACCACAACGTGTGGACCGTCCAGCCGGAGGCGACCGGAGCCGCCGCAGCCAGCATGCTCAGCCAGGTGTTCATGCCGCAGTCCCCTCGGTCTCCTCGCCGCCGTCGACGGAGTGCAGGCGTCGCCCTTCGGCCCGCTCACCGAGCAGCAGGTCACGCAGCACACGGGAGTTGGCCGCGGAGCAGTGCAGCGTGGTCCGGATCGCTTCCGCGTTGATCGCGTCATCGGACCAGTCGGCCGTGGCCTCACGCGCCTCGGCGAGCAGCTCCGCCGGAGTCCGCGGCGCCTTGGCAGTCTTGGTCTTGCCCTTGGCGCCGGCCGGGCGCTTGCGCGGCGGCTTGGGCGCCTCCGGCTTCGGCTCCGCTGTCTTCTGCGGCGGCACCGGCAGGTTTTCGCTCGCCGGGGCCAGCTCCCCCAGCCTCAGCAGCACGCGTTCCGGGCGCGGGGTCTTCGACCGCCACCGCCGGCCGTGCCGCTCCCGCAGCCGGGCGCGGGCCAACTGCCGCTCTCGTTCCCGCTTCAGCGCCTCGGAGTACGACGTGATCTCCCACAGCGTCATCCGCCGCCACAGGGCGAAGGTCGACAGCGGGGCGAGCATCCAGCGCGAGAACCGCACCTTCTCCATCCGGCGGCCGGTGGCGGCACCGATCCGTACGGCGTAGATGTGGGCGCCGATCTCGGAGAAGACCACCCACAGCAGGGGCATCGTGCCGTGCGCGACCTTGGCCCACAGCGAGAGCCCGGCGGCGACGTTCAGCCCGCACGTGACCAGCGTCAGCGCCCAGGGCACGAACCGCACCCACGCCAACGCCATGTCCATCCGAATGAGCAGCAGGTTGGCAACGGTGAACACCGGAATGGCCACGTCGATACCGACCGGCAGCATCCACGGCTCGCCGAAGCCCCACCGGGCAGCAGCAGACGAGACAGCGTCGAGCGATGCGATCAGCCCCAGGGCGCCGACACCGGCCGCGGCTAACGCGCCCAGTCCGGCAAGACCGATCTCCGGCTTCGTCAGCGGCGGCACTGCGGGCCGTGCCGTCTCGGTTGCGGTCGTCATGCCGCCGCCCCGTTCCGGGAGGACCGGCGGTGCCTCGCCGGCCGCGCCAGCGGGACGATGTTGAACAGGTCCGGGGCGTGCGCCTCGATCACCTCGGCGGCGATACGGGCCACGTCGTCCGGCAGGCTGCGGTACTCGGGGTCAGCGAGGATGTCGCGCGCCGCGTCTAGGCGGGCCGCGCGCTCCATCTCGGTTTCGCCCTCAACCCCGAGCCACAGCTCAACCGGGGTACCAAGGGCCAGTTCCACGAAGTCTTCAGCGGAGACAGCCTGTTGACGGCCGATGTACGTGCGCATGGTGCTCTCCTGAGTCGAAGGAGCAGGGAGAACCGCGGCGGTGAGCGACCTTGCTGGGGAGTCCCAGCGCCGCGCGATTTCAGATTGACCTAGGTCAATCTAGCTGTCAAGGAGGGCGACGGGAGAAAAAGAGATTGACCTAGGTCCAGCTACTCTCGAAGCCATGGAGCAGAGCCCAGAAGCGCCGAAGCAGACGCCCACGGCCAAAGAGATCGCCGCCGACTTCCGCGCGAAGATCACCGGTCCGAACCGCTCGTACGAACCGGGCGAGCAGCTGCCCGCGGCTCGCAGACTCGCCAAAGAACTCGGCGTGCAGCTCATGACCGTGCAGAGCGCATACGGGCAGCTCCGCGACGAGGGGCTCGTGCTTACCCAGCAAGGCCGCGGAACCTTCGTCCGCGACCCGTCGGTACCGCTCGGCACCGAGCCGGGCAGTAGCCCCGCGTTCACTGCGCTCTCCGCTGAGCTCAGCGCGATTCACGAAGCGCTTCATACGCTCGGCGAGCGGCTTGATCGTCTTGAACGCCTCGTCGGCAACGAGACTCCACCCGCTCCGTGAGCCTGTCCGCGCGCCTCAGTAGTCGTTCGGCCGTGACGCGCGCCTCGTCCATGCTCACTTTGATCGCGGCAAGTTCGGCAGAGGTTAGGCCTCCCGACTCGCCGCTTCGCTCATTGATCCCTGACATGCCAATGAGCATGCAGCCGGAAACAGCAGAGGACCCGGACAGACTGTCCGGGTCCTCTTTCCTTGCAGATCAGGCCTGTTGACGACCCATCATTGGATGGCTCCGTCCACGGCGTCCAGCACTGCAGTCCACGGAAGTTCACGACCGGCCGGCGCATCCCTCGGCTCGTACAGCGGCCAGACATCCGGGCCGTAGACCAGATGCACCCCTCCCGCCCTGAGAGCGTCAATGTGGCCTTGCCATGCGGGGTGGCGAGCGTGCGCCGCGTTCACCCGCGGGAAGACCACGACGGGGAGACCGAGAGTCCCGATGGCCTCGCCAACCTGCGTCAGCGCCTGGTTGTCCATCAGGCCGGTAGCCAGCTTGGCGACCATGTTGGCGGACGCGGGGGCGACCACGTAGCAGTCAACCGGCGGATGTGGCCGAGCCTCGCCGGGAAGGCGCGGCTCATCGCGCACGGGCAGGCCCGTCAGCTTCTCCAACCGCTCACGCTCGCCGCTCGTGCGCAGCCACTGACCTGCGATTGGCGTAAGCGTGACGGCCACCCGCCATCCGCGGCCCATGGCGGGCTCTACGAGACCGGTGCGCAACGCTTCTACGCCGCCGGCCGCCGAGCCGACGACTCCCAGAACCCCACGATTGCCTGAACTCACTGCACCGCCCTGCACCGCTGAGCCATCGCGAACACATCCGACGAACGCGAGCCACCTGTCACTGGGGACTGCTTGATCAGATCTCGCAGCGTCTCGCGCACCCTCGGATTGTTGCGTACGAGCTGCGGCGACGTGCGTTCGGCGGTACGCAGCTCTGCGAAAGCATCATCACCTTGCCCAGCGAGCGACAGGGCACGGGCGAAGTCGATACGGTGCGAGACGCTGCGTTCCTGCGGCATGTGGTCGACGTTGATCCGACCGCGCTCCACCACATACGAGACGTTGTCGAGGTCCAGCTCGATGGACAGTCGGTGGAGCAGCACGTTCGTCGGCCCGAAGCCGGTCTGCCAGTAGTTCTCATCCGAGCCGACATCCTCCGCGAGCTCCTCGGCACGGTTCAGCAGTGCCGTGGCGGTGGGCCGGTCCTGATGACGCGCCGCCGCAACGGCTGCACGCAGGTGGATCATTCCCAGCAGGCTGAGTGCCGCCGGGTTGTGATCAGTTACCTGAGACGACAGCCAGGCTGCGGCCGTGTTGCCCAGTTCGAGGGCATCGTCATAGCGCCCGTTGGCCAGCAGCGCGTGCGTACCCGAACGTGCGGCGGAGGCCAGCACGAGCGGGTCGTCCGACTCGTCAGCGGCTCGCATCGCACGCTCGGCAGCGAGCCACGAGATGTCCGACTCACCGATCTTGGCGAGTGTCGTAGCCGCAAGGTGGTGCGTCCGGGCCGACACTGCCCAGCAGTCGCCACGGTCATCGCCGCGACGCGCCGCTCGTTCCTCCAGCTCCTGAGCCGTCTGAAGCAGGGCTGGCAGCGCAGCGATGACGCTGCCAAGCCGGCCGCCCTGATAGTCGTTCCACGCATGCTCCACGCGCACGGCCATAGGAACAGGCGTCGGAAGCTGAGCCTCAGCGTCCGGCCCGAAGAGGAGACGGGACAGCCGACGCGGGCTCATGAGGGCGTCGCGCACGGCGGGGACGTCGTCCTGTTGCCGCTCGTCTTCCACGAGAACCGTCTGTCCGAGCAGGTCTCCGAGGGGCACGCGCAGGATGCGCGACAGCTCCGCGAGCATGTCGATGCGGGGCGGTTTCCTGCGACCGGTCTCGATCTTCGCCAGCCAGTCAGTGCTCCGACCGACCAGGCCGGCCAGCACCTCTTGCGTGTAGCCGCGGCGCTTCCGATAGAACGCGATGCGCTCGCCGATGCTGAGGTGATCTCCAAGACCACGCATGGGGTGTTGCCTCCCGCTGCTGAGTAGGGGCGTCATTCACGGTACCGACGTGGCGGAGAACGGGTAAGCGGGCTTAGCTCGTCCGCCATGACCAGCATGTGGCGCTGAAGAGGAGGGGACCCGGACGGATTGTCCGGGTCCGAAGGAACCTCCTGCTTCAGGTGTCCGGACTGTCCGGCTGTCCGCTTAAACCCCTCACCTGCACAAACGCGCCGGACAGCTCAAAGTGCAGGTGTCCGGGCTGTCCAGTCCTAGACGGCTGTAACACCCTCGGGGTGTTACAGCCTGTCTGCGAAGCCGACCTCTCAATGGGCGCAGGAGCCGAAGGCGGCTTCCGATCTACTCTGCGTCATGAGAGGTAACAGCAGGGCGCGGAGCTCTCCCTGCCTCATCAAGACGACCCTGGGCAAGGCGGTACGGCTCCGCAATGAGGTGCGCCGGCAGCTTCAGACTCTGGAAGTACTGACCAGGTCGATCATGGCCTGAGTCTCCGGCTGCAGGCCCCGCTACGTCCTCGACCATCTTTTCGACGTCACGATCACCGTCGGCCCGGCGGGGTCATCGCCCTCACGGCGATCAACCTCCGCTGGTGCAGCGCGGCCCCTAGCGGCCGGAGACGCACACGGCGCAGCTCCACGCCCGCAGGGGGGAGATGCACGTGACTGCGGGCCTGAGCGGCTACACGCTTCAGGTTTCGCTCGCGGGCAGGCGATCACACTGTACGAATCGTATAGGGGGCGACTATTGCGGCTACGGAGCCAGCCACGGCGATGGCCTGAACAGAGCGGGAGGCCAGCTTCAGACAAGAAGTCCGCACTGGCCACCGATCAGCCGCCGTCATAGGCTTCATGTGCGGATCGTCCGCAGAGGTTCAGGTACGAGACGGGGCCGCCTCCCCGTCCTACGGGAGGTCGAGAGTGCTCCTCCGCTTTCGGGTGGCCAATCACCGCTCGATTCGTGATGAGTGCGAGCTGTCGTTGGTCGGTGCCTCAGCGGGTGACAGCGTGGCGCGCGCGACGCTGCTGCGCGACCAGGACCAGAAGGTGTCGGTCCTTCCTGTAATCGGCATCTTCGGTGCGAACGCGTCAGGCAAGACGAACCTCCTTAGGGCTTTGTTCGACATGCGAGACGCCGTACGCACGTCGTTCGCAGAGTGGGCGACCCAGTCAGGGGTGCCACGTCAGCCGTTCAAGCTGGACCCGGCCGCCGCGGACGAGACGACGCTCTACGAGGTCGACCTGATGCTCGGCGCGAGCCCGGTCCGCTACACCTACGGCTTCGAGCTCTCGGACGAGCGGGTGGAGGCGGAATGGTTGCACGCCTACCCTGAGGGCCAGCGCGTCGTCTGGTTCGACCGCGAGGCTGACCGTCCCGAGTCTGAGGGCGGTGAGTTCCTCTTCCCCAGCTCCAACCACGACTCCGGCCCCGGTGCAGGCACCGGATTCCGGGGGCAGCGGAGCGTACTCGTGCCCGTCACCCGCCCCGACGCCCTCTTCCTGTCCACGGGCGCCACCCTCAATGACCCTCAACTGGCTGCCCTGCACAGATGGTTCATCAACAACCTGTGGCTGATGACCCCCGGTCGGGATGTCAAGGCCAGAAGCGACTGGACGCAGCGTCTGCTGGCAGACCCGAAGCGCGGCAAGGACTACCGGGAGTGGCTCGTCGAACTCCTCTCCATCGCCGACCTGGGCATCAGTGGCATCGACATCGACCGCAAGACCGGCGAGATCGCCCTGCGCCACCGCAGCTCGGACGGCAGCGATATTGCCCTCGACTTCGTCGGTGAGGAGTCGCTCGGTACCCACTCATGGTTCGCTTTCCTCGGCCCGATGCTCTCCGTCCTCGACGCCGGCACGGCCCTCCTGGTGGATGAGCTCGACTCCAGTCTCCACCCCACACTGGCCGCCGAAGTCGTACGGCTCTTCCAAGACCCCAAGTCCAATCCACGCGGTGCGCAGCTGCTCTTCACCACCCACGACGCGACACTGCTCGGCAGCGCGGTCCTGGACCGCCCGCTCGCCCGCGAGCAAGTTTGGATCACCGCGAAGAAGGCATCGGGCGAGACCGAGCTGTATCCGCTCGCAGCGGCCGGGCCGGGCGACGACGAGGACTTGGAACGCGGATACCTGCGTGGCCGATACGGCGGTTCGCCACGGGTCAGCGTGGGCGAGATCGCCCGTGCCCTGACCTGGCGGGAGAAGGAACGGGAACGCGAGCGGGAGGCGAAGGCGTCAGCGTGAGCAGGCGGGGCGGACGAGAGCAGGCGTCGGGCGGCCACGAGCACGAAGCGGCACCAAGGAAGCGGAAGAGGCGCAGAGGAGGCAACGAGGAACGGCCGCTGGCACCCGCCCAGTGGGCCGAGTACAAGCAGGAGCGAATCCTCTACGTGGGCTGTGAGGGCGAGTCGACCGAGCCGGACTACCTGGATTACCTGGTCAAGCGGTTCGGATCCGGCGAGCGGACGGGGCAGCCTTTCCGGATCGTCCCTGTCTACAAGGCGAACGGTCTGCTGCCCGAGCAGGTAGTGGAAGCCGTGCACCGGTACGCCGCGACGGACGAGACCTGGGCACTCTTCGACCGCGACGAGCACACGCGGATTCCGCAGGCTGTGGAAGATGCCGCGGCCGACGGCACGGAGCTTTGCTTCTCTCACCCGTCCTTCGACCTGTGGCTGCTCCTGCACTTCCAGGCGTTCGGCGGACAGCAGAGCGGCAAGAGCACGAATGTCGTGGACAAGCTCCGGAAGGCCAATCCGGCCTTCAAGCATTTCGACAAGGGGAACGACAAGAGTGTCCAGGGGCCGCGTCGCAAAGCGTTGGAGGGCAGAACCAAGGCCGCCATCGCGCACGCCAAGAGCCTCGTCTCCCAGTGCGAGCACGGGGCGTGCAAAGCCAGCCAGCATAAGGCCGTCCCCGTAGACCGCACCAGCCCTCACAAGTCCGACCACCTGCCCCAGTCGCCCCGAAAGTGGTCCGCCCGCTCCGGCCATGCTCTGGACTGCAAGGTCCTGGACCGGGACCCGTCCACCGATGTGTGGCGCCTTCTCGCCAGCCTCGGCATCGAGCACGACGACGACTGACGCGGGTTCTCGAGATCAAGTACTCCGGGCGGTTTCCGCCCGGAGCCGCCGGGCGTCTACGCTGCCCTGGCACTTCTCACTCACTTTCCGACGAAGGACCGGCGCGTGGCCCGAATCACCCTTCCCCAGTTGGAGCGGCATCTCTTCGCCGCCGCTGACATCCTGCGCGGACGTATGGAGCCCTCCGACTACCGGGACTACATCTTCGGGATGCTGTTCCTCAAGCGGGCATCAGACGAATTCCAGCCCGAGTGGGAGCGCGTCTATCAGGAGCGGCTGAAGGCGACGGGCAGCGAGACGAAGGCTTTGCAGCGGGCTGACAACCCTGACTTCTACCGCCACGTCTTCTACGTCCCGCCCCGCGCACGCTGGTGGACCGGGCCGCACGTGCTCGACCCCGAGCACCCGGAGATGACTGTTCCGGGCATCGAGGGCCTCACCGCGGAGACCCGAGGCCCCGACGGCAACCCGATGAAGGTGGGAGAGTACCTGGACAAGGCGCTCGTCGCCCTACAGGACGGCAACACGAGACTGTCCGGCGTCGCCTCTCACATCGAGTTCAACGCTGTCGCCGGCAACAAGTCCCGCTTCACCTCTAATGAACTACTCGCCCTGATCAGGCACTTCAGTCTTTATCGGCTCCGCAACGAGGACTTCGAGTTCCCCGACATGCTGGGGGCGGCCTACGAGTACCTCCTCGGCCGCTTCGCGGACTCCGCCGGCCAGAGCGGCGGAGAATTCTACACGCCGCGCTCGGTAGTGCGAATGCTGGTGCGCCTCCTGGACCCGCAGCCCATGGAGAGCGTCTACGACCCCTGCATGGGGTCCGGCGGCATGCTCATCGCTGCCCGCGAGTATGTCGAGGAGCACGGCGGCAACCCCGACGAACTCGGCATCAACGGCCAGGACCGCAATCCGGCGTCCTGGTCGATGGCAAGCATGAACATGGTGCTGCACGGCATCCGCAAGTTCGACCTCCAGCACGGCGACACTCTCACCGAGCCGCTTCACCTGGACGAGAACGGACGCCTGACCACCTTCACCAAGGTCCTCTCCAATCCTCCTTTCTCCCAGCCGTACAACCAGGCACAGGTGGCGGCAGCCGACGAGCTACATGGCACACGCATGCGGTGGGGCTGGGCGCCCGAGAAGGGCAAGAAGGCCGACCTGATGTTCGTCCAGCACATGATTTCGGTGCTGGAGGAACGGGGCGTGGTCGCCGTCGTCATGCCGCTCGGCGTGCTCTTCCGAGGTGGCAAGGAGAAGGAAATTCGGGAGGAGCTCCTTCGCGACGACTGTGTGGAAGGGGTGATCGGCCTCGGCCCGAACCTCTTCTACGGCGTTGGAATCCCGGCCTGTGTCCTTATCCTGCGCCGCCCGCGCCGCAAGCATCCCGACCGCAGCAAAAAGGTCCTCTTCATCAATGCCGACCGAGAGTTCACGGTCGGCCGCAACCAGAACGAGCTGGGCCCTGAGCACGTCGAGAAGATAGTCACGGTATTCCAGCAAGGGCTGCAGCTTCCCGGCTACTCACGCTGGGTGGAGGTGAAGGACCTTCTCGCGGAGGGTGCCGACCTCAATATTCGCCGCTGGGTGGACAATTCGCCGCCTGCAGAGCCGCAGGACGTACGGGCGCATCTGTACGGCGGCGTCCCCGTGTCGGAGGTCGCGGCGCAGGCAGACCTGTTCGGAGCGTACGGGGTCGACGCGTCCACTCTGTTCGCCGCACGCGACGGTGATCCCGACTACTACGACTTCCTACCTGAGGAGCCTGACATCACGGTCGGCCGCATCGCGGAACAGGCCGCCGCGAAAGAAGCCTCCATGCGGGCTGCGTACGCGGAGTGGTGGACGAAAGGCTCGACGCTCTTCGGCAAGCTGGCCGAGGACGGGAAGCTGATGGACCTGCGGGCCGGGGTGCTTGCGGGCTTCACCGAGTCGATCGGAGCCATGGGCGTCCTCGACGAATACCGCACCGCGGGCATCATCGCCGACTGGTGGACGCACGCGCGCTACGACATGAAGGCTCTGGCGGCAGGCGGCTTCGGGCGCGTCCTAGAAGGTTGGGTCGACTCGACGGAGGCCATCGTGAAACCGGCGGAGGGATCGGTAAGCAGTCCTGGCTCCGCCCGGAAGCCGAAGACGACGGCCTCGGCTGCCGACCGCCGACGCGCAATGGACCAGCCTGTCGTACGCCACCTCATCCCGGACTTCCTCAAGCAATACGCGGTCGTGGAGGCAGAGGTCGCGGCGGCAGACGCAGCATACAAGGAGGCAGCGGACGCCCTGGCCGCGGCGCAGCCGCCGTCAGAGGACGGCGAGGATGACGGCTCCGCTGTGGAAGA
Organism: Streptomyces sp. NPDC052109; assembly: GCF_040680195.1. NCBI lineage: Bacteria > Bacillati > Actinomycetota > Actinomycetes > Kitasatosporales > Streptomycetaceae > Streptomyces > Streptomyces sp. NPDC052109. Next base: position 166,135 of record NZ_JBFAWF010000009.1, on the reverse strand, counting down.
GATTGCCGAGCCTGTTTCGTCCGAGGAGCTGGCCCATCTGGAGGCTGAGTTGGCGTCATACCGGAAGACTCGGACGGCCGCGACGAAGAAGCGCAAGGCGCTGGACGACCGTTTCCTGCCGGAACTGATGGCGGCATCGAAACTCGTCCTCGCGGACGAGGAGCGGACGCAAGAGGTCGTCTTGGCGGTGCTGGACGAGGATCTAACGAGGCGCCTCGACTCGGCAGTCGCAGTGGGGCGGCGCGAGCTGGTGGCAGTGTTCCGGCGGTGGGCGGAGAAGTACGCGGTGTCGTTGAGTGAGCTGGAGGGAGCGAGCGAGGCAACCCAGGAGGAGCTGCGGGGTTGGTTGGAGGAGTTGGGCTATGGGCGGTGAGATGGGACGCTGGCCCATCATCCGATTGGGGTCTGTGCTCGCGGAAAAGCCGAGAAACGGGTACTCGCCAAAGGATGTTCCGGAATGGACCGGGCTGCAGGCACTCGGACTGGGTTGTCTGACGAGCAGCGGGTTCGCGCCGGTGCAGATCAAGAACGTTCCGGACACGGCGCTGGCCCGACGTTGCGCGCTGGCCGACGGGGACGTGCTCATCAGCCGGGCGAACACTCGGGAACTCGTTGGCCTCGTGGGTCGATACAGGGCTACCGGATACCCGTGTATCTACCCGGACCTGATGATGCGGTTGCGCCCAGACGAGTCGCGGTGCCTGCCCGCGTATCTGGAGCTCGTCCTTCGTTCCAACGCGGTACGCAAGGCCGTGCGGGCGGAAGCACGGGGCACGAGCGACAGCATGGTGAAGATCAGCGCAGCGATGGTTGAGGGGCTCGAGATCCCGCTGCCCTCAATTGACGAACAGCACCGGATCGTCACCGCGCATGCCGCTTTCGAGCGGCGGATCGGGGCGTTGGAGAGGGTGCTCGGCAAGCTGCGATTTGCCGAGCTATCGCTGTCGACACAGGCGCTGGCACCCGCGCAATGCAATAGGTGGGACCAGGTCTCCCTAGAGTCTGTCGCTACAGTAGTCGCTGGCGTCACGCTCGGCTCCGAGCCCGTAGGTGACGGAACCGTCGAGCTTCCGTACCTGCGCGTCGCCAACGTTCTAGACGGCCGCATCAATACGGCCGACGTGAAGAGGGTCCGGATTCTCAGCACGCAGTTCGAGCGGTACGCCCTCAAGCAGGGGGACCTGCTACTCACGGAAGGCGGCGATCTCGACAAGCTTGGCCGAGGCGCGGTCTGGGACGGTCGCATCGAAGCCTGCCTGCACCAGAACCACGTGTTCCGCGTACGCTGCCGGGAGCGCATGACGCCGGACTTCCTTGCGTTGTACACCGCTTCGACCGCAGGCCGCGCCTACTTTCAGCGGGTGGGCAAGCAAACAACAAATCTCGCATCGATCAACTCAACTCAGGTGAGGAAGATGCCGGTTCCCGTGCCGCCGCTGGACGAGCAGGAACGACTGCTCGGACCTGTTCGGGCCACTCGGAAGCGGGCTGAGCTGCTGGAGAAGCAGATCACCAAGCTGCGTACGGTACAGCGAGGCATTGTCGAAGACCTACTCACCGGTCGCTCGAAGGCGTACGTCGCCTAACGACCCTGACTTCGCGCCGCACATTGGCACAGCCCGGTCCGTCGTCAGCACGTCGGCCGGGCTGTCGCTTTCCCGGGGGCTACGCCCTCGCTCAAGGCCAGGTGGTTCGACCTGGCCCCCGACGCCACATGTCCTAACGGCTTGATCAAAGTTCGAAACGCCTCTGGCCGACTCTCTGCCCGGACGTAGGGTTGCCCGTATGCCCCAGGATGGCACTGGAGCGCAGCGCACTGTGAGGGCAGGGAGTTCAGCGGTGAGCGGGCGGCGGGAGCAAGAGGTGTCGGGGTACGCGGGGCCGGAGTACGTCAAGACCGAGAAACCGCTGATCGAGCAGCTGATCGGGCTCGGGTGGGAGTACCTGGAAGGCGCCCCGCCCGGTGACCCTGTCAGCAGCGCGGCGCCATCCCAGCGGGCGACGTATGAGCAGGTCGTCTACGAGAACCGCTTCCGAGACGCTGTGGCGCGGATCAATCCAGCTCCTGGAGGCGGCGGTACCTGGCTGACCCCCGCCCAGCTCGACCGTCTCCTCGCACTCGTACTTGGCACCGCCCCCGGCCAGGGGCCGGCCGAGCGTGGAGTGGCAGCCAACCTCGCGGTGACCAAACTGCTGCGCGACGGCGTCAACGCCCGCACTCTTCCGGGGTGGAGGAAGGGCGATCCCCAGCACGTCCAACTTGTCGACTGGGACGGGGAGAACGGCGGGCGCAACGACCTGCTGGCCGTCAGCCAGCTCCGTGTGGACCGCAAGGGCCTCTCCCACGTCACCCCGGACCTGGTGCTGTTCGTCAATGGGCTGCCCTGGGTCGTCATCGAGTGCAAGGCCCCACTCACGTCCGGAAGTGGCAGCAGGGCCGCCCTGGACGATGCGGTCGGCCAGGTGTGCCGCTACGCGAGCCTGGACTCTCCCGCTCCCGTGCCCGAGTTCACCCGCTACGCGCAGGTCCTGATCGGTACCGACCGGACGTACGCCGAACTCGGTACCGTCACTTCGGCTCCCGAGTACTTCACACCGTGGCGTACGACCGAGCCCGCGCCGGCGGACGGCTGCGTCACCGACATGGCCGTCCTCGCCGCGGGGGTGCTGACCCCGGACCATCTCCTCGCCCTGGTGAAGGACTTCACCACCGAGCGCGGGCAGGGCGGTCGTACGCTCAAGGTCGTCGGCCGTTACCAGCAGTTCCGGGCTGTACGGAGGATCGCCCGTGCGCTGCGGGAACGTACGGCGGCGGTCGCGGCGGGGCACGACACCGGCCGGCGGGGCGGAGTCGTCTGGCACACCCAGGGCTCCGGAAAGAGCCTCACCATGGCTTTCCTCGTGCGCCACCTTAGAAGCAGCCATGAGCTGAAGGGGTACAAGGTCGTCGTCGTCACGGACCGCATCGACTTGGAGAAGCAGATCCTGGAGTCCATGGCCGCGGCCGAGGAGACCGTTCACCGGGCTGACGGAATCGCGGACGCTCGCGCGCACCTCGCGGTGCGGGTGCCGGACGTCGTTCTGGTGATGCTCCAGAAGGCCCAGCGCGACGATGCCGCCTATGACGGGCGCGACGAGAACCTGGGGACGGAGGACGGCAGCGAGGACGCCCACGTCCAGGTGCGGGTCGCGAACCCCAACCCGCACATCGTGGTCCTCGTCGACGAGGCGCACCGCGGCCAGGACAGTTGGTTGCATGCCCGACTGCGCGCCATGCTGCCGAACGCTGTGCTCATCGGTTTCACCGGCACACCGATCATCGGTGGTGCCCGCAAGAAGACCGAGGAGATCTTCGGGCCGCTCGTCGACACGTACACGCTGCGCGACGCGGAACAGGACCGGTCCGTCGTTCCGGTGCGCTACGAGGCGTACGAAGTACCGCTGGAAATCGTCGAGAAGGCCGCCCTGGACGCCACGTTCGACGCGCAGGTGCCCACCGATCCGGAATGGCGTGAACGCGTGCTTCGGAAGTTCGCGCGCCAGAGAGAGGTCCTCGAAGCCCCGCCCGTGATCGCCGACAAGGCCGACTACATGCTGCGGCACTGGGCGGTCAACGCACTGCCCGACCGCTTCGGTGCGCAGCTCGTGGCAGTGTCCCGGCACGCGGCCGTTCGCTATCGGGATGCTCTGCTCGCCGCCCGTGACCGGCTGGTCGGACAACTCGACGCGCTCGACCCGGCGCTGTGCTACGACCCGGCGGCGATCCTTGATGCCGACGAGGAGACACGCAAGCTTCTCGCCATACTGCCGCACCGTGACATCCTCGCCTCCATCAATGCCGCAGTGGTGATCCACGGCGACAGGCAGAGGGACCCCGCGGAGTGGCGGAACTGGACGTTGAAGTCCCGGCAGGACGCCTACATCAAGCGATTCAAGGCGGGCCTCGGCGACCCGCTCGACGCCGCCATCGACCCTTCCTGGGACGTCGACCCGCATGGCATACCGGGCCAGGGGCTGCCCTCATCCGGCGCGCCCGTGACCGACGAATGGCTGGCAGGGAATGCGGCTGACGCGGAGGAGGACGATGACCACGGCGGTGCTGACGGCGACGACCGGGAAGCCAATGAGCCGCTGGCCTTCCTCGTCGTCCAGTCGATGCTGCTCACCGGCTTCGACGCACCCGTCGAGCAGGTTCTCTACCTGGACTGCGCCCTTTCCGGCGTGGGACTACTACAAGCCGTGGCCCGTACCAACCGACCGTATCCGCGCAAGAAATGGGGTCTGGTCGTCGACTTCATCGGCATCGGTCCCGAACTGGCCCGCTCCCTGCACGCGTACGAGCAGCACCACCTGCGTGAGGTCTACGGTTACCAGAACGTGTCCGTCGACCACCTCAGCCGGGACTTCAAGGGAGCGCAGCCCACCGGCGACGGGCTTCTCCTCCAGGCGGACGCCGCCGCCGACCGGCTCCTCAAAGACCTGCACGGCTCAGTCGCCCGTTTTCTCGAAGCGCGGAGACTCGCGTCGTACGACGCGCGCGGCATCGTCTCCCTGGCCGACGATCAGCGTCGCGAGGAGCTTGTCGACCTGCTGGCCGACCCGCTGGCACGCGGTGAGTTCGACGAGCTGGCGCGCGACTTCCTCACTGCTCTGGGGGCCGTCCTACCCCGGCCGTACGCGCTCAACTACGAGCAGCTCGCGGGCCACCTCGGCGAGGTCCAGTACCTGGCGCGGCAGAGCTACTTGGACGGGCGCGACGAGTTCAGCCCGCGCCGGTACGGGACGAAGGTGCGGAGGCTCATCTCCGACCATATCCGGGCCACCGGTGTTGAGCTGCGGGTCCCTCCTGTGGAGCTGACCGCTTCTGACTTCGTGGAACGCGTCGACGCTAATCACGACGCGCGCGCCAAGGCTCGCTACATGGTGAGTCGGCTGCGTACGCACATCACGGCGAAGATCGGGACGGACCGGGCCCGCTACGAACTGTTCAGCAGCCGTCTGGAGGAGATCGTCCAGCGGATGCACCAGGACTTCGAGCAGGCCGCAACCGATCTCGCACGGCTCGTCGGCGACGTCACCGAGGACGTCGAGGACTCAGGGCCGCACCTCGACCCGCTGACCGAGGGGCCGGTGTACCGGGCGCTGGTCAGGGAGCTGCAGCGAGCTGACGCGGTCGCCGTGCCGGCGGGGGTTGACCTGTACCAGGCGGCTTGCCGAATCTCCGTCGACATAGCGAACCTCGTGAGGCAGCCGCACTTCCCCGCGCAGCCCGATGCACGCAACGACGTACGCAGGGAACTCCGCTTCAAGGTGGCCGCTCACCTTCACCTGGAATGGGAGGAGACCGCGGACATGGCAGCGGGACTTCTGGAACTGGCCGTGGAGCGACACGGCGACTTCCTGCGCCATGGAGCGCGACCACGTCAGTAGGAGAAGCGTGGAGGGCCGTGGCGGCTCCTGTCTGCGCCAGGTGGTACGAATGCGGAGTGAGTCTCACCGTCCAGTCCGCCCTCGCGTCACTCCCCATGCCACGAGAGTGGACGTGGCAGGTCGTCGTGCGGCCGCGACGCCGGACGCTGGGGATCGAGATCCAGGAGGACGGCGGTGTGCTCTTCGCGGTGCCGTCGGACGCCGATCCGCAGGCCGTCGCCGACGCTGTACGTTCTCGGCTGCCCCGCCTCGCCGACGAGGTCGAGCGGCGCAGGCGCGGCGGAGGAGAGCCGGTCAAGGAACTGGTGGGCGGAGCGAGCTTCGCCTATCTCGGGCGTCGCCACCGGTTGAAGGTCGTGCCCGCCGAGCCGGGCGGGCGGGTGCGACTGCACCAGGGCTGGCTGGAGCTGCCAGAAACCAGATGTCCGCGGGAGGGCGCTCGTCTGATCGCCGAGTGGTACACCGCACGAGGCAGCCGATGGGCCGCCGCCCGCGCGGCCCCCCTGGCCGAACGCACAGGAGTCACCCCGGGGGATGTGACTGTTCGAGACCTCGGAGAGCGTTGGGGGGCCTGCCAGCCGGACGGTTGTATCGCTCTGCACTGGGCGCTGATGCAGTTGCCACCGAGCCTGGTGGATCTGGTTCTCGTTCATGAGCTGACACACCTGAGGGTCTCCGCTCACGGTGCAGCGTTCCGGCACAGGATGCGCATGGTGCTCGGAGACCTGGAGTCGTTGGAGCGCCGCTTCGCAGAGGCCGAGCCAGTGCTGTGGCGAGGAGCCGTCTAACCTGGCAGGGTGAACTTGCATTCACGATCTCGACAAAACTGAGCGCCCCACCCCACCTCGCAGACGCGAGAGCCGGCGCGGACTCACGAGGGCATCGCGTACGGCGGGGACATCGTCCTGTTGCCGCTCGTCTTCCGTGAGCACTGTCTGACCGAGCAGATCCCCGAGAGGCACGCGCAGGATGCGGGACAGCTCTGCGAGCATGTCGATACGGGGCGGTTTCCGGCGTCCCGTCTCGATCTGCGCAAGCCAGTCAGTGCTACGACCGACCAGACCAGCCAGCACCTCTGGCCATTTAGCCGCGCCGCTTTCGGTACAACGCGATGCGCTCGCCGATGCTGAGGTGATCTCCAAGACCACGCATGTGGTGTTGCCTCCCGCTGCTGAGTAGGGGCGTCATTCACGGTACCGACGCGGCGGGGAAGGGGTAAGCGATCTCAGCCCTTACCGCCGATGGCCAGCCTGCGGCACTGAGCAGGAGAGGCCCCGGACGGATTGTCCGGGTCTGATGGAACCGCGCTGAGAGGTGTCCGCACTGTCCGGCTGTCCAGTTATAACTCCCACCTGCACAAACAGCCCGGACAGCTCAAAGTGTCGCCGTCCGGGCTGTCCGGTCACAGACGGCTGCAACACCCCGGGGGTGTTGCAGCCCGTCGGCGAAGCCGACCTCTCCAATGGACGTAGGAGCCGGAGGCGACTTCCGATCTGCTCTGGCTTAGGAGCGAGATTCGGAACTTTCCCCTACCCGATCAAGGCGCCAGGCCCACCCGCCCGGTGCGCGTGGCCCCGCTCCAGGCTTCACCCCACTTCAGCCAGCGACTCGGGCGGCGCTGCGACCATCACCCACCCGGTAGAAGGCCTAGTGGGAGCATCGTGGACGACTGACTAGGTCTCCCCGATGAGCGCGTTCCGATGATATCTTCCCTGGCTACCGGGAGATCGAGAGGCTAATCACCAATCGAGACCATTTCGGAACCTGTATTATTGCGCAGCTAGAAATTGGGGGATCTGTGGATATTTACGCCACGTATGCGAGACCGAACGCCCTTGCGCGCGCAATTCCGAATGGGGTGATGTCCGAAAACTTTCACTCCCTATGGGATCGCGCATCTGAGCACAAACTCGCTGGAGCCTTCAAAGCCAGCATCGTCGAGGAGGTGATGAATCTAATAATCGACCTTTACCAGTTGCCACTCTTGGAGCAGTTGAGCCAGCCTAAAGTCGGAGAGTGGTTCTACCACGTAGGATCGGTGCGCTTTCGTAGGACAGGGTCCGACACCCGACAAATATCCATACCTCTCACCGGAAAGACTTGGGTAGGTACATTGTGGGACGAAAACATGCTCACCACCTCTTCGTCTCACCACATGAAGAACCTCATGACCAATGGCATAGTAATTGGCTGCGTCACCTCCGAGACTGACGCCGACATTTTCGCCGTGGGTCGCGAAAACATACTCGGAACGACGGGAATCTCCGAGACCGCGAAGATCATCACTGGCAGTGACACATTTGCTGGCCCGGATGCACTCTCTGACGTGATCAGCATGCTCTTGTCAAGATACCAGGAGGCGATATCTCATACACGCGGGCACCAACTACTCAAAGGCGATCAAGAAGAAGACTGTCAGGTATTGTTTGACATCCTTGCAAAATATTCAGGGACAGAAGTGGAAGTTCATCGCGAAGTAGAGACAGGTGTGGGACCTGTCGACTTCGTGATTTCTGGATACGGACAACAACATGCCCTCGAATTCAAGGTGGACCGCAAACGTACTGACACTTTGAAACATGGGCTATGCTGCCAGCTTCCCAGCTATCTCAATGCGAGGGGCTATCACCAGGGCTGGTACGTCGTCATCGTTTCAAACCAGGCGACAGGAAGCGGTCGCAGCCAAGAGGTTTTCGATTTTTTGAACGAACAAGATTTCCCCGCAGAGATTCACATCAGAGTGATCGACGGCCGACGGCAGGAATCTGCATCTAAGCGCAAGGACGTCATCCCGACCGCCGAGGCCAGGTAGGGCCAGTAACCCAGGGGGCGGTTTCGGCTCTCGGTCGGCACTGCCCATGCCTACGCACGGCCGTGGCCGATCTGCTCGCGGACCGAGCCCCGGCCTGCTCAAGATCCTGCGCGAGAGCGACCCAGACTTGTTCTGCTCGACGGCACCCTCACCGAGTGCGACTGTGTGGCGACAGCTGCGCGGACTACTCGGCCAAGCACGCCATACCATGGCAGAGAGCGATGAGAGGCGCTTGAGGTGTATGCGTGCAGGAGCAGCTCTCTAAACGATTTCCTCAAGCCTGTCCGACACACCTCCGACACAGTCTGTGTCGCTGTGGCCTTCTGACAGACTCCACCGCAGGTCAGAGAGTCGTGCGACGCGATTGACGCATTCACTCCGGAGCCGTGTTGGCTACCGAGGCCGTCGGGCACTCTGCAGCATGGTGAGGTGAGGGTCTTGTTCGTCATCTCGCCCGGCACGGGCAGCGGAGTTGCTGTCCCTCCTCCTTCGCGCAGGGCAGGATGAGGTCATGGCACCCACCGACTTGTCTTGCCTGCAGTTGCCACGCGCGTGTCATGAGGCTCTTGCCAAGCAGCGGTCGGAGCGGATCGACAGTCACACCATCCCCGTAGCGACCACCTGGTGGAACACCGAGCTAGCCGCCGTTGGCTTGCCTGGTGCGCCAATGGCCAGTTCAGATGTCACCCAGCTCAGTCGCGGTGACTTGTTCGCGGATGCTGCCAAGCTCGACACGGACTCCGACGAGGAGCTGCTGCGTTTTCTGTGGCGCGTACTCGCCTGGGGTAGCGGCATGAAACTCCGCCTCAATCGCAAGCGCATGCGAGCTGTGGCGGATAGCCCGTCCTCAGCCGTGGCGGCTCTGCGCCAGGCTCTGCAGGCCGCCCGCGAGGATCCGGCACGGGCATACGAAGCTCTGCACCCGCGAGACCGCAACGCCATCGCGTATCTGGGCCCGGCGTTCTCGACCAAGGTCCTGTATTTCGCCGGCCGCGGCGCTCTCGATCACCCATGCGCGATCCTCGACTCCCAGGTGACCGCTACGCTCAGAACCATCTGCACGTGGGACTCGCTCGGTGACAACGCGTGGCCCGCCAGCACTTACGTTCGGTACTGCACACTCCTGGACCGCTGGGCCCACGAGGAGGGCAGGCGGTTCGGGCGCCGCATAGGCATCGACGAGATCGAACGCTGGCTGTTCAGGCCCTGAGACAGAACCGAGGCGCAGGGCGTGCTCGACGCGGCCGGCGACTCGACATGGGTCGAGGTGTCGACGAGCGGCGGCGGACTGCACGTCTGGGGTCACGGCGCGCTGCCGGGCGACGCGGGCCGCCGGCTGAGGGTCGGCGACGGAACGGTCGAGGTGTACGCGAACGGCCGGCGCATCGCAGTTACGGGGCGGACCTTCGGTGCCGCGCCACGATGCTTGGGCGACGTGCAACGGTTGATCGACGAGCTGTTGACGTGATCATTTCCGGCTCGTGCGCTACGTAGATCTCCCGTATACGGTCCGCGACCTCTCTTTGTACGCCGTGCAGTTTGGCGATGGCACTGGGCAAGGCGTTCTGTGCAGCGTCCGGGCCGTCCTCGACAAGGATTTCCGACAGCTGCTCGTATTGCATGTGGGCGTTGATGACACGTGTGCGCAGGCGGTCGGGGATGACGAGCCCAGCAAGCCGGTTGATTTTCTCGCGGTGTTCGTTCGTGATGCGTTCCAGCTCGTCGGCGACTGCTCTGATCTCGCCCAACTGACGGGCTAGGTCTTCAGCGGTTCGGCGCCGTGTTGGAGTTCGGGAGCTGAGACGGTGCCAGGCGCACCACTGGTTGATGTTGTCCTCCGCCACGAGTAGAAGCTCGGAAAGCTCCGCGTGAAGGTCCTGCAGATGTGCGAGTTCAAACGTCTCGCGCCGGTCTGCAAGAGTGCGGGCCCGCTCAGCATCGCGTGCCGCTCGCTCGCGCCGCGCTTGGGACGCGTTGTTGATCAGCACGCCCCCAAACACAACGCCCTGCCCTAGCAGGAATGACCCAACTGTCCAAAGCGCAGCAGCCCCCGGTATCTCCACATGGGCACCGTATCCACGTCACTCGAACTGCGCGCAGGGATTGGAGGTACAGCCATGGCAGGCAACGGTCCGCCCCCGAAGGCTCGTAAGGTGCGGCACAAGGCCAACCCCGTCGCGCAGACCATACTGCGGTGGGAGCGCGCTGAGCCGCCCCAGCTGCCCGAGTTCCGAATCGAGCGCGACGGACAGCTCGTCGAGTTCGTGTGGCCCGGGCGGACGCGCGAGTGGTGGCAGATGTGGGTCGACTCGCCGCAGGTCGAGCACTTCGGGTCGTCCGACTGGCAGTACCTGCTCGACACCGCGTTGATCCATGCCCGGCTGTGGCGGGGCGATCTGTCGGCGGCGGCCGAGCTGCGGCTGCGCGTCGCGGCGTTCGGTGCGACGCCGGCGGACCGGGCCCGGCTGCGCATGGTGTTCGCCGAGGCGGACGGCGCAGACCAGGGGTGCGGCAGCTCGGGCGGTCCCCCGGCGCGCGAGCGGTGCGGGAACCTTCGGCCACTGCCCGGCGGGCGGGCGGGCGGGCGAGGGCAAGGGCGCGTAGTACCGGGGGTCGTCATGCCGTGGAGGGGCCTGTCCGGTACCAAAGCTGTTCCGCTGACATCCAACGCTGACATCAACGACCCCAGACAAGGGCGACAGACAACGGTCGCGGACAGCACCGACGCACGAGGCGAGGACCGACCAGGCCGCGGGCAGCTCGAACTCCTAATGCGGTGCTCACAGAAGCCGCGGCCGACGACAGTGACGGCAGCGCTGACGGCAACGGCGGTGGACGGCAGCGGTGCTCGACAGCCCGGCGCGGGACTGGCGTCGTGCTGCCGGCCCAGCCCACCGATGCCTGCCCGCATCTTCTAAGCGCCTGTGCCGCCGGCAGTCGCGAGCCCACTGGGCAGTGATGCCCGGTAAAGGTCCAACCGCTACGACGAGGGTGTAGACCTCCATGGTGATGCTGATCTGTGAATGCCCAAGGATCTCCATCACGACTCGGGGAGCGACTCCGGCCGCCGCAAGGAGGTCGCGGTGCCGTGGCGGCGTCGTGCAGGCGGATGACGCGGAGGCCAGCGGACTCGGCGAGTGCAATGGCGGTAGACGTTGCGCGGCTCGACCGGGCGGCCGGTGCGGGTGGTGAAGACGCAGTCCGATTCCCGCCACCGCTCCCCCACCTTCGCGCGAGCAGTTGCCTGTCACATGCGGTGCCAGTGCAGGGGTGCGATGCAGAGCACGAGGACGGGACGGCGCGACGGCCCAGGCTCTTGGGGTCGTCGTCGCATGGACCCCCTACGACGCTGTGCAATTGGGTGATTTGCACCAATTCGCAAGGTGGGCGGCAACGGGCTTGCAGGCGGCGTGTTCGCTCAGATCATCACACCTGGATACACGAGTCGTCGATGCGGCAGGGAGCCGTCCGTGTCGGGTCGGCCTGCCACGTCGCCCGCTTCCTCCCGACTGCCTGCCCCGACTGCTGACGACCTGTCGCTTCCTCACTTGCCTTGCGTGGTCAGGAGTTTGGGTCACCCGAGGTCAAGAGAGCCGACCCTCAAATGATGCTCAAATCGCATTGCGCAACCTGTAGCCAACCACTTACGTTGTCCGCGTTCTGTCAAGATCATGTTCACAATCCAGTTGCAAGCAGGAGAGATGATGAAGCTTCGACGCGTTGCTACCGCGACGGCGGCCGCCCTCATCGGCCTGGGCGTCACCGCCCCCGCCGCCGTGGCCGGAGGCAACTATGACTACGCGACCTCCCGCACCTCGCTGAGCAACGGCTACCTCTACACCCAGCTCAGCACCGGCTCCGACTCGTCCCACATGAACGTCAAGGACTGGTACAACAAGTCCGGCGGCGGCACCATCAGCGCCCGGTTCGGCTACAGCTACCACAGCGGCACCCACTACGGCTCCTGGTTCAGCCAGTCCTCCGGGACCACCAAGGCCGCCCAGTGGAGCAACGTCTACATCAACGACTGCCAGAACGTTGTCGGATTCCTGGACGTCAGCGGCCAGGGAACGTTCTACAACGCACCCGTGACGGGCTGCTGACACGAGGCCAGCACAATCGAACTGCCCCCGCCCCTGCCCGGGCGGGGGCATGCCTCTTTCCACCCTCCCACCGAGAGCCCCATGATCCAGACCCTCCTCAACGACCACACCCTGATGGGCACCGTCCTCGGCGTATGCGTTCTCGCCGGGCTCATCGGTCTCCTCGTAGCAAGGGCCACGCATCAGCCGCTCATCGAGAGTTGCCTGGCGGCGACGTCGACCGCGCTGATCCTGGGAGCAACTCTGTACCCGCTCTCCCTCAACGCCCCGGCGAACAACGTCTGCTACATCGAGCGTGACCCCCTCCTGGGTTCCACTACCACCCAGGGGCTCCTGAACATCGCATTGTTCATACCCGCCGCAGTGGCCTGGACCTGGCTTACACGACGCCCCATCTCCGTCGCACTCGCCTTCCTCGGACTGTCCGCCGGCATCGAAACGGTCCAGGCCATCACACCAGGCATGGGCCGCGCCTGCGACAGCACCGACTGGATCACCAACGCCGTCGGCACACTCATCGGCACCGCAGCAGCCGCCCTCATCCTCTGGCGTCGGCACCGCAGCACCCATCTCACCCGGCCCGGCCGACACTTCGTACGGGCTTTCTCCGCCGCCGTGATCGCCATCGCCGCGCTCTGCGCCACCATAGTGACCCCCGTCATGTCCGAAGTGGCGTGGGCGCACGACGCATCCGATCCGCAGCGTAAAGCGGCCCTGGAAGCAGCCAAGGAGTTCCTGCCGCCCACAGCACACGTCGTGAAGGTCCAGTTCGCTGCGGGCTCCGGAGAGACCGGAACCGTGCAGCTCACCACCGACAAGGGCTCCCTGATGATCGACTGGCCGTCACGAGAAGTGCAGTCCGGAATGATCGGTCCAGCCCCTGAAGGCGAGGCGCCCACGCAGGATCACGTATCCAATGAGGAAGCGACCAAGGTGGCGAAGCGCTTCATCGACGACCACTTCTCCTGGGCACTTCCGGCAAAGCAGTCCATCAGCTCGGTCGGACCCCATAGCGAGGCACGCCTCGTGTCCTGGCGCCGCTACAGGGACGACGTGATGATGCCGATGCGTATGGACGTAGTGATCAGGCCCGGCGGCCACGTCGCGTCATTCACTGCACGTCACGTGCAGGATCCTGCGCTGCCCAAGGTCCGCATCAGCCAAGGCCAGGCTGTCAAGGCCGCTTCCGTGGCGCTTGACGGTCATCCAGTGGCTTCGTCCGTGCTTCTCGCTGCACGCGATGAGCGGGGCCGGTGGCGCCCGTACTGGATGATCACCCCCAAGAATGTGATCCAGGACGGTGCTGTTCAGGACGGCGTGCCCGACAGCTCTTCAACGGAAGCCAGGACAGCCCTTGTTGACGCTGTCACTGGCAAGATCAACGACAGGATCAACCTCGACACCGGTCCAAGCGCCGACTAACTACGACCCGCTTCTTACCGGGCTTAGTCAGCCGGGCGCGGAACCTGCTCAGCACGTCGGCGTCGAGGTCGGTGTCAGTCGACTCCGTGCTCATGGCGTACTTCCAGCCATCGTCCGCACGGCTATTGCTGCGGCCCGTCAGTTCTCCTGGCCGCAACGCCGTCTGGTCGATGACTCGTAGGTCCCGTCTCAGGGACGGTCTACGCCTCGGATCAGAGAGCGCCGCTGACCAGCAGATTCCCTGCCCCGCAGGGCCAGTTCTTGGTCCATGCCTGGTCCCCCCGCTGATCCACAACACGACAAGGCCTCATCAGAGTGAGTCAGCCTAAAGTGAGGGGGTGTCCCTCACTGAGGGACACCCCCTCTGACCAGCACGTGATCCGGGACAACTCAGGACGTCGCTGGTGGGGCGAGCGATCGCTGCAAGTTGTGCGCCAAGGCTCTCTCGTGGGCCAAGTTCAACAGGGAGACGGACCACACGCGCATGTCTGCGCTGCTGAAGCGCTACTGGCACAGAAGCGGTTGGTGTCAGTGGCATGCGTGTGGCGAGTGCGCGCACCACATCCGCACCAGGTCGGGCGGGGAACAGCAGGGAATCACGGGAATGCGCCATCACGTGCCGAGGCTCCCTGTCCGCCATTCGCCCAGGTCAGCCGCAATTCGGGGTCACGCGTCCTCTCAGCTTCCCAAGCTGATGGCACAACAGATGTGGCCTGTCGTCCGTCCGGGCTGCGGCGCTGGGGCGCCGGTCCCGGCCGGACGGCAGGCCACCTGGCTAGACCCTCGCTGAGCGTGTCTCGGCTCAAAGCGATGCGGAAGCCGAAGGACGCGCTTCACGTTCCGTCGCCTCCAAGCCGGCCTGGATGAGCCCTGCCAGGAGCAAGGCCGCTTCAGGCCGCACTGTGCCGAGGCGGACCAGGCCGTCACCGCGCACATTCACGTCCGCCGTGAGCCCCGGAAAGTCCGCCTCCAGCCCCAGCGCAGCGAGTTGCTCAGCGAGACAGTCGGCACCGCGTCGAGCCTCACCCCAGCCTCGGACGTAGCTCACGCCGACTGTGAGGTTCTCGGCGCGTGGGGCGATAACTCCGCGTCGGTCTGTCATGACTTCACTCCCTCGGTTCGCGGTCAGTCTCGGTGTCGGGGTGAGGCTCAGCAGCGCTCGCCAGGGCCAGGCGCAGCAGCTCGGCCAGGTGCTCGGCAGTCGCAGGCGAGACGCGGCCCAGTTCGACCAAGCCGTGGCCGAAGGCGTTCAGGTCGGCGCGCAGGTACGGGAAGTCACGCTCCATGCCCGCACTGATCAAGGCGTCGCGGAGGGCCGTTGTTGCGTCACGAGCGGCGTACCAACCGTCGCTGTCCAACGGGGACCAGCGCGCTGCGTCAAGGCGGCCGCGGGATTCCTCATGCACCGGAAGTCGACTCCTCCGGATAGGCCGCCATGGCGTCAGCAGCGGAGGTGAACCGATCGCCGTAGCGGTCGACGCGTGCCAGTAGCTCGGCGGCAGCGACAAGCACTGTTGCCAGGGCGATCGGACGGAGCGGATTGGCCTCTGGACGCCGTACCGGGGCCCGGAGCCATTGGTAGCGGTCGCCGCTCAGGGGCATGGGCCCCGGCACCACCACCACGGATTTGAGACCGAGGTACCGGTACTCCGGCGGCTCGCTGGTCTCGCGCCTGAGGAAGTAGGTGAACCAGTCGCGGCTGTTGGAGCTAAGGAAGAAGCCGACCCTGCGGGCCCGGTGGTCGACCATGACCGGGCCGCATGGCAACTCGCGGCGGCACATCTGATCGAACGTCTCCAGGCCGAGCCGCTGTTCCACCGACACCACGTCGAAGAGGCGGCCGGCGGGAATCATCGACGGGCTACGCGGGTCGTCCGCCCAGAGCGCCCGGCACATCACCGGGTCGTCCGCCGCTGCCGACAGCCACTCGATGCCTCTCCTGGTCATCGTTTGCACGTCTTCTTCCCACCTCAGGTCGGCTACCCCACGGCGCCTGAGCCGCAGTGGGTTCAGCGTCCCGGGACTGGCACTGACCAGGGCAGATGACGACAGGTGACGGGGGATGACGAGTGGCGCGGAAGCCCGTCACCCCCCGTCGTCCCGAAGTGGTGGTGATAAATCCCGTTCGCCGCTGCCAACGGGGTTGTAAAGCGCGTACGTTCGTGATGGTCGAGGACCACGCACCACCCCCTTTGCGCTGCCAGGAGGAGGGAAAGGCCGTCTCCCATGGACCCCGTCAGCGAGCGTTTACGCCGGGCCCGAACCCAACGCGGCTGGAGCCAGCTGCGATTGGTACGGGAACTACGCAAGGCTGCGGCCAAGCGCGGCCACCAGATGCCCACCGACGACAGCGTCAAGCGGCGCATCGCGAGCTGGGAGAACGGGCACAGCGTGCCGGACGGGTTCTACGGCGCTCTGCTCGGGGACGCATACGGCGCCAGCCCACATGAGCTGGGGCTGGAACACGACGGCAGAGAGGACGCCGCACTTCTGGACGCCAGCTACCCCGACAGCCCTGACGCGGCTATCAACACAGTTGACCGGCCATGGAGCGCCGACCTGAACCGGTACGAGCCGCTGTTGCAGTCCGAGGCGTCCGAGCCGGCGTGGAACGAGGCGTCCTTGCGGTGGTTGGTGGCACCGGAGCCGGCGCCCCGATCCGGTCGCCCGGTGGGGCTGCGTGTGGGGCACGGAGACGTGGCAACGGTGAAGACCACGGCCGACATGTTCGCCAGACTCGACGACCAGTTCGGCGGCGACCACGCCCGGCGGTCCGTTATCCAGTACCTCAGTACCGAGGTGGTTCCGCTGCTGCGCGGCGGCTACAGCGACGCCGTGGGGAGGGCTCTCTACTCCACCGTGGCGGAGGCGACGCTTCTTGCCGGCTGGATGTCGTACGACGCCTGCCATCACGGACTCGCCCAGCGCTACTTCCTTCAAGCCCTCCGGCTGGCCCAGGACGCCAACGACCGGCGCCTTGCCGGAAGCATCCTGTCGGCGATGAGCCACCAGGCCACTTTCCTCGGCCGATACACCGAGGCAGCGACGCTCGCCCGTGCCGCCCTGATGGGCATCTCGGCGGTGGCGACGCCGACGCTCCGAGCCCAGTTCCATGCGATGGAGGCTCGCGCGCTCGCCCGTACAGGGGATGTCCGAGGGTGTGAAGCAGCTCTGGCGGCGGCGACGCGAGCGCTGGAGGGTAGGAACAGCGACGACGAGCCCGAGTGGATCGCCTACTTCGATGAGGCGGAGTTGGCTGCGGAAGCGGCGCACTGCTTCCGCGACGTCAACAGCGCGAGGCAAGCCGTCGCGCACGCCGAGAACGCGATGAGCGGCAGCCACGTGCGGAGCGACTTTTTCGCCACGATGGTGCTGGCCGACGCCCACCTACGCGCCGACGACATCGAGGAGGCCTGCCGGGTGGCGGCGGATGCGCTGGATCTCGGGGAGAACCTGAAGTCCGCACGATGCGTGAGTTACCTGGCCGAGTTCCGGGCGAATCTGCTCGCAGCAGGGGACAACGCGGTGTCCCAGGCCTTCGCGGAACAGGTAGGCGAGCACCGGTTGTGGGTGGCAGCCGCAGCCGGCGGTCTTGCTGCTCGTGGAGTCGGCAGGCGATGTCCGAGGCTGTTCAGAAGGCGCCCCACGTAGCCCGGCCCTCACCGGTCCGAAGGGAGTACATGCGCTTCTGGAACTCGGC
Source organism: Streptomyces sp. NPDC052109 (assembly GCF_040680195.1). Classification (NCBI taxonomy): domain Bacteria; kingdom Bacillati; phylum Actinomycetota; class Actinomycetes; order Kitasatosporales; family Streptomycetaceae; genus Streptomyces; species Streptomyces sp. NPDC052109. Next base: position 148,668 of record NZ_JBFAWF010000009.1, on the reverse strand, counting down.
CGCGAATCGCTCGCTCGTCGTCACCTGGTGCCCGACCCACGCCACCATCATCAGTTCGCGGAGGTCAGCGAGGGTCTCGTAGCCAGGCCAGTTCATCAGGTCGAAGCCATACCGGTGGACGAACTCCGCATACTCCTCACGGGTGTGCCACCCGTACCGCTCGTAGTAGATCGCGGTGAGTATCAGGTCCCACTCACGCGGGGCCAGGGCGAGGCCATCGAGATCGATCAGGACGGCGTGGCCGTCGCGGTGGCGGAGGACATTCCCGATGTTCGCGTCACCGTGGATCATGCCGAAGGGAAGGACGAAGTCCAGGCGGTCGTACTCCTTGCCCAGCTCGGCCGCCCGCCCCTCCAGGAACTCTCGGTCCCGGTCTGAGATGCCGTCCAGACCCGCCAGGGACGAGGCCAGCTTGGCGTGTGGGTCGAAGTACGGCAGCCCCATGGATTCGGGCTCCTCCAGCCAGTGGAGGCGCTTTAACAGATCTGCAAGCTCGCCTACCGTGGCGTACTCCTCCCGCTCCTGGACGCTCTCCCAGAAGGTCACAACCCGGCCACCTACGACCACGGGTTGGGTGATGTCGCGCGGAACGCGCGCGGCCGGGAAGCCAGACTGCTCCAGCCAGCGGGTAACATCGACGGCGCGTTCCATCTCAGGAAAGACAGCAGGGTCCCGAGCGATGCGGACGATCACCGGTTCCGAGGCCAGGCGGTAGACGGCGTTGGAGCCGAGACGGAGCAAGTCGGCGCCGGTCGGATCGAGGCCGGCGGAGTGACAGGCGTCTCGGAGAACGGGCGCCGTACCCCCGGCCGTGAACCCCGTGTCGCCGCCGTCTTCCCACTCGCCGTCGCTGCCCGAGATCATGTGACCGACCATACGGGGCGCATCCCGACGCCGACAGGTCACCTGCGTAATGGGGACGTAATGATCTTGGTTGGCTGTTCGGCATCGGACAGCTCCGGCGCAGGTCAGAGGGATGTAGGCCCGGTGAGCTCACCTGGGCTCCGGAGCCGTGTGCGCAGGTTCGAATCCTGCCGGGGGCACCCAACATGAGGTGCCCAAAGACCCCGTCACCAGCGGAAACGCTGAGGTCGGGGTCTTCGCGTATGTGCAGGCGTGTGTCGCCCGGAGCAGCCGTATGCCGGGGTCTGTGGACGAGGCGTGGACGGGATCTTGAGGCGTCTGCCCAGGTCAGCCCCGGCAAACGGCAAGGCCCCGGAACAGTCCAGGGGCCTGACGATCGGTTCATCGGCGGTGTCCCGCAGTAGCCGATCTCGGTCGGCTGATCGTCGCGGTAGAGCACAGTGCAGTGGTCGCACCCTGAGGGCAAAAACAGTCCCCGGTAGTACTGCGCGTGTCCTGAAGTTTCAGTCGTCACTGTCGCCTCGGTATCGCGCCGGCTTGCCGGGGGCCTGAACCACATCCTGTCCAAGTCACTACGCCGGCTAGACGTCCTCAGCGACTTTGCGACTCTTTCGGTGTTATGGCCTACTAACCACCATGTACACCGAGCGCCATAAGTCAATAGCCTTTCGGTAAGTTTCGAAGGAAACCTCCCGCGATCACCTTCGACTGCGGCATCCGGCTCGTCCGCGGGTCGACGGGGAGCCGGTCGCGGCCGACCGATTACCCAGGTCAGCCCATCTAACTGACGAAGGGACCTGCGCATGCGCATCGCCGCGTCAGGCCAGGTTGCTCTCCTAGGAGCTGCCTTGGGCGCGGTCACAGTCCGGCGCGCCAGTCCCGCTCCAGATCGCCTGGGTCGAATACGCTGCGAAGACGTCCGGCCTTGCGGCCTCGACAACGCGGATGCGCGGGAATGCCGCCCGGTATCGGCTCTTCACGTAGGCCGGGACGGCGCAGCTGTCGGATGCGGAAGGGGTGTGGCATGAGATCCCCGAGCGTGCACCTACGGGAGATCACCGACGACAACCGCGATCCCGTCCGTGCCCTCCGCGTCCGACGTGACCAGAAGCAATTCGTCGCCTCCGTGTCCCACTCCCTCAAGGAGGCGGCGAAGAAGCCGAAGGCCAATCCCTGGTACCGCGCCGTGTACCGCGGCGATGAGCCAGTCGGCTTCGTGATGCTGTCGTGGAAACCGCCGGCCGGTCCTTACAAAGGGCGACACTTCCTCTGGCGCCTCCTCGTCGACAAGCGGTACCAGGGGCGAGGGATCGGCCGAGAGGCGCTCACGCAGGTCGCCACCCTGGTGCGCGCGGACGGCGCCACCGAGCTGCTGACCAGCTACGAGCCCGGCGACGGCGAGCCGTGGCCCTTCTACCAGAAGTTCGGGTTCGAGCCCACCGGGGAGATCGACGACGGCGAGATCGTTCTGCGACTCACCTTCCCCGCTCGGTGAGCTGTTAGCCCCAGGCCGACTGTGCTATCAGGTGAGCCCCGGCATGAACCCCGACTTGTCGCCAGCATCCCAAAGGGTCTTCATCTCCAGGACACCCAGGTTGAATTGGGAAAAATGACCGTGATACGCGCCCCAGACCCAAAGCGGCTGCGTACTTGTGTTGCCGTACTTGTCCTCGACCGGCCCCACCCCGATGACTGACAGCCCTTCAACAGAGGACTGCCCAAAGACTCTCGCTGCCGCCCGGACGACATCCTGATTCTCGCCATGGACCGTGGCTTCGACTCCGAACAAAGCTTGCGAGGCGCCCGAATTTACGAAGATCGTCACGTCCAGATTCTCCCCCTTGCCCAGCACCTGGACGCTCTTGATGGCGGGGTTCAGGCACTTGAGGCGAGCGGTGACAGAGCCCTTGGCGCAGCGAGAGCGCGGCTTCTTCGTGGAGTGCGGCTTCTTTGCCGGGGACGGCTTCACAGAGGGAGCCCGCGTAGTTGCCACCGCAGTCGGCTTGCTCTTGGGGCTTGCCGCCACAGGGGTACCCGCCTGCCCCGCAGCGCACCCTGCGAGCAGGGTTACAAGCAGCGCCATCGGGGCGAAGTGAAGGAAACGTCGAGACACATTACACCTTGAGAGTTCATCGTTCACATGATCTTCGCAAGTAATATAGGTGTACCCTTCATCTGACCAAGCGTCGGCTCTACCTGGAGCTTCTGATACCTGGCCAGACCAACCGGGGCGGAGCGGTTGGCAACGGCGGTTCGACCAGACCTCGACGACCAGATCTGTCTCACACTCCGCCATGGCACGGTCTGAGCTGGATTGCGGATCCGCCAGCTGCCCGGGGCCTCGGTGGGGCGCAGCGTGTCTCACTCGTACTCGCGAAGCAGATCCTCGATACGCCGGTTGGCGACGTCCTGACGACCGTGAGGCACTTCGCGTACGGTCAGCGAAACCTCAACGCTGTTGCCGGCGCGCTCGATGAGGTGCCCAAAGACCCCGTCACCAGCGGAAACGCTGAGGCCGGGGTCTTCGCGTATGTGCAGCCGTATGCGGCCCGAAGCGGCCGCATGTCGGGGTCTGTGGACGAGGCATGGCCGGGATCTTGGAGCATCGCCGCAGGTGAGCCCAGAAAGCCACGACACCGCTGGACGGTCGGTCCACCACTTCAGCGTCCTCGAACTACCGGACGCTAGGCGTCGAGGCGCGGGAGCGCGAGGGCCGGGCCGCCAGGAGGACAAGAGGCACGCACGCTAGTTCACCGAGGGCCACGAGCGGGAAGCCGTCGGTCGCGGTCAGGACAGTGACGGCGAGGTGGCCGAGGGCGAGGAAAAAGAGGCCCCGGGACCAGGTCGCGCTCGGCCGGCGATACGCACGTTCGAAGGACCGGAAAGAGCCCCAAAGACATGCGACGACCCAGAGCAGGGCCAGAGCGAACGCGACATAGGTCATCCACGTCGCGCCGGGGCGGTCAGGTTCGCGGGGGAAGGCCACAGCGATAACAGTGATCCCGGCGAGCAGAACGAACAGCCAGAGAGCCTCGACGATCAGGATCAGACCGAGGGCGATGCAAGCAGCCCTGCGCACCGGCGCTCCTCTGCGAGGGGGAAGGGAAGAAGGCGACGGAACAATAGCGCCGGAGACGGACGCTCAAGTCGTGCGGGGCCGCCCATGGCTCCAGCGGGAACGGCCGGCACCCCATCGGGATGCCCGGCTCAGGTCTGGTTCCAAGCCTGGCGATGGCGAGCAACGCTGTACACCTGCTCCACCTGGTCGGCCGTGAGAACGCCTGAGAGCGGAGCGAGTGCCGATACCTGGCGCTCCTGGTACACCCGGACATCGAGCTGGGTAGCGACCACCTTCAGCTCGGTGACACCGACGAAGACGAGCACGGCTCAACCGGAACCGGGAAGGCGACCCTCTTGGCCTCTGCCCGGCTTTTGCATGCGTAGGGCGCCGATTTCCCGTGATCGACTTTCACGGAATCTTCCCCGACCCATACGGCCCGCTTGTGGTGATGCTTCGTATTGATGCTGAACACTCCACCAGGCCCGATTAACAAGTGATCGATATCCACTTTGTTGGCCAAGGGGACGGAGTGCAGGACGCGCCAGCCGTGGCGCCCCAAGCGGTTCAGCTCGGCTCCTACTCGCTGCTCCCCCGCCAATCCCTTTCGCCAGGGTTCCCATTCCGAGGGCCGCCGCAGAAGCCGTGAGACGACTCGCTCCATCAGCCCGGGGCCGGATTCGGCGAGCAGATCACGCAAGGACTGCCCGGGAGGGTTGACGGCCAGATCGTCGGCCGGCGTCAGAGGCGGCAGCATCGGACGCGCCTGAGCCTTTGGCGCCCTGTTTGGCGGGACAAGCCCGGTGAGGTTCTGTAAGTGCTCTGTGAGCACGGCGATCACGTCGTCGCGAAACTCGGCCCGCAAGACCGTGATGTCCCCTGTCGTGACGTCCGCCCAACCCACCGCGGTGCCATCAGGCAGGTTGGCGTATAAACGGTCATGCCCGTACCGCTTCCAGCGCGTGACGTGCAGTTCCACAAGGTCCCCCTGTGCTCTCACACGGATGTTGCCGACATGCCGGCAGCAAGAAGTGGGACGAGGCCACCGGGTGCGTCACTTGATCCCCACCAGCGGCTTCGCTTCTCCACTCGCACCTTCGAAGGACCCTCTCAGGGCTCCGATGTCCATTCAACGGGAGGGGGTGTGCGGCTGTAGTGGGCTCCCCTGGTGCCGTAGTGGGCGAGGTGCAGCGTTTCACCGTCGATCTGGAGCTCCGCCGGCGGAGGGTTGGGAACGGACATCCAAGGGTGAGAGTGACCGTCGATGCGGACGGGCTCCCGGGGCTGGTTCCAACTGTCCGCCGTTGCCTGGGCCCGCTCGCGGGTCCACGGGTTCTGCAGGGTCCGAGGGGCGGCCGGGTCGTGCTCGTAGCCGTTGAGGCCGCGGACGAGAGCTTCGCTGTAGACACCCTTGACCCGGAAGTTCTCCAGGCCCTCCGTGCGTACGACCATGCTGACGTACCGGCGCCCATTACCTCGGTGTCGACCCACCGCGGGCCAGCGACAGTGGCCGGGGTCCCACCGGACGGGCGGGAGCCACAGCAGGGCGCCTGCGCGGAAGTGCTTCGTACCGTGCTGGATGTCTAGGCCGCTCTCGCCGTGCGCGGTCTCTCGCGCCACGTTGGCCACCAGGCACCAGCCCAACAGCCCGTCCGGCGCCTCTTCTTCGGTGGGTCCCATGTCTGCCACGCCGAGAATTTTGAGGCACGAGACGGGGCGCGAGCTAGACGGGTCGGCACGGTGCCGGCGGCGGGATTCGAACCTGGTCTCCTGAATGATCAGCGGTCTTGGAGGCCGTCGCGGCGCGAGTCAATGTGGGTTAAGATTCCACGCCCACCGCCAGGCAAACGGCCTCTGACCGGGTAAAACGGTCAGAGGCCGTGTGGTTGTCCGAGCAGGTTTCCCCTACTGCTCGTAAGGGTTGAAGCACTTGAGCGCGGCCCAGCCGTAAATGACCTTGTGATCCTTACGGACCACCTTGCCGTAGATCCAGGCCTTGTCTACCTTGATGTCCTTGTAGCCCTTGTAGTCCACCTTTGTGCCGTTCATTAGGTCACCCTTGTAAGCGACGCCATTGACCTTCGCGCTGGTGTTGGACTTCGCTCGTATGTTGACTGAGCTGCACGTGGCCTTCAGCTTCCAGGTGGAAGCTGCCGAGGCAGATCCGGCGCTCAGTCCCAGCGCCCCTATGGCGAGGGCGGAAGCGCTCATAACGGCCACCAGTGACCTCTTCAGCATTGCCATGCTCCTTATCGACTATCGGCCTCGACTGTCCGCAGAAAGCGAAGCTGACCGTGTCCGGTCGTCCGCGTGGACAGATGTGACTGCCTAGTAAACCCCCGTGAGCAGGCCGATTTTCGTCAGGTCGTCGACGATCCTCCGACAGCTCGTCAACAGCTTGACTCGTGTTCTGCTCGGTCAGGTTCCGCGACAGCAAGGGTAGTTGGCGGTGAGTACGCGTTGCGCGTGGGGGGTCTCAATGTCGGGCGCGCCTCTGATCGAGTGGGTGCCGCGATAGGTAGGGTCGGTGGGGAGGGCTGCCTCGGTCGGAGCCGTTCTCGTACGCACAGCAGGCAGCTCGGCAGACAGACGGAGGCCCCAGGCGGTATGCCTGGGGCCTAGGTGCAGGGTGTCTCACTCGTACTCGCGGAGCAGGTCCTCAATGCGGCGGTTGGCGACGTCCTGCCGTCCGTCGAGGCACTTCGCGTAGCGGGTCAGCAGGACCTCGACACTGTTGCCGGCGCGCTCGGCAACTTCGGTGGGATCTACTCCGGCATTGAGCCACGTCGACAGCGCCGAGTGTCGAAGGTCGTACGGCCTGCTCGCGAGCGGCGAGGCCGCGACGGACGGCGGGAGCGCCAGGAGCCGAGCCTCCTGCCACACGCGGTAGTAGGTCGAGGACGGGACGACCGAGCCCTTCTCGCTGAAGAAGAGCCGCCCGTCTTCCGCCGTGCCGAAAGTGGCGAGGTGATCGTGGAGCACCGTGACGAGCTGGGGCGGAATGGGCACACGCCGAACGTCCTCAGTCGGCCGATTCTTCAGCCCGCGGTCGTCGTGGGTCTGCCCCGAGTCGGTCCACTGCTTGCCGACCGAAGGACGAGTCCGGTGCAGCAGCGCCGACCCCCAGCCCTGCTCGGGCAGGACGAGGTCAGTCTCCACCAGGCCGACCGCCTCAGCAGGACGGAGGCCGCCGAAGTACATCGCCGCGAACAGCCCGACGAGACGCCGGCCGCGAGCACGCCGGTAACCGCCAACGTAGGACACCGCCGCCAGGAGATTGCGCGCCTGTTCGGGGTTGGCGACAACGCGCGGATCGACCTGGTCAGAGACCTTGGGCTTCTGCCAGCGAACTGCGGTGATCGGATTCTCACGGAGCTCCCCCAGGTCGACCGCGTAGTTTGCAGCGTTGACGAGAGTCCGTCGCTTACGCCGCACCGTCTCAGCGGCGGCCGCGGTGCCGTCGAGCTTCAGCTTCAGCCCGTCGAGCTCCGCACGGGCCGTGGCCGGTTCAGCGAGATCCACAAGCGGCCGAGATGCCTTCGCCACCCAGTGCAGAGCGTTTCGAACGTTATGCGGGACTTCCCGATCGTTGGGCCCCGGCAGCACGAAGGCCCAGTTACGTAAGGCCTTACGGATCTCCTCGTCGGACGGCCGCCCCGCGCGCTCCACGAGCAGTTCCATGGTCACGCTGGTCAGGGATTCGTTGATGCCGTCTCGCGTATTGGGTGCAGCGTGCGGCCACTTCATCGCGAGATACCTCAGGGCGAAGTCGTACCAGGACAAAGGCGACTTCTTCTGTTCCATCGAGGTCGGAAGACCGGTCTCCGTATCGAATTCTTCACCGCCCCGCATGGCACTCATGAGCTTCGCACGGTAGTGATCAGCGAGCGCCTTTGTGCGGAACGAGTCCGAGAAGACGTTGCCCGCGACGGACCAGCGGACGCCGTACGAGGGCGTTTTGGTGTCTCGCTTGCGTACGCCCCAGACCTTGACGTCGAGAGACTTCACGCCGCCTCCTCCAACTGCCGGAGCCACGAGGTGAAATCGCTGCGCCAGACCCGAAGCTCACCATTGGGGAGCTTGAATGCGGCCGGCCCCTGTCCCAGTTCGCGCCAGCGGTAGAACGTCCGGCGAGAAACGCCGCCCAGTTCGGCCAGGACTTGGCGAACAGGCATCAGTTCGTCGCGGCGGACGTCCATGTCGGTTCTCCTTCCGTTCCGGGGGCGGGCTCTAGAGATTCGGCAAGCCAGGCTTCGGCGCTCGACAGGCCGGTACCGGCGAAGACCCAGTGAGCCAGCACGAGCGTGGTCTCGCCGTCCTGCGGGACGGGCGGGGCAGCTTGGGCCCGGCGCCAGTCGGCGCGTGCGTCGCGGAGGGCGCCGAGCGTGGTGGAGTAGCGGCGGGACTTGGTGGAGAAGTGGCCGCGGAAGCCGAGTGCCGAGCGTGTGCAGCGGCTCGCCGGCCGACTTGCTGGCGGCGTTGCGGTAGGGGATGACCAGCCAGTGATGCCGTCCCTGCCCGGTGACGGTGTCGACCGGGGTGGAGACCGGGCGGGCGGTGGCGTTGCGGCGCAGGGTGACGATGAACGAGTCATCGGCCTGCGGCGGGGTCAACAGCGCCTCGAACCCCTTGGGGTTGGCGAGCCGGGTCCGCATCGGCTCGGCCGTGTGTGTCGGCTGGGTGTTCCACGTGCCGCCCGCCGGGACCAGCACCGCGTCCCCGATCTTCACGGTGCGGGCGGCGAGCGGGGCGCTGTCGGCAGGCACGGCGCGGCCGTCGTGTCCGCCGTGGTTGATGGTGAGTACCATCCGTTCACTGCCGAGCAGGCTGAGCCCGGCGCGGATGCGCTTGACCGTGTTCGCCGCGAGTGGCCGCAGTCCGTGGGCGGGGCGGTCGCCGATCCGCACTCCCAGGTTCGTCCAGTCGATGATGGACGCGGCCGGGCGCACGTACGGCTCCACCACGGCGCGCCGACAGGCGGTGTTGGGGCAGCGGTAGTCGTACTGCTGCTTGTACTTGCCCACCCTGCGGCCGTTGCGCCAGGTCTGCACCGCGAACACGTCCTCGCCGCACTCGGGGCACCAGGCGGGCGGCCGGGGTGCCAGATCGGGGACGGGGATGTCGGTGCGGGTGAAGACGATGTAGATCCGGTCCCGCCACTGCGGCGCGGGCAGGTTGGCGGCGCCGCCGACGTGCGCGGAGGACACGGACACGATCTGGGAGCGGTAGCCGAGCATTTCCATGCCCTTGCGCCACCAGTCGAACAGTTCCCAGTCGACGGCGAACTCCAGCACGTTCTCACACAGCACCGCCTTGTAGCGGTGCACCTCGGTCGCCCGGATTACGTCGTAGGCGGTCGCCCTGGTGCGCTCCCACCCGGCGTCCTCCACCCGGCCGTACTCCTCCAGCTCCAAGGCGAGCTGTCCGTTACGGGCGAGGATGCGGTCCAGCGTCCCGATGTGATCGAGGCCGTTCGCTCGTCATGCGATGACGGCCCAACCGCCCGTATCGTCGAAAGCACGGAACCACAATGTGGCCACCTTCCGCCCCAACTCCGGGTCCGTCCTCAATGTGACAAGAATATCTCCGGGATCCCCGGGAATTCCGGCCGTGTTTGGATTGCCCCCGTCGTTTGGAATTATCCGCAGTTGCGCCTTCTTGCCTGAGCTGAATATTCCTCCTGCATTCTCTACGCTATGACCAGTTACCCCGGATCCCTTTCGGGAATTGCCCTTGACGCCGTCATTGGAGCCCGAACTGCCCGCAACTCCCGGCCCGGAGCGTGACACTCCCAATACCCCAATCCCGTTTGACGGCACCGGCAAATCGGTATCCCCGGCGATCCCCAATACTCCGGAGCCGCCGCCGGGAATTGCGACTAGAGGGTTGTCTGGAATTCCGCTGTCGCTCATTCTCTTCCCGCCGCGGCCAACCACTCCGGCGCCAGCAGAATCGGGACCCAGGACGACGGTTCCGCCCAGGACTTTAACAGTCTTTGAAATTTCATTTCCGCCCTGGCCGAAGATTCCGACATTTCCCGTCTGGGCAGGCGTTGTGCTCTGGCCTGCCGCAGCAACCAACCCGGGGCCATTCGGGGTCCGGGAGCTACCACTGGTGGGCTCACTTACAGAGAACCCTCCACCCCTGGCTACGATCCCCTCACCCGGACGGAAGATGCTCCCTCCCCCGGATTGTCTACCTTCTCCACCGGAGACAGTCAGACCAGCACCACCATTTCCCGTAAGGCCGTCACCGCCCGTAGCATCAACCCCAGTGCCCCCAGCGCCACCGGTTCCCTGAACTCCAGTCCCCCCGGCGCCACCGATTCCCTGCACGCCAGTCCCGCCGACTGTTCCCGTGGGAGGCTGCGCGTTCGACCCGGAGCCGCGAATTCCACTGTGCTCATGGCGCGGACTAAGGGCTCCTCCCAAGGGGCCAACCTCCATAAAGAAGTCCCCGTTGAAGTCGACGTCTAGTTCGCTCGGGATCGCCCCGGTCAGAAATGTAGTCGACTCTGCCGAGGTTGCGCGGCCGGCTCGAATGTCATCACCGCTGCCCATTGGAGCACGTCCCTTCGATATTTTCAGATGCGCCTCTGCAGTAACCGGGGATCGACCCTAAGTGATTCCCTGCTCAGAGGGGCAGGGACACTACATACCTTCATAGGGGCTGTCCCGGCGATCGCCCGCCACCGAGTTGCAGCCTGCTAGGACTCGGCGGCGCTAGCAATATCAATGCTCCACCCATTCATGCGTAGTGTCCTGTTAAGGTCGACGAAGACCATTAACTAAGGCTTGTCCCGTAATCGATCTTCGGGTAGCTGTCCCGTAGGGGCGGGCCTGATTCTGGGCTCGCAGGTCACCACGCTGTGGCCAGCGCTTAGCATGCCTTCGTGACGCGGCCCTCGACGATGCGCAAGATGGCGGACGAGTTTGCCGAGTTGCTCGGGATGGTTCCTGTCAGTGTCCAGGGCGGCGACCTGACGTTCGCACGGGGAGAGCTGCGCTCCACCCTCTCGATCTGGAAGGACCGCTTCGACCGGTCGGTCTTCGGCTGGATGGTCCGCACGTACGACACAGCCCTCCGAGACCGGATGGAGGGCTTCGGCGGCATGAGCATTCGGATCGACCACCCCACGCCGCCCGACGGCGCGAATCCAACCAACATCCCTCCTGCTGCCGGCTATCCCTGGCCGGTGGCCGGGACCCCACTGGCTCCGGAGGCTGCTGCCGCGGTCACCGAGTACGGGCCTGTGTCCTTGCGTTTCGTCCGCGACCGCCACGACCTGGGCCTGCTCCTGCTGGCAGATGCCCACGTTCACCGAGACAGGGTCCGGTCCTTCGCGCCGACCAACAACGAGCCGGCACGGATTGCCCAGGCGATCCTTTTGGCCCGGCATTCAGGGGATCAGGATCTGGAACGGGCGGCTGTGGTCAAGCTGCGGGACCGAGGCGAGGAGCCGGTAGCTCCCTGGCCCGACTACCTCTTCCGACAGGCTGTCGCCGACTGGGCCAAGCAGTACTCCAAGGCCACCGGGGTCGACCTCAGTGACCTGGCAAAGCTCAAGCGGAAGCGCCCTGAGTATCCCGCGATCCCGGAACCCCACGGCTCCTGAGGTCGACGCTCCTGACACGGCGGGATGATCTCGATGTGGCTGGTGTGATCACGTCGTCTGAGCCGTGCTGGATAACCCCGTTTACGGGGCTGAGCCCGCATAACTTCAACAAGCTCGTTGCCGCTGTGCGTAGAGAAGGCGCCGACGCGACGCGGCGGGGAAGGCCGTGGAGTCTTCCGCTGGAAGGGCGCGTACTTCTTGTAGCTGCGTATTGGCGCACCAACCTGACCATGCGCCAGCTGGCATTACTCTTCGGGATCTCCAAGTCTGCGGCCGAACGCATCATCGCCCACATGGGACCTCTGCTTGCCGTGCAGCCGCGTCGACGATTCAGTGCCACGACTGTGCTGATCGTCGACGGCACCTTGGTGCCTACTCGCGACCACACAGTCGCTGAGCAGTCGAAGAACTACCGCTACTCCACCAATCATCAGGTGGTCATCGACGCCGACACCCGCCTGGTCGTCGCGGTCGGCCGACCGGTGCCGGGCAACCGCAACGACTGCATAGCGTGGGAGCTGTCGGGCGCGAAGGCCGCGGTCGGCGGCACCACGGTGATTGCTGACGGCGGCTACCGAGGCACGGGCCTGGTCATCCCACACCGACGCCAAGACGGCCAGCCTCAACTACCGGCCTCGAAGGAAGAACACAATCGCTCACACCGGCAAGTTCGCGCTCGTGTCGAGCACGTCTTCGCCCACATGAAGTGCTGGAAGATCCTTCGCGACTGCCGCCTGAAAGGCAACGGCGTCCACCACGCCATGCTCGGCGTCGCCCGCCTCCACAACCTCACTGTCACCCGCCCCAGGTGATCATTGCGGGACAAGCCTTAGCGTCCGCCAACAGACTTGGAAAGCGTGCGCCCCCGAGCAACCTCCTTGGGCCGCCGTGCACCGCTGCGCGGAGCAGTACGCCTTCCACAGAGGACATGTGCCCAGTAATCCTGCACTAGTCCGCACGACGGTCGGGACCGGGGGTGGGAGACGTGGCTCGTACGCAGTCCAGGTGTGGAGCGCTCACGGAGAAGGGCACTCGGTGTCGGCGGCTGGCGATGGTCGGTGCGTCGCGATGCAACCTGCACCGTGGCGAGTGGTCGTCGTACACCATCGAGAAGCGCAAGGAAGCCGAACGCAAGGCGAAGACACGCAAGTGTCGCAAGTGACCCCAGCGGATGTGAGGTGACATCCATGGCTGACATCAACGACAGCGGACAGCGGCGGCGCGGTGCGGTCTGACACGGCCACAGCCGCCCCGCGCAGCACGGGTGGGCAGGCGATCAGACCGAACTTGCAAAGCGGCGGTCACATCAAGGCCCAGGCGGCAGTGACGGCAACGCTGACGGCAACGAGCGCGGACGACGACAACACCCGACGGCCTGTCACGGAAGTCCCGTGGCCCCGGTGGTCCAGCCAGCTGGGGCCTGCCCGCATCTTCTAAGCGCCTGTCCCGCCGAGTCCCGCCGGGTGCGGCACCAGAGGTGCTGCGCATCGAAGCACGGATCCCACACACAGACGCCCGGTCCGGTCGCAGCCGCAGGTCAGAGGGCTATGAGGGGCGATCTACGCATTCACTCCGGAGCCGTGTTCGCAGGTGCACCTCCTGCTGGGGGCATCCGTAGCAGGAGGTGCCCGGACACGCCGCCATCAGCGAAACCTTGAGGTCAGGGTCTTCGTGTTTATGCCAGCGTATGTGGCGATGAGTGGCATGTGTGGAGACTGACCGAGCAGGAGGGGAAACAGAAGCTTCTGCAGACTGCGCCCGCGCTCCCGTTCAGCGCTTGTGATGGCTCTTGAGGTTGGCTCCTGCGCCGCTGGGCGACTTCAGGTAGTTGTTCTCCGCCTCCGACTCCTCCAACTTGGAGTACAGGTGCTTGCACATCCAGACGGCGACTCCAAGGGCGGTAGCGGTCAGAACCTCAGCCACGACCAGGGCCTTGATGAGCTTGCCTCCGGCTGCCGAGGCCTCGTCCTTGCAGATGCTGGCGTGGCCCGTCTCCTGCAAGTGTCGTTGAAACTCGTCGAGATCATCGCTCTCGTACGAGCACGACTCGCATTGGTAATCGGTCATCAGGCGATCCTCTCCCCCGGGAGAGATGACTTTGCCATAGGTCGAGTGCTGCCGGCGGCGTGTCTGCGCCGGACGTGCCAGATCCGTGCCAGGCCGTGCGGAGAGCAGGGGGGAACACCGGGGACCAAGACAGTGGCCCCCAACAGCTCAAAGCGCTCCACCGCAGGTCAGCACAATGGTCGGTCGTTGATCACCTGAGCTCCGCAAGCTGAGGGCTCGGGCCCGTCATTACGTGCCGGCCGTCGTGGCTTTCTCTGGTCGACGGCACGGGCAGCGTGGTGGCGGCCGGTGGGCGTACAGCGAGACACACACGCGCCTGATCGGTCGGCGGGGTCTGCTGCACGATCGGGTGACATCTGAACCTGCACCAGACCCTCCCGTCTCGTTCTTCGCGAGCCAGTCAGTGCAGCGTCCGACGAGGCCAGCCAACACCTCTTGCGTGTAGCCGCGACGCTTCCGATAGAACGCGATGCGCTCACCGATGCTGGGGTGATCTCCAAGACCACGCATGGCCTGTTGCCTCCTGCTCGTAGGGGCTGGCTTCACGGTACCCAGCTGCTCTTCTGGTCGTTGTAAGGCGGGGCATGTGGACAGGGGCGCACGTGTCCCCGGCGTGCCCGATGCTGGGGCATAGAGCGGGGAACAGCAGGGAATCGCGGGGACCGTGCCAGGAAGGTGCAGATCAGTGTTTTGGGCAGGGTGAAGGGGAGCCACTCGGGCAGCGGGAACGGGAGCCATTCGCGCGATTGTGAACCACTGCCGGGGGTGGGCGGATCGGGCGGTCGGTAGTGAGGGTGGGCTGTCGCTCGATCGAGTGTCGTTGGCGGATCGACGCCGAGACGGGGACCCCACCGGGATACTTGAAGCGATGACCACGGCAGCAGAGCGATGAGCGCATGTGGGTCTCGGCGTGGGCTTAACCGGCGCGGCTGTCGCCATCGCGGTGCTGTACTGGCTGTGGGTTCGCATCGGCTGCCGCTGCCGGGCACGGGATGATTCCGCCGAGGCGGAACACCTGGGCTGGGCTACCGATCAGCTCTCAGGTCCTCGAAGTGAGCGCTGCTATCGGGCGCAGGGTTGAAACCGTGCCAGATAGGCGAGGGTCGAGCCGCTCCTGGTGCTCAGATGCAGGCCGGACGCGTCGGCGAGACGGTGCAGAGGGCCGAAGGGGATCCAGTGCCGGTCGAAGAACTCGCCCACGACCAGCCGTCCTGCGGGGGTGAGCACCCGTACTGCCTCATCGAGCACCCGTTGTGGTTCCGGGATCTCGCCCAGTGCGGTCACCAGATACATCGCGTCGAAGGTGTCGTCGTCGAAGGGCAGCTCGCGGGCATCCGCATGGGTGGGCACGATGTTGGGTACTGCGCGCTGCCCCGCGCGGTGCATCACGTGGCGGAGCATCTCGGGTTGGATGTCGAGGATGTCGAGTTGCCCGTGGGGCCCGAGTTGCGGTGCGATGTGCAGCGACTGCAGTCCGGTGCCGGGCCCCACTTCGAGGATCCGCTCGCCCGGGCTCGGGTTGAGCACCGCGTCGAGCCGGGCGGATGTGAGGAACGGCAACGGCAGGTCCAGCAGGCTGCGTTGGGCGTAGGGGTACGGCGCCTTGTCGCCGAACCACCAGGCGCCTGCGGCGGCAGCGGCACTGAGGGCGCAGGCCCAGCGCAGGCGCGGTGCGGTCAGGACAGCAGAGCCCATGGTGTTCTCCAGTTCTGTGGTATCCGTGGTTGCAGCCCGGGTCGGTGTGGCGGGTTTCATGGGGTGCGGGGCAGCGCTCGAACCGCCAGGCGGACGCATACCGCTGCGAGCGGAAGTTCTGCGAACAACGCCATGACCAGCGCCGCGCGCAGTTCGCTCCCGCCGGCCGCGGTCATCGTGTCGAACCAGGCGTCGACGGTGAGCAGGGCGGCCGTCGCGGCGGCGGCCGGTGCCAGTCGCCGATCCCCGCGGGTGGCCAGCAGACCTGTGGTGATCAGGCCGATCGCCTCCAGCGCGTCCAGACCCACCCAGGCGGCGGACCAGTGCGAGGCACGGAAGGTGGTCGGCAGGCTGGTGGCCAACACGACGAGCCACGGCAGCAGCGCCACCCCGCAGCCGGCCAGGACAAGACCACGCCGTCGGCCTGGAAGGCGGTCCGGACGACGGCGCTGCGGGCTGGGGAGCGATCCCGTGCGCGGGCCGTGCGGCCTGCGTATGCCGCGCTCGGCGTCCGGCTCCGGGAACAGTTCGATGATTTCCTGCACGCCCTTCAGCCTGAGCCGCACAGCGATCACAGTCAGTAATGCCGGGTGCCGTTCTCAGGGTGGTGCCAGCTTCACCATCGATCCGGATGCACGGTGCATGGCATAGCCCTCACCTGGCGTTTTACCGTCGAGCCATGACGATTCCCCGGGCGCTGCGGCGCAGAGTTGTTCGGGTCCGGCGGGACACCGGTTTCTTGGCGGCCGGGATTCCGCTGCACCTTGCGCTGGTGCCGTTGTGGAGCTGGATGGCGAGTGTCGCGAACTCGAGGGCGTGGCCGTGGCTTCCGCTCCCGTTTGTGCTGATCTTGCTCGGTGTGCTTGCGCTCACCGCTGTGCAGCGACGCCGTCACCGGGTGCTGCTGGGAGTGGAGATCCTCCCGCTGCCGGCCGCGCGCGAGCAAGGGGGGCTGAGGCGCGCTCTGCGGTGGCTATCCGTGGCCCAGACCTGGCGGCAGGCCGGATACCACCTGCTTGTCGGTCCGCTCCTGGCTGTGGTGGAGCTGGGGGTGCTCGCTGCGTGGGTCGCGGGCCTTGCTGGCGTCACCGTCAACGGGTGGGCCTGGATGTTGCCGGTCCAGGTTCGCCTGGACTATGTCGACTACGCGACCCAAGCGGTGTACTACACCGCGGCCGGCGTGCTGCTGCTGTGCGCCGCACCCTGGCTGACCGGGCCGGTGACCCGCGCCGAGACCCGGATCGCGCTCGCGCTGCTCGGGACCAGCCGCTCCCAGCAGCTTCAGCAGCGTGTCGAGCACCTATCCGAGAGCCGCACCGACCTGATCGACGCCGTCGATACCGAACGCCGCCGCATCGAACGCGACCTGCACGACGGCACCCAGCAGCGCCTGGTCTCCCTCGCGGTCAACCTGGGCCTGGCCAAGGCCACCCTCACCAACCTGCCGGACGAGGCCCGCACCGTGATCGACGAGGCGCACCGCGAGGCGAAGGAGGCCATCGCCGAACTCAACGACCTGGTGCGCGGCCTGCACCCGGCCGTCCTCGAGGACCGCGGGCTGGACGCGGCGCTGTCCGGGCTGGCCGCCCGGGTACCGATCCCGGTACGGCTGCGAGTCGACCTCGAGGAGCGAGCGGCGCCCACCGTGGAGTCGGTCGCCTACTTCGTGGTCTCCGAGGCGCTCACCAACGTCACCAAGCACGCCCGCGCCACCCGCGTGGACGTCACTGTCAAACAGATCGGGAGAATGCTGCGCGTGAACATCACCGACGACGGGATCGGCGGCGCCGACACCTCCACCGGCAGCGGACTGAGCGGGCTGGCCAAACGGGTCGGTTCCGTCGACGGCGCCTTCCACATCAGCAGCCCGGTCGGGGGCCCGACCACCATCGCCGTGGAGCTGCCATGCGAGCCGTGATCGCCGAGGACTCACTGCTGCTGCGCGTCGGGCTCGTCAAGGTCCTGGAAATGGCCGGCTTCGAGATCGCCGCCGAAGTCGGCGACGCCGAAGCCCTGCTTACGGCCGTCGAGGAACACCGGCCCGGGCTGGCCCTGGTCGATGTCCGCATGCCACCCGGCTTCACCGACGAAGGCGTGCGCGCCGCGCTGGTGATCCGTAAGCAATGGCCGCAGACCGCGGTGGTACTGCTCTCGCAGTACGTCGAGGAGCGGTATGCGGCCGACCTGCTGACGGCCAACACCAGCGGCGTCGGCTACCTGCTCAAGCAACGCGTCGCCGACGTGGAGGAGTTCGTGGCTTCCGTTCGGCGGGTTGCAGCCGGGGGCACGGCACTGGACCCACAGGTGGTCGCCCAGCTGCTCGTGCGCCGCCGCAGTGACCCGCTCGATCGGCTGACGCCACGCGAACGGGAGGTACTCGCCCTGATGGCCGAGGGACGCTCCAACACCGGGATCGCCGAGGCCCTGGTCGTCAGCGACAGCGCAGTGGCCAAGCACATCAACAACATCCTCGCCAAGCTCGACCTGCCCGCAGCCGACGCCGACCACCGGCGCGTTCTCGCCGTCCTGAGATTCCTCGGCGCTTCCCCGACCTAACCGGCCCGCCGCCCGCATCCCTAGCGCCGTTCGGCCCAACAGACCGGCAAGCCAACAAACGACGTCTCGCGGACACCGAGCCACGTGGAAAGCGGTCCCGCGGGTGGCTCTCATTCTCATTGCCCCGGTGGCTCCGAAACACCCTGTCGAAAACAAGATCAGCCTCTCGCCAGGCCGGACCTCATCCGCATACGCGATCTTCCAAACCAAGGCTTGTCCTGTAAAGATCAGGTTCAGCCGCGGTGGCTCTCCGGCAAGCTCGGCGGCGGCAGCCTCCCGCGACCGCCCGGCTGCGGCGATGACATAGGGCAGCGGCATGATGAGCCCCATGACGAGCAGCGCAGGGATGCATCCGGACCTGATCCCGGGTTACGACAGCGACGCCCTCGCCCACCTTCCGGAGCTTCTCAACGAGCCTCTGTTCTGGCTGGGACACCTTTACTCCTGCGTGCAGAGCGAGGAGGCCGAGGAGCTCCTGTTCGGTGCGGACTACGACGCCGCGGAGGACTTCCACCGCCAGATCTCCGGACGCGCGGACTGGCCCACCTTCACGGTCCCGGTCACCGCCGGCCGCCTGCACATCGTCTACCGCAACCTTGCCGAGGACGCGGGTACCGACTACCTCCTGCACCATCCAGACTGGGACCGTGCCGAACTGCTCGCCAGAGACGACGGCCACTTCATGGGCCCCGGCCTGTCCTGGCCCGAGCTGACTGCAGCTGCGGACAACGGCCTGGCCGGCGGCTCCACCACCGACCCACACAGTCGTCTGCTGCTCCTTCTGCCCGCATTCGGAGACGCAGCCCTACCCGCAGGGGCCGCCGGACGCTTGGCGGCAGCGCTACGCGCCCGAACCGCCGTTGAGGACCCCGAACAACTTGCGGCCGCTCTGATGGAAGGCCAAGGCCCCTGTGGCCCTACGTACTGGACCACGAACAGGGACGGTCAACGGACCAACGATGGCCGCTACTCGTTCCGCAACCCCACCAACGGCTTCGCCCTGCCGGCGGACCGCCTCGCCCGGGTGACCACAGCACTGGCTCCCTGATCCAGGCAGTCCTGGGAAGATCATGCCGTGAGTAGCGTGATCACCGCTTCGCAGCCGCTCTGGACAGCCCCCTTCACCGGGCTGAGCCCTCGCCGCTTGAGCAAACTGATCACAGCGTTGAGACGTCAGGGTGCGGCCGAGGTGCGGCGAGGACGGCCGTGGAGTCTGCCGCTGGAGGATCGGGTCCTCCTAGTGACCGCGTGCTGGCGAACGAACTTGACGCTCCGGCAGCT
Source organism: Streptomyces sp. NPDC052109 (assembly GCF_040680195.1). Taxonomy (NCBI): domain Bacteria; kingdom Bacillati; phylum Actinomycetota; class Actinomycetes; order Kitasatosporales; family Streptomycetaceae; genus Streptomyces; species Streptomyces sp. NPDC052109. The sequence goes on along the minus strand of NZ_JBFAWF010000009.1, from coordinate 129,532 downwards.
TGCTCCACTGTTCGGGATCTCCAAGTCCGCCGCCGACCGCATCATCGCTCAGCTGGGGCCGTTGCTTGCGTTCAAGCCCCGGCAGAGATTCCGACCGGACGCCGTGTTGATCGCCGATGGCGCCCGTCCCGGGCAACCGCAACGACTGCAAAGCCTGGAAGGAGTCCGGGGCGAAGACTGCCGTCGGCAAGGCCACCGCCATCGCCGACGGCGGCTACCTGGGTACCGGGCTGGTCATCCCACACCACCGGCCCAAGGGCGGCGAGCTCACCGAGTGGCAGGCCGAGCACAACTGAAGACCTGGAAGATCCTCCGCGACTGCCGGCTGAAGGGCGACGGGGTCCACCACGCCATGCTCGGCATCGCCCGCCTCCACAACCTCATCCAAGGTGCGTAGCCACATCTCCTGAGCCCCTGCCCAGCCATACACCCAAGACCGATTACGGGACAGCCACTAGGGCTCCAGGATCCGAGCGCGGCGGCGCTTGACTGGGTCATTGAAACTCCAGCCCAAAGCCGCTACGCCCACCTCAGTCGTTCGCCGACAGCTCGATGCATCGAGCATCGGTAGTCCAACTCACGAGCCCAAGAGGCCATGGCCTAATCCATCGTCATGCCTTCTCCGGGCGCGGCGGGTAGACCGCGCCCGCCGGGCACTGGTCACCGTCCGGCCTGGGCGAACCCTGCTGTGCGCTGCCGCGTCCGCGGGACAGCCAACGTTCACGTGGCCGCCTCTAAACCTACGACAGGTCACATGTCAAGCAGCGACTCGCCGACATTTCCCGGCAACCCGCCACCATGGCGGGTGACTAGGCGCCAGAAGATCACCTGTAAGGGCTAACTGCGACTCAACTGCTGCTAACCATAAGGACTTTGATGGCCTCACCAGCTTTACCTCCGAGTGGTGTGGAGGGCCTCCGCATACCCGAACGGCCCCACGAAGCCGAGATTCCGATTTGCTCGATATGACAGCAATAGGGGTCGTTAGTACGTTCAATCACGCACCGGCTGCCACAGCGGGCGCTGCTGTCTTCAGTCTCAGAGAGAGAACAAGCAACATGTTGATGACCCAATCCCGCAAGATCACCATGGCCGTCGCGGCCGCCGCGGCACTGACCGCGACTGGTATCACCTACGCCTCGGCCGTCTCAGCGCCGGTTCCCCGGTCAGCCCCGGCTGTCATGGCGGCACCGCTCGGCGGTCCCAGCACCCCCAACAACAACGAAGGCAAGGGCAACGAAGGAAGAGAAGGAAGGGAAGGAAGGGGGTTCCGCCCCCACTTCGAGGGCAGGGTCTTCGTCAATGAGCGCGAATACTCCGGCCGCCCCGACGGATGCATCACCGTCGTCAGCGGCCTGGGTGCCAGGACCCTCAACATCCGCAACGACAGCCGCAACGTGGTCGAGGTCTTCCGCGGGGCTGTCTGCGACAACGGCGCCCCCATCGCCATCGTCGGCCCCCACAGCCAGAGCGACGGCGTCTGCCCGAGGTTCAAGGACGAGGACGAGCACGAGCACGAGAACTGCGAGGAGCGCAAGCACCACGAGAAGGGCGAACGCCACGAGAAGGGCGAGCACCACGAGAAGGGTGATCACCACGAGGAGATGGAGGACGGCGTGAAGGTCAAGAACGGAGTCGTCGCCAGCTTCCGCGTCATCTGCCGCCACGGCGAGGGCGGCGGATTCGGCGAAGGCGGCGGATTCGGCGAAGGCTAAAGCTAGCAACCGCCTGATGCGCATGCTGGAGGACGCCGGCTCACCGGAATTGGGCCGGCGTCCTCCGGTCAGGAAGCCTGAGTGTCTAACTGAGTGGGAACACCCACGCACAACGGCGAACAAGTGCGGACGTCTGCGGACCATCAGCGCGGGTGAGAGCTGCACCAATCCCAGGCGAAGTCCACACCGAAGTAGCTTGGGGCTGAACTCCCGCCGCGGGCTGACCCATCGCCGACGGCTCACCGGGGTGAGTGAAGTTCCCTCCTGTACCGACCATGGTCAAGCTAAGGGACCGCACTGACAACGACCGACACGCGAAGGCAAAGGGATCTCCGCTCCAGGACTTGGACGCCATGTGTCCTACGTGTCCGACTGTCCGGTTAGAGCCCTGACCTGCAGAGATGGGTGGGACAGTGAGATTCACCAGTGTCCCACCCGTCCGACCTGAGTATCGGGCTGCGACACCCCGCGGTGTTGCAGCCCCTCACGTCGTCGCCTCCCGCCGGGCTTCAACGACCGGACGTAACTTCGCGCCCCTCTCCCGCACGCGTGTGAGGGGCGTGTGCGGGTCGAGATCACGCGGCCCGCGCGGCTACCTTGCAGGTCAGAGCCATAGTCGAGGATGCCATCAGCGTGCTCTCCGGAGCCGTGTGCGCAGGTTCGAATCCTGCCGGGGGCACTCGTCCAGGATCAGCAGAAATCAAGCGCTGGCCCGGGTGGATGCCGACGAGAAAGAGCGGGAGACAGTCTCACTGTCTCCCGCTCTTTCTCGTCGTTGCGCACCGATCGCGGGTGAGGAACGTGGGGGCCACACACCCGCCGGCCACCACCCTCCTCGTGGCACCCACCTGGCGGAGGCCCCGCTAGTTCTGGCACGAGTGCGGCATGGGGAGCCTCTGATCCGGAGCTCCGTTCGGACGGGTCACCGACGGTCGCCCCAGTCTCGCAACGGTCCTGAGCTGACCCACGCGCCCCGCCACTTCCCCCGGAAGGAGTGACCGCGGCCCCCGGGCACAGGAAGCCGACGCCCACTGCAACGAGACACGACATACCGACCCGACCTGCAGCGCTCTCAGTCGACCCGCTCACTTCCGCGCGCGCACGTGAATGATCCAGGCCCAGACGGCCAACTACTCGCGCGTCGGGCGATTTCCGCGTTGCTGAGGCACTGCACGCGCCAGGACGCCTATGAAGGCGGCAAGCTGGTGGGCTAACCGCCGAAGCGACGTCGAAGAAGGGCAGGGGAAGCAAGTGGCTCAGGAGGACGGTGACGATCCACGGTTGCAAGTGATCTCGGCACGTCTCCAGCAGGATCACCCGAGGCTGCACGGGAAGCCGGCTCGGTCGGGCCTGTTGTTCGTGACCGCGCGGCTGGCCATCGCTGCGGTCGGTCTGGTGTCGGCTGTCGTACTGCTGCTGCGGATGAATGGGTTGGGGATCGAGGTGACCCACTTCGCCGTCGCCCTGGTGATCATCGGTGTGACCGAGGCAGCTCGCCGGGCGATCCAGCCGGCGAACCTGATCAAGGACCGCCGAAGCCAGCGCTGACGCTCTTGCAAGAGGGAGCTGAGAGCCAGTCCTTCATCGGACTTTTCAGCGCTCACCATCAGCCACCTTCCGTGAGTCAAGAATTACGTAAGAGGGATTGACTCAATAAGTAGTGGGCATGCGTGCGACTCCCGTCCTGGGGTCGTCATGCAGGTTTCCCGACGGGGGTTTCCGTGTTTTCTGGTTCGACCGACCAGTTCGAAGTTTCTTTCACATTCAGGGCCGGGTGGTGTCGCCTGACGTTGCGTGTAGGCGGAGAAGCGGCTGTCTATCGGGCTACATCCATTGAGGACGAGTTCTTCTCCGACTTGGTCGCGGCGGTGGCTCACATCGCATCGGGTGCGGCGGTGGCGTCGGTTCTGTGGGGTGACGAGCCGGGAGGGGTGTTCCTCGATCTCGCCAGGTCGGGGCCAGACCATGCTTCCATCGCCGTACACGAACTGGGCCTGCCCGACTGGCTCACTCCGGCTGACCCGCCCTGGACGCCAGTACGGGGGAATGCCCTGGTGTCAGCCCGGGTCCCTGTGCTGACGTTCCTGACAGCATTCAAGGAAGCCTTCTCGGCTGTCCGAGAAACGGCGCCAAAGGGGCGGATTCCGGGCTGGGGTGGAGATTTCCCGAATGCGGCGTTCTCGTCACTGTGTAGCACATTGCGCGACCGTCGACCTTCGTAGAGGAACCTGCTTTCCCGGCCCACCCGAAAACTTTATAAGGGGGAGTTTTTCGTGCGCGCTTTCAAGCGCTTCAGCGTCGCAGCCCTCGCCGCAGTGTCGCAGCCCTCGCCGCAGCGGCGCTGACCATCTCGCTGACCGGCGTATCCGCAGCAGCCAACAGTCCGCGCCAGACCGACCCGCCCAGCGGCGCTACCCAGTGGAGCGACTGCTTCTACGGCCATCCGTTCCCGTCCAAGAACGCCTACGTCAACAGCCTCGGCAACGACCACGTCCGCATCGGTGTGGTCGTGCGCTGCGGCGTTCACGACAACGATGCTGCCGACGGGTGGGGCGTGCGGCACACAAGGACGGCCACGGCATCGATGAGTACACCGAGTACTGCATCCAGCTGGTCGTGGGCAAGACCAGCTGGACGGAGTCCGTGGACTATTCGTGGATGGGATCTTGGAGCGCCCGCCGAGGTCAGCCGCCACATTCGACGGACGGTCACCTGCGTCCGGCCGTCCCTCCGAGGTCTCCGACACCACCCACCGCTCCGCTCGGCGCCAAGTGGGCGCGTGGCGCCATGTCCGGCTCCAGCGGCCCCCCGATCCCGCTCAAGCGTCGCCCCTCTTCGACGGCCGGACCGTGATGTATCCCACGAAGCGGTCAGAGCCGAGCTATCGAATAAGACCAACACAGCGGGCATCGAACCGGCCGGGACTCCTGCAGGAGGCAATCCAACACGCGAAGGCCCCGCTGCCACCAGGACTGAAGCCGTGCGACAGCCAGACCGGCACGCGCGCCCTCGACGGGTTGCCAGCCCGTGCGGAACACCCTCGGAACGGACATAGAGCATCGAATCATATGAAGCAGTGACAAGGCACACAGGGGCAAACCCTTGCCTCGTGGACGCCCTCGGAGTGAGATCGACGGTCAACGGCCGAGCATGGTCTAGTCCACACCGAGGAGCATCCATGCGCAGGATCCATGCGCGGCGGCGCACCCCTGTCGTCGCAGCCTGGCTCACCAGCCTCACCAGTTTCGCTGCGATAACAACGCTTTTGTCTGGTTCCGTCGCCGTGGCAGCACCCGTGCAACCGGCGCAAGGGGTCAAGCCCGTGCCGGCTGCCGGGCAGCAGTCGAAGAGCGCGCCCGGCAGCCTGATGACCACTGCGCAGTGCCGGGAGAAGTGGGGGTTCGACTGCTACAACGCGCTCCAGTACCGCCAGGCGTACGACCTGAACCCGCTGTACGAGGCAGGAGTGACCGGCAAGGGGCGCACGATCGTGATCGTGGATCCGTTCGGCTCGCCGACCATCCAGAAGGACCTGGACGTCTACAGCGCCCGGTTCGGCATCAAGAGCACCCATGTCGACGTGGTCAAGTGGGGCAACGTCCCGCGCTTCGACCCCAGCGACGCCGACCAGCTCGGCTGGGCCGGGGAGACCACCCTCGACGTGGAGATGGCGCATGCCGTCGCCCCGGACGCGCACATCGTCCTGGCGGAGACCGGGGTCGGCCGGATCGGGGACGGCACCACCGGCCTGCGGGAAATCATGGACGCCGAGAAGTCGCTCATCGACCGCGGCGTGGGCGATGTGATCAGCCAGAGCTGGGGCGTGGCGGAGAACAACTTCCCCGGCTTCGGCAAGGGTGACTTCTCCAGCATCCAGAACCTGCGGTACGCCTACAAGGACGCGGCCAAGCACGGTGTGACCGTCACCGACGCTTCCGGCGACAGCGGACCCACCGACACCACCGCGAACGGCCAGACCACCTACCCGTACAGGGTCAACGCCTGGCCGACCGACGACCCCCTGGTGGTCTCGGTCGGCGGCACCCAGCTGCACCTGGACGCCAACGGCGACCGCACCGCCCCGGACAGCGTCTACAACGACCACGGCGCCAGCGGCGGCGGCCAGTCCCACGTCTTCCCCCGTCCCTCGTACCAGAGCGGGCTGGCCGGCAATCACCGCAGCACCCCGGACATCTCCATGTCCGCCGCGCTGAAGGGCGGCGGATGGGTGTACTCCAGCTACGACCCCAAGAAGGTCGGCTGGGAGGTCTACGTCGGCACCAGCGAGGCCAGCCCGCTCTTCGCAGGAATCGTGGCCCTGGCCGACCAGGTCGCCGGGCACCGGCTGGGAGACATCCACCAGGCGCTGTACTCGCTGTACGCGAAGTCCTCGTCCAACCCGTCCACCGGGATCGTGGACGTGAAGGACGGTACGAACAACAGCTACGCGGGAGTCACCGGCTACACCGCGGTGAAGGGCTACGACATGGCGACCGGCATCGGAACGATCGACGCGGCCCGCTTCGTCCCGGCCCTCGCCAAGGAGGGCTGACCCCGTCCTGTCCCCGAGGCGCGGGCGCCCGGCGTACCACTGCCGGGGAGCCCGCGCCGGGACGGCGGCTCGTATACGCAGACGTACGCCGCCGGAAGTGGCCGTATGGCGGGGTCCGTGCACGAGGCGTGGACGGGATCTTGGAACGTCGCTGCAGTGAGGCCCAGGAAATGGCGAGGCCCGCACCACCGCCAGGCGCCCTGCCCCGCACGAATCGTCACGCCGCGGGGGCTGGCAACTGGCGTCCATGAGGACCGCCGGCACTCCGCTGAGGCGACCGACTCAGGCCTGGTTCCAAGCCTGACGATGGCGAGCAACGCTGTGCACCTGCTCCACCTGCTCCACCTGGTCGGCTGTGAGCACGCCTGAGAGCGGAGCGAGTGCCGCTACTTGGCACTCCTGGTAGACCCGGACACTGAACTGCGTAGCGACCACCTTCAGCTCGGTGACACCGACGAGGACGAGCACCGGCTCCACCGGTACGGGTCGCAAGAGCGCTCAAGCACTCGGGCGACCCGCTTGGCCTCCGCCCGGATCTTGCCTGCGTAGGGCGCCGGTTTCCCGTGATCGACTTTCACGGAGTCATCCCCGGCCCGTACGGCCCTCTTGTGGTGGTGCTTCGTATTGACAGGCCACCGTGGAACCTCACTTGATCCCCACCAGCGGCGCCGATTCCCCGCTCGCCCTTTCCAAAGTTCCTTTCAGGGCTCGGGGGTCCATTCCACGGGAGGAGGTGTGCGGCTGTAGTGAGCTCCCCTGGTGCCGTAGTGGGCCAGGTGCAGGGTTTCACCGTCGAGCTGGAGCTCTGCCGGCGGAGGGTTGGGAACGGAGATCCGTGGGTGGGCGTAGGGGTGGCCTTCGATGAAGACAGGTTCCCGGAAGTGGTTCCGGGCATCGGCCCAGTCCTGTGCCCGCTCGCGGGTCCACGGGTTCTGCAGGGTCCGCGGGGCGGCCGGGTCGTGCTCGTAACCGTTGAGGCTGCGCACCAGAGCTTCGCTGTAGACCCCCTTGACCCGGAAGTTCTCCAGGTCATCCGCGCGTACGACCATGTTGACGTACCGGCGGCCGTTGCCCCGGTGCCGGCCCACCGCACGCCAGCGACCGTGGCCCGGGTCCCAGCAGACGGGCGGGATCCACAGCAGGGCGCCTGCGCGGAAGTGCTTCGTGCCGTGCTGGATGTCGAGGCCACTCTCGCCGTGCGCGGTTTCTCGCGCCACGTTGGCCACCAGGCACCAGCCCAACAGCCCGTCCGGCGTCTCTTCTTCGGTAGGTCCCGTGTCTGCCACGCCGAGAATTCTGAGGCACGAGACGAGGCGCGAGCCAGCTCTTATCAGCTGAGCCGACCGGAGCGAACCCCATGCGCATCACCAACCGCAGGAGACATCGACCTCACTCGAAGCCGGCGCTCCTGGTGGGGGATCGCGTGACCCCGGGGCTTGTCCCGCATATGTACGCGCTTCTCGCCCTTGCCGACCACGGACCTCTTCAACGTCCGCCTCGGGCCACAGGGACCCGGCGTAGTACCCAGTTGTCCGTGTCGTATTGAGTCCGGGGAGTGAGCGCGACCGGCTGCGCGTCCGGCACTCTGCAGTGCTTCGTTCAGTCGTCCCAGGTGGTCGAACCGCTCGGGGCCTGCCCCTTCCACCGGTAGGGCCCGGGCTTCCTCACGTTCCGGCAACAATGGCACACACGTCCCGCACGACTGTCACAGTATCCCCACCAACTCCTGCCATTTATGAGGGGAATCGTGCGCCGCACCGTCTCGGCCATCGCTCTGCTCTCCTGTCTGCCTCTCGCCGCCTGCATGTCTTCTCACAAGCCTTCGGCAGCGCCTGACGTCCGCTTGGCCTCCTCGACGCCTTCGGCCTCGAGCAGCGCTGCGCCGGCGGCAGCAGGTGACGGCGGTGGTGTCTGCACGATCTACCTGTACGGGCACGCCGCCCGTGCCGAGGTGCACAGCAGTGGGGAGTCCGATCCGGCGGCCGCGTGCGGCAGCCTCGCCTCTTCCCTGTCCACAGGCGGAGACTTCTGGACCACGCAAACCGTTGCCGTGCAGGGTCTCGTGCCCGAGGTGTGCGCTGTACAGAAGAACGACGTCATGGTCGTGGTCCGCGACACCAACGGCCAGATATTCGGGCAGGGCGTGTGTAGCGCCCTACTTCAAAGCGGCTGGACCGAAGACGCGCAGGCGGAGCGGACCGCGCAGCAGCAGGACCGGGCGACGGTTCACGCAAGTGCTCAAGCCAGTGCACAGGCGGCGGACCGGCAAACGGCGCAGGACGCGCTCACAGCACTCCAGGGCTCCAACAGCTCCTTCACCAACGCCAAGTCCGTACGCGGCGACGTCGGGACAGCCGACAAGGATCTCGCGCAGGAGCGGCAGGACGCCAAGGGCGGCAACGGCGATGGCTGCTACAACGTGGAGAACGTGGTCGGCTACGACGCCGAGAACGTAGTCGGGTACGACGTGACAATCACGGCCAGCTACGACGTAGACCAGGAGAAGCAGGCGATCACGGGCCTGCGGTCCCAGATCACCGCTCTCCAGAACGCGCAGACATCCCTCACTGCCGACGGACTGCCCACGCTGCCCAGTGCCGGCAGCGCCATAGCCACAGCGGAAGCGAACATCACCACCGCGATCGCCACCACGGACAAGGCCATCGACGACCTCAACGCCGACATGCGGACCGCGTACAGCATCGCGAACACCCTCGGCACCGGCGACTGCGCCAACACCGGCCCTGGTAAGGCACCGGCGGGGCTTTCGCACATCTCGTGAACAAGTGCATCACCGCAGGCAGCGCAAAACGAGGGAGGCCCCAGGCGGCATGCCTGGGGCCTCCGTGGGCGTGCAGGGTGTCTCATTCGTACTCGCAGAGCAGGTCCTCAATGGCGGTTGGCGACGTCCTGCCGTCCGTCGAGGCACTTCGCGTAGCGGGTCAGCAGGACCTCGACACTGTTGCCGGCGCGCTCGGCGACCTCGATGGGATCCACTCCAGCATTGAGCCAGGTCGACAGCGCCGAGTGCCGAAGGTCGTACGGCCTACTGGCGAGCGGCGAGGCCGCAACCGCCGGCGGGAGCGCCGCCGAGCATCCGGCTCGCGGGCGATGAACAGGTGCGTGTGGCCGTTCGGCGCGAGGTCGGCGGCGTGTACGGCGATCACCGCGTCGACGTCGCCCCCGCCTCGGCCAGACGTTCCATCAGGTATTTCTCGGCCCAGCCGCGACGGTTGCGCGGCACGCCTCGACCGCCGATTTCCGCAGGACGGCCATCCTCTCTTCGCTGAGGACATCCTCGTAATCGAGGGGGTCGATGTCGGTCAGGCCGTCGTCGACGTCGCCGAGCGCATGGCCGACCGGCCAGCGCGCGAGTTCCTCGGGATCGGTCGGGCCGCACGGCACGCGTCGAGGTGGGCGTCGGCAAGCCCGGCACCGGCCTGCCCGAGCCATCCGTCCGAGTCGTCGACGCGCTCCACCGCCTCGGCCGGCAGCCGCATCGCCTCCCGCGCCCAGGTGATCGCGCCGTCGGCCGGACCCGAGCCGGTCAGTCCCCTGGTCGCAGACACTGCCTGCCCGGCCTGGCCGGCATAGGCTTCGTAAGTCCACGTCAGGCCCTGGGGGTTGGTGACCTCGGTCAGGCGCAGTTCCCGGTCGCGGCAGAACTCGTGGCGGACCCCGTCCGGGCCCGTGCGGGACGTCAGCAAGTCGAAGTCGGTGTGCTCGAAGCGCGGGACGCCACCCATAGGGTCGATGTGGCTGGTGCAGTCGCCCTCGCCGTCGTACGTCCACGATTCCGTCGTGCCGTCCGGTGCCGTACGACGGGCCAAGTGGCCGTCGACCGTCCACTCCAGGCGTGTGGTGGCGCCCGTGGGATCCGTGATGGCGATGGGGCGGCCGAAGGCGTCGCGTTCGCAGCGCGTGAGCGCGCCGAGCGGGTCCGTGATCTCCAGCGGGAGGCCCGCGGGGTCGCATACGACCGTTGCCGGGATAGCTCCGGCACGGGTGAGGCACGGGAAGCTTCTCATCCGCAGCTCTCTGTGGCGGCCAGTTGCTGGGGTTGCCGTACCCGCCGTCATCACTCGACGCGGCAGTCGCACACACTCTTCACTGAGATATCGCAGCAAATTACGCGAATATGGTTGAAGAGGCGGTTTCAGTACGTTCCAAGGAGGCACAGATGGACGCCTCGGACGAACTCCTTCGAAGGGCTACCCCTTCCGCTCTCTTGACCCTGGACGGTGCCGTTCGCAGCCTCAATGCGGCGATGGCCAGGGCACTGGGCAGGCCGGCGGAGCAGTGCGTGGGTCGTGGCCTGGTTGATCTGATGCCCGCAAGCCAGCGGACTGCGGTCGAGAGCCTCATGGCGCACGCCGCCACGACGAAGACGATCGTGATGCGGGTGCTGGAGTTCCCCCGGGCAGGTGCACCCTCCGTGGTCTGCCTTGTCGAGGCGCGACCCGTGAAGGATCCTGCGGGTGGCGAACCGCTGGTGTGGGTGCACTCGTTGGACGCGGGAAACGACCTGGGCGGTCTGATGATCCCGTTCCGGTTGGGAGCCGAGGCCGCCGACCTCGGTCTGTGCATGTATTCGCCCCAGGAGCACCGGTTGGAGTGGTTGGGTGGCGCACCCGCCCTGGCGACGCTGTTCCCGGAGGCCTCCATGCCGTTGTCCAGGGTGGTCCGGCGAGTCCACCCTGAAGACCGCGGGGCTCTGCGGCGGCTCATGCGTTCGACCGCCGCCCAGTCCCCCTGGATCACGTTGCGATTCCTCACCGAGCGCGCCGGCTGGCACCTTCTGGCCTGCCGGGCCCGCCGGGTCCAGCTGGGGTACGGCGGCCCTGAGCGGGTCTTCGGAGTGATCCGCGACAACGCCAAGGGGGAAGCGCGCCGGCGCAGAGCGTTGGTCGCGCTGAGTGCTGAGCGGCAGCGAGCCGCCGAGATCGCGGCGTTCTCCTCCGCCGTGATGACCGCGGTCACGGAGCAGGAAATACAGCAGGTCGTCCTGACCCGGCTCGCCGCGACCTTCGGTGGTGCCGGCGCCGCGCTGGCGTTCGTCACGAAAGGCCGCCTGCGCGTCTCCTCCGACGCCGGGATCCCGATACCGATGGCCGCCGTGCACGGCCTGCCGCTGGACGCCCCCAGCGCGCTGCCCTATGTGATCCGCACTGGCGAGCCGCAGTTCATTCCCAACCAGGAGGAGTACATCCGCCGCTGGCCGTACGGGGCCATGGTGCCGTACTTCGACCAGCTCGGCTCCGGCTACGCCGTCTCGATCACCTCCCTCAGCCCGAACGGCGATCAGCCGCTCGCGGCCTGGTTGGTGACCTACGAGGGCGAACACCATTCGTCCCCGGATGAGCGGGCCCTCATGACTACTCTCGCCGATCTTGCCGGCCAGGCACTGAAACGCGTCACGTTGCAAGAGGCACGAGTCGAGCTGGCCACGGCGCTCCAGCAGACCATGCTCCCCACGCTGCCCGAGCACCTGCCGGGCCTGGAAGTCGCCGCCCGGTACCGACCGAGCCGCGACGGGCTGGACATCGGCGGAGACTGGTACGACGCCTTCGTCATGCCCGACGGTGCGGTCGCCCTGGAGATCGGCGACACCCAAGGGCACGACGTGGACGCCGCTGCGGCCATGGGACAGGTACGCGCCTCCATGCGCGCGATCGCCGCCCGCGAACCGGACCCCGCAACCGTACTGACACGCATCAACGAGCTGCTCGTCACCATGGACGCGGCACGATTCGCCAGTTGCACCATGCTGCATGTCGACCCGGACGACGGAGAGGTCACCGGCGCCAGCGCCGGCCACGTGCCGTTGCTGTACGCACGCGAAGACGGCTACCACAGCATCCGTGAGCTGCCGGGCGGCCCGGTGCTGGGAGTCCTGCCCGACACCGATTACCACAAGGGAATCTTCACACTGGACAAGGATGCCGCGCTGGTCATGGTCACCGACGGCGTGGTCGAAGGACCCGGCCTCACATTGGAAGCCGGACTGGAACGAACCGCAACACTGCTCGGCGCGGCCCTCCACGACGGACTGAGCGTCGAGGAGACCGCCGACCGCATCCTCGACGCCGCGGTCGCGGGGGACCACCTCGACGACGTGGCCGTGCTGGTCATCCGGCGTACGTGACTGCGTCAGGCTTGCGGACCGCCATCGATCGGTCGATGCCGACGCCCAGGCCGGCACACGCGCCGGTACAGGTTTCGAGATCCAGCCTCATCCTTGTCGAGCCGATCCCCGGGGAACCGTCGACGTTGGCCAACCGGGCCTTCCCCTCGGCCGATCGTCCACTGACGTTCGGCGCCGATCGCTGATCCACGAGGAGGGGAGGACCGGCCGCTGTCCCCGGGTCCTCACGGACGAACGCGGATGATCGTCTTCCCCTTGCGTCGCCCGGTCGGATTGAGGGCGGCGACGGCATCGTCGAGGGTCGAGACGTTGTCGATGTTGGTTCGCAGTCGTCCGTCCCGCACCCGCCGAACGATCTCGCCCAGTTGGGCACGATCGGACTCGACGACGAAGTCAACCGCCAGGCCGTCGGCGGGCCTTGCCTCCGGCGGCCCGACGATGGACACCAGCGTTCCCCCGGCCCTGATCAGGCCCGCGGACCGCTTCCCGATGTCGCCACCGATGCCATCGAACACCAGATCGACGCCGCCGATCTCTCCGAGGGCGTCGTTCTCGAGGTCGACGAACTCCCTCGCGCCGAAGTCGAGCACCGTCTGACGGTCGGCAGCGCGTCCGGTGCCGATGACGTACGCACCGAACTCACGTGCGAGCTGCATCGCCATCGACCCGACTGCGCCGGCCGCACCGTGCACGAGCACGCTCTGCCCCGCCTGAAGGCGGCCGTGCTCGAACAGTCCCTGCCACGCGGTCAGGCCCGAGATCGGCAGGCTCGCGCCCACCGTGAAGTCGACATCGCCCGGCAGCGGCGCGAGGTTGCGTGCCTCGACGGCCGCGTACTCGGCCAGGGTGCCGTCGCGGTACCAGTCGGTGATGCCGAACACCCGCTGTCCCACCGACAGTCCCGTCGTGCCATAGCCGAGGGCGGTGACCACTCCGGCCAACTCGTGCCCGGGGATCGACGGTGTTCGGTCACGGTCGAGGCGATCGGTCCAGGTCGAGGGCCACGCCATCTCGGTGGGCACGAATCCCGACGCATGAATCCGAACGACGACATCGTTTATCGCTGCCTGCGACTCGGGCCGCTCCACCAGCGTCATCCCGGCCGTTCCCGCAGCCTGGTCCGTCACCACGATCGCTCTCATGGGAATTGCCTCCACGGCCATTTGTCTCTTTGGTGGAAATGTTGCGGGGATGGAAAGCCTGTTCGGCATCACCTCGGCGGGGCCGATAGGCCGCGGCCGGCGATCTGGACAGTGCCGGCCGGACTGCTATGCGCTCGTCGTCATGTCTTCGACCTGAGGAGCGGAGCAGCCCAGGAGTGGGGTCCATTTCCATGGTAAAACCTTGGGCCACTCCGAGGTTCGGCCTGCATGCCGAGCCGACCGGGCCGGGCCTGCGCAATGCGCTGACGAAGGCGCTGCGGGGAGCGGTCAGCGCCCGGCACCCGGCACCCGGCTGCCCTTGCCGACCTCCGCGGCGGCGCTACCGCGGTTCCCGAAGGCGGTGATCAGTAGTGAATGCGTAGTGAATGCGGGCGACCGGTGACCGTAATGTGCTCTATATCGCAGATATGCCGTGTGTGGCAATATGTCGTGTGTGGCTGTGGTGCTGAAGCCAGGCGAGAGGAGTGCATCATGATCGCCAAGCTGCTCGGCAAGCTTTCCTTCACCCGCCATTACGGCGCGTACGGGGCCCACGAATGGGATGCGTACGCAGGCGACGACTAGGACCGACCGCACTGCCGGCGGGCGTCCTTGGGCGCCCGCCAGTTCCGAGCCACGCTGCCGACGGTATCGGCCTGGACGGGCACGAGAGCCGGGGACGATCTCATGGGCCGAAGGAATGAGCCGCCGCGGTTGCCCGAAGGCGGCTTCGCGGCCTGGAGCCGCGACCGGCTGGCATTGGCGCGCCGTGGCGCTGAAGAGTGTGGGGACGTCTGGCAGCTGGAGCCGGGTGTCTACGTAGCCGCTGCGGCCGGGCCGTGTGAAGCGGTCCTGCGCCGCGCGCAGGACTTCCCCAAGGCGTCCTCGCCTCTCTTCCCGCCGTTGAAGCGGTCGAGCGGAGCGCCGACGCCCGAGGAGCGTGCGCACGCTCACGCCGCCCGCATGCGCGGACTACGTGCGCAGGCGGTGGCAGCCCGGATCGGTGAGATTGCGCCCCGGACCGCTCGATTCGCCGACCAGTGGCCCACGGGCCAGGACGTCGAGATCCTGCCCCCGGTCCGGCACGCCCTGGCAGAGATCGGCGTGAGCTACCTCTTCTCCGAAGACGCTCCCACCCTGCTGCCCTATGCCTCACAGCTCTTCCTCGCCCGGGAGGTGCTCGTACGCCCCTCGCGTTGGGTATGGCCGCGCTGGATCCCCACGCCTGCACGGCGGTTCCGCACCCGGCAGCAGGTCGCCTTCACCGACGCTCTGCGGCCCATCGTCCGGCGGCGGCGTTCATCGGGCCGGCTCGGTGACGACATGCTGGGACAGATGCTCCGGCCCTCCCCCCACTACGGCCCACTGCCGGAAGAGGCCATCCTCGACACCCTCCCCGGAATCACCGTCGCCACCTTCGAGGCCCCGTCCCGGGCAGCCGGATGGATCCTGCTCCACCTGGCCCGGCACCCCCGGGCAGCGGACCGTGTCGCGGCCGAGGCCGCCTCGCTGCCCGCGGACCCGGCCGAGACGACCAGCACCCACCTCGGCAGCCTGCGATACACCCAGGCACTGGTGAGTGAGGTGCTCCGGCTGTACCCCCCGAGCTGGCTGCTGACCCGGCGCGCCCCGCGACAGACCCAGCTCGCCGGCTACACCATCGACGCCGGGTCCACCGTTCTCGTCTGCCCCTACACCGCCCACCGCGACGCACGGGAATACGCCGAGCCGGACCAGTTCCAGCCCGAGCGCTGGCTCGACGATCCGGGCTCGCCGGCGAAACCCGGGGCCTTCCTCTCTTTCGGTACCGGGCCGCATGGCTGCGAGGGAGCCGCTCTGGCCATGGCGATGCTGACGCTCCTGACTGCGCAGACCGCCCGCTGCCACCACTTGAGCGAGCCGCCCGGACCGGAACCCGGCTACCAGGTCACCACCCTCGAAGGTCTCGCGACTGTCGGCTTGCGCCTGCGCGCCACCTTGCGCGGCTGAGGGCAGTCCTGCTGTCGGTGCCGGGCCGCCTCCACCAGCGAAGAGCGAACGTTGATCGAGTTCGAGTGCCGTTCCGTACCCGCCTGGACGACCGGCTCACTGTTCGCTCATCGTGTGTCGCCGGCCGAACTCGTCGGCGAGCATGCCCATCATGACGAGGTCGTGGTGCCGGCCGGCGAAGAAAACGTGTTCCCGCAAGCGCCCCTCCTCGGTGAAGCCGAGCCGACGAAAAAGCGCCAGCGATGCCTCGTTGTGGGCGAAGGCCGCTGCTAGGCATTTGTGATAGCGCCGCTCGGCGAACATGAAGCGCAGCAGCAGCACCACGGCTTCTGCCGCGTAGCCTTTGCGCCGGTGGTCAGCGCCGATCGTGACATCGAACTCGAACCAGCCTGAACGAGGGCCGGTGCGATGCGAGCCGACCGTGCCGACCAGGTCTCCCGTGGCCGTGGCTTCGACTGCCAACCGGAAGCGGTCGTCATGGCACTTGGCAACGGCTTGCTCCTGCGCCCAGGCACGGTAGCTCTCGGCGGACCGCGGCAGATCCAGCCGGCCCCCTCGCCGCCCGTCATCGTCGGCGAAGCGCATGAACGCTGTCCAGTCGTCGGGCTCGATAGCGCGTAGGCGTACCCGATCACCAGTCCAGGATGATGCCATGCCCTATTTGATCACGCTGTTGCGCGCGCGAGACCGAGAGGCGCACCGAGGCAATGGGAGAAGGCGGGAGCCAGCACCGGTGTCGGTGCCGCTGTTACGCTGATTCTCTGACGGTATTCCGGCACGCCGTGCCACACGGTTTCCGGCGAAACGGCGGTACAAAGCCGAAACGGCAATCCGAAAGAGCGCCGCTTACGTAAGCAGAATGCGGCCGCAACCAGGGATACGTCCCCGGTCAGGCGCCGGTCGCCTCAGCCGCGATGGTCCGTGCTTTCCAGAGTGGCGCCGGCTTGAGAGTCCGCAGCTCCCACTCCCTGTGGAGGTCGGGGTGAAAGTCGTCGTTGATCTTTCCCGATGTGAGGGGTATGCGCAGTGCGCGTTCCTGGCTCCGGAGGCGTTCCGGATGCACGGGGAGGAAGCGCTCATGTACGACCCGAACCCCGACGACGCCCAGCGCGACCAGGTGCTGCGCGCCGTGGCGGCCTGCCCGGTCCAGGCGATCCTGGTCGACCAGCCGGAGGCGCGGCACGCACCGGCGGAGGCGCCGCCGTCATGACCAGTGCCGACGACCTGCGTGCGTTCAGGCGCGATGGCCGCATCGTGGTCGTCGGGGCTTCGCTGGCGGGGCTGCGGGCCGCGGAGGCTCTGCGAGACGAGGGTTTCACCGGATCGTTGACCATGATCGGTGACGAGGTGGGCGAGCCCTACGACCGGCCTCCCCTGTCCAAGCAAGTACTGACCGGGTGGGTGCCGGCCGGGGGCACCACTTTGCCCCGCCGTCGTTCCGTCGACGCGGAGTGGCTGCTGGGCGTGCCCGCCGGCGGGCTGGACCTCGCGACGCACCACGTGCGTCTCGCCGACGGACGCGAGGTTCCCTTCGACCGGGTGCTGATCTCCACCGGGGTACGGGCCCGGCCGTGGTTCGTCGAGTCCGAGGCGGCCCTGGACGGAGTGTTCGTCGTACGCACGCGCGAGCATGCGGAGAGCCTGCAGCGGGCCCTCGCCGCCGGACCCTCCCGTGTGCTGGTCATCGGTGCGGGATTCACCGGCTCCGAGATCGCCTCCATCTGCCGCGAGCGGGAGATCCCGGTGACCGTCGCCGAAATCGGGCCGGCCCCGCTGGTCGGGGCGCTCGGCGCCATGATCGGCGAGGCTGCGGCCGACATGCAGCGCGCTCATGGTGTCGACCTGCGGTGCGGTGTCCGGGTCACCCGGCTCGAGGGCGACGCGCAGGGACGGTTTCGCCGTGCTCACTTCGACGACGGCAGTACCGTCGACGCCGATGTGGCGGTGGTGGCACTCGGGAGCATCCGCAACACCGAGTGGCTGCGGGAGTCGGGACTGGCGGCGGGCGTGTGGGGAATCACCTGTGACACGGGCTGCCGCGCCCTCGACATCAACGGCCGCGTCATCGACGACGTCTTCGCCGCGGGAGACGTGGCGCGTTGCCCCCACCCCGTCTACGGATGCCGTCTCATCTCGCTGGAGCACTGGGCCAACGCCGTGGAGCAGGCAGAGGTCGCGGCACACAACATGGTCAGCGCCCCGGCCGACCGCTGGTCCCACCTGTCCATCCCGCTGTTCTGGTCGATCCAGTTCGGCGTCAACATCAAGTCCGTCGGCGTGCCGACCTTCGCCGACGAGGTGGTCGTCACCCAGGGATCGCTGGACGACCACCGTTTCGTCACCGCGTACGGCTATCGGGGCCGCGTCACGGCTGCCGTGAGCTTCAACAACGGCAAGTGGCTGGAACACTACCGACGGTTGATCGAAACGGCCGCACCTTTCCCGCCCCCCTGTCCCACGCCGGACCGGCCGGCCGACATGAAGCCGGTGCCCGTCGACTTCCCCGGCCCCGCCGTGCTCGCGCAGGGCGCCACGGCGGTCGTCACAGGCCATGACCCGGGTGAGCACCGGGTCACGGCCGTGCGCCGGCATCGGCGGGAGGAAGGCCGGACGACCCCGACCGGGACGCCCGGAACGCTGCGACGGATCTTCGACTACTCCGCCCGGGCCGACCCCTACCCGCTGTATGCCGAGTTGCGCAGGACGCCGGTGGCTCGACAGGAGGACGGCAGCTACGTCATCAGCACCTACCGCGAGATCACGGACCTACTGAACGACCCGCATCTGAGTTCCGACGTGCGCAATCTGTCGCGTCCGATGCCCTCAGCCGAGGGACAGGCCACGTCGTCGTTCATCCACATGGACTCGCCCGAGCACGATCGCCTGCGGCGTATGGCGATGCGTCACTTCGGCCCCCCGCACACTCCTGGCCTGGTGACCGGACTCGAAGGCTTCCTGACCGCCACCGTCGGCAGCCTGGTCGACGATTTGGCGGGCAAGGAGCGGATCGACGTCGTCGACGACTTCGCCTTCCCGCTTCCCGTAACCGTGGTCTGTCACCTGCTCGGTGTGCCACGCGAGGACGAGCCGTGGTTCCACCTCTGGGTGAACGACATCATGAACTCGGTCGACTACGACCCCGAGACCGACCCGAGGGAGAAACTGGACAAGGGCGTGCAGGCCCGTAAGGACCTGCGTCAGCGCCTCGGCGAGCTGGTGGAACAGCGCCACGGCCGGCCGGGAGACGACCTGCTGTCACGGCTGGCCAACGACGACGGGCCCGACGGCCGGATGGCCGACGCCGAAATCGTCGCCACCGCCAAACTGCTCCTGATCGCCGGCCATGAGACCGTCGTCAACCTCATCGCCAACGGCATGCTGACGCTGCTGCGCCACCCGCGGGTGCTGCGGCGACTGCGCGACGAACCGGACCTCGTCGTGCCGCTGGTCGAGGAACTGCTGCGCTACGAGCCCCCCGTGCACGTCATCCCCTGGCGGGCGGCGTACAGCGACATCACCGTCGCCGACACCGTCATCCCCCAGGGCTCGCAGATCATGCTCATGCTGGCCTCAGGCAGCCGCGATCCGAAGCGCTTCCACGATCCGGACCGCTTCGACCCGGACCGGCGTGACAACCAGCACCTGGGGTTCGGCAGCGGCATCCACCTGTGTTTCGGCGGCCCGCTGGCCCGGCGGGAGACCCAGATCGCGCTGACCGAGCTGGTACGCCGGCTCGACCGCCCCAGGCTGGTCGCCGACCCGCCGCCGTACCGGCCCAGCCCCGTTCTCCGGGGTCCGATCCATCTGGACATCGAGCAGGGCGACGGTTGACGCGGCCAGTCGACGCGTCGATCGGCGGCCGCCTTGTGGAGTTCGGACTCCAGTGGCCCGGCGTCCTCGGAAGAGAACATGGCATGGACGTCGTACCGGAACGGCACTGAAGCGCCACCGGGTTCCCGGACGCGGTCCACCGGCTCGAGGCGGCGGGTCATGCCGGCCTTGACGATGTTCGTGCAGCTCCACGAGGCCCCTGGGCACTCGCATCGACGTTGCCGAGATGCCGACAGCAACCGGGGCGCGGCCACCGTGGAACGTCACGTACGCCCCGCTCAGGACCGGGGGATCCGTTCCACGGGAGGGGGTGTGCGGCTGTAGTGGGCTCCCCTGGTGCCGTAGTGGGCCAGGTGCAGGGTTTCACCGTCGAGCTGGAGCTCTGCCGGCGGAGGGTTGGGAACGGAGATCCACGGGTGGGAGTGGCCGTCGATGCGGACGGGCTCCCGGGGTTGGTTCCAGGCGTCCGCCCTTTTCTGGGCCCGCTCGCGGGTCCACGGGTTCTGCAGGGTCCGCGGGGCGGCCGGGTCGTGGTCGTGGCCGTTGAGGGCACGCACCAGAGCTTCGCTGTAGACACCCTTGACCCGGAAGTTCTCCAGGTCATCCGCGCGTACGACCATGTTGACGTACCGGCGGCCGTTGCCCCGGTGCCGGCCCACCGCACGCCAGCGACCGTGGCCCGGGTCCCAGCGGACGGGCGGGAATGAAACTACATGACCGCCCGTCAGGCGAGTGGCTCGTCCTGCGAGCGCTCCTCGGTCACCTGGACTTCGGTGCCACCGCCTTTGCGGGCCCATTCGCCGGCCTGCCGCGCGGTGCTGGCGCGGGGGAAGGGGCCCATGGACTGACGGACGCCGTCGGCAGCGATCCAGCGCAGGAAGAATCGGCCCTGTGGTGCTCCGGAGCGGGCTGCCGGTGCCCCCTGCCTTGCGCCTCGGCGCCGACTTCCCTTGGCCGACTTCGGGACCTTACTCCGCAGTCGGGCGATGTTGCGGCGGGTGGCGAGCGTGTCGGCGTGGTCCGGGCCCAGGACCCGCAGCCGATCCGCAAGCAACTCCTCGGCCGCCGCCAAGGCACCCACCCGATCACCCGCCGCCGCACGCAGATGGGCGATCAGGGCGCGGGACGCGAGGGTATCGACGTGGTCCGGGCCGAGGACCCGCAGCCGCTCCGCAAACGCCTCTTCGGCCGCCACCACGGCACCCGCCGCATCGCCGCTCTTGCCCCGCCAGTGCGCCACCTGACCCCGGGAAGCGAGAGTATCGACGTGGTCCGGGCCGAGCACCCGCAGCCTGTCCGCGAGCAACTCCTCGGCCGCCACCACAGCACCCGCCGCATCGCCGCTCTTGCCCCGCCAGTTGGCCACCTGACCCCGGGAAGCGAGCGTGTCGGCGTGGTCCGGGCCCAGGACCCGCAGCCGATCCGCGTACAACTCCTCGGCCGCCATCACAGCATCCGCCGGATCGCCGCTCTTGCCCCGCCAGTGCGCCACCTGACCCCGGGAAGCGAGAGTATCGACGTGGTCCGGGCCGAGCACCCGCAGCCTGTCCGCGAGCAACTCCTCGGCCGCCACCACAGCACCCGCCGGATCGCCGGCTTGTCCCCGCCTGTCGGCAACCTGGGCGCGGGCGGCAAGGGTATCGCGGTGATCCGGGCCCAAGGCCCGCTGCCGATCCGCAAGCAGCTCCTCGGCCGCCACCACAGCGCCTGTCCGGTCACCGACCTGCCTTCTCAGGAAAGCCACGGTCCTGCGGGCGGCGAAGGTGTCGGCGTGGTCCGGACCCGAGACCCGCAGCCGGTCCGCGAGCAACTCCTCGGCCACCACCAGGGCTCCCACCCAGTCACCGGCCTGCCCCCGCCGCTCGGCAACCTGGGCGCGGGTGGCAAGAGTGTCCGCGTGGTCCGGGCCCAGGACCCGCAGCCGGTCCGCGAACAACTCCTCGGCCGCCACCAGAGCCCCCGCCCAGTCACCGGCCTGCCCCCGCCGCTCGGCGACCTGCGCGCGGGCGGCAAGGGTGGCGGGATGGTCCGGGCCCGAGACCCGCAGCCGGTCCGCGAACAACTCCTCGGCCGCCACCAGAGCGCCCGCCCAGTCACCGGCCTGCCCCCGCCGCTCGGCGACCTGCGCGCGGGCGGCAAGGGTGGCGGAGTGGTCCGGGCCCGAGACCCGCAGCCGGTCCGCGAGCAACTCCTCGGCCGCCACCAGAGCGCCGGCTCGATCGCCGGTCCTGCCCCTCCAGTTGGCGATCTGGACGCGGGTGGCAAGCGTGTCCGGGTGGTCCCCGCCGAGCACCCGCAGCCGGTCCGCGAGCAACTCCTCGGCCGCCACCAGGGCACCCGTCCAATCACCCGACTCTCCCCGCAGTTGGGCGATCTGGGCGCGGGTGGCAAGAGTCTCCGGATTGTCCCCGCCGAGCACCCGTAGCCGCTCCGCGAACAACTCCTCGGCCGCCGCCAGAGCACCCACCCGATCACCCGCCGCTGCCCGCAGATGGGCGATCAGGGCGCGGGACGCGAGAGTGTCGATGTGCTCCGGGCCGAGCACCCGCAGCCGGTCCGCGAGCAACTCCTCGGCCACCGCCAGGGCACCCGTCCAATCACCCGCGTCCCCACGCAGTTGGGCGATCTGAACGCGGGTGGCAAGAGTCTCCGGGTGATCCCCGCCGAGCACCCGCAGCCGCTCCGCGAACAACTCCTCGGCCGCCGCCAGAGCACCCACCCGGTCACCCGCCGCCGCCCGCAGATGGGCGATCTGGGCGCGGGTGGCAAGCGTGTCCGGGTGATCCCCGCCGAGCACCCGCAGCCGGTCCGCGAGCAGTTCCTCGCTTGCCGCCACAGCACCCGCCCGATCACCCGACTGTCCCCGCAGGTCGGCCAGGTAATAGCGGGCGGCGAGGGTGTCGGGATGCGCGGACCCGAGGTGTTGCCGGGCAGCGTCACACAGCACCCGCCAGTAGGCGACTGCGGAGACGAGGAGCCCCGCTCTCCTGAGGCTCTTCCCGGCCTGGAACAGCACCGGGTGAGCCTCGACCGACCACAACCGGTCCCCGGCGTGAGCATGCAGGGCGTCTGCGTTCGCCCGCAGGACCCCGCCGCTCAGGGGTGTGTCCAACTGGGGCCAGACGTCGCACAGAGCCTGGCCGACGACCTGTACGGCACGGTCGAACTCGGGGATCGTCAGTTCGTCGCGGGTGGCCCGCTGGATCAGGCCGTGGACGCGCACGACGCGGTCGGACGCGTCGCGGTCGCGATCGACGAGGTTCAGCCGGTGCAGGTGGGACAGCGCGTCGTGCGCGTCCTCCTCGAGTACCGTCCCCTCCTGCTCCCCCGCGCGGGGAAGGTCGCCGGGCGACCGCAGGCGCTGGGACGTCAGGTACGCCAAGGCAGGAGGGCTGGTCAGGACGGTGGAAGGGATGCCGTTGGGATCCAGCATGCTCGCGAGCTGCAGCATGGGACGGGCCAGACCCGCGGGAGCAAGCTGATCGGCCAACTCGACCGACAGTGACCAAGTGGCGGCCACGGTGTCCCGTTGGTCGTCCGGCAGGGCCCCGTTCTCGGGGAGGACCTCGGCGAGGGTGCGGCGGCGGTCCGCCAGGCGTCGACGGTACTCGGCGCAATCCAGGTCGCGGTCGATCAAATATGCGGCGGCCTGTGCCAAGGCCAGTGGCAGAAAGCCGAGGTCCTCGGCCAAACCCGCGATCTGCTCCGGTTCGTCGTGCCGGTCGAGAGCCGTGAGCGTGGAGGTGAGGTAGGCGGTGGCCTCGTCAGAGGTGAAAAGGCCGACTTGGACCAGGCGCCCCCGGCGCGCCAAGGCGGCGTCCCGGCGGCGGGTGGTGATGACCACGCGGCCTGTCGGGCACTGTGGCGGCCACAGCCCGCTCAGGTCACTCGGATCAGCCACGTCGTCCAAGACGACCAGCCACGGCCGGTCGGTCGTCTCCAGCCAGGTCACGAACTGCTGAGCCGCTTGT
The DNA here is from genome assembly GCF_040680195.1 of Streptomyces sp. NPDC052109. Classification (NCBI taxonomy): domain Bacteria; kingdom Bacillati; phylum Actinomycetota; class Actinomycetes; order Kitasatosporales; family Streptomycetaceae; genus Streptomyces; species Streptomyces sp. NPDC052109. The sequence goes on along the minus strand of NZ_JBFAWF010000009.1, from coordinate 106,187 downwards.
TCGGGGTCACTGCTGTCGGCACCGGCTGTCCGGCTGCCGGCGCTCGCGTACATGGAGGTGATCGCGTCCCGGTTGCTCGCAGTGACCCAGACGAGAAGGTCCACGCTGCGGGAGGTCAACTGGCGTCGGGCATAGTGGGCGGCAAGCTGCGTCTTGCCCACGCCTCCGGTGCCGGAGAGTACCTGGCAGAGGACGGCCGTCCCGCCACCGGCTACCGCCGCGTCGAGAGTGTCCGCGACGTCGCGGTGCTGAAAGGAACCGACCTGTCCCGGTATGACACCGACGAGTTGTGGCCACACCACTTCTGTCCGTGGCGCGGCTTGGTGGATCACCGTGTCGGCATGAACGACCGCGACGGAGCCGTTCTGGGCAAGAGCCACCGCAGGGCCGACGATGTGCGGGTTGCTGAGGGAATTGCCGGGAACCGTCAACCCTGGGCCGGGCCCGGCTGGTGAGGGGTGCCCAGATGCACGCCCCCGTTGATGACGCCGGCAGCCGCCGAGCCGCGGTCGGCGCGGATACTCACGTTCCCACCGACGGCGAGACCACCGTCACCCGCCGTCGCGCCGCCCTGGCGACTGACCGACTCGACCAGTTCGCGCAGGTCGGCGGCAGCCTCCTCGCGCTCACGCTCCGGAAGCTCATCCAGCAGGTCCTGGAACCGGGTCTGCCAGGACGTCTCCTCGCCCGCACGCACCCGCTCCGCGTCGTCTGCGGCGGCCTGCCCGAGGGCGGCCGCCGTCCTGTCCAGGCGTACGAGAGTCACCTGGGTCGTCCGGTCGTCTCCCCGCCCGAAGAGCCGGGCCACACCGTTACTGAAGGCAGTCCACAAACTCGTACCCGCTGCCTGTACCACTGCGCCACCGCCGGCAGCCGCCAAAGACGTCAAGGCCTCGTCGAGCACTCCCGCTCCCCCTCGCTCACTCGAGCCGAGCACTGTGACACGTACCATACATCTCCCGCTCCGGCGAGGGACCGGTGCGCCGGGCCACCTCAACGATGGGCATCCCGGCGTTCGGCCACCCGCCCTGGACCGGACGTCCCACGAGACGGCTCCCCCGTTCCCTCCTGCCCGTCGCGAAAGCCGCAGGGAATTCGGGCGGCGATGTCGAGAACCCGGTACCGGCTGCGTCCCTGAGGTGAACGCGGCCACAATGGGTCGCACCGGCAGCGAGGAGCACACACTCATGGCCAAGTACCTGCTGCTCAAGCACTACCGCGGCGCACCGGCCCCGGTCAACGACGTGCCCATGGACCAGTGGACGCCGGAGGAGATCTCGGCGCACGTGCGGTACATGAACGACTTCGCGGCCCGGCTGGAGAAGTCCGGTGAGTTCGTCGACGCTCAGGCGCTCGCCGCCGAGGGGACGTGGGTGCGGTACGACGGTGAGGGGCGGCCGCCGGTCACCGACGGGCCGTTCGCCGAGACCAAGGACCTGATCGCCGGGTGGATGGTGATCGACGTCGACAGCCACGAGCGTGCCGTCGAGCTGGCCGGCGAGCTGTCGGCCGCCCCCGGCGCGGGCGGCAAGCCGATCCATGAGTGGCTGGAGGTGCGTCCGTTTCTGGCCGCGCCGCCCACCGTCACGGAGTGACGCCCGCGATGGACGAGGCACTGCTGCGCAGTCTCACGCCCAGCGTCCTGGCCGTCCTCGTCCGCCGCGGAGCCGACTTCGCGGCGGCCGAGGACGCCGTCCAGGAAGCGCTGGTCGAGGCGCTTCGCGTGTGGCCCGCCGACCCGCCGCGGGACGCGAAGGGCTGGCTGGTCACCGTGGCCTGGCGCCGGTTCCTCGACGCTGCCCGGGCGGACGCCGCCCGCCGCCGGCGTGAGGACCTCGTCGACGAGGAGCCGGCGCCCGGGCCGGCGCCCGCGGTGGACGAGACGCTGCATCTGTACTTCCTGTGCGCCCACCCGTCGCTGACGCCGGCGTCGGCGGTCGCGCTCACCCTGCGCGCCGTCGGCGGGCTCACCACCCGGCAGATCGCCCAGGCCTACCTCGTGCCCGAGGCGACCATGGCGCAGCGGATCAGCCGGGCCAAGCGCACCGTCTCCGGCGTGCGGTTCGACCGGCCCGGCGACGTCGCCACCGTGCTGCGCGTCCTCTACCTCGTCTTCAACGAGGGCTACTCCGGCGACGTCGACCTCGCCGCCGAGTCCATCCGGCTCACCCGGCAGCTTGCGGCCCAGGTGGACCACCCCGAGGTGGCGGGACTGCTCGCCCTCATGCTGCTCCACCACGCCCGCCGCGCCGCCCGGACCGCGGCCGACGGCAGCCTGGTGCCGCTCGCCGAGCAGGACCGCGGCCGGTGGGACACCGAGTCGATCACCGAGGGCGTCGCGATCCTGCAGGCGGCCCTCGCCCGCGACCGGCTGGGCGAGTTCCAGGCCCAGGCCGCCGTCGCGGCACTCCACGCCGACGCGCCCACAGCGGAGGAGACCGACTGGGTGCAGATCGTCGAGTGGTACGACGAGCTCGTGCGCCTGACCGACAACCCCGTCGTCCGGCTCAACCGCGCGGTCGCCGTCGGTGAGGCCGACGGGCCCCGCGCCGGCCTCGCGGCGCTCGCGGAACTGGACGACGCGCTGCCCCGCCACACGGCGGTGGCGGCGTACCTGCACGAGCGCGACGGTGATCCGGCGACGGCGGCGCGGCTGTACGCCGAGGCCGCCCGAAAGGCGCCCCATCTCGCCGAGCGCGACCACCTGACCCGCCAGGCCGCCCGGCTCAACGCCCGCCGGCACCGCTGACAGGTCGCTCGCGCTCGGACCGTCCTGCGGCGGCGACAGGCTCCGGGCTGCAGGCGGGGTGCCGCGAGGGGCCCGGTGGAGCCGACGGCTGGAGGGTCGCAGGCATCGGTCGCGGCCCTACGTTTGGCCCCCGCGCGGCCCGCCGTCCGGAACTGGCGGGCCAGCGCCTCGAAAGGCGCCGTCGCGGGGTAAACGGAACCTACGCCTCCGCAAGGCAAAACGGAAGACCCGCCCTCGCAGGATCCCTCGCATCGAAACAAGCGCCCTCGGCTCGAGAACGCCCCCTCAGGCCGACCGTTTGCGTGACGCGGTCTTCTTCGCGGCCGCCGTCTTCTTCGCCGTGCCCTTCGAGGCCGCCGTCTTCTTCGCCCCCGCCGTCGACCGGGCGGTCTTGGCCGTCGACTTGCGCGCCGGCTCCGCCTTCTTCGCGGCGGCGGTCTTCTTCGCCGTGGACGTCGACTTCTTGCCCCCCGTCGCCTTCGGCGCGGCTCTCCGCGGCAGGGATCTGACCTCGGCCCCGGCGCCGGACGGCGCCTCTCGCGACTCCCGGGCCGCCCGCACGCTGCTCTCCAGCGCCGCCATCAGGTCCAGCACCGTGCCCCCGGTGGCCGGCGCGGGCGCCTCCGGTGGGGCCTCGCCGGTGGCCTTGGCGGCGATGACCTCCTCCAGCGCCTCCCGGTACTCGTCGTGCAGGTCCTCCAGGTCGACCTCGCCCAGGGTGTCCATCAGGGCGTCCGCGAGGTCGAGTTCCTTGTCCCGGATGGTGACGGCGGCGTCGGGGGCCACACCCTCCGGCGCGCGGACCTCGTCCGGCCACAGCAGGCCGTGCATGGCGATGGCGTCGCCGACGACCCGCAGCATGCCGAGCCGCTCCCGGCCGCGCAGCGCGTACTTGGCGATGGCGACCTTCTTGCTGCGCTTGAGGGCCTCGCGCAGCAGGGTGTACGGCTTCGCGGCCGGGGCGCCGCTCGCCGCGAGGTAGTACGCCGCGCCCATCTGGAGCGGGTCGATCCGGTCGGCCGGCACGAAGGCCACGATCTCGATGGTGCGGGCCGTCGGGATCGGCAGGTGGGAGAGGTCGTCGTCGGTGATCGGGATGATCGTGCCGTCCGCGTCCTCGTACCCCTTGCCGATCTCGTCCTGGCTGACCTCGCGGTCGTCGAGCTCGCACACCTTGCGGTAGCGGATGCGCCCGTTGTCCTCGGTGTGGATCTGGCGGAAGGAGATCGCGTGGCTCTCCGTGGCGTTCACCAGCTTGATCGGGATGCTGACGAGCCCGAAGGAGATGGCGCCGTTCCATATCGACCGCACGTGCCGCACCCTTCCTCTGCCGGTTCCGCTGCCGATGACACCGCCGACTCACCGGTTTCGGATATTTCGGCGGCTTGTCTGGGATTGTCATCTTATGACGCCTATCACAGAGGTGGAGGGGCGGCGGGTCGCGCTCAGCAACCTGCAGAAGGTGCTGTATCCGGAGACGGGGTTCACCAAGGCGGAGCTGGTGCACTACTACGCGACCAGCGCCGATGCGCTGCTGCCGCACCTGCGCGACCGGGCCGTGTCCTTCCTGCGCTATCCGGACGGCCCGGACGGCCAGCTGTTCTTCACCAAGAACGTGCCGCCGGGTACGCCCGAGTGGGTCACGACCGCCGAGGTGCCGCGGTCCTCGGCGGACAGCCCGGCCCGGATGGTCGTCGTACAGGATCTGCCGAGCCTGGTCTGGGCGGCGAACCTGGTCACCGAGTTCCACACCCACCAGTGGCTGGTACAGAGCCCGGACGAGGCCGACCGGCTGGTCTTCGACCTGGACCCGGGGGCACCGGCGAACGTCGTCCACTGCTGCGAGGTGGCCCTCTGGCTGCGCGAGCGGCTCGCGGCGGACGGCATCGAGGCGTACCCGAAGACGGCCGGGTCGAAGGGGCTGCACCTGCTGGCGGCGGTGCACGGCGGCTCGCCCGAACGGACGAGCGAATACGCCAAGGCGCTCGCCGTGGAGGCCGAGCGGACGATGCCCCGGCTGGTGGTGCACCGGATGACGAAGAGCCTCAGGCCGGGGAAGGTGTTCGTCGACTGGAGCCAGAACGCGGCCCGCAAGACCACGGCCACGCCCTACACCCTGCGTGCCCGCCGGGTCCCGCTGGTCTCGGCGCCCGTGACCTGGGAGGAGGTGGCGGACTGCCGCAGCCCGGCACAGCTGGAGTTCCGGGCGGACGACATCGCGCCGCGGCTCCAGGACCTGGGGGACCTGATGGCACCCCTGCTGGACCCGGGAACGGCGGCGCCGCTGCCCTGACCGGCGCCCCCGGCTCGACGCCCGCGATCTACACCCTTCCCCACGTGCGGCGGTCCCGGGCCATCCCGTGCAGGGCCTCCACGTCCGCCGGCTTCAGCACCCCGCCGAACCGGGCGAGGCCGGTCAGCTCGGTGTCCCGCAGGATCCGTACCGCCCGCGGCCGCTCGGTGACCGTCACCCCGGCCGGGCCCACCAGGGCGAGCACCGAGCGCACCTCGGCGGTCAGGGCGTAGGAGGCCCGGTCGGCGAGAGCCCGCAGCCGGCGCAGCAGCGGCTCGGCCTCGCGGCGGCCCACGGTGACCATCGGGTCGGCGATCAGGACCCGGGCCTTGCGGGCGTACAGGGCGTGCACGGCGAACAGGCCGCCCGGGCCGAGCAGCAGATGGTGGATGCGGTCGCCGCCGGGCAGGGCGACGGAGTGCAGGGTGTGCCAGCCGGCGCCCTCCAGGCCGTCCAGGGCGGCGCCGACGGCCTCCTCGGCGGCCAGCGCGCGCCGGCGCGGGTCGGGGCGCAGCCGGTGGGCGGGGCCGGGGTCGCGGTCGAGGGCGACGAGCAGGGCCTCGCCGGGGCGGTTGGGCGCCAGGTCGTCGTCGGGATGCAGGGTCAGCCGGGCGAGCTCCACGGGGGTCGGCACCGGCGGCGGGCCCACGGTCACCGGGCCGGTGAGGAACGGTTTCAGGGCTTGGAGTACATCGTTCCTGCAGTCCTCGCCGAGCAGGTTGACCCGGCCCGTCTCCCGGTCGTACCAGGCAGCGTTGCTTCCGTCCGGGCGGCAGACGTACAGCCGCTCCCGGCCGTGCCGATAGGCCGGCACCACGCGCAGTCCGCTCATGCGCCATCACCCCCGACCATGGGAACAGGCGGGGTGCTCCCTGGGCAAGACCGGTTACCGTGGAGGCGGCCCTGCGAGGGGGAGTTGGGGAGGCGCCGTTGCGGATCCGCGGAAAGCAGCCCGACGTGCCGGCTCCGGAGAGCCCGTGGAACGAGATCGTGCCCGGCCTGTGGATGGGCGGGCACGAGTTCCGGGGCTGTTCGGGACGGCCGGAGCTCGCCGTCGTACGCGACGAGTTCGACGTGGTGCAGACGCTGCTGCGGCTGCCGGGCTACGGCCCCGATCCGGGGGTCGAGCACCATGTGTGGCCGATTCCGGACGGCCCGCTGGACGGGACGCAGCTCGCCGGGGTGATCCGGCTGGCCCGGGCGGCGAACGAGGCGCTGGACGCCGGACGCCGGGTGCTCGTGCGCTGCTACCACGGCTACAACCGCTCGGGCCTGGTCGTCGCGCACGCCCTGGTCCAGCGGGGGCGGGCCTCGCCGGACGAGGTGATCCAGCTGATCCGGGCCCGGCGCTCGGCGTGGGCCCTGCACAACGACCTGTTCGTGGAGTACCTGCGCGCGGGCCTGACCACCGTGCGGCTGCTGGAGGAACTGGCCGAGTAGCCTTTTCCGCAACGCCGCGCCGACCGGCGCGCAAAAAGGACTTACGTACGACTTACATACGAATTTTTCTCGTCTACGAATAAGGTGTACGGGCCCCGACCGCCCCGCACACCCCAGGAGCACCGTGCCAGCCCGCCGTCCCGCGCGCACAGCCCTCACCGCGGCCGCCGTCGCCCTGCTGTCGGCGACGGCGGTGGCCTGCGGGGACTCCGGCGGGCTGCAGGGCGCGGGCCCGACCCCGACCGCCGTCAGCCCCGCCAAGCTCTGGCCCGACCTGCGCCCGGCCTCCAGCCCCGCCTACCCCTACGACGTGGCGACCCGGGACGTCGTCAAGGGCATCACGGTCCCCGGCGACGACATCCGCGAGGTGGACCCGGTCGACGTGGTCGAGGCCGAGATCAAGGCGCAGCCGGACGACTACGGGTCGAAGGGGGCGTACCACGGGACGGTGGACCGGCTGAAGGACTGCCGGCCCGGCGGCGACCGGTCCCGCTGCCCGCTGCTGAAGCCGTACTACCGGGATCTCACCGGGGACGGCCGGGACGACATGACGCTCGGCTTCCGGCTGTACCCGACCAACCAGACGGCCGTACGGGTCTACACCGTCGAGAAGCACAGGCTGGTGCGGGTGCTGGCCGACAACGACGCGATCCTCGGGGTGGAGCTGGCGGGCCGGTCGCTGATCGAGCGCTCACCGGCCGACATCTCCGGCTACGAGTACCGCACGACCTGGGTGTGGGATCCGGGGCAGCGGGCGATGGTGTTCTCCCGCGACGAGTACCTGCACACCGGCAACGGCCGGCGCGCCAAGAAGCCGTCGCCGTCCGCGTCCCCCTCCGCCTCCCCCGCCGCTTCGTCCGCCGACTCCGCCTCCGCCGCGGCCTCCGCTTCCTCCTCCGCGAGCGTGCGATGAGGGTCGCGCTGCCCCGCTGGGCCGGGCCGCTCGCCGTCAAGGCCGCCGCGTTCATCACGGTGATGTGCTGTGCGCTGGCCGCGCTGCTCGGCGTCCTGGTGCACGTCTCGGTGACCAACCAGACCGTCGGCCAGGCCCGCGACCTGGCCCTGGCCCGCCTCGCGGACGCCACGCAGGCGTACGAGGCCGGGGATGCGCTGTTGCCGAACGCCGGGGTGGACCCCGAGGGGCTGCCCGCGTCGCTGCGGAGGCTGGCGGCGGCCGGTGAGCGCGGCACGATGGTCTCCACGCACGACGGGCGGCCGACCATGTGGGCGGCGGGCCCGGTGGCCGGGAACCGGGCGCTGGCCGTGGCGGTCGACTACTCGCAGCAGTCCCGGACCATCGCCGGGCTCGACAACTCGATCCTGTGGTCGTCCGGGCTCGCGATCGGGGCGACGGTGCTGGTCGGCGTGTTCGCGGTGACCCGGGTGACCCGGCGGTTGCACAGCACGGCCCGGGTGGCCCGGCGGATCAGCGCGGGCGACCTGGACGCGCGCGTCGACGACCCCCTCGCCAAGGACCCGTCCCGGCCGCAGGACGAGGTGGGCGCCGTGGCGGCGGCCCTGGACTCCATGGCGTCGAGCCTGCAGAGCAAACTGCTGAGCGAGCAGCGGTTCACCGCGGACGTGGCGCACGAGCTGCGCACCCCCCTCACCGGGCTGCACGCGGCGGCGGAGCTGCTGCCGCCGGGCCGGCCGACCGAGCTGGTGCGCGACCGAGTGGCGGCGCTGCGTACCCTCACCGAGGACCTGCTGGAGATCTCCCGGCTGGACACCGGGCGGGAGAAGCCGGCGGTGGACACCGAGGAGCTGGGGGCGCTGGCCCGGCGGGTGGTGCGCGCCTCGGGCACCGACACGGAGGTCCGCGTGCTCGCCGACGCGCGGGTGGAGACCGATCGGCGGCGGCTGGAGCGGGTGCTGGGGAACCTCGTGGCCAACGCGCACAAGCACGGGGCACCGCCGGTGGTTCTGACGGTCAACGGGGCCGTGGTGACCGTCCGGGACCACGGGGCCGGGTATCCGGAGTATCTGGTGGCGCACGGGCCGCAGCGGTTCCGCACGGAGGGCGGGGCGACCGGGCACGGGCTGGGACTGACCATCGCCGTGGGGCAGGCGGAGGTGCTCGCGGCCCGGCTGTTCTTCGGCAACGCCGTGGATGGTGGGGCTGTCGCCACGCTCGTCCTGCCTGTGGCGGAGACGCGGTAGCGGGATCGGGTCCACCCGCGCCACGCTGGTGCCGGTCGGCACGACCCACAAGACGCCCCGTTTGGGTAGGTTCCGGGCATGACCAAGGCCGGAACCACCCTGGCGGCGGGGCAGGCTCGCGAGCCCGCCGTACGCCTCCCCCGGCGCCGTGGCATCGAACTCGCCCTGATCGTGCTGGCCGTCCTGCTCTCCGTGTACGGCTACTGCGCGGTGGGCCTGGCCCGAACCGGCACCGTCCCGCCCGGCGCCGTCGGTTACGGCGCCGGGCTCGCCGTGCTCGCGCTGTTCGCACATCTCGTGGTGCGCATCCGCGCGCCGTACGCCGACCCGCTGTTCCTGCCGATCGGTGTGCTGCTCAACGGACTGGGGCTGGTCCTGATCTACCGGCTGGACCTGGAGACCCCGAACGACCAGGCGGCCCCGGCCCAGCTCGTGTGGTCCACCCTGGGGATCGGGCTGTTCATCGCCGTCGTGCTGGTACTGCGCGACCACCGGGTGCTCCAGCGGTACGCGTATGTGTGCGTGGCCGCCGCGCTCGGACTGCTCGCGCTGCCGAGCCTGTTCCCGGCGGTCAACGGCGCCCGGATCTGGGTCCGGTTCGCCGGATTCTCCATCCAGCCCGGCGAGTTCGCGAAGGTGCTGCTCGCGGTGTTCTTCGCCGCCTATCTCGCCGCCAACCGCAACGCGCTCGCGTACACGGGCCGCAGGCTGTGGTGGTTGCAGTTCCCGACCGGGCGGGTGCTCGGGCCGATCGTGACGATCTGGCTGCTGAGCGTCGGAGTGCTGGTCCTGGAGCGGGACCTGGGCACCTCGCTGCTGTTCTTCGGGCTGTTCGTGGTGCTGTTGTACGTCGCCACGGGGCGCACCGGCTGGATCGCGGTCGGGCTGCTGCTCGCCGTGCTCGGTGCGGTGGCCGTGGGGCGCCTGGAGCCGCATGTGAACCAGCGCATCGAGGACTGGCTGCACCCCTTCGCCACCATCGAGGCCGGACGGGGACCCAACCAGCTCTCCCAGTCGCTGTTCGCCTTCGCCGCGGGCGGTGTGCTCGGCACCGGGCTCGGCCGCGGGCACTCCATCCTCATCGGCTTCGCCACCAAGTCGGACTTCATCCTGGCCACGGCGGGCGAGGAACTGGGGCTCACGGGGCTCGCGGCGATCTTTCTGCTGTACGCCCTGCTGGTGGAGCGCGGCTACCGGGCGGGCCTCGCCCTGCGGGACCCTTTCGGCCGGCTCCTCGCGGTCGGGCTCGCCGCGATCCTGGCGCTGCAGGTGTTCGTGATCGCGGGCGGGGTCACCGGGCTGATCCCGCTGACCGGCATGGCGATGCCGTTCCTCGCCCAGGGCGGCTCCTCCGTGGTCACCAACTGGGCGATCGTGGCGCTGCTGATCCGGGTGAGCGACTCGGCGCGCAGCCAGTACGACGGACGGGAGGCACCGTGAGCGACTACGGCGGCGGACGGCCGATGGCCCGGTACATCCGGCACGCCTGGGCGTTCAGCGCGCTGCTGCTGGCGGCGCTGCTGGCCAACGCCGCACGCGTGCAGGTGGTGCAGTCGGCTCTGTACGACGGCAATCCCGCCAACCGGCGTGCCGAGATCGCCCGTTACGGCCAGCCGCGCGGCGACATCCTGGTCGGCGGCGAGCCGGTCACCGGCTCCGTGGACACCGGCGAGCAACTGCGCTACGAACGCACCTACAAGGACGGCCCGTTGTACGCGCCGGTCACCGGCTTCGCCTCGCAGTCGTACGGCACCACGTTCCTGGAGCACGCCGGGGACGGGGTGCTCTCCGGCACGGACCCGATGCTCGCGCCGCTGCCGCTGTGGAACGACGTCACGCACGGGCTCGGTCCGACGGGGAACGTCGTCACCACCCTGAACCGGCGGGCGCAGGAGGCGGCGTACCGGGGGCTCGCGAGGCGCAAGGGCGCGGTGGCCGCGATCGAGCCCACCACGGGCCGCATCCTGGCACTGGTGTCGAGTCCGTCGTACGACCCCGGGGTGCTGTCCGGCAACGGCGAGGCGGTGGCCTCGGCGTGGGCGCGGCTCAACCACGACCCGGAGAAGCCGATGCTCAACCGGGCGGTGCGGCAGACCTATCCGCCGGGGTCGACGTTCAAGGTGGTCACCGCGGCGGCGGCGCTGGACGCGGGCGTGGTCACCGACCTGGACGCGCGCACCGACTCCCCCGACCCCTACCGGCTGCCGGGGACCACGACCCGGCTGACCAACGAGGCCGACGGCTGCCGGGACGCCTCGCTGCGGTCGGCCTTCGAGTGGTCCTGCAACACGGTGTTCGCCAAGCTCGGGGTGGACGTCGGCGTGCAGGGCATGACGGTCGCGGCACGGGCGTTCGGGTTCGACGACGACGGGCTGCGCATCCCCTTCTCCGTCGCGCCGAGCACCTTCGACACGCACGTCGACAAGGCGCAGTTGGCGCTGTCCTCGATCGGGCAGTACAACACCCGGGCCACGCCGCTGCAGATGGCGATGGTCGCGGCGGCCGTCGCGTACCGCGGTCAGCTGCTGTCGCCGTACCTGGTGGAGCGCATGACCCGGCGCGACGGGGAGACGATCGCCGCAGGCGGGGCGCATCCGGTGCGGCAGGTGATGAACGCCTCGACCGCCGAACGGCTGAAGGAACTGATGGCCGACGTGGTCCGGGAGGGCACCGGCACCCGGGCTGCCATTCCCGGTGCCCTGGTCGGCGGCAAGACCGGGACCGCGCAGCACGGGGTCGGCAACTCCGGGGTGCCGTACGCCTGGTTCGTCTCCTGGGCGCAGGCCGACACCTCCCTGGAGCCTCAGGTGGCGGTCGCGGTGGTGGTGGAGGACGCCTCGGCGCACCGGGGCGAGATCAGCGGCGGCGGGAACGCGGCGCCGATCGCACGGGACGTGATGCGGGCGGTTCTCGGCAAATGAGACGGGGATACCGTCGGCGACCACGGCCGACCTACCGTTCGGTCATGACCGACTCGACCGCGCACGAACTCGCCCAGGTCAACATCGCCCGTCTCAAGTCCCCCCTGGACTCACCCCAGTTGAAGTTCTTCGTCGACTCGCTCGACCCGGTCAACGAGGCGGCGGACGCCGCGGACGGTTTCGTCTGGCGGCTGCAGAGCGACTCCGGGAACGCCACCGACATCCCGGTCCTCGGTGACGAGTGGCTGATCATCAACCTCACGACGTGGCGGGACCCGAACGCGCTCACGGCGTTCATGTACCAGGGCCTGCACCGGGAGTTGCTGTCCCGGCGCAGGGAATGGTTCGAGAAGCTCGAGGAGGCGGTGACGGCGCTGTGGTGGGTGCCGGCCGGCCACCGCCCGACCGTGGCCGAGGCGGAGGACCGGCTGCTGCACCTGAGGGCGCACGGCGCGACACCGTACGCCTTCACGCTGCGGACGTCGTTCCCGGCACCGGGGGGACCGCAGGAGACGGTCGCGGTCAGCCGACCGGCCTGAGCATCTCGGTGCGGACCGTGACGGTGTGCCGGGCGGCCGCGTCGAGGTCCACGGCGGACGGGTCGGGCGCCGGCAGGGCCGCCTCGCCGATCACGGCGGCCGTGTTGCCGTCCGCCCAGGCGCAGACCGGGTAGGTGATCGTCACCAGGGACGCCTTCTGGGTCAGCACCTCGCAGCTGATCGTGACGTCGGAGCCGGTGGGGGTGACGTCCTTCGGGGCCTGGTCCACGGTCACGCTGTCGGCCTCGGCGGCGCCCTTGAGCATGTTGCGCCGCACGGCGTCCTTGTTCTTGAAGCGGCCGTACATGCCCGACACCAGCAGCATGCCCTTGGTGGTGTCGCCGCCCGGGCTGTAGCGGGCGGTGACGGCATGGATGTCCTTGGCGTCCCAGGCGCCGTCGGCCTCCTTCTCGACCTTCTTTCCCTCGGTGCCGGAGAGGTCCTGGGCGAGCTCGTACTTCCCGTCGAGCAGCGTCCTGGGCAGGGTGAGCTCGTTCTTCGCCTCGGGGAAGCCGCTGCTCGCCGCCATTCCGATCAGGGCGAGCACCACGACGACCGACACGACGGCGCCGCCCACGATCCCGAGGACCAGCCCGACCCGCCGCTTCTTCGGCAGCGGGGCCACGGGCGGCGCGCCCCAGGCGGGGTACGGCTGCTGGGCGTACGGCTGAGGCGGGTACGGCTGCTGCGGCGGGTACGGCTGCTGCGGGTACGGCTGCTGCGGCGGGTACGGGGAGCCGTACGGGCCGGGAGCGGCCTGCGGCGGCTGCTGACCGTAGGGGCCCGGGGCGGCCTGCTGGGGCGGCTGGCCGTACGGGTACGGCTGCTGGGGGCCGTTGGGGTACGGCTGCGGCTGCGGCGGCGGAGGCATGGACACGCCAGCACGCTACTGCACCCGTGTGACGGGCCCGACGGCCGCCTCGGCTCTCCGGCGGCCGGCTCAGCTCTCCGCCGCCCCCGACTCGATCGCCTCGCGCACCTCCGCGACCCGGTCGCGTTCCTCGGCGGCGAAGCGCTCGGCGTCCAACCGCTCGGCCAGTTCCTCGTCCTGGGCCATGAGCAGGTCCAGATTCGCGTCGCCCATCTCGAACACGCCCATGTCCGCGTAGGCCTGCTGCAGCCGCTTGCCCCACAGCCCGATGTCCTTGACGCAGGGCACGATCCGGCTGAAGAGCAGTTTGCGGAACAACTGCAGGAACTCGGAGCGCTCGCTCAGCTCCTCCGCCTCGGCCTTGGGGATGCCGAAGTTCTCCAGCACCTCCACGCCCCGCAACCGGTCGCGCATGAGGTAGCAGCCCTCGATGACGAAATCCTCGCGCTCGCGCAGTTCGGCGTCGGTGAGCTGCTTGTAGTAGTCGCGCAGCGCCAGCCGGCCGAAGGCCACGTGCCGGGCCTCGTCCTGCATGACGTAGGTGAGGATCTGCTTGGGCAGCGGCTTGTCGGTGGTGTCCCGGATCATCCCGAAGGCGGCCAGCGCCAGGCCCTCGATGAGGACCTGCATGCCCAGGTAGGGCATGTCCCAGCGGCTGTCGCGCAGGGTGTCGCCGAGCAGGGCCTGGAGGTTGTCGTTGATCGGGTAGACGAGCCCGATCTTCTCGTGCAGGAAGCGGCCGTAGATCTCGGCGTGCCGGGCCTCGTCCATGGTCTGGGTCGCGGAGTAGAACTTGGCGTCCAGGTCGGGCACCGACTCCACGATCCGCGCGGCGCAGATCATCGCGCCCTGCTCGCCGTGCAGGAACTGGCTGAACTGCCAGGAGGCGTAGTGCCGGCGCAGGTCGCCCTTGTCCCTGTCGGTGAGCTTGTCCCAGTGCCTGGTGCCGTACAGGGACATCATCTCGTCGGGCGTGCCGAGCGCGTCGTACGGGTCGACCTCCAGGTCCCAGTCGATGCGCTGCTGCCCGTCCCACTGCTTGTCCTTGCCCTTCTGGTACAGGGCGAGCAACCGTTCGCGGCCTTCGTCGTACTCCCAGCTGAACCGGGCCGCGCCGGTCGCGGGCACCTGCCAGAGGGGGTCACCGGGGTCGTTGGCGTACAGGTCATGGGTCGGCATACCTCGCAGGCTCACACGTAGACGCGAAGTCAACAAGTCATGCGCAGGGGATTGACTGCCTTGCTGACAAGCAGTCTCATAAGAGGCAGGACGACTACCCCCGGGTAACGAGGTGAGGGAGCCATGACGACCCTGACGGAAGCCGACGCGCTGGACGGCCTGCGCGACGCGCTCGGCCTGCTCAAGGACCGGGAGCAGGTGGCCGAACGGCTGCTGGTCTCCTCCGCCAAGCACTCCTTCGACCCGGACGAGGAACTGGACTGGGACGCGCCCTTCGAGGAGGGCAAGTGGTTCTGGCCGCCGGAACTGGTGTCGCTGTACGGCACCCCTATGTGGAAGCGGATGAGCGAGGAGCAGCGGATCCTGCTCTCGCAGCACGAGGCGGCGGCGCTGGCCTCGCTCGGCATCTGGTTCGAGATCATCCTGATGCAGCTGCTGGTCCGGCACATCTACGACAAGGCGGCGACGAGCGCGCACGTCCGGTACGCCCTCACCGAGATCGAGGACGAGTGCCGGCACTCGAAGATGTTCGCCCGGCTGATCTCGCACGGCGGCACGCCCTGGTACCCGGTGAGCCGCGTCCACCGGAACCTGGGCCGCCTCTTCAAGACCGTCTCCACCACCCCCGGCTCCTTCACCGCCACGCTCCTCGGCGAGGAGGTCCTGGACTGGATGCAGCGGCTGACCTTCCCGGACGAGCGGATCCAGCCGCTGATCCGCGGCGTCACGCGCATCCACGTGGTCGAGGAGGCGCGCCATGTCCGCTACGCCCGCGAGGAGCTGCGGCGCCAGATGGTGACGGCGCCGAAGTGGTCGCAGGAGTTCACCCGGATCACCTCCGGCGAGTTCGCCCGCGTCTTCTCGGTCGCCTTCGTGAACCCCGAGGTGTACACGAACGTGGGACTGGACAGGCGCGAGGCGATGGCCCAGGTGCGGGCGAGCGGGCATCGCCGGGAGGTCATGCAGACGGGAGCGAAGCGGCTGACGGACTTCCTGGACGACATCGGGGTGCTCAGGGGAGCCGGGCGGCGGCTGTGGCGGTCCTCGGGGCTCCTGGCCTGACACCGGCCGCGGCTTTCGGCGAGGCCGGCCGCGGGGACGACCCGCGGCCGCCGCCGTCGCCGCGCCCCCGTGGCGATTAGGCTGCGGGCATGACCCCGGCCACGACCCCCGCCTACCGCCGACTCAGTGTCGAGGAGCGCCGCAGCCAGCTGCTCACGGCCGCGCTGTCACTGTTCGCCCACCGGGCACCGGAGGACGTGTCGCTGGACGACGTGGCGGAGGCGGCCGGAGTGTCGCGCCCCCTGGTGTACCGGTACTTCCCGGGCGGCAAGCAGCAGCTGTACGAGGCCGCCCTGCGCTCCGCCGCCGAAGAGCTGCGGCTGTGCTTCGACGAGCCCCGCGAGGGTCCTCTGCTGCCCCGGCTGTCCCACGCCCTGGACCGGTACCTGGCCTTCGTCGACGAGCACGACACCGGCTTCAGCGCACTGCTCCAGGGCGGCAGCGTGGTGGAGACCTCGCGCACCACCGCCATCGTCGACGGGGTGCGCCGGGCCGCCGCCGACCACATCTACAGCCACCTCGGGGTCACCGACCCCGGCCCCCGGCTGCGGATGACCGTCCGGACCTGGATCACGGCCGTGGAGGCGGCCTCGCTGATCTGGCTGGACGAGGACAAGCAGCCCCCGGTCGAGGAGCTGCGCACCTGGCTGGTGGAGCAGTTCGTGGCCGTCCTCACGGTCACCGCGGCCCGGGATCCGCAGACGGCCGCCGTGGTCGGCGAGCTCGCCGAGGATGGCCGAGACTGAGGCCGTGAAGAGTCAGGACACCCCCTTCGAGGGCGGCCCCATGGACGGGCGCGTGCTGCCGGTCCTGGTCGGGCCCACCGGGCACCCCCCGAAGACGTACCGCATCCCCGTCCCGGGCCCCGCCGGCGGGCCGCCCACGGTGCTCGTCTACCGCCGTGTGCCGCGCGGCCACAGCAGGCGGCTGGGCCTGATCCGGGGATGGAAGTACCAGTACGACCCGGACGACACCTCCGGCGGAAGGCCGAGGTGGCCCTGGTCGAAGCCCACCGCCACGCCGCCCGGCGGGCCGGACGCCCCGAAGGAGTGACAGAGCTGCGCCGAACCGCGCACACCAGGCGCGCGTCCCGCACGGATACATCTGATTATCGCGGTGCGATAGGAGGCGACCAGCCCGCCCGCCGGGTATTCCTCCCCGCACCCGAGGTGATGATGTGTCAGGAATGCTTCTGCGCATGGCGTGTACGGCCGCAGTGGCGGCCCAAGCCGTCCTCGTACCCGCACCGGCCGCGGCCGCACCGGACCCGCAGCGGTCCGTGCCCCAGCTGCTGACGGCCCTTCAGCAGCTGTACCGGCAGACCGAACAGGCCACGGAGGCCTACAACGCCACCGCGGAGCAGCTGGGACGACAGCGTGCGGTGGTGTCCCGCCTCGACGGCGAACTGGCCCGCGCCCGGCTCGCGCTGCAGGACAGCCGGAGCGACGCCGGCCGGCTCGCCCGACAGCAGTACCAGGGCGCCGACGGCCTCGGCCCGTACGTCCGGCTGCTCCTGTCCCCCGATCCGCAGCACGCCCTGGACGAGGGCCATGTCCTCGGCGAGCTGGCTCGGGAGCGGGCCCGGACGGTGACCCGGCTGACCGCCACCGAGCGGCAGCGGGACGCCCTCGCCCGGGCCGCCCGCAAGGCGCTGGACACCCAGCTCACCCTTGCCGAGCAGCAGCAGAGGCAGCGCGACGACGTCCGGGCCAAGCTGGCCGGGGTGGAACGCATGCTGGCCACGCTCACCCCGGCCCAGCTGGCCGCGGTCGCCGCCCTGGAACAGCGGGGCGTCGCCGCAGCCCAGCAGAAGCTCACCACCGCGGGCGCCCTCCCCGCCGACCGGCCCGCCTCCCCCGAGAGCGCCCGCGCGGTCCGCTACGCCCTGGACCAGCTCGGCAAGCCGTACGCGTGGGGCGCCGCCGGCCCCGACTCCTACGACTGCTCGGGCCTGACCGCACGGGCGTGGGGGCAGGCGGGCACACCGATCCCCCGGACCAGCCAGGAGCAGTGGCGGCACCTGAGGAGAATTCCGCTCGGCGAGCTGCGCCCGGGGGATCTGGTGGTGTACTTCCCCGACGCGACACACGTGGCGATGTACGTGGGGAACGGCCATGTCGTACAGGCACCGCGCCCCGGACAGAAGGTCGAGGTGTCGCCTCTGGCGTCCTATCCGCTGCTCGGTGCCGTACGCCCGGATCAGGCCCCGGCCACCGACGCCAGGTAGGCCTCGGTCTTCTCCGGCTCGTAGAAGAAGTTCTCGAAGTCCGCCGGATCGTTGAAGGCGTTGGCGAAGCGGTCGGCGACCGGCTGGAGCTGGCCGGCGGCGCCGATGAGGTTCAGGACGTGCTCCGGCGGCGGCGCCAGCATCGCGTTGGTCCACTTGGTGACGTGCTGGGCCGTGTTCCAGTACCGGTCGAACGTGGCCTGCATCCACTCCTCGTCGAACGGCTTGTCCTCGTGCTCCACGATCGAGGCGAGGTACGCGGCCGCGCACTTGGCGGCGGAGTTGGAGCCCTGGCCGGTGATCGGGTCGTTGGCCACGACGACGTCCGCGACGCCCAGGACCAGGCCGCCGCCGGGGAGGCGGCCGACGGGGTTGCGGACCGTCGGGGCGTAGCGGCCGGCCAGCGTGCCGCCCGCGTCCGTCAGTTCGACCTTCGTCGCCCGCGCGTACTCCCAGGGCGTGAACTTCTCCATGAGTTCCAGGGTCAGGGAGAGGTGCTCCGCCGGGTCCTTGACGCCGTTGAAGACGTCGAGCGGACCGCCGGGTATGCCCTCCCAGAAGAGGATGTCGGCGCGGCCGGACGTGGTCAGCGTCGGCATGATGAACAGCTCGCCGACGCCGGGGACCAGGTTGCAGCGCACCGCGTCGAACTCGGGGTGCTCCGGGCGCGGGCCGAGCCCGTGGACGTACGCCACCGCCAGCGCGCGCTGCGGCTCGCTGTACGGGGAGCGCGAGGCGTCGCGACCGAACATCTGGACCAGTTCGCCCTTGCCCGCCGCGACCAGGACGAGGTCGTAGGTCCGGGAGAAGTAGTCGAGGTCGCCGACCGCCGCGCCGTGGATGACCAGCTGGCCGCCGCGCTGGGCGAAGGTCTCCATCCAGCCGGCCATCTTCACCCGCTGGTCGACGGACTGCGCGTACCCGTCCAGCTTGCCCACCCAGTCGATGGCCCGCTGGGTGGGGCCCGGGTCGTGCGAGCCGGGGGCCGCGACCGAGACGCCGAGTCCTTCGATCTTCGGGGCCTGGGACTCCCAGAAGTTCAGCTGGAGATCGCGCTCGTGCTGCAGTGCCGTGTGGAACATGCACTGCGTCGACATGACCCGGCCGGTGCGGATCTCGTCCGCGGTCCGGTTCGACATCAGGGTGACCTCGTAGCCGTGGGACTGCAGGCCGAGGGCGAGCTGGAGACCGGACTGGCCGGCTCCGACGACGAGTATCTTCCGCATGCGGGTGAGGACTCCTAACAGGGACTACTCGGGGGTTTCGTCCAGCGCGTGGCCGACGAGGGCCAACAGTGTCTCGATGACCGAAATTCGACGCCGCGCATCCATGATCATGACAGGGATGTGCGCGGGTATCGTCAGCGCCTCCCGTACGTCCTCCGGCTCGAACAGCTCGCTGCCGTCGAAGTGGTTGACCGCGACGACGTACGGCAGCCCGCAGCTCTCGAAGTAGTCCAGTGCCGGGAAACAGTCCTTCAGCCGGCGGGTGTCGGCCATGACGACCGCGCCGATCGCGCCACGCACCAGGTCGTCCCACATGAACCAGAACCGCTGCTGGCCCGGCGTGCCGAACAGGTAGAGCACCAGGTCGTCGTCGAGCGTGAGGCGGCCGAAGTCCATGGCCACGGTGGTGGTGAGCTTGCCCGGCGTGGCGGTCAGGTCGTCGGTCTCCTCGCTCGCCTCGGTCATCAGCGCCTCGGTCTGCAGAGGCGTGATCTCCGAGACGGAGGTGACCAGCGTGGTCTTGCCGACGCCGAAGCCCCCGGCCACCACGATCTTCGTGGCGATGGGGGCCCGGGTGCGGTCCGTCTGCCAGGACTTCAGGTCCCCGTCGGGCTCGGTGACGAGGGGGGCGACGCCGGTGGCGTCAGAGACGGCGGAGTCCACTCAGCACCCTTTCCAGCAGAGCGCGGTCCGGGCGGCCGGTGCCGTGACCGGTTCCGGTGCCGTACACACGGATCTTTCCCTGGTCCGCGAGGTCGCTGAGGAGCACGCGGACCACGCCGAGCGGCATCTTCAGCAGCGCGGCGATCTCGGCCACCGTGCGCATACGGCGGCAGAGTTCGACGATGGCCCGCATCTCCGGCATGACCCGGGTGGTGAGGGAACCATTCGTCAGTTCCTTGCGCTCCTCCGGGGCCTCCAGCGCCGCCACGAACGTCTCCACGAGGAGGACGTGGCCGAAGCGGGTACGGCCGCCGGTGAGCGAGTAGGGGCGGACGCGGGCGGGTTTGCGGTCGCCGCCGCGCACGGGGAGTTTCGGTGTGCCGCTCATCGGGCGCTCCCGGTCGCCTGGGCCTCCAGTGACTGCCGTAGCTCCGAACGGAGTTCCGGGGTCAGGACGTGGCCGGCGCGGCCGACGAACAGCGCCATGTGGTATGCCACCACGCTCATGTCGCACTCGGCGCTGCCGTGCACGCCGAGCAGCGAGCCGTCGCTGATCGACATCACGAACAGGCTCCCCTCCTCCATCGCGATCATCGTGTGCTTGACGCCGCCGAACTCCATCAGTTTCGCGGCGCCGACGGTGAGGCTGCCGATGCCGGAGACGATGGTGGCCAGGTCGGCGGAGGAGCCGCGGGGCCCCTTCGCCGGGCGGGACTGATGGGTCTGCTTGGTGTGGCCCGGGTCGGACGAGAGGAGCAGCAGACCGTCCGAGGAGACCACGGCGACCGACTGGATGCCGGGGACTTCCTCGACCAGGTTGGTCAGCAGCCAGTGCAGGTTGCGGGCTTCACTGCTCAGTCCATAGGTACTGGGCGCGGTCAACTGCTTGCCTCCTCGGCTGTGCCCCCCGTGGCTTCATCGGCGTGTGCATAGCGTGCGGGCCGCTGGTGGGCGGCGGTCTGTTCGGCGATCTCCGTCTCTACGTCGCGATAGCCGGCCTGTGCGCCGCTGCGGAAGCCGCCGAGCCTCCTGCGGAGGGCTTCGGCGTCGACGCTGCCGCCGCGCTGGCGGGGCGGGGCCGAGGGGGCGGTGATCTTGGGGGTGCGCTTGGGGAGGCCCTTGCTCGTGAGCCGCTCCTCCGCCTCGGCGGGGTCCTGCGGCGCTTCGGCGGGTGCGGTCCTCGCCTCGGCATCGCCTTCGGCGGCCGTGTTCCCACCCGGACCACCCGTGGAGCCCTCGGCGTCGGCCGCGACCGACTCCCGTGGGACGCCGGGGGCGGGTGGTCCCTGCGGGGCGCCCGCACCGTCGGCGCCCGCCGGGTCCACGGGCCCCGCGTGCGGCCGGCCGGCCGCGACCTCCGGGAGGAACAGCTCCATCGTCGACTCGGCGTACGTCTCCGGCGGGGCCTTCGGGCGGGTCTCCGTGTTCCGGGCGCCCGGGGCGGCCTGTTGGTGGACCGCCTGCTCCGCCAGGGCGACCAGCGGGTCCCTGTCCTTGGTGCGGGCGTGCAGGACGTTGGAGTTGACCTCGGCGTCGGCCCCGGGGAGGGAGAAGGTGCCGGTGCCGCTCATGGACGTGGTCTGCGGGGGCAGTGCGGTCGGCGGGGCCTCGGCGAGCAGGGTGGCCGGCAGGACGACGACCGCCGCGATGCCGCCCTGCTTCTGCTCGCGCAGCTGCACGCGGATGCCGTGGCGCTGTGCGAGGCGGGCGACGACGTACAGGCCGAGGCCGAGACCGGTGCCGCCCTCGTCGTCGTACGTCGCCTCGGGGTCGAAGTCGGCGAGGCGGTGGTTGAGGCGGCCCAGGCGGTCGGTCGCCATGCCGATGCCCTCGTCCTGGACCGACAGCATCACCTCGCCGCTCTCCAGCAGCCAGCCGGAGACCTCCACCGGCATCTCCGGCGGGGAGAACGAGGTGGCGTTCTCCATCAGCTCGGCCAGGAGGTGGGAGAGGTCGTCGGCGGCGAAGCCCGCGACATGGGCGTGCGGGGGCAGGGCCGCGATACGGACACGTTCGTAGCGCTCGATCTCGCTGACGCCCGCTCGGACCACGTCGACCAGCGGCACCGCGCCATGGTGCTGCTGGACGTGCTCGGCACCGGCCAGGACCAGCAGGTTCTCGCTGTGGCGGCGCATGACCGTGGCGAAGTGGTCCAGCTTGAAGAGGGTCGCGAGGCGGTCCGGGTCGTGCTCGCGCTCCTCCAGGCCCTCGATGACCGCGAGCTGGCGTTCGACCAGGCCGAGGGTGCGCAGCGAGAGGTTCACGAACGTGCCGCCGATGCTGCCGCGCAGCCGCTCCAGTCGCTCGGCGGCCTGGCTCAGCTCGGTCTGGAGGGCCTCGCGGGCGTCGGCCATCTTCTGGCGCTGGCCGACCAGGTGCCTGCGGTCGGTCTCCAGCGTGGCCACGCGCTCGTGCAGGGCCGCCGCGTGGGCGTGCAGGGCGTTGACCGAGCGGACGACCTGGGCGAACTCGTCGTTGCGGCCGGTGAAGGCGATCGGCTCCTGGCCGGCCGGGTCCTCGGACTCGGCGAGACGCGCCGAGCCGCGGCGCAGCACCGACAGGGGGCGGGTCAGGGTGCGGGCCATGGCGGTGGCGACGCCCACGGCCACCAGCATCAGGGCGCCGAGCACGGCGACGCGGATCTCCAGCGCCGTGACGTCGTCGTCGCGGAGTTTCGCCAGGTCCTTGGTGCGGTGGTCGTAAAGGGCCGATTCCGCGCCGCGCATCAGGTCGACACGGGCGGACAGGGCGGCGTCCAGCTTCTTGGTGCTGGTGGCCAGCTCGCTGTCGGTCAGCGTCGGCTGGTCGGTGAGCGTGGCCAGGTACTTCTCCGCCGAGTTGACGTCGGCGCCGGTGACCGTGGAGTCGTAGGAGTCGACGGCCGTCCTGGGGGCGGTCGCGCGGAAGTCGGCGAGGGCCGTGTCGGCGCGCAGCCGGGCCTGCTGGGCGGAGGCGGTCAGCGCGTCGCGCTGCTTCTTGTCGGCCTCGGAGGCGGTGGTGGTCGTCGTGGGCAGGCCGGTGACGGGGTTGATCACCGTCCGGGTGGTGGACGGCACGTTCAGCGCGGCGAGCAGCAGACCGCGGGCGGCGGCTGACTGCTGCACGGCGGTGTCCAGTTCGGCGAACGCGTGGGCGCCGGAGCCGGCCCGCGGCGGCGTCAGGTCGGCGAGCTGCTCGGCGAGCCGGTGCAGTTCGGTGATGGCCGTCGAGTACGCCTGGTGGGCCTGCAGGGCCGTGCTCTTGCCGGTGAGGGCGGCCCGGCGGACGGCGGCGATGCCGTCGAGGTCGCCGCGCAGGCTCGCCGGGGTGTCGGCCTCGGCGCGCAGGTCCTCGACCTGCCGGTCGACGCGGGCGCTGCGGTCCTCGGAGGGAGCCTTCGCCTTGGGGCGCCCCGCCGCGATGTAGGAGGTGACCTCGTCGCGCTCGTCGGCGAGGGAGTTCGCGAGGGCGAGGGCGTCCTGGGTTCGGGCGGCCAGGGTCACCAGATCCTGGGACTCGCTGACGTCCTGGGATGCGCTGATCAGTGAGGGCGCCCCGGCGCCGGCGATCGCGGCAGCCACCACGGCGACGGCGACGATCAGCCGGTTGCGCACATGGGTGGGACGGCCGGTGCCCACGGGGGTCTGCTGGGCGGTACCCATGGGGTCCGTCTGCCTGCCTGTGCGCCGAGGCCGCTTTTTCTGCACCGGTGCTCGCATTCCTGAACTCGTCTACTCAGGGGCCCGGGTGGCGCCCCGTCATCGCGGTGCCAAGTGGTGGTGCGTACACCCGGTTCGTACGGTTCCCGACCCTCCCAGCGCCGGTGGGCGGTGGTCGTGCATCACCTGACCCGCCACCCGAAGGAGTGAACATCGGAGGGGAGTTGGCGGGCAAGTTCCGGTGGCGCGTGCGGAGTGCCTTCGTGGCACGCCGGTTGGACGCGCGCGGCAGGCTTTGGCAGTATTCGCCACCACGCCTTCCCGGAGCGGATCATTCCCCCGCAAACCAGGCGCCTGACCTGCGGGGTCGTGTCAATTCGACGGCGGTTGCCAGCCTTTGGCGAATCCTGTGAAGGCCTCGTGCAGACTGGCCGAATGCGAACTGATCTCGTTTCGGAACCCGGCGACCCGAACCGCCCCAACGAGGACTTCGCCGGTGTCGGACTACCCGCCTGCGGACAGGGCGGTTGCGTGGTCGTCCTGGACGGAGTGACTCCGCCGCGGGGCGGGACGGGGTGTCTGCATTCCGTCCCCTGGTTCACCACGCGACTCGGCGGCACGTTGACCGAACTGACCGTTTCGCGCCAAGATCTGACACTCTCGGAGGTTCTCTCGCGGGCGATCGGCCGCACCGCCGAGGCCCACGCGCACACCTGTGAGCTTTCTCACCCGCGCACACCGCAGGCAACGGTCGCCCTGGCCCGCTGGTCGGCCGAGACGGTCGAGTACCTGGTGCTGTCGGACTCCGCGCTGCTGCTCCAGGGGCCGGACGGGACGGTCACCCCGGTTCTGGACGATCGTCTGGCCCGGCTCCCGCGCTCCGCGCTCGCCACCGACGCCCTGGTGGACGCGACCCTGCGCAACAAGGAGGGCGGCTTCTTCACGGCCGCCGCCGACCCCTCGGTGGCCGCCCGCGCGGTCGCCGGCACCCTGCCCCGCCGTGCGGTCCGCGCCCTGGCCGCGCTGACCGACGGCGCGACCCGCTGGACGGAGAAGTTCCGTGAGGGCGACTGGCCGGCCCTGTTCGACGTGGTCGCGAAGGAGGGCGCCCGGTCGCTGGTGGACCGGGTGCGGGGGCTGGAGGCGGCGGACCGGGAGGCGCGCGCGTACCTGGGGCGGGGCAAGACGCACGACGACGCGACGGTGGTCCACGTGGAGCTGTGACCGCGCGGGAACGCGGCTACTTCTCCATTACCCGGTTCAACTGGTGGAGCAGACGGGCCAGTTCGGAAACCTCGCTGCGGTCCCAGTGGGCGAGCTGCCGGACGTAGCGGGCGCGGCGCGCCTCGCGGACCTTGCCGACCCGGCCGCGTCCCTCGTCGGTCAGGGTGACGAGCCAGGCGCGACCGTCGGCGGGGTCGGGTTCGCGGGCGATCAGGCCCAGTTCCTCCAGGGCGCGCAGCTGGCGGGACATGGTGGCCTTGCCGACGCCGATGTAGGCGGCGAGTTCCGTGGCCCGCTGGCCGCCCAGTTCGTCCAGACGGATGAGCAGGCCGTACGCGGAGGACTCCAGGTCGGGATGGACCTCGCGGGCCATCTCCCCCTGGTTGGCCCGGGCGCGGCGCAGCAGCACCGTCAACTCCCGCTCCAGTGCCAGGAATTCCTGGTCTGCACCACTGGGCGTCATCTCGTGGGCGTCGCGATGAGCGTCGCCGTTTCCGTCCTCGTGCACGTCAGCACCCCTGCTCGGTTTCGCCGTTCTGAAAGTTTCTGCCAAAAGCCGTCATTGCCGCAGCTCCGTAAGTATTTCGCAGGCGTAGACCAACGGCGGTGTCCGGACCCCCTTCCCACGCCGTCATCTACGTGCGTAGCTTCTTCATCAGCTCATCGAATGGCATGCCCACGCCAGTGCGGCATCCGGTACACGGTCACGGCCACGTTCCCCCCACCCCACTCTCCGGAGGCACGTCATGCCCGTGCACAGACCCGGCTCCGACCGCCCCATCCGCCCGCGCCCCCTCCCCGTCCTCGTCACGGCGCTGCTCGCGGCGCTCTCCCTGACCCTGCCCCTGACCTCCGCCCACGCGGCGACCACGCCCAGCCGCGGCTCCGCCTACATGGGCATGGGCGTCCTCGCGCACGACGGCCACGCCGGTACCCCCACCTCCGGTGACGTCACCCAGACCGAGGGCGTGGACGTCGCCGGCTACCAGGGCAACGTCGCCTGGTCGACCCTGTGGAGCAGCGGGGTCAGGTGGGCGTACACGAAGGCGACGGAAGGCACGTACTACACGAACCCGTACTTCGCCCAGCAGTACAACGGCTCGTACAACGTGGGCATGATCCGCGGCGCCTACCACTTCGCGACCCCGGACACCACCAGCGGCGCCACCCAGGCGAGCTACTTCGTCAGCCACGGCGGCGGCTGGTCCCAGGACGGCAAGACCCTGCCGGGCGCGCTCGACATCGAGTGGAACCCCTACGGCGCCGAGTGCTACGGCAAGACCGCGAGCCAGATGGTCAGCTGGATCGCCGACTTCATCAACACCTACAAGTCGCTCACCAGCCGCTACCCCGTGATCTACACGGCGACCAGCTGGTGGAGCGACTGCACCGGCAACTACGGCGGCTTCGCGGCGAACGACCCGCTGTGGATCGCCCGCTACGCCTCCGACCCGGGGACCCTGCCGGCCGGCTGGTCGTACTACACGATGTGGCAGTACACCTCCTCCGGCCCGACCGTCGGTGACCACGACAAGTTCAACGGAGCCCTGGACCGGGTGCAGGCCCTGGCCAACGGCTAGTACCGCGCCCCCGGCCACCGGCCGGCCCCGGCGCCCTGGAGCCCACGTCCCCGTGAACACCGCGACACGAAGACCGCGATCCGCGTCGGCTCGGCCATGCTCGGGTGGCCGAGCTTGGCGCGGATGCGGCGCCTGCACGTGTCCGCCGCGTGCCGGGACACGCCGTCCTCCCTGGTCACCACCCCCGACGTGATCGGCCGTTGCCGGAAAAGGGGCAGGTGACCTCTTCACGCCGGAAAGCCGCCGGCCGGGTGCGACCGGCCTGGAGTCTTCCTCGCAACGCCCTGCGTTGGTGCTCCGCGCCGCCCCGGATCATGCTGGTCAGGAGGAGCCTGCCGAGCTAGGGCGAGATGAGCGGCGATGGAGCGACAGTCGACGTACACGGCCACGGCCACCATCGATGAGCAGGGCATCGTCACCAGCTGGAGCGAAGGCGCACAGCGGCTGCTCGGCTACGACTCCCCCGCCGTCGTCGGACGGCCCGCGGCCGTACTGCTCGCCGCCGACGGCTCGGCCGCCCGGCGGATCGCCGCCGGAAGCGAACGCTGGAACGGCACCGTCCCCCTGCGGCACCGCGACGGCCGGCTGCTGGAGCTGGACGTCCTCGCGCACCGCCGGACCTCGAACGCCGGCGTCACCGACTGGCTCGTGGTGAGCGCCGTGACGGCCCGCGTGCAGCCGCCCCGGGGCGAACCGCTCGAGGAGTGGACGTTCCTGCAGTCCCCCTTCCCGCTGGCGATCTTCGACGCCGAGCTGCGGCTCGTACGCGCCAACCGCCGAATGGAACACGCCCTCGCCCTGCCCGAGGCCGCGATGCGCGGACTGCGGCTGCCGCACATCGCGCCCGGCGCCGCGAGCGAGGAGACCGCCCGGTCGATGCGGCTCGCGCTGGAGTCCGGCCGGCCGCAGCAGTCCCCGGCCCGGCTCGGCCCGGAACTCGGCCGCAGTGCCATGCTCACGCCGCTGAAGGACGCCGACGGCCGGGTGCGTGCCGTCTGCCTGTCCAGCCAGGCGCCCGTCCAGGACACCGCCGGCCGGCAGCGCCCGTCGGGCGAGAGCTCGCGCGTCGGCATGGCCGCCGACCAGGCCCGCGCCGCCCAGGAACTGGGCGAGGTCACGGTGCCGCGGCTCGCCGACGTCATGGCGGTCGACCTGCTCGACTCCCCGCGCGGCGCCGGCGAGGAACCGGTCCCGCCGCCCGGCCCGGTGGTGCTGCGCCGCGCCGCGCTGCGCGCCGTCCCGGACGGCGAGGGATCCACCCACGGCACCGGCGTGGGCGAGGCGATCGTCTGCCCGGTGGACTCCCCTCCGGCCCAGTGCCTGGGGGCGGGCCGTCCGCTGCTGTACGACACGACGGACCCGCTCGTCGCCGAGTGGGCGGCGGTCGCCCCGGGCGCGGCCTGGCTGCGGGCGTCCGGCGCGCGCTCGCTGCTGGCGGTGCCGCTGCTCGTCCAGGGCGGCACCCTCGGCGTGGCACTGTTCGCCCGGCGCCCGGGCCGGGAAGGGTTCGGCCCGGAGGATCTGCGGCTGGCCCAGGAGTTCACGGCCAAGGCGGCCGGCGGGATCCAGCAGGCCCGCGCCGACGCACGGTCCCGCACCACGACCATGCCCCCCCAGCAGAGCCTGCTTCCGCACACCCTGCCCGACCAGGCGGCCCTGGAGATCGCCACCCGCTTTCTGCCCGCCGCCACCCGGGCCGGCGTGGGCGGCGACTGGTTCGACGTGATCCCGCTGTCCGGGGCGCGGGTGGCGCTCGTCGTCGGCGACGTGGTGGGCCACGGCATGCGCGCCTCGGCCACCATGGGCCGGCTGCGCACCGCCGTACGCACCCTGGCCGACGTCGATCTGCCGGCCGACGAACTCCTCACCCACCTCGACGACCTGGTCCTGCGGCTCGCCGCCGACGAGGGCAGCGCGGACCCGGGCGCCGAGACCGCCGGCGGCATCGGCACCACCTGCCTGTACGCCGTCTACGACCCGGTCTCGCGCGGGTGCACGATGGCCCGTGCGGGCCATCCGCCGCCCGCGGTGGTCACACCGGACGGCGCCGTGCGCTTCGTGGACGTGCCCGCGGGACCGCCGCTCGGGCTCGGCGGGCTGCCCTTCGAGGCCATCGAGACCGACCTGCCCGAGGGGAGCCTGCTCGCCCTGTACACCGACGGGCTGTTCGAGGCCCGCGAGCACGACATCGACGAGGCGCTGGACAAGATGTTCGCCGCGCTCGGCCGGCCCGCGGCGTCGCTGGACACGGTCTGCGACCACGTCATCACCGCGCTGCTGACCCACCGCCCCGACGACGACATCGCCCTGCTCGTCGCCCGCACCCGGGTCCTGCACGAGGACCGGGTCGTCGCCTGGGAACTGGAGAGCGACCCCGAGGACGTCTCCCGCGCCCGTCGCCTCGCCTGCGACCAGCTGTGCGCGTGGGGCCTGGCCGAGGCGTCCTTCACCACCGAGCTGATGGTCAGCGAACTGGTCACCAACGCCATCCGCTACGGCCGCCCGCCCATCCGGCTCCGGCTGATCCACCAGGACTCGACCCTGATCTGCGAGGTGTACGACGCCAGCACCTCCACCCCGCACATGCGGCGCGCCCGCATCTTCGACGAGGGCGGCCGGGGCCTGCTGCTGGTCGCCCAGCTGGCCGACCGCTGGGGGACCCGGCACGACCGGGTGGGCAAGACGGTGTGGGCGGAGCAGTCGCTGGCCGCGGGCTGACACCGGGCGCGAGCAGCCGGCACCGCCCCGCCACGGGGAGCGGTGGGGCGGGTCACGCGACGCGGGGCGTCTTCCCCGCCGTGCCCTGCGGTTCCCGTTCGTCCCCGGCACGGCGAACGGCGGCCGGGCCGCCGCGGCCGATCAGCCGGGGGGCTCTCGCGGGGCCAGCCCACGCCCGCATTCCATCGGCCCCTCCCGTTGTGGGCGCATGTGAAGGCCCGGGCCTCCCTCACGGGACCCGGGCCTTCACTCACCCATGGCGTCCGTCACGCCGCCACGGGAACCTCCGGCTCCGCACTGTTCGTCGCGGGTGCGAGCGCCAGTTCCAGGACCTGGCGGACGTCCGTCACGGTGTGGACGTCGAGCTTGTCCAGCACCTCGGCCGGGACGTCGTCCAGGTCGGGCTCGTTGCGCTTGGGGATGATCACGGTCGTCACCCCGGCGCGCTGGGCGGCGAGGAGCTTCTGCTTCACGCCGCCGATGGGCAGCACCCGGCCGGTCAGCGAGACCTCGCCGGTCATCGCCACGTCCGTGCGCACCAGCCGCCCGGACAGCAACGACGCCAGCGCCGTGGTCATCGTGATGCCGGCGCTCGGGCCGTCCTTCGGGACCGAGCCCGCCGGGAAGTGGATGTGCACGCCCCGGTCCTTCAGGTCGCCCACCGGGAGCTCCAGTTCGGCGCCGTGGCTGCGCAGGAAGCTCAGCGCGATCTGCGCCGACTCCTTCATGACGTCACCGAGCTGACCGGTCAGGGTCAGGCCCGCCGCGCCCGTCTCCGGGTCGGCCAGGGACGCCTCCACGAACAGGACGTCACCACCGGCGCCGGTGACCGCGAGACCGGTCGCCACACCGGGCACGGACGTACGGCGCTCGGCCGGGTCCTGGGCGGACTCGGGCACGTGGTGCGGACGCCCGATCAAAGAGCGCAGGTCCTCGTCCCGGACGGTGAACGGCAGCTCCCGCTCGCCGAGTTCGTGCTGGGCCGCGACCTTGCGCAGCAGGCGGGCGATCGAGCGCTCCAGGGTGCGCACGCCCGCCTCGCGGGTGTACTCGCCGGCGAGCTTGCGCAGGGCGCCCTCGTCGATCGTGACCTCGTCCTTGTTCAGCCCGGCCCGCTCCAGCTGGCGCGGGAGCAGGTGGTCACGGGCGATGACGACCTTCTCGTCCTCGGTGTAGCCGTCCAGGCGGACGATCTCCATACGGTCGGCGAGCGCCTCCGGGATGGCCTCCAGGACGTTGGCGGTGGCCAGGAAGACCACGTCCGACAGGTCGAGTTCGACCTCCAGGTAGTGGTCCCGGAAGGTGTGGTTCTGCGCCGGGTCCAGGACTTCGAGCAGGGCCGCGGCCGGGTCGCCGCGGAAGTCGGAGCCCACCTTGTCGATCTCGTCCAGCAGGACCACCGGGTTCATCGACCCGGCCTCCTTGATGGCCCGCACGATCCGGCCGGGCAGCGCGCCGACGTACGTACGGCGGTGGCCGCGGACCTCGGCCTCGTCGCGGACGCCGCCGAGGGCGACGCGGACGAACTTGCGGCCCATGGCGTGCGCGACGGATTCGCCCAGGCTGGTCTTGCCGACACCGGGCGGGCCGACCAGGGCGAGCACGGCACCGCCGCGCCGGCCGCCGATGACGCCCAGCCCGCGCTCACCGCGCCGCTTGCGCACCGCGAGGTACTCGGTGATGCGCTCCTTGACGTCCTCCAGGCCGGAGTGCTCGGCGTCCAGCACCGCCTTCGCGCCCTGGATGTCGTACGCGTCCTCGGTCCGCTCGTTCCACGGCATCTCCAGGACCGTGTCGAGCCAGGTCCGGATCCACGACCCCTCGGGCGACTGGTCGCTGGACCGCTCCAGCTTGTCGACCTCCTTGAGCGCGGCCTCGCGGACCTTCTCCGGCAGGTCGGCGGCCTCCACTCGGGCGCGGTAGTCGTCGGACTCCTCGGCCGAGTCCTTGGAGTCGCCGTTCAGCTCGCGCAGTTCCTTGCGGACGGCCTCCAGCTGGCGGCGGAGCAGGAACTCGCGCTGCTGCTTGTCTACGCCCTCCTGGACGTCCTTGGCGATGGTCTCGGCCACCTCCTGCTCGGCGAGGTGGTCGCGGAGCTGCTGCGCGGCGAGCCTGAGCCGGGCCACCGGGTCGGCGGTCTCCAGCAGTTCGACCTTCTGTTCGATGGTGAGGAACGGTGAGTAGCCGGAGTTGTCCGCGAGCGCGGAGACGTCGTCGATGGCCTGGACGCGGTCCACGACCTGCCAGGCGCCGCGCTTCTTCAGCCAGTTGGTGGCGAGCGCCTTGTACTCCTTGACGAGCTCGGCGACCTGGCCGGGCAGCGGCTCCGGCACGGCCTCCTCGACCCGGGCGCCCTCGACCCACAGGGCCGCACCGGGACCCGTGGTGCCCGCGCCGATCCGCACGCGGCTGCGGCCGCGGATCAGAGCCCCCGGGTCACCGTCGGCCAGCCGGCCGACCTGCTCGACCGTGCCCAGCACACCGGTCTTCGCGTACGTGCCGTCGACGCGTGGCACCAGCAGCACCCTGGGCTTGCCCGGTTCCGACCGGGCGGCGGCCTGCGCGGCCTCCACCGCGGCCCGCACCTCGGCGTCGCTCAGGTCCAGCGGGACCACCATGCCGGGCAGCACGACCTCGTCGTCGAGTGGCAGCACGGGCAGTACGAGCGTGAACGCCGTGGACTCAGCAGCCATGATCTCCCCTTCGGCAGTCAAGTTGAGTTATGCCGACTCAACTGTTGGGGATGGGCTGGTGTTCCCTGTGTTTGTTCGCTGTGAGCGATCAAGTGCGCGCAAGGGTGTGCCCCGTTCGCGCCGTGCGCGGGAGCGGGGTCAGATGCGGCTGTCCGCGCCCCCGCGGCGGAGTCCCAGGGTCAGCACAGCCCCGCGGCCCTCGACGGCGCCCCCTGCCAGCGCCGGACCAGAGGCCAGGTCGCCACCCCTATCGTCAACGCGATCAGGTGACCCCAGTTCGTCATCGGGTCCTCGAACGCGATCAGGTCGTTCAGGAGAGCGCCGGCCGTCAGGGTGAGCAGGGGCCAGCGCAGCCACGGGCGCAGGAGGCCGGCCAGGGAGCCGATACTGGCGGCCACGCCGAAGCTGATGCCGTAGTCGAGCCGGTGCAGCGAGGTGGCGGGGAGGTGGCCGACCAGGACGGCCAGCCCCACCGGCACCTCGGTGGCGAGCGTGGCCAGGACGTGCCCGGCGAGGAAGACGCAGGCCGCGCGCGCCCCGCCTATGCGCCGCTCCAGCGCGGTGAGCACCAGCACGAACGCCACCGCGTACGGCGACAGGACGCCACCCGCGATCCACAGCGCGCTCGCGAGCAGCACCAGTCCGGGCGAGCGCGCCAGGTGCGCCACGTCCGTGCTGCAGTCCTGGTAGAGGGTGTGCACCAGGCCGGGGTCGGCCAGGGCGGCGACCGCGGAGGTGACGGCCAGAACGGCCGTGTAGCCGAAGGTGAACGGGGTGGCGGCCGGAGTGGGCAGCAGACGCCACAGGCGCGGGATCCGCACGGCCGGGCGCGCTCCGACGGGGGCGGGACCGGGAGCGGGGGCCGCGGTGCGCCGCTGGCGCGGCATGCCGTCCAGCAGGTCCGCGAGCACGGGGGCCGGGACGGCGGCGGTGCCGTCCGCAAGGGGTGCGCCCGGCAGGGGCGGGGACGCGGCCGTCGCAGGGCCCGTCGCGGTCCGATCCACGGTGCGGCACTCCTTCCGTCGTGCCCAACCCTTCGGGTTCCGGGGGCCGCTGTCTATGAC
The DNA here is from genome assembly GCF_040680195.1 of Streptomyces sp. NPDC052109. Taxonomy (NCBI): domain Bacteria; kingdom Bacillati; phylum Actinomycetota; class Actinomycetes; order Kitasatosporales; family Streptomycetaceae; genus Streptomyces; species Streptomyces sp. NPDC052109. Next base: position 73,940 of record NZ_JBFAWF010000009.1, on the reverse strand, counting down.
CGACGCCACGCGAGAGCCGATTCACAGCAACCTCTCACGCTCCGCAGGCGTCCGCGCCACAGGAACGCGTGATCGGGTGTGCACATCATGTTCGAACCACCGTGCCGCCATCCGCAATTCCCGTGACCGACCAGGCGCGTTCGAGCAGGATGGGGGCATGACTGCCGTGTACGACTCTCCCGTGGTCCTCGACCGGCGCGACGGCCCGTACGGCGAGGTGGTCCTGCGCCGGCACGGAGCCCTGCTCCAGATCATCGCCAACGGCTGCTTCCTCATGGACACCTCCGACGGCCGCTCGGAGCGACTGCTGGTCGACGCCGCGCACGCGGCGCTGGACGGGCGGCCGCGGCCGAAAGTGCTGATCGGAGGGCTGGGCGTGGGGTTCTCACTCGCACATGCCGCGGCGGATCCCCGGTGGGGACGGATCACCGTGGTCGAGCGGGAGCCCGCCGTCATCGACTGGCACCGGGACGGGCCGCTCGCCGAGGTCTCCGCGGGTGCGCTCGGCGATCCGCGCACCGAGGTCGTGGAGGACGATCTCGTGGCTTTCGTCAATGAGACATCCGCCACGTTCGACGCGCTCTGCCTGGACATCGACAACGGCCCCGGCTGGACGGTCACGGACGGCAACCACGGCCTCTACTCACCGGCCGGACTGGCCGCCTGCGCAAGGGTGTTGACCCCCGGCGGGGTGCTCGCCGTATGGTCCGCCGAACCCTCTCCGGAATTTGAAGGTAGTTTGCGGAATGCCGGGTTCCAGCAGGTGCGTACCGAAGAGGTGCCGGTTGCCCGGGGCGTTCCGGACGCCGTGCACCTCGCCGTCCGACCTGGATAGCGACAGCACGGTCGATCCCCGTAGGGTGCTGCCCTGACGCGGATCATTCAAGCGTCAATCGCAGACATGGGATCACCCCACGGGTTCCGGAAAGCAACAAGCAGGGGCGGGCGATGGAGCAGACACACACCTCCCAGAGCGGCGCGGCGACGACCACCCCGGGCGCACAGCGCCGGGTGCTGGTCGTCGAGGACGACCCCACGATCGTCGACGCCATCGCGGCCCGGCTGCGCGCCGAGGGATTTCTCGTACAGACCGCGACGGACGGCCCGGCCGCCGTCGACACGGCCGAGGCCTGGCAGCCCGACCTGCTGATCCTCGACATCATGCTGCCGGGCTTCGACGGCCTCGAGGTGTGCCGGCGGGTGCAGGCGCAGCGGCCGGTGCCGGTACTGATGCTGACCGCGCGCGACGACGAGACGGACATGCTGGTCGGTCTCGGGGTCGGCGCGGACGACTACATGACCAAGCCGTTCTCCATGCGGGAGCTGGCCGCGCGGGTGCACGTGCTGCTGCGCCGGGTGGAGCGGGCGGCACTGGCCGCGACCACGCCGCGCTCCGGCATCCTGCGCCTCGGTGAGCTGGAGATCGACCACGCCCAGCGCCGGGTGCGGGTGAAGTCCGAGGACGTCCACCTCACGCCCACCGAGTTCGACCTGCTGGTGTGCCTGGCGAACACCCCGCGCGCGGTGCTCTCCCGGGAGCAGCTGCTGGCCGAGGTCTGGGACTGGGCCGACGCCTCGGGCACCCGTACCGTCGACAGCCACATCAAGGCGCTGCGCCGGAAGATCGGCGCCGAGCGGATCCGTACCGTGCACGGCGTCGGGTACGCGCTGGAGACGCCCACCCCATGACCGGCGACGGGCGCGAGGCCGCACGGAGGAGCCCCGAGGAGGATCCCTGGGGCGGCGTACGCCCGTTCTCGATCAAGACCAAGCTGGGTGCGCTGGTCGTCATCTCGGTGCTGATCACCACCGGTCTGTCGGTGATCGCGGTGCACACCAAGACCGAGCTGCGCTTCATCACGGTCTTCTCGATGATCGCCACACTGCTGATCACGCAGTTCGTGGCGCATTCGCTGACCATGCCGCTGGACGAGATGAACGCGGTGGCGCGGTCGATCTCCCAGGGCAACTACACCCGCCGGGTGAGCGACGGCCGCCGCGACGAGCTGGGCGACCTGGCCCAGACGATCAACGTCATGGCGGACGAGCTGGAGGCCCAGGACCGCCAGCGCAAGGAGCTGGTGGCGAACGTCTCGCACGAGCTGCGCACGCCGATCGCAGGACTGCGCGCGGTGCTGGAGAACATCGTCGACGGGGTCACCGAGGCCGACCCCGAGACCATGCGCACGGCCCTGAAGCAGACCGAGCGGCTCGGCCGGCTGGTGGAGACCCTGCTGGACCTGTCCCGGCTCGACAACGGCGTCGTACCGCTGAAGACGCGCCGCTTCGAGGTGTGGCCGTACCTGTCGGGCGTGCTGAAGGAGGCCAACATGGTCGCCTCGGCGCGCGCGGGCATCGCCTCCGGCTCCGGGAGCCACACGCGCACGGACGTCCATCTGCACCTGGACGTCTCCCCGCCGGAGCTGACCGCGCACGCCGATCCCGAGCGCATCCACCAGGTCGTCGCCAACCTGATCGACAACGCGGTCAAGCACAGCCCCCCGCACGGCCGGGTGACGGTGAGGGCGCGGCGCGGGCCGCGGCCGGAGTCGCTGGAGCTGGAGGTCCTGGACGAGGGCCCCGGCATCCCCAGGTCGGAGTGGCACCGGGTGTTCGAGCGGTTCAACCGGGGCGCGGTGACCCGGCCGCACGGCCCCGGCAGCGACGGCGGCACGGGCCTCGGTCTCGCGATCGCCCGCTGGGCGGTGGATCTGCACGGCGGCCGGATCGGTGTGGCCGAATCCGAGCGGGGCTGCCGGATCATCGTCACCCTTCCGGGACTGTCTTCCGTCCCAAGTTGACGTAAAGTTCGAACCGGAAGCACAAGATCCACGAGCGTCCGCGCCGTAGTCGCGCAGCTGGACACGTGTGATCAGGAGCAGGCCCGCGCGATCCGCTGCAGAACGGCGCGGCGGGCCGGAGCCGGTGCACCCCGCCACATCTGGAACCACGCTTGTTTCCCGCCATATCAAGCCCTGAAACAAGATTTTCGATGTGACTTACGCGACGATGACCTTGCTCGACCTGACCTTCCCGGCCGTGGAGGCGTAGCCTTTATTCCCGCTGTCCATCACCTTGTGAAGCGGAAGAGGGCGGTTGCCGCCGTGTCGCCACAGTCCCCCAGTAACCCGAGCGTCTCCACCGACGACCAAGCCGGGAAGAACCCCGCTGCCGCGTTCGGTCCGAACGAGTGGCTCGTCGACGAGATCTATCAGCAGTACCTCCAGGACCCGAATTCGGTAGACCGCGCCTGGTGGGACTTCTTCGCCGATTACAAGCCGGGTGCACCTGCCACCCCGGCTGCGGCGGGTACTGCGGCCGCGGGGGCCGCAGCCACCAGCACGGCCCCGCAGGCCCAGCCCGCGGCTCCGGCCCCGCAGGCCGCCGCCCCGGCACCCCCGGCCGCCCCGAAGCCCGCTGCGGCTCCGGCTCCGGCTCCCGCGGCGAAGGCCGCGGCCCCCGCCCCGGCCAAGCCGGCGCAGCCCGCACAGGCGCCCGCTCAGCCGAAGCCCGCGGCCGCGAAGCCCGCCCCGGCCGCCGAGGCCCCCGAGGGCCCGGAGCTGGTCACGCTGCGCGGTCCGGCCGCCGCCGTCGCGAAGAACATGAACGCCTCGCTGGAGCTGCCGACCGCCACGTCGGTCCGCGCGGTCCCGGTGAAGCTGCTCTTCGACAACCGGATCGTCATCAACAACCACCTGAAGCGCGCCCGGGGCGGGAAGATCTCCTTCACCCACCTCATCGGGTACGCGATGGTGCAGGCCATCAAGGCCATGCCGTCGATGAACCACTCGTTCGGCGAGAAGGACGGCAAGCCGACCCTCATCAAGCCGGCCCACGTCAACCTCGGCCTGGCCATCGACCTGGTGAAGCCCAACGGCGACCGCCAGCTGGTCGTCGCGGCCATCAAGAAGGCAGAGACGCTGAACTTCTTCGAGTTCTGGCAGGCCTACGAGGACATCGTCCGCCGCGCCCGTGACGGCAAGCTGACGATGGACGACTTCACCGGTGTCACGGTCTCCCTGACCAACCCCGGGGGCCTCGGCACGGTCCACTCCGTCCCGCGTCTGATGCCCGGGCAGTCCGTGATCATGGGCGTCGGCTCCATGGACTACCCGGCGGAGTTCCAGGGCACCAGCCAGGACACCCTGAACAAGCTCGGCATCTCGAAGGTCATGACGCTCACGTCGACCTACGACCACCGGGTGATCCAGGGCGCCGCCTCCGGCGAGTTCCTGCGCCAGGTCGCGAACCTGCTGCTGGGCGAGAACGGCTTCTACGACGACATCTTCGAGGCCCTGCGCATCCCCTACGAGCCGGTCCGCTGGCTCAAGGACATCGACGCCAGCCACGACGACGACGTCACCAAGGCCGCCCGCGTCTTCGAGCTGATCCACTCCTACCGGGTCCGCGGCCACGTCATGGCGGACACCGACCCGCTGGAGTACAAGCAGCGCAAGCACCCCGACCTGGACATCACCGAGCACGGGCTCACGCTGTGGGACCTGGAGCGCGACTTCGCGGTCGGCGGCTTCGCCGGCAAGTCGATGATGAAGCTGCGCGACATCCTCGGCGTGCTGCGCGACTCGTACTGCCGCACCACCGGCATCGAGTTCATGCACATCCAGGACCCCAAGCAGCGCAAGTGGATCCAGGACCGCGTGGAGCGCCCGCACGCCAAGATGGAGCGCGAGGAGCAGCTGCGGATCCTGCGCCGGCTGAACGCCGCGGAGGCCTTCGAGACCTTCCTGCAGACGAAGTACGTCGGCCAGAAGCGCTTCTCGCTGGAGGGCGGCGAGTCCGTCATCCCGCTGCTCGACGCGGTGATCGACTCCGCCGCCGAGTCGCGGCTCGACGAGGTCGTCATCGGCATGGCCCACCGCGGCCGCCTGAACGTCCTCGCCAACATCGTCGGCAAGTCGTACGCGCAGATCTTCCGCGAGTTCGAGGGCAACCTCGACCCGAAGTCCATGCACGGCTCCGGCGACGTGAAGTACCACCTGGGCGCCGAGGGCACCTTCACGGGCCTCGACGGCGAGCAGATCAAGGTCTCGCTGGCCGCCAACCCGTCCCACCTGGAGACGGTCGACCCGGTCATCGAGGGCATCGCCCGCGCCAAGCAGGACATCATCAACAAGGGCGGCACGGACTTCACGGTCCTGCCGGTCGCGCTGCACGGCGACGCGGCCTTCGCGGGCCAGGGCGTGGTGGCCGAGACCCTGAACATGTCCCAGCTGCGCGGCTACCGCACCGGCGGCACGGTCCACATCGTCATCAACAACCAGGTCGGCTTCACCGCGGCCCCCGAGTCCTCGCGTTCCTCCATGTACGCGACGGACGTGGCCCGCATGATCGAGGCCCCGATCTTCCACGTGAACGGCGACGACCCCGAGGCCGTCGTGCGCGTTGCCCGTCTGGCCTTCGAGTTCCGCCAGGCGTTCAACAAGGACGTGGTGATCGACCTCATCTGCTACCGCCGCCGCGGTCACAACGAGTCGGACAACCCGGCCTTCACCCAGCCGCTGATGTACGACCTGATCGACAAGAAGCGCTCGGTGCGCAAGCTCTACACCGAGTCCCTGATCGGTCGCGGCGACATCACCCTGGAAGAGGCCGAGCAGGCCCTGCAGGACTACCAGGGCCAGCTGGAGAAGGTCTTCACCGAGGTCCGCGAGGCCGTCACGGCCCAGCCAGGCACCGTCCCGGTGTCGGACCCGCGGGCGGAGTTCCCGGTCGCCGTGAACACCGCGATCTCCTCGGAGGTCGTCAAGCGGATCGCCGAGTCCCAGGTGAACATCCCCGACACCTTCCACGTGCACCCGCGCCTGCTGCCGCAGCTGCAGCGCCGGGCGACGATGGTCGAGGACGGGACGATCGACTGGGGCATGGGCGAGACCCTCGCGGTCGGCTCCCTCCTGCTGGAGGGCACCCCGGTCCGGCTGTCCGGCCAGGACTCCCAGCGCGGCACCTTCGGCCAGCGCCACGCGGTCCTCATCGACCGCGAGACGGGCGAGGAGTACACCCCGCTGCAGTACCTCGCCGAGGAGCAGGCGCGCTACAACGTCTACAACTCCCTGCTGTCCGAGTACGCGGTCATGGGCTTCGAGTACGGCTACTCGCTGGCCCGCCCCGACGCGCTCGTGATGTGGGAGGCGCAGTTCGGCGACTTCGTCAACGGCGCGCAGACGGTGGTCGACGAGTACATCTCGGCGGCCGAGCAGAAGTGGGGCCAGACCTCCGGCGTCACCCTGCTCCTGCCGCACGGCTACGAGGGCCAGGGCCCGGACCACTCCTCGGCCCGTGTCGAGCGGTTCCTCCAGCTCTGCGCCCAGAACAACATGACGGTCGCGATGCCGACCCTGCCGTCGAACTACTTCCACCTCCTGCGGTGGCAGGTGCACAACCCGCACCACAAGCCGCTGGTGGTCTTCACCCCGAAGTCGATGCTGCGCCTGAAGGCCGCCGCGTCGAAGACGGAGGAGTTCACGTCGGGTCAGTTCCGTCCCGTCATCGGGGACGCGACCGCGGACCCGGCCGCGGTCCGCAGGGTCGTCTTCGTGGCCGGCAAGCTGTACTACGACCTGGAGGCCGAGCGGGTCAAGCGCGGCATCACGGACACGGCGATCATCCGCATCGAGCGTCTGTACCCGCTGCCGGGTGCCGAGCTCCAGGCGGAGATCAAGAAGTACCCGAACGCCGAGAAGTACCTGTGGGCGCAGGAGGAGCCGGCGAACCAGGGTGCCTGGCCGTTCATCGCGCTCAACCTGATCGACCACCTGGACCTCGCGGTCGGCGCGGACGTCCCGCACGGCGAGCGGCTGCGGCGCATCTCGCGCCCGCACTCCTCGTCCCCGGCGGTGGGCTCCGCCAAGCGTCACCAGGCCGAGCAGGAGCAGCTGGTGCGTGAGGTTTTCGAGGCGTAGGCCTTGAACACAAGGGCCCGGTGCCGAGTTCCCACTCGGCACCGGGCCCTTCGCCCACCCCCTACGCGCGCGTGGCCGGCAGCGCGGCGCGAGGACATGCGGCGACCGTCGACGGTCGCCTCTGCGCCATCTCCTGGAGCCCGCGCCTGGTGGAGAAGACGGGTGAGACGCTGTCCGCCGCGGTGCCGGCACAGCGGGCCGGCCGAGCGGGCAGGCGTCCGGAGGGACACGCGCCACCGGGCTCCCACCGGCACCAGAGCGTGACGACGGCACGGGACGCGGGATTCCACCTGCACACCCACCAGGCACCATGCCCGACGTGGATCGCTGAGCCGGTCAGAGAGCGGCTGATACCCCGGTCGGCACCTACTCGTCGTCCTCGTCGTCCAGCCGCGCCAGCCAGGTCGCCAGCCGCTCCACCGGCACCTCGAAGTCCGGGTTGAGATCGACGAACGTCCGCAGCTGCTCGGCGAGCCACTCGAAGGTGACCTCCTCCTCGCCGCGCCGCTTCTCCAGCTCCTCGATGCCACGGTCGGTGAAGTACAACTCTCACTCCTGATGGGACGGACCTATTCCTCCAGGGTAGGGCGTATCCGGGGGACGGCGGCGCGCGAGGGCGCGTCGTACCGAGGTGCGGGAGCGCCCCCGGGCGGACCCGACGGGCTGCGGCGCGGACGGGGCGGGAAGGTGTGGGCGACTCGGTCGTGGCCCATCCGCCTCCCCCGTCTTCGGTCCGCACTTCGGGGCGCGCTCACACGAAAGGGCGTCTTGACTTCCACCGTCCGCGATATATCGTGTTTCACAGAGGACGCGATATGGCGTGTCGCGGCCGAGTCCCGAGGAGGTCCTCCATGCCCGAGTGGTCCGTCACCGAGGCCCAGAAGCTGACTTTCGACACTCGCGTGAGCGACCTCAAGGTCCGCATCGTCAACGGAACGGTGAACGTGGTGGGCACGGACGAGGGTTCCGCCCGGCTCGAAGTATCCGAGATCGAAGGCCCACCCCTGGTGGTCACCCAGCAGGGCGACACGCTCACGGTGGCTTACGAGGACCTGCCCTGGAAGGGCTTCCTCAAGTGGCTGGACCGCAAGGGCTGGCAGCGCAGCGCCGTGGTCTCCCTGGCGGTTCCCGCCGACACGCGCGTGGAGGTGGGCGTGGTCGGCGCCGGCGCGGTCGTCTCCGGCATCCGCGGCACCGCGGTGGTCAAGGGGGTGACCGGCGACACCACGCTGGTCGGCGTCGCGGGCCCGGTCCACGCGGACACCGTGTCGGGGAACGTGGAAGCCCAGGCGGTCACCGGGGACCTGCGGTTCAAGTCGGTCTCGGGAGACCTGACGGTGGTCGAGGGCTCCGGACGCTCCGTCCGCGCCGACTCCGTCAGCGGCTCCATGATCGTCGACCTGGACCCGGACGGCCCCACGGACGTCAGCCTCACCAGTGTCTCCGGCGAGATCGCCATCCGCCTGCCCCACCCGGCGGACGCCGAGGTGGAGGCGAACACCGCGAGCGGCACGATCTCCAACGCCTTCGACGGACTGCGGGTGCACGGCCAGTGGGGCGCCCACAAGATCACCGGCCGCCTCGGCGCGGGCACGGGCAGGCTCCGGGCCACCACGGTCTCCGGCTCGATCGCCCTGCTGCGCCGCCCGTCGCGCGAGGACGAGGCGGACACCCCGTGGGGTGCCAAGCCCACCGAGCCGCCACGGAACCCCGGCACCGCCCCCGCCGCCGACGCCCCGGCCGCCCCGGGGGACAATTCCGTCTCCGGACAGGGCGCCGACGCCACCGACGCCCCGGCCGACGGCACGACCGACAAGAAGGTGCTCTGACATGCCCCCCGTCTTCGCCCACGGGCGCCTCCGCCTGTATCTGCTCAAGCTGCTCGACGAGGCCCCGCGCCACGGCTACGAGGTGATCAGGCTCCTCGAGGAACGCTTCCAGGGGCTGTACGCCCCCTCGGCCGGCACGGTCTATCCCCGGCTGGCCAAGCTGGAGGCCGAGGGCCTGGTCACGCACACCACCGAGGGCGGCCGCAAGGTGTACGCCATCACGGACGCCGGCCGTGCCGAACTGGCCGACCGGAGCGGCGAGTTGGCCGACCTCGAGCTGGAGATCCGTGAGTCCGTCGCGGAACTGGCCGCCGAGATAAGGGCCGATGTATGTGGCGCGGCCGGCGACCTGCGCCGCGAGATGCGCGCGGCGGCGACCGAGGCCCGCCGGAGCACGAAGACGGGCGCGGCGGGTCCCTCCGGGGAGTCCGGCGACCTCACCGACAAGGAGTCCTGGCGGGCCGCCAAGGAGGAGATGCGCCGGGTCAGGCAGGAGTGGAAGGAGCAGGCCCGCCGGGCCAAGGACGAGAGCCGCCGGGCCCGCGAGGAGGCCCAGCGGGCCCGCCACCAGGCCCAGGAGGCGCAGGCGCGGGCGCGGGCCCAGGCGCAGGAGGAGATGCAGCGCATCGCCCGCCAGGTCCAGGACCGCGTCCAGGACCACTTCAGCCACGGAGACTGGCCGACGGGCGTTCGCGAGGGGCTGTCCGAACTGGCCAGGGAACTGGGCGACTTCGGCAAGAACTGGACCTCTTCCCGCCCGTCCGAGGGACCGGCGCCCCATCCCGCCACCCCGCCCACCGCGGCCCCGGACTACGTCTCGCCCACCGAGGACTTCCCGGCCGAGTACGAACCTTCCTGGGCGCACGAGGACTTCACCGGCGAGCCGACTCGCGACCTTGACCGCCTCCTGGACCGCTTCCGTGACGACATCCGCGACGCGGCCCGCGACCACGGAGTCACCACCACCCAGCTCCGGGAGGCCCGCCGTCACCTGTCGACGGCGGCGGCCCACATCGGCGCGCTCCTGCGCACGCCGAAGGCCTGACCCCGGAGGGCGGCGAGCGGGGCGCAGGCCGGCCGGTGTCTCAGCCGGCCTGCGCCCGTCCCGCGCCGTACAGCACGCGCGTCACCGACGTGTACGTCGCTCCGTGATCCGCCAGCACCTCACCCGCCACCCCGGGCAGGACGGTCAGCGCGAGCAGAATGTGCTCGTCGCCGATGTGCCGGTCGCGGCGGGCCACGGCGATCCGCAGCGCCTTCTGCAGGACCTCCTTGGCGTCGCGGCCGAAGCCCGGCGCCCGTCCCGATCGCCGGCGCCGGTCCTCCGGGCCTGTGGCCATCGCGCCGACGCCGTGCGCCTCCTCGACCCGGGCGACGATCTCCGAGACGTCGATCCCCAGCCCCGCCAGCGCGTCCGAGTCGGCCCGCGACAGCCCGCCGTGCCGCCGGGCCTCGCCGAGCGCGCCCCGCACGGAGGCCTTGCGTCCCGCGAGCCCGAGCGCGGTCAGGGTGAAGGAGGCCCGGCCGGCCTCGCGGTCGAGCAAGGCGAGCAGCATGTGCTCGGCGGCGACGGCCCGTCCCTCCGCGCGTTGGCAGTGGCCGACCGCGCCCTTCACGACCTCGCGGGCGTCCCTGGTGAAGCGTTCGAACATCACTGCCTCCCGTACTTCTTGTGCACGGCCTGCCTGCTGACACCGAGCTCCGCGGCGATCTCCTGCCACGACCAGCCCTGATTGCGCGCGCTGCGCACCTGTACCGCCTCCAGCTGCTCCAGCAGCCTGCGCAGCGCCGCCACGGCCCGCAGGCCGACCCGCGGATCACGGTCGCCGGCGCGCTCGGCGAGATCGGTTGCCTCGGTCATGATGTCAATCTAGGTTGACATGCCCCTGCATGTCAACCACAGTTGACACCCGCGGCATAAAAGGGCGGGCCCGGACACCCGGACCCGCCCGCCGGCCGCTCCCCGAGGAGTCTCAGGAGTTGGTGAGCACGATCTTCCCGAACTGCTCGCCGGCCGCGAGCCGTTCGAAGCCCTCACGGGCCCGGTCCAGCGGCAGCTCCTCGTCGATGACGGGCCGTACGCCGGTCGCGGCGCAGAAGGAGAGCAGGTCCTCCAGCTCGTCCTTGGTGCCCATCGTGGAGCCGACGACCCTCAGTTCGAGGAAGAAGATCCGGGTCAGCTCGGCGTGCGAGGGCCGGTCCCCGCTGGTGGCACCGGAGATGACGATCGTCCCACCGGGCCGCAGGGACTTCACCGAGTGGGACCAGGTCGCGGCGCCCACGGTCTCGATGACGGCGTCCACCCGCTGCGGCAGGCGCGCACCGGACTCCAGCGCCTCCACGGCCCCCAGTTCCAGGGCCCGCTTCCGCTTCGCCTCGTCCCGGCTGGTGGCGAAGACGCGGAGCCCCGCCGCCTTGCCGAGCACGATCGCGGCCGTGGCCACGCCGCCGCCCGCGCCCTGCACGAGGACCGAGTCACCGGGCCGCACCCCGGCGTTGGTGAACAGCATCCGGTACGCCGTCAGCCAGGCCGTCGGCAGACACGCGGCCTCGGCGAAGGACAGCTCCTTGGGCTTGGGCAGGACGTTCCAGGCCGGCACGGCGACCTGCTCGGCGAAGGTGCCCTGGTAGCGCTCGGTGAGGATGGAGCGCGGCTCGTCAGGGCCGACGCCGTGGCCGGTCTGGCCGATGACGGAGTGCAGGACGACCTCGTTGCCGTCCTCGTCGATACCGGCGGCGTCGCAGCCGAGGATCATCGGCAGCCGGTCCTCCGGGAGGCCGACGCCCCGCAGGGACCAGAGGTCGTGGTGGTTGAGGGAAGCGGCCCGCACCGTGACGGTGCTCCAGCCGGGCCGGGCCTCGGGAGCCGGACGCTCCCCCAACTCCAGGCCGGTGAGCGGCTGGTCGCGGTCGATTCGGGCGGCGTAGACAGCGAACATGCAGCCGACGATAGGGGCGCTGACCAGCCGGCGGAACCAGGCAGCCCTGTGACACATGCCCTCTTGCGCAGGGACACCCATGCGGCGCAGGCCGGCACCCACACCGTCACGGGCGCCTCGTGCGACACCCGAGAGGTGCGGGCGAGCGGGAAAGAAAATGGCCCCGCCCACACGGACGGGACCATTTCCACGCGACGTCAGCGACGAGCGACACCCTCGGCCCGAGCCGCGGCGGCCACCGCCGCCGTGACCGCCGGAGCGACCCGCTCATCGAACGGCGAGGGAATCACGTAGTCGGCGGCAAGGTCGTCCCCCACCACCGCGGCCAGCGCCTCCGCCGCAGCGATCTTCATCCCCTCGGTGATGCGAGAGGCCCGCACCTGCAGCGCGCCCGCGAAGATGCCCGGGAACGCCAGCACGTTGTTGATCTGGTTCGGGAAGTCCGACCGCCCGGTCGCGACGACCGCCGCGTACTTGTGCGCGACGTCCGGGTGCACCTCGGGGTTCGGGTTGGCCATCGCGAACACGAAGGCGCCCTCGGCCATGGAGGCGACGGCCTCCTCCGGGACCGTACCGCCGGAGACGCCGATGAAGACGTCCGCGCCCGCGAGGGCGTCCTCCAGCGAGCCGGTGATGCCGGCCTTGTTGGTGAAGCCCGCGAGCTCCCGCTTGACCGGGGTCAGGTCCTCCCGGCCGGCCGAGACGACGCCCTTGCGGTCCGCCACCGCCACGTCCCCGATGCCGGCCTCGACCAGCATCTTGGCGATGGCGACACCGGCCGCGCCGGCACCCGAGATGACGGCCCGCAGCTGCCCGATCTCCCGCCCGCTGAGCCGCGCCGCGTTCCGCAGCGCCGCGAGCGTCACGACGGCCGTACCGTGCTGGTCGTCGTGGAAGACCGGGATGTCCAGGCGCTCCTGCAGCCGGCGCTCGATCTCGAAGCACCGGGGCGCCGAGATGTCCTCCAGGTTCACTCCGCCGAAGGACGGGGCGAGCCGGACGACGGTCTCGACGATGTCGTCCACGTCGGTGCAGTCGAGCGCGATCGGGACCGCGTCGACGCCGCCGAACTGCTTGAAGAGGATCGCCTTGCCCTCCATCACGGGGAGGGAGGCCTGGGGACCGATGTCCCCGAGTCCGAGCACGGCCGTACCGTCCGTCACGACGGCGACCACCGAGGACTTCCACGTGTAGTCGTTGACCAGCTCCGGCTGTTCCGCGATCGCGGTGCACACGCGCGCGACGCCGGGCGTGTACGCGAGGGAAAGGTCGTCCTTGTCGCGGACCGGCACGGTGGCCTGCACGGCCATCTTGCCGCCGCGGTGCAGCGCGAACGCCGGATCGAAGGAATCGAGGGGCTCGGCCCCGCCGTCCTGATCCGTATTGCTGTCGCTGCGAGGATTGACGATCTCCGCTGCCACTTTGTTGTACCCCTTAGGTATGCATGGTTTGAGGGTCGACCACTCCTGGTGAGGGGTGGGCGGGCACCGCGTACCGCCCGATTGCTGATACGTACGGGCCGTACGCGACGGGCGCGCCGCACACGCGCCCTGAGCCCCGGATGAGGGGTGTAAAGAACCTTCTTACCGGACGGACAGTGCCCAGGACGAGTCCATTAGGTGCAAGGTCACACCGCGGAACCGGAAACCCGCACGGAGATGACGCGCGGCTGACAAGCGCGCGGAGCGCGCGAAGGCGCTGGCAGGCGGACGCAGGCGCTGACCGCATCGTGAGATGCGCCGTGGATTTTCCGGCCGGAAGGCTGGGTTCCCGCAGATGGTTCGGTGGCGAAGGACCAAGGATGTGCCGACCTGACGCGGTTCGGGGGTCACCCGTTATGCGATTTTGACATAGCGGCGCCCCTGGATGGCGTAGTCCGAATGGCAAGATGCCGTAAACCCACGAGGTCGCGACACCCGAAGGTGTGTGTTCTCGCTGACCCATCGGCACCTTCCCATCCGCCGGAGGAACCACGATGACCGCAAGCTCCACCCGTCGTACGACCGCCATACGCTCCCGTCTGGCAGCGGCCGGTGCGATAGCGGTCGCGGGCGCCCTGCTGCTCACCGGCTGCGGTGACCAGACCAAGGACAAGAGCAACGGCTCCGGCGCCTCCGTCAGCAGCGCCCCGCTGGCCGACAAGCTCCCCAAGGAGATCAGGGACAAGGGCAAGATCGAGGTGGGTTCGGACATCGCGTACGCCCCGGTGGAGTTCAAGGACTCCACCGGCAAGGCCGTCGGTCTGGACCCGGACCTCGCCGCGGCCATGGGCAAGCAGCTCGGCGTGACGCTGGACTTCCAGAACGGCACGTTCGACGGCCTGCTGACCGGGCTGCGCTCGGGCCGTTACGACATCGCGATGTCGGCCATGACGGACAACAAGAACCGTCAGGAGGGCATCGACCCGGACACGAACAAGAAGGTCGGCGAGGGCGTCGACTTCGTGGACTACCTGACCGCCGGTGTCTCGATCTACACCCGCAAGGGCGACACCCAGGGCATCAACGGCTGGTCGGACCTGTGCGGCAAGAAGATCGCCGTCGAGCGCGGCACCGTCTCGAACGACCTGGCCAAGCAGGAGGCCAAGAAGTGTCCGGGCGGCAAGAAGCTCACCATCGAGCCCTTCGACGACGACCAGCAGTCCCAGACCCGGCTGCGCTCGGGTGGTGTGGACGCCGCCTCCTCCGACTTCCCCGTCGCCGCGTACGCGGTGAAGACCTCCGGCGGCGGCAAGGACTTCCAGATCGTCGGCCAGCAGGTCGAGGCGGCCCCGTACGGCATCGCCGTGGCCAAGAAGGACACCCAGCTGCGTGACGCGCTGCAGGCCGCGATGAACGCGATCATCAAGAGCGGCGAGTACGCGAAGATCCTCCAGAAGTGGGGCGCCCAGGACGGCGCCGTCCAGGAGTCCGTGATCAACGGCGGCAAGTGACCCGCGCGGGCAGCAGCGGCCACTGAGAGGCAACACCCGTGACTGACATCGACAAGACGGCCGGGGACAGCGCCGGGGGGAACCCCGCTGCCCCGGCCGGCCCGGAGGCCATCAGGGCCATCCCGGTACGGCACTACGGGCGATACGTTACGGCGGTCATCGCCATCGCGCTCCTCGTCGCGATCGTCTACGCCTTCAGCCAGGGCGACATCAACTGGCAGGCGGTGCCGGACTACTTCTTCGACCACCGGATCCTGACCGGCGTCTACAAGACGCTCATGCTGACCGTCCTGTCGATGCTGATCGGCATCGCCGGCGGCATCGTGCTGGCGGTCATGCGGCTGTCGAAGAACCCGGTGACCTCCTCGATCGCCTGGTTCTACATCTGGTTCTTCCGTGGCACCCCGGTCCTGGTCCAGCTGTTCCTGTGGTTCAACCTGGGTCTGGTCTTCCACTACATCAACCTGATGCCGTTCTACAAGGACTACTGGTCGAACTTCATGACGCCGCTGCTGACGGCGCTGCTCGGCCTGGGTCTGAACGAGGCGGCGTACATGGCCGAGATCTGCCGGGCGGGCCTGCTCGCGGTGGACGAGGGCCAGACCGAGGCGGCCCACGCGCTCGGCATGAGCCACGGCAGGACCCTGCGCCGGGTGATCATCCCGCAGGCGATGCGGGTGATCGTGCCGCCGACGGGCAACGAGGTCATCAACATGCTGAAGACGACCTCGCTGGTGGCGGCCGTCCAGTTCCCCGAGCTGTTCCGCTACGCCCAGGACATCGGCCAGAACTCCGGTGCCCCGGTGGAGATGTACTTCCTCGCCGCTGCCTGGTACCTGATCATGACGTCCGTCCTGAGCGTGGGCCAGTACTACATCGAGCGGTACTACGCGCGCGGTTCCAGCCGCAGCCTCCCGCCGACCCCGTGGCAGAAGGTCAGGTCCCACCTGACGACCTTCTCGAGCAGGAAGGTCACGGCATGACCGACAAGCTGAGCAAGGCGCAGGACACCCCGCCCGGGGGTTCGGTGCCGATGGTCAAGGCGCAGGGCGTCCACAAGTCCTTCGGCCATGTCGAGGTGCTCAGGGGCATCGACCTGGAGGTGAAGCCGGGCGAGGTGTTCTGCCTGATCGGCCCCTCCGGCTCCGGCAAGTCCACCTTCCTGCGGTGCATCAACCACCTGGAGAAGATCAACGCGGGCCGGCTGTACGTCGACGGCGAGCTGGTCGGCTACCGCCAGCAGGGCGACAAGCTGTACGAGCTGCGCGACCGCGAGGTCGCCTTGAAGCGCCGGGACATCGGCATGGTCTTCCAGCGCTTCAACCTGTTCCCGCACATGACGGCGCTGGAGAACGTCATGGAGGCGCCGGTGCAGGTCAAGGGCATCGGCAGGACGCAGGCCCGGGAGCGGGCCGGGCAGCTGCTGGAGCGCGTGGGCCTGGCCGACCGGGCCGGGCACTACCCCTCGCAGCTCTCCGGCGGCCAGCAGCAGCGGGTGGCGATCGCCCGGGCCCTGGCGATGGACCCGAAGCTGATGCTGTTCGACGAGCCGACCTCGGCCCTGGACCCGGAGCTGGTCGGTGACGTCCTTGACGTCATGCGGGACCTCGCCGAGTCCGGCATGACCATGATCGTCGTCACCCATGAGATGGGATTCGCCCGCGAGGTGGGCGACAGCCTGGTGTTCATGGACGAGGGCGTGGTGGTCGAGTCGGGCCATCCGCGCGATGTCCTGACGAACCCTCAGCACGAGCGGACCCAGTCGTTCCTGTCGAAGGTTCTCTGAGCGCGCGAGAGGGGGGCGGTGCGAGGTCCTCGCACCGCCCCTTTCGCGTGCCGCGCCGCGGCGGCAGCTGGGCTTTCAGCGCGAGTTCGCGCGGCTGCGCCCGGCTCGGCGGGAGTGGGCCCCGAGGACGGCCTTGACGCGTGTCGTCCGCCGGCTATTTCAGGGCGAGCAGCAGTGTGTCCGAGGGCGAGCACCACACCGGCCGGGCCTCGCCGAAGCCCTTCTCGCGCAGCACGCGCGCGTGCCACGCCGCCGACGGCATGTCCCCGTCGGCGTGCTCGCCGTAGATCTCGAAGCGGCGCGCCGTCGGCTCGGCGAGGGCCGGGTCCTTGGCGGCGACCTGCCACCATTCGGCCCAGTCCAGGGCGCCCTCCCGCTTGGCCTGATCCATGCGCGCGTGCCGCTGTGCGCGCTCGGCCGCGTTGATCCGGGGCGTACTCTCGTCGATCATGTGGTCCGCGTTCATGAAGACACCACCGTCGCGGACGAGCTCCGCGACCTGACCGTAGAGGGCCGCGAGGGGTTCGCTGTGCAGCCAGTGCAGGGCCGTGGCGGTCAGGACGGCGTCGTAGGAGTCGTACGGCAGCCGCGCCGCCCAGTCGGGGTCCTTGAGGTCGGCGGTGACGAAGGAGACGCGGTCGTCGCCCTCGAAGGTGCCGCGCGCGATGGCGAGCAGGGCCGGGTCGAGGTCGACGCCGGTGCTGGTGGCCTCGGGGAAGCGCCGCAGCAGCCGGTCGGTGATGCTGCCGGTGCCGCAGGCGAGGTCGAGGACGCGCGGGGCCGTGCCCACGAGCGCCTCGACCAGGTCGAGCATGATCCGGAACCGCTCCTCGCGGTCCGGCATGTACCACTCCTGCTGCCGGTCCCAGCTCTCCTGCCAGGCCGCCCAGTCCGTTCCGGTACTCGTCGTCACGGGATCCCGTCTCCCCTCGCCATGCGTAATACCCTGGAAGCACGACCGGCTGTTACCCGACCGCAGACACGACCATAAAGCGCCCTCGTAAGGACTACAAGTGGAACTGGCCTATTACTCGGATTACGCCGTACGTCTCGTCAACAGCGAGGAGCCGGCGCGAGGGAAGGACTCCCTGACCTCGGTCGAGGCCGTCCGCGACCTCTTCGGCGCCAACTCGACCGCGGCCCGCAGGGCCACCGACGCCGACGTCACGCGTTTCCGCTCGGTACGGGCGAGGCTGCGCGCGGTCTTCGAAGCCGCCGACAAGGGTGACGAAACCCTCGCGGTGGACCTCCTGAACTCACTCCTGCTGGAGTTCCCGGTGTCGCCGCAGATCTCCGGCCACGACCACCGGGACGAGGACGGCCGCCCCCTGTGGCACATGCACCTGGCCGACCACCCCTCCAACACCACCGCCGGGTACGCCGCCATCGCGGCGATGGGCCTGGCCTTCCACCTCACCGAGTACGGCGTCGACCGCCTGGGCCTGTGCGAGGCCGTCCCCTGCCGCAACGCCTACCTCGACACCTCCACCAACCGCTCCCGGCGCTACTGCTCCGACCGCTGCGCCACCCGCGCCAACGTGGCCGCCTACCGGGCCCGCAAACGCCTGGAGGCCGACCGGTCGGGCAGCAGCGGCCTGGCGGCCGAGAGCGCCCAGCGCACCACCGCCAGCGGGGAGCGCTGACCCACCGGGAACGGCCGGTACCGCACATGCGCCCGGCCGAGAATGAGCTCATCGGGTACGACCCCGTAGTCCGTGCTGTCCCCGCCCGCGTAGGGGTTGTCCCCGAGCACCCACCAGCCGCCCTCGCGCCGCTCCACGGCCCGCTTGACGACGAGCAGGTCCTGCTGGAACGGATGACGCAGGACGACGACGTCCCCCGGCCTGACCGAGGCCCCGTACTGCACCAGCAGCCGGTCCCCGTGAAGGAGGGTGGGCACCATGGACGGGCCGGTCACCTCGGCCAGTCCGAACGGCGCCACGGCCCTCCCCCGCTCGGTCTCCTGCGACAGCTCCGGCATCCCCGGCACCTCCCCGGTCCGTTCCTCCACCAGTCTCAGTCTGACCCTGGACTTTTGTCCTAAGCCCTAGGGGGCACCCGAGAAATCGCCTTCCCCAGGGAGTAATGTCGCACCTGAGAAGACGATCACGAGGAAGGAATGCTCCATGCTTTCCCGCCTGTTTGCCCCCAAGGTCAAGGTCAGCGCCCACTGCGACCTGCCCTGCGGCGTCTACGACCCGGCCCAGGCCCGCATCGAGGCGGAGTCGGTGAAGGCCGTCCAGGAGAAGATGGCCGGCAATGACGACCCCCACTTCCAGGCACGCGCCACCGTCATCAAGGAGCAGCGCGCCGAGCTCGCCAAGCACCACGTCTCGGTGCTCTGGAGCGACTACTTCAAGCCCCCGCACTTCGAGAAGTACCCGGAGCTGCACCAGCTGGTCAACGACACCCTGAAGGCCCTCTCGGCCGCCAAGGCGTCCACCGACCCGGCGACGGGCCAGAAGGCGCTGGACTACATCGCCCAGATCGACAAGATCTTCTGGGAGACCAAGAAGGCGTGATCTCCTTTTACGCCCTCTGACCTGCGACTTCTTTCGTTGCAGTGTCTCCCTGTCCGCACCCGGTCCGCAGGCCGCCGAGCACGGCGTCCATGACGGTCCGGGTGCGGTTTTCTTCGCCCGGCCACGGATGGGCGTAGATCCGCAGCGTGATGACGGCGGACGCGTGGCCGAGGACCAGCTGGACCTGCTTGACGCTCGCTCCGCCTCCGGGCATCGCGAGATGATGGGAGTACGGCCGAACACGCGGAGTTGATCATGACCGGCTGGCGGGTCAGGGACTACGCCCAGGACGATCTCGAAGCGCTGATCCGAGTCGGCATGGAGAGCAGCACGACCGAGGAGCCGCCGCTCTTCCCGCTCTCGGACGCCGTGACCGCCCTCCAGGCCCGGCACCCGGCTGTGGTGGCCACGGCCGACGAGGTGCTGATCGGCGCCGCGGTGAGCAGGGTCGAGGGCGAACGGGCATGGATCCTGCGCATCTGCATGGCGCCCGGCTGGCGGCAGCGCGGGCTGGGCAGTGCCCTGATCACCGCCCTTGAGCAACGGCTCTTCGCCGCCGGCGTCCGAGCGGTGCACGCCGCCCTGCCCGAGGGCGAGACCGGTGCCACCGCCCTGCGCAACTGCGACTTCGGCGCCCGCCCCGGGCTGGTCTTCTTCGAAAAGCTCGGGCCGGTGACCCCGCAGTCGGCCGGCACGCTCTCCTCGCTCGGCGCGGAGCTGCCGCCAGGGGGACTGTGGCAGAAGGTCGCGGGCATGCAACGGGAGAAGCAGCTCATCGAGCGGCGCCTGGTCCTGCCGCTGGCCCATCCCGAACTGGCCGCCCAGCACGGAGTGGAACTGCCACGGGCGGTGATGCTGTTCGGCCCGCCCGGGACCGGCAAGAGCACGTTCGCGCACGCGATCGCCAGCCGCCTGGGATGGCCCTTCCTCGAACTGTTCCCCGCCCGTCTGGCCGCCGAGTACGGCCTGGCGACCGGGCTGAACCGGCGCTTCGACGAGATCGCCCGGCTCGACCACGTCCTCGTCTTCATCGACGAGGTCGAGGAGATCGCCGGCGAACGCGGCGGCGCGGACGCGACCGCTGTCGGCGTCGTCAACGAACTGCTCAAAGCGATCGTCCGGTTCCGAAGCCAGGACGGACGGCTGCTCGTCTGCGCCACGAACAACGTGACCACGCTTGACTCCGCGTTTCTGCGACACGGCCGCTTCGACTACGTACTGCCGATCGGCCCTCCCGACCACACCGCCAGGACCGCACTGTGGGAGAGCTACCTGGCCCGAGCGGGCGCGCAGGCCGACAGCGCGGTACTCGCGTCCGCCAGCGAGGGGTTCACCCCCGCCGACATCGCCCATGCGGCGCGAACCGTCTCCCAGGCCCAGTTCGAGCGCACCTTCGACACCGGCACCCGGACCACCCCCACCACCGACGACTACCTGGACACGATCCGCGACACCAAGCCCACGGTCAGCGCCGCGATGGCCCAGGAATTCGCCCAGCAGACGGAGGAGTTCGCGCGCATCTAGCGTCCCGGCCGACAGAGAGTCGATCCGCGACGGACGTGTCAGGCCGGCGTAGGTGGCGTGTCGCCGCCCGTTTCGATGAGGATCTGTCTGGCCCCGGTGACGTTGTCGGCCCGTACGGCCCTGGCTATCGCGGCGCGTGCCGCGTCGAGTGTCGTGTCCGGAGGGACCAGCATCAGGGAGAAGTGGTCCCGGTCGCCCCGGGTGATGAGGACGGTGTCGTCACTGACCGAGAAGGAATCGATGTGGACGACTCGGCCGTCGACCATCACCCGGGTCGGCAGTTCGTCCCAGGCGCTGCCGTCCAGACCGACCCGGGTGACAGGTCCGAGGTGCTCGGTCAGCGCGGTGATCAACGAGGGGAGCTCGGCACCGACGTCCCGGGACCGCGGCCACCACGCGCCGTCCAGGATTCCCTCGCGTGCGTGTGTCGTCTCCAGCCTCAGCAGGGCCGTGCCCGGTTTCACCGACCGGTGGACGGCGTCAGGCAAGAGCCTGGGGAGGTGGTCGGGGATGTCTGAGTCGGCCATGGTGTCCGCCCGTCCGCAGAGAGCACGGCGACCGCAGAGCGTGCGACCGCGATACAACCCCGCCGTCTCACCGTACTCCGCACGACGCTCGCGCGAGCGATTCGCTGCAGAACGCCGTCATGGAAACAGGCAACGGCTCCGGCGTATACCCGCCGGAGCCGCCCTTCCGGGTCATTGCACGTGAGCGTGCGCCGACCCGCTTTCCACGTTACGCCAAAGGGATTAATCCGACATGCACCATCCTGGTGAAGGTTCGCTTCGGTCCGAGAAGCCGACGCGGTGGCTCAGCCACGCCCTTCCTCCTCCGTCTCCATCTGCCGGATCCCCCGGTGCGTCAGCGTGACCATCGCAGGCGTGTTGCCCCTCCCCCAGTCCACGACGACCAAGCCTTCACCAGCCAGGTACATACAGGCAGCGGCCATGTCCTGCTCAGGGATGCCGAGGTCGGTGCGGAGCTTCGCCCCATCGACGCCCAGGAGGCGATTGCCTTCGGCGGCTTGGTACAGAGCCTGCATGATCCTCTCGCGGTACGTCTTCCGGTCTCGCAATATCGCCATGACGCGCCTTCCTCTACCGTCCGTGGTCGGGCCGAAGTCGATGTCATCCGCGGTCGCCGTCGCGGCGGGGCGGGTCGGAACGCTCGCCTCCACCGCCGACCGACGGTGCCTCCGGGGCCGACGCCCGATCCCCGGCAGAACATCGCTGTAGTGGAAGGCAGCGATCCGTTCGTCGTGCTGACCATTGAGCTGGTGGATCAGAACGACTCCGACGGCGATCAGAAGGAGCAGCACGGCCACGGCGACGACAGTCATGGTTCTCTCACCTCCGCCGACCGCCGGGCGAAAGGCCCTGTCGAGCCGATGGGCCGGGGCGGGAACGCCGGCCGACATGCTCCGCCGTCGCTCTCCCACGCTTCTTCCCTGCCCCGGGCATCGATCCTGTCTGCTGCTTCCTCCCGGGCCGGGGCATCGACGCCGTCGCCGCCCATCAGCTGCGCGGCGGCATCCGCACCGGTTTCCGGCGGGATCACCAGCACGTCCCGGCGGCCGTCAGCGGAGAAAAGGGTGAGTCTGTGCGGATCCTGTGCCTCGGTGGACCAGCTCACCTGCACGGTGCGCCCGGCGTCGGACACCCAATGCGGCAGGACGGGCCAGTAGGCCGGGTGCACGGCGACACCCGTGATACGACCCCAGAGATCGCCCAATGCGGCCGTCAAGGACGGCAGCTCACGGGTGAAGGCACGGGAGCGAGGCCACCAGATGCCGTCCAGCCCGCCCGGCGCGGGTCTCAGGGACAGCCGGGCCGGCTGCGGCGTGCGTCTGCTCGATGTCGTACGGTCAATGGTCACGGGCATGGCGCGGACCTGTCCCCGGGCTCGTGAGTGCGGCCCGGCGCTGTCGATCACCGGAAACCGCACCCGCAGCGGAGCCGGTGCGCGAAGAACTCCCGGTGTCTTCACACTACTCCGCTCACCGGCCCGAAAAGCCGGGGATGACCAGGTAGTTTCCTGTCTTCGGGACCTGGTCGCCGGTGCCCGGTGCCGGTCAGAGCCAGTCCTTGCGCTTGAACGTCAGATACAGCAGTGCGGACAGGAGCGCGATGACGGCGGCGGAGGTGATGAATCCGGACTGGCGGCCGAAACCGGGATAGGGGAGGTTCTGGCCGTAGTAGCCGGTGATCGCGGTGGGGACGGCGATGATCGCGGCCCAGCTCGTCACCTTCTTCATGATCAGGTTCATGCGATTGGCCTGGACCGAGAGGTTCGTCTCCATGACCGAGGCCACCAGGTCCCGCAACGATTCCGTCCATTCGGTGGCGCGCAGCACGTGGTCGTAGACGTCCTGGTAGTACGGGACGAGAGGGTCGGTGATCAGGTGCAGGCCGGGGCGCATGAGCCCGTTGACCACCTCACGCATCGGGAGCACGACGCGGCGCAACTGGACGAGCGTTTTGCGCAGTGCGAAGACCCGGCGCTGCACGGCTTCGATCTCACGGCGCCCGGCCGCGAAGAGCAGACCCTCCAGCTCCTCGATGCTGTCGTCCAGTTGCTGGACCGCGGCGAAGTGTCCGTCCACGAGATGGTCGAGCAGACCGTGCAGCAGGAATCCGACGCCGTGGCCGGCCAGGTCCGGGCTCTCGTCCCAGCGGGCGACGACGCCCTCGATGTCGAGACCGTCGTCCTTGCGGACGGTGATCATGGCCTGGCTGGTGAGCAGTACGGCGATCTCGCTGTACGTCAGTTCCGCACCGTCCGGGCTGACGGTCACGGCGTAGGCGCTGAGGAACTCGTGGGTGCGATAGCGGTCGAGTTTCGGCCGCTGCCCACGCTGAGCGGCATCCTCCAGAGCGAGTTCGTGGATGGCGAACTCCTGGCCGAGCATGGCGAATTCGGCGAGTCCGGGCCGGTACAGGTCCAACCACAGGACCGACGCCGGATCGGCGAGGTGCGCAGGGACGTCACTCACGGGAAAGTCCTCCAGGACGAGAGTGCCGTCGTGATAAAGCCGGGTGCGCGTCACCATGGCCCGAGGCTAGTCTCTCGCACCCCGATCATCCCGGTTCATCCCGATTGCCAGCGCGGCAGGCTCTGGAGATCACCGGCGGTCGGCACACCCGCCAACGTGCCGGCACCGACCCGCCGAGGTCCGGCGTCAGCCGCCTACACCCCGGGCGGGACAGCGGTCCGCACACAGTCCGCAGGGCACCTGATCGCGACCGTCGCAACCCATCGCCGGCAACCATCAAAAGGCCAGTGCACCCCAAGGGTGCGGGCAGCTCAGCGCCGTCGCGCACCTCGGCTGTCCGAGAAGGGGCCCCGTCCCTCGCGCGACCGCCTCGACGCAGCCGTGGCGTGCCGCGCGGATCAGGCCGTGGCGGCGGGCCCGGGGGGCAGGTGGACCGTCATGATCAGGTGGCAGGTCTCCGTGCCCGCGCCGCGGTAGGTGTGCGGGGTGTCGCCGTCGAACGTGGCGGTCTGGCCGGCTTCCACGCTGTGTACGGTGCCGTCGACCACCAGGGTCATCCGGCCGGAGGTGACGCTGACGGTCTCCACCACGCCGGCCTGGTGGGGGTGGCTGGCGTACTCCTCGTCCGGCTCCAGTCGCCAGCGCCAGACCTCGACCGGGGACGGGCCCGAGGTCGTCAGCATCAGGCGGGCCTCGCTGCCGCGTTCGCCGGTCCACAGGCGTACGACGGCAACCATCTCCTGGTCCACCTCGCCCGGCCCAACCCGGTCTGGAACGCGATCGAGCACGACCCCCACGTCACCTTCACCGTCATCGGCGACCACGCCTTCGTCCCCGGCCCCTGGCGCGCCGGGCCCGGCACCCCGCCCACCGACGGCGTGCCCACCAGCTACTACGCGGCCGTCCAGTTCACCTGCCGCGCGGTCATCGTCGACGACCCCGAGGCCAAGGCCGAGCTGCTGCGCCGGCAGCTCGCCCATTTCCAGCCCGACGGCGACCACGGTCCGGTCGCCGTGGACCGGCCTCCGTACGGCCGGATGCTCTCCGGCATCCGCGGTCTGCGCCTGGAAGTGACCGACGTACGGGCCAAGTTCAAGTACGACGACCACAAACCGGTCGAGCACCGCACCGCCGTCGCCGGCCGTCTCACCGAGCGCGGCCAAGGCCTGGACGTGCCCACCGCGCGCCGGCAGCTGCGCCGCCTGGACCGCATCGGCCCCTGGAAGCCCTGACCCGCCCGCTCCGCCGCAGGAAACGGAACCCCGCCCATGCCCGCCTTCCGCATCGACCCCGCCGTCGCGGCCGCCTTCCCCGGCACCCTGATCGCCCTGGTCACCGCCACGGGGGTGCGCGGTCACGAGCCCTGGCCGCACACGTCCGCCACCCTGGCGGAACTGGAGCAGCAGCTCGCCGACGGCAGTTGGCGGCCCGCCGACGAGACCGACCCCCGTATCGAGGCGTGGCACACCGCGTACCGCTCCTTCGGCACCAACCCGCGCCGCGTCCGCCCGAGTGTCGACGCGCTCGGCCGCCGCCTCGCCAAGAGGGGATCGCTGCCGCGCATCAACCCGGCCGTCGACTCCTACAACGCCCTCTCCGTCCGGCACGGTCTGCCCGCCGGCGCCTTCGACCTCGACCAGGTCGTCGGCGACGTGGACATCCGCCACGCGCACGGCACCGAGTCCTTCACCCCCCTCGGCGAGCCCGGCACCGTCGAGAGCCCCCGGCCGGGCGAGATCATCTACGCCGACGGCACGGGCGTCCTGACCCGCCACTGGAACCACCGCGACGCCCACCGCACCCGCGTCACCGAGGACTCCGTCCACGTCGCCTTCGTCCTCGAAACCCTCCACGCCGCCCGGGACGGTGACGTCCTCAAGGTCGCGGCCGACGAACTGCGGGGCCTGCTCGCCCCACACGCCGAACAGACCGCCGTGCATTACCTCGGCCCGGCACGGCCCCAGGCCACCGCCTGAGCTCCGGAGAGGGCCCGGCCGGTTTCCCGGCCGGGCCCCTGCCCGTACGTCCGTCCGTACCGGACGTCAGTGGAACTGCGGCACGATCAGATAGATCCCGTACGCCACCACCGCCGCGCAGGCGAGGAAGCACAGGCCGGCCAGGGCACGGCCCGTGCCGGCGGCTCCGGAGCGGCCGTCCTCGGCCTGGGACAGGCCGAGGACGCCGAAGGTGAAGACGACGACCACGGCGACGGTGACGCCGAGGCTGACCCCGGCGACCTTGCCGAGGGCGGACCAGTCGACATGCATGGGGGGCTCCCGGAGGGTCAGGCGGCCGAGCCGACGTGCGTCGGGGACGGGGTACGGAGGGTGACCTCGTGGTGGTCGTTGACGTTGTCGGCGCGCACCGGGTTGCGGCGGGACGCGGCGACGATCGTGGCGGCGAGGGCAAGGGCGACCAGGGCGATGACCGCCGTACCGAGGTTGCCGCCGTGCTTGACCACGCTCGCCGAGAGGCCGCCGACCAGCGCGGCCGCGGGCAGGGTGATCAGCCAGGCCAGCACCATGCGGCCGGCCACGCCCCAGCGGACCTCCGCGAGGCGGCGCCCGATGCCGGCGCCGAGGATGCTGCCCGAGGCGACCTGCGTGGTGGACAGCGCGAAGCCGAGGTGGGCGGAGGTGAGGATCACGGTCGTGGAGGCCGTCTCGGCCGCGAAGCCCTGCGGCGACTGGATCTCCGCCAGCCCCTTGCCCATCGTGCGGATGATCCGCCAGCCGCCCAGGTAGGTGCCGAGACCGATGGCGAGGCCGGCCGAGCCGATCACCCACACCGGCGGGCCCGCGTCGTGGCCGAGCGCACCGGCCGAGATCAGGGTCAGCGTGATGACGCCCATGGTCTTCTGGGCGTCGTTGGTGCCGTGCGCGAGGGACACCAGGGACGCGGAGGCGATCTGACCGAGGCGGAAGCCCTTGGTCACCGAGTCCTGGCGGGCGCGCGCGGTGAGCTTGTAGGCGAGGTAGGTGGCGATCAGGGCGGCCAGGCCGGCCACCACCGGAGAGGCCACGGCCGGGATCAGCACCTTCTCGACAACCTTGTCGAAGTGCACGGCGTGGGAGCCCGCGCCGACCCAGACCGCACCGATCAGACCACCGAAGAGGGCGTGGGAGGAACTGGAGGGCAGTCCGGCGAGCCAGGTCACCAGGTTCCACAGGATCGCCCCGACCAGCCCCGCGAAGATCATCGCCGGACTGACCAGTGTGTCGTCCACGATTCCACCGGAGATCGTCTTGGCCACCTCGGTGGACAGAAAGGCCCCGACGATGTTGAGGACTCCGCTGATCAGAACCGCGACGCGCGGCTTGAGCGCGCCGGTGGCGATGGAGGTCGCCATCGCGTTCGCGGTGTCGTGGAACCCGTTCGTGAAGTCGAACGCGAGTGCCGTGACGATGACGACCGCCACGAGGAACGTGATGTGGTCCATTCCCCAAGGCAAGCAAGGGCAGACCAATGAGCGGAGAACTGAGGGCGAACGGCGTGTCGAAGATGGGGGACTCTGTTGTGCGGTCCTGTGCGGAATCGTTTCCCCCCGCGTGGTCGGTGCCCTGTGCCAAGCTGTTGGCGTGACCCTGGAGGACCTCAGACGGCTGCGGCGCGTGCGCGACCGCATGGACCGTGAGTACGCCGAGCCACTCGACATGACCGAGCTCGCCCGCGGCGCGCACATGTCGCCCGGGCACTTCCAGCGCAGCTTCCGCAAGGCCTTCGGCGAGACGCCGTACAGCTATCTGATGACCCGCAGGATCGAGCGGGCCAAGGCGCTGCTGCGCCGCGGCGACCTCACGGTGACCGAGGTGTGCCTCGCCGTGGGCTGTACGTCGCTCGGCTCCTTCAGTTCCCGCTTCACCGAGCTGGTCGGGGAGACGCCGAGCGCCTACCGGGCCCGTGATCACGAGGAGAGCGCGGTCATCCCGTCCTGCGTGGCCCGTACGTTCACCCGCCCACGCCGCCGGCCCTACTGAGTCGCGCGCGTTCGGGTCCGGATGGTTCTAGCGTGAGTCCATGGACGTGAAACTCAAGCAGTGCTTCATCGCGGTGGACGACCACGACAAGGCCCTCGCCTTCTACCGTGACGTGCTCGGCCTGGAGGTCCGCAACGACGTGGGCTTCGAGGGCATGCGCTGGGTGACGCTGGGCTCGCCGCTCCAGCCGGACGTCGAGATCGTGCTGGAGCCGCCCGGCGCGAACCCGGACGCCTCGCCCGCCGACCGGCAGGCGATGGCCGAACTGCTCGCCAAGGGCATGCTCCGGGGTGTCATCTTCACGACCGAGGACTGCGACGCGCTGTTCGAGCGGGTCCGGGAGTCCGGCGCCGATGTGCTCCAGGAGCCGACGGACCAGCCGTACGGGGTGCGCGACTGCGCCTTCCGGGACCCCGCGGGCAACCAGCTGCGTTTCCTCCAGCGGCCCGCGGAGTGAATTCCCGGCCTCCGGCCGGTGGTTCGCGCCTACACTCCGGCCATGATCATTCGCTGGACCTACGCCTTCGTCGACCGGCCCGCGGGCCGGCTGTCCGGGGCCTGCGCCTTCTGGACGGCCGTCACCGGCACCCACGCGTCCCCACCACGCGGTGAGCGGGGGGAGTTCCTGACCCTGCTGCCCGACGAGGGCGTGGGGGTGGACGCGTGCGTGAAGCTCCAGGGGGTCACCGAGGGGGCCGGCGGTGCCCACCTCGACCTCTGCGCCGCGGACGTGCGGGAGTTGGTCGCGGCGGCCCGTGAACTGGGCGCGGAGCCGGTGGCGGACCATGGAGACTGGGCCGTACTGCGGTCCCCGGCAGGGCAGTTGTTCTGTGCCGTGCCCTGGCACGGGGAGACGGTACGGCCGCCGGTGGTGGCGGGCAGCCGGCTGGACCAGGTGTGCCTCGACATCCCGCCGTCCGCGTACGCCGCCGAGTCGGACTTCTGGGCCGGCCTCACCGGCTGGGAACGGCTGACCGGGTCCCGTCCGGAGTTCGAGGTGCTGCGGCCGCCGACGGGCCTGCCCGTGCGGATCCTGCTCCAGCGGCTCGACGACGAGCGCCCCGCGACAGCCCATCTCGACCTCGCCTGCGGGGACATCGCCGCCGTCCGCGCCCGGCACGAGGAGCACGGGGCCGTCGCCGTGGGCGGGGGCGCGCACTGGACGGTGATGCGGGACCCCGCGGGTGGCACCTACTGCCTGACCGGCCGGGACCCGGAGACGGGCGGCCTGCCGGGCGGCGGTCGGCGAGCCGTCGTCGCGTAGAGGCACACGGCCGCGGTGCCCGCGGGCGGCGGACTCGGCGGACAGGGGTCCTCGCTCCCTTCCTCCCGGACCCACGCGCGGGGGGCCTGCCGGTGCAGGAGCGTGGGCGTGGGCCCCCTCGCGGGTCACCTCACCCCCAGGGCTCCACGCCCACCACGGCGTCGGCCGGCAGCGGCCCGTAGACGTGCGGGAACTCCTCCCCGCCCGGCTCCGCGGCCTCGTACTTCACCGGCGCACCGACCAGGGCCGGGTCCACGACCAGCACCACCAGCTCGTCCGGGCCGTCGTAGTCGCCGTACAGGAACGCGGCGACGCGCGGGAACTGCTCGCGGGTGGAGAAGTGGATGAAGCCCTCCTCCTGAAGGGTGCGGCCACGGGTCGACACCTCATAGGTGCCGCGCTCGCGCGCCTCCTCCCACAGGGAGCGTTCGGTGATGTGCAGGATGCGGGGCAGTTTCGGCATGCGCTCACGGTACGGCGTCGGCGGGTCGCTCACCGCTTCCTGGTACAGGTCCGCACGACCACGCCGTTGCCGAAGACGCGCACCTCGTCGAGGGCGAACTCCTTTGTGCCGAGTCCGGCGGCGAACATCGGCATGCCGGTGCCGTAGACGATCGGGTAACTCTTGATGACGAGTTCGTCGATCTCGTCCAGCAGCTCTCCGGCGACCCGGGAGCCGCCGCACAGATAGATGTCCAGGCCGCCCTCCTCCGCCTTCAGTGCGCGCACCCGGCCGACCAGGTCGTCGGCGATGATCTCGACGTGCGGGTCGGGGGACGTGGTGAGGCTGCGGGAGGCGACGTACTCGCGCAGGTGGGCGTAGGGGCTGGTGATGCCCTCCCTCAGTGCCAGCTCGTAGCTGGCCCGTCCCTGGACGACGGTGTCGAACCGCTTGTTCTCCAGGCCGTCGAGGCCGAGGGCCCTGCGGCCGTGGGTGGCCAGGGTCTCCGGGAACTGCGTGGCGAGGAAGTCGAGGTACTCCTCGTCCATGAAGCGGAACATGGCCGAGGCGTCGCCGTGCTCGTCCCCGATGAAGCCGTCGAGCGAGCAGGCGACGAAGTACGTGAGCTTGCGCAAGCTGATCCCTTCTCTGCCGGACTCGGCACGGCAGGATGACCACTTCGTCCGTAGTGCTTTAGTTGTAGTACTCCAGGCATAGTGGTCGCAAGCCGATTCCCGGGCCGGCGGCCAAGTGGGAGAAACGATTCCGCTCATGCGTGAGCGGCGGGTCCCGCACAAGGGGGGTGTGCGGGACCCGCCTGACCGGAGCCCGGGTGACCGCGCGGGGTCAGGAGCCGCGCGGGCCCGGGACTCCGGGTCCTTCCGCGCCTCCGGCGCGGGCAGCGCTCAGCCGCTGCGCCGGGTCACGAACTCGGCGAGCGCCAGCAGGCCCCCCGCCGCCTCGGCATCGGGGACCGCGCGGGACAGCTCCTGCACGGCACGGGCCATCCGGTCGGCCGCCTCGGCCTGCGCCCAGTCCCGGCCGCCGGCCCGCTCCACGGCCAGTGCCGTACGGGCGATGCCCTCGGCGTCACCGGAGACGTACGGCTTGCCGTACAGCTCGGCGAGTTCGGCGGCCGCCTCGGTGCCGGAGGACAGGGCCGCCACCACGGGCAGCGACTTCTTGCGGGCCGCGAGATCGGCGCCTGCCGGCTTCCCGGTGCGCCGCGGGTCGCCCCATATGCCGATGACGTCGTCGATCAGCTGGAAGGCGAGCCCGGCCTGACGGCCGAAGCCGTCCAGCGCCGCCACCTCCTCGGGGCCGGCGTCCGCGTACAGCGCACCGAGGGCGCAGGCGCAGCCCAGCAGCGCGCCGGTCTTCGCCTCGGCCATGGCGAGCACCTCGTCGAGGGTGACCTCGTCCGGGGCGCGGCTCTCCATGGCCGTGTCGGTGTGCTGGCCGGCGCACAGCTCCACGACACAGTCCGCGAGCCGGGCCGCGGCCGGACCGGCGGCCGGGTGCGGGTCCTCGGCGAGCAGCCGCAGGGCCAGCGCCTGGAGGGCGTCACCGGCGAGGATCGCGTCGGCGTCGCCGAACACGGTCCAGGCCGTGGGCCGGTGCCGGCGGGAGGTGTCCCGGTCCATCACGTCGTCGTGCAACAGCGTGAAGTTGTGGACCAGTTCGACCGCCACCGCCGCCCGGACCGCCGCCGTGCGCGCCGTGGGACCGCCGAGGGCGGCGGCCGCCGCCAGGACGAGCGCGGGCCGTATCGCCTTGCCGGCGTTGCCCGCCGCCGGGCTGCCGTCCGCGTGCTGCCAGCCGAAGTGGTAGAGCGCGATCCGGCGCATGGAACCCGGCAGCGACTCCAGGGCCGTGCGCAGTTCCGGGTCGACCACGGCCCGGGTGCGCTCCAGCAGTGTGGCCGCCTCGTGTGTTTCGAGGCGCCCGTCGAGATGTCGTTCGTGTTGTTCCTCGAGCCGTTCCTCCTGTTCCTCGTGTTCCTCGAGTCGTTCCTCGAGCGGACCGGCGCCGGCGTCGCCGGGCCTCCCCCGCCGTTGCCCCGCCGGGCCGGGGCGCGGCACGGCGGGGCAACGCTGTTCGGTCTCCGTCATGAACTCGGCCATGTCTCCCCCTCGCCAGGTCCGCGGACACCGGCGTCGCCGGCCCGGCCGGACGCATATTCCGAGGGTCTACCCCGCCCGACGGGCGGGAACACGGCCGCGAAGTGCGGAAACGTCACCTCCACCGGCCGATCTCGACGTTCTCCAGCACGCCGAGCGCATCCGGCACCAGTACGGCGGCCGAGTAGTAGGCCGTCACCAGGTAGTTGATGACGGCCTGTTCGTTGATGCCCATGAACCGCACGGACAGGCTCGGCTCGATCTCGTCCGGGATGCCCGACTGCCTGAGGCCGATGACACCCTGGTCCTGCTCACCGGTACGCATCGCGATGATCGAGGTCGTGCGCTCCGGGGTGACCGGGATCTTGTTGCACGGGTAGATCGGCACACCGCGCCAGGTCGGGATGCGGTTGCCGCCGATCTCGACGGACTCCGGGACCAGTCCTCGCTTGTTCAGCTCGCGCCCGAACGCGGCGATCGCGCGCGGGTGCGCCAGGAACAGCTTCGTGCTGCGCCGGCGGCTGAGCAGCTCGTCCATGTCGTCCGGGCTGGGCACGCCGTCGTGCGGCTGGATCCGCTGGTCGTACTCGCAGTTGTGGAGCAGGCCGAAGTCGCGGTTGTTGATCAGCTCGTGCTCCTGGCGCTCCTTCAGCGCCTCGACCGTGAGCCGGAGCTGCTGCTCGGTCTGGTTCATCGGCTGGTTGTACAGGTCGGCCACGCGCGTGTGGATGCGCAGCACGGTCTGGGCGATGCTCAGCTCGTACTCGCGGGGACGCGCCTCGTAGTCCACGAAGGTGTGCGGGATGTCCGGCTCGCCGGAGTGGCCGGCCGCCAGCTCGACCTCCTTCTCACCGTACTTGTTGGTCCGCTGCTCCGGCAGCGAGCGCAGCTGCTCGAGGTGCTCGCGCAGGCTGTCCGCCCGCTCCGCGACCTGCTGGAAGTCCTGGCGGCTGAGGATCAGAACCGTGGTCGCGGTGTCCGCGCGGACGGTGTAGTCCCAGATGGCGTCCGGGTCCATCAGTGCCTGGTCGCCGAAGTAGGCGCCGTCGGCGAGGACTCCGAGGACCGCGTCGTCGCCGTAGGGGCCGGTGCCGATCTTCTCGACCCTGCCGTGCGCCAGCAGGTACACCTCGCCCGTCTGGTTGCCGAAGTCGGCGATCACCTCGCCTGGTGCGAAGTCGCGCTGACGGCAGCGCCGGGCCAGCTCCGTCAGCACCTCCTCGTCCTCGTAGCCGCGCAGGGCCGGGAGCTCGCCGAGTTCGGCCGGGATGACCTCGACCTGGTCCCCGGTCTTCACGAAGGTGATGCGGCCGTCGCCGACGGTGTACGTCAGGCGCCTGTTCACCCGGTACGTGCCGCCGTGTACGTCGACCCACGGGAGTGTGCGCAGCAGCCAGCGGGAGCTGATCTCCTGCATCTGCGGAGCGGACTTGGTGGTGGTGGCCAGGTTCCGCGCTGCCGCCGTCCCGAGGGACTGCTGCGGCTTGCCCTGATCCGTGCGGACCTCTTCGCCTACCGACATAGAGAATTGCCTCCCAGGTATGCCCGGCGCCGAATCGCAGGAGGCACCGGTCTCGGCACCGAGCCTTCCAGCACGGAACGCAGCCGCACCATTACCCGAAAGAGCGGGAATGGATCAACGCGTCACTGGGCACGAAGAGGGCCCCTGTCCAGCGACTTGGGACGCCGGCGACCTGCGCCGTCTGTCCGGATCGGCTCGCACAGCGTACGAACGAGGTGGTCCGGGAGGTCGGGTTTCGGTAGGGGTTTCCCGGAAGACCGGCAGAACGGCAGACCGGCACGGCACGAGATCGGCACGGCACGAAGGAGGCGGCATGGCCCCACCCATGTCCGCGAGCGGGTTTCTGGACGCTCTGCGAGCGGAGGGCGTCACGGTCGTCGAGGTCGGCGACTGGCAGCACCACCACCGCAACCACAAGGGCCCGTGGGGGCCCGTCCACGGCGTGATGATCCATCACACGGTGACCCGGGGCAGCGCGTACACGGTTCAGGTCTGCCGGGACGGCCGTCCGGCGCTGCCCGGCCCGCTGTGCCACGGCGTGATCACCAAGGACGGCACGGTCCACCTGGTCGGCTACGGCCGCGCCAACCATGCCGGCCTCGGCGACGACGACGTGCTGCGCGCGGTCGTCGCCGAGCGGGGACTGCCGCCGGACAACGAGGCGAACACCGACGGCAACCGGCATTTCTACGGCTTCGAGTGCGAGAACCTGGGCGACGGGGCGGACCCCTGGCCGCAGGCCCAGCTGGACGCGATCGAGCGGGCGGCGGCGGCTCTGTGCCGACGGCACGGGTGGTCGGAGCGGTCGGTCATCGGCCACCGGGAGTGGCAGCCGGGGAAGGTGGATCCGCGGGGGTTCGGGATGGACTGGCTGCGGGAACGGGTGGCCGAGCGGCTGAAGGGGTAGCGCCGCAGGGGCAGGTCACCATGGCCGGGGGCGGGTCCATGGGCCGGTCGCGCCCACGCGGCGGAGCCGCACGTCGGCGCGGCCCCACTCCCCTTGCGGGGCGCGTAGCCTGAAGCGGTGACCAGCCCCGACCCGCTCACCCCCCGCCTCCCGTCCCCCCTCCAGGAGGCAAGGGACGACCGGTTCGAGCGGCGCGGTCTGCGCCTCCTCCTCAAGCGCGACGACCTGATCCACCCGGACCTCGTCGGCAACAAATGGCGCAAGCTCGTGCCGAACGTGGCCGCGGCCCACGGCAGGCCCGTGGTCACGTTCGGCGGGGCGTACTCCAACCACCTGCGCGCCACCGCCGCCGCGGGCCGCCTCCTCGGGCTGCCGACCACCGGCGTGGTCCGCGGCGAGGAACTGGCCGGCCGGCCGCTCAACCCCTCGCTGGCCCGGTGCGCGGCGGACGGCATGCGACTGCACTTCGTCGACAGGACGACGTATCGACGCAAGACCGAACCGGCCGCTCTGGCCGCGATCCTGCGCGCGGCCGGCGCCGAGGAGGCGTACGTCGTGCCGGAAGGCGGCAGCAACAGCGCGGCCGTGCACGGTTGCCGTGCGCTGGGAGCGGAGCTGCGCGGGCACACGGACGTCGCAGCGGTCGCCTGCGGCACCGGTGGCACGCTCGCCGGCCTGGCGGCGGGCCTGGCCCCCGGGCAGCGCGCGCTCGGCGTACCCGTCCTCAGGGGCGGCTTCCTCGAAGGCGACGTCGAGGCACTGCAGAAACGTGCCTTCGGCGCCCGTACCGGCTCCTGGTCCCTCGACGAACGCTTCCACTTCGGCGGCTACGCCCGTACGACACCCGAACTGCAGGCCTTCGCCGAGGACTTCGAGGACCGGCACGGGCTGCCGGTGGAACGTCTGTATGTCGCCAAGTTGCTGTACGGACTTGTCGCCCTCGCGGAGGAGGGCGCCTTCGCGCGCGGAACGACGATCGCCGCCGTCGTGACCGGGCGGCCCTTCCCGTAGGGCGGGTCCCGGGGAGCCCGTCCCGTAGGGCTAACCCGCCTCCCGGTACGCCGCCGCCTCCTCCAGATCCAGGCGCCTGAGCAGCGCGCGCAGCATCTCGTCGTCGATGTATCGGTGGTCGCGGAGCCTGACGAAGACCTCGCGTTCGGCGCTGATCACCTCGCGGGAGAGACGGCGGTAGGTGTCGTCGACCGACTCGCCGGTGATCGGGTTGGTCTGGCCGAGGCGCTCCCAGACGGCGTTGCGGCGGCGCTCCAGGACCGTGCGCAGGCGGTCGGCCAGCGGCGGGGGCAGTTCGTTGCGCTCGTCTGAGAGGAGGTCGTCGAGGCGGCGCTCGGCGGCCCGGGAGGCCTGTGCCTGGGCGTTGGCCTCGGCGAGCGTCTCGGCCTGCGGGTCGCGGTCGGGGAAGCGCATCAGGCGGATCAGCGGCGCGAGTGTCAGGCCCTGCACCACGAGGGTGCCGATGACCGTGGTGAAGGTCAGGAAGAGGATCAGGTTCCGCTGCGGGAAGCGGGCGCCGCTGTTCACGGTGAGCGGGATGGAGAACGCGATGGCGAGCGAGACCACTCCCCGCATGGCGGCCCATCCCGTCACGACCGGCGCCCGCCACGTGGGGGCGTCCTCACGCTCCCGGATGCGGCGGAAGAGCCGGCGGGGCAGGAAGGTCGCGGGAAACACCCAGACGAAGCGGGCCGCGACGACGACGAGGAAGACGGCGACCGCGTACCAGACGGCGTCGGCCCCGTGGTAGGCGCGCAACCCCTCGAGGACGGTGGGCAGTTGGAGACCGATCAGCGCGAACACCGCCGACTCCAGCAGGAAGGCGACCATCCGCCACACCGCGTCCTCCTGGAGGCGGGTGGCGAAGTCCACCTCCCACGCGCGGTGCCCGAGATAGACCGCGACCACCACGACCGCGAGGACGCCGGAACCGTGGAACTGCTCTGCGACGCCGTAGGCGACGAACGGGATCAGCAGGGAGAGGGTGTTCTGGAGCAGCGCCTCCGTCAGATGGGTGCGCAGCCAGTGGATCGGCACCATGAGCACCAGCCCGACGAGCACACCGCCGACGGCGGCCCGCAGGAACTCCTCGATGCCGCCCGTCCAGGTGGCGCCCGCACCGACGGCCGTTCCGAGGGCGACCTTGTAGGCGGTGATCGCGGTGGCGTCGTTGAGCAGCGACTCGCCCTGGAGGATGGTGGTGAGCCGGGACGGCAGACCGACCCGGCGAGCGATCGCCGCGGCCGCGACCGCGTCCGTCGGCGCGACCACCGCGCCCAGCACCAGCGCGGCGGGCAGCGGCAGCCCCGGGACGACGAGATAGGCGACCCAGCCGACCGCGAAGGTCGCGAAGAGCACGTACCCGATCGACAGCAGTCCGACGGGCCGCATCTGGGCGCGCAGATCGAGGTACGAGCTCTCCGTGCCCTCCTTGTAGAGGAGCGGCGGCAGCACCAGGGGCAGGACGATGTTCGGGTCCAGCGTGTAGTGCGGGACCCCGGGAAGGTACGAGACCGCCAGGCCGACGGCGACCAGCAGCAGCGGCGCCGGCACCGGAGTGCGCCGGGCGGCCCCCGCGATCGCCGCACTGCCCGCCACCAGCAACAGCAGCGGCATCACGTCCATGGTCCTCGCCCACCCTCGTTTTCCGCGCGGCCACCCGCACGCCCGTCGTAATCTGGCAATCATGAAACAGTGCACGCACGCCGACGCGCTGCCGCACCCGGAACCGGATCCGCTCGACGCGACCTGCCCGGAGTGCCTGCGGGACGGCACGCACCCGGTGCAGCTGCGCCTGTGTCTCACCTGTGGTCACGTCGGCTGCTGCGACTCCTCGCCGGGGAGGCACGCGACGCGGCACCACGAGGCGTCCGGTCACCCGATCATGCGCTCGTTCGAACCCGGCGAGGACTGGCGGTGGTGCTTCGTGGACCACGTGCTGGTCTGAGCGGCCTTGTCGGAGGGGCTCCGCGCATGATCGCATTCCCGCCCGACAGCGTTCTCGTGTGACACTGCAATCGGCGGTGGCCGCACGACGGTTCGAGCGTCTGACGTCTGGGTACGTCAATCCGGCGCGCGCACTTCCCATTTGGGCCCGCCGACCCTCTAGACACGGAGCGTATGCGCAGCTTTACTGTGAGTGACGCCAGGGGGGTTGGGGTCCCGGGACAGAAACGTTCGGAGCGCGATAGCGTCACCGCGGAACCACGTACGCGTTAGCCCGAGGGGCGACCCTCGGCCCCGTAAAGCTTGTACCACCATGGAGGTGAGGGTGTCCCAGATCGCAGGCGAGCCCGCGGCGAATCAGGACTTCGTGGAAGTCCGGCTGCCGGCTGCGGGTGCCTACCTGTCGGTGCTGCGGACGGCCACGGCCGGTCTCGCGGCCCGCTTGGACTTCACCCTGGACGAGATCGAGGACCTGCGCATCGCCGTGGACGAGGCCTGCGCGATCCTGCTCCAGCAGGCCGTGCCCGGCTCCGTGCTCAGCTGTGTCTTCCGGCTCGTCGACGACTCGCTGGAGGTCACGGTCTCGGCGCCGACCACGGACGGTCACGCCCCCTCGCGGGACACCTTCGCCTGGACGGTGCTCTCAGCCCTCGCGGGCAAGGTCTCGTCCGCCGTCGACGAGGACAAGACCGTGTCGATCAGCCTCTACAAACAGCGCGGCGCGGGCCCTGGCCCGGCGTGAGGAACGGGGACGGTCCGGTGCGGGACGAAGAGCGCGGCACACGGGAGCTGCCGGCCGGGGACGGGGGTGCCCCCTGGCCGAACACGGGTGACGTCTCAGGGGAGGCCCCCCGGGACGGTTCCCGACGCACGGCGGACGGCATCGACGGCATCCCCGAGCAGGCCAGACCGCACCCGGAGGGGGACTCCGCGCGTGCCGGCGGTGACGGTGCCGTGCAGGGCGTACCGGCGGAGGGATCCGGCGCCGGGTCCGCCGTCCGCGCGGGAGCCAGGCCTCGGGGAAGGGCTACGGGCGGGACGATGAGCGAGCACGAGCGGTACGCCGAGGACGACGCGCCGGACGCGCAGGCAGTGCAGGCCGCACACCACGACCCCCAGGACCGCAGTGGGGCGCGGGCGATGTTCGTCGAGCTGCGCAAGCTGAACGCGGGCAGTGCGGAGTACGCGGAGCTGCGCAATCAGCTGGTCCGTATGCACCTGCCGCTCGTGGAGCACCTGGCGCGCCGCTTCCGCAACCGCGGCGAGCCGCTGGACGACCTCACCCAGGTCGCCACGATCGGTCTGATCAAGTCCGTCGACCGGTTCGACCCGGACCGCGGCGTGGAGTTCTCCACGTACGCCACCCCGACCGTCGTCGGCGAGATCAAGCGCCACTTCCGCGACAAGGGCTGGGCGGTCCGCGTCCCGCGCCGGCTGCAGGAGCTGCGGCTCGCGCTGACCACGGCGACGGCCGAGCTGTCGCAGCTGCACGGCCGCTCCCCCACCGTGCACGAGCTGGCCGAGAAGCTCGCCATCTCCGAGGAGGAGGTGCTGGAGGGCCTGGAGTCCGCGAACGCGTACTCCACGCTGTCCCTGGACGTCCCCGACACCGACGACGAGTCCCCGGCGGTCGCCGACACCCTCGGTGCGGAGGACGAGGCGCTGGAGGGTGTGGAGTACCGCGAGTCCCTCAAGCCGCTGCTGGAGGACCTCCCGCCGCGCGAGAAGCGGATCCTGCTCCTGCGCTTCTTCGGGAACATGACCCAGTCGCAGATCGCACAGGAGGTCGGCATCTCCCAGATGCACGTCTCCCGGCTGCTGGCCCGCACGCTGGCCCAGCTCCGGGAGAAGCTCCTCGTCGAGGAGTGATCCGCGGAGGGAACTATTCGGCGCGACCCGGTCCCTTGATGCCGAGGGCCCGGGTCGTCTCGCCGTTGACGAGCAGCACCAGCGCCGCCACGGCCACG
This sequence comes from Streptomyces sp. NPDC052109, assembly GCF_040680195.1. Lineage (NCBI taxonomy): Bacteria > Bacillati > Actinomycetota > Actinomycetes > Kitasatosporales > Streptomycetaceae > Streptomyces > Streptomyces sp. NPDC052109. The sequence continues at coordinate 35,339 of NZ_JBFAWF010000009.1, read as the reverse complement.
ACGGCCAGGACGATTCCGGCCGGGATCGCGATGCTGTCGGCCTTGAGCAGGTTGTAGGCGATCGGCAGCGCCATGAGCTGGGTGATCACGGCGGGGCCGCGGCTCCAGCCGCGCCGCAGCAGCAGTCCGCGGGCGGCGAGCAGTGGCAGCAGCGCGAGCACGGCCAGGGTGATGCCCAGGGTCACGGCCTGCTGCCGGTCGTCCGGGTCGCCCGCCAATCCGAGGACGAGCACCCACAGCCCGCCGACCATGAGCGCGACACCCTCCAGGCCGGCCAGCAGGGCGGCATACGTCAGCCGACGGGGGCGGGGCGCCGCGGCGGCTTCAGCGGTGTCCTGGGCGGGGTTCTGCTCACTGCTCACCCCAGCAGGGTAGCGGGGTCGGTGCCGAGCGCCCCGAAAGGGGGCGCTCGGACCGCGCGACCGGCCGCGACGCATACGCGGCCGCCGGACCGCAACGCACCCCGGGCTCATGGGCGTCACCACCGCCCGCACCACGTATCCAGGCTCACGCCCGTCCCTCTTACCGGATCCCTACCTCGGTATGGGCCCGGTACCCCCCAGTAGGTACGCTGCCATCCATGCGTGCACTTCTCGTGGTCAATCCGGCGGCAACCACCACAAGCGCACGCAGGCGCGACGTGCTGATCCACGCGCTGGCCAGCGAGATGAAGCTGGAGGCGGTCACCACCGAGTACCGCGGGCACGCGCGCGACCTCGGCCGGCAGGCGGCGGACAGCGACGACATCGACCTCGTGGTGGCCCTCGGCGGCGACGGCACGGTCAACGAGGTCGTCAACGGCCTCCTGCACGCCGGCCCCGCCCTGGACCGCCTGCCCGGTCTCGCCGTCGTACCCGGCGGCTCCACGAACGTCTTCGCCCGCGCCCTCGGCCTGCCCAACGACCCGGTGGAGGCCACCGGCGCCCTGCTGGACGCGCTGCGGGAGGGCCGGGAGCGGGTCGTCGGGCTCGGACTGACCTCGGGCACGCCCGGCACCGAGGACGAGGCCGTCCCGGACCGCTGGTTCACCTTCAACGCGGGACTGGGATTCGACGCGGGTGTCGTCGGCCGGGTGGAGCAGCAGCGCGAGCGCGGGAAGAGGTCGACCCACGCGTTGTACGTACGCCAGGTGATCCGGCAGTTCCTCGGCGAGCCGAACCGCCGGCGCGGCTCGATCACGCTGGAGCGACCCGGCGAGGACCCGATTGCCGATCTCGTGGTGGCCATAATCTCGAACACGTCCCCCTGGACGTATCTCGGCAATCGCCCCATGTACACGTCGCCTAAGGCCTCGTTCGATACCGGCGTCGACGTACTCGGTCTCAGCCGTCTGTCGACGGCCGCGGTTGCCCGGTATGGCACCCAGTTGCTCACTTCGTCCCCCGAGCGCGGCCCCCACGGCAGGCACGTGGTCTCACTGCACGATCTGGACCAGTTCACCTTGCATTCGAAGGCGCCGCTCCCCCTGCAGATGGACGGAGACCACCTGGGACTGCGTAGCAGCGTGACGTTCACAGGCGTACGCCGTGCACTGCGTGTGATTGTGTGAGCGGAAAGGGCGAAAGTCCTTTCACTCGAACGTTTAGGCCAGGATCCACCCCATGGAAGTACGGCTGTGACCTAGTCGACACCGAGGAATCAAAAAAAACTTTCCGGAAGGGGTTGTATCCGCCGCTGAGGTTTGCGAGTCTCTACGTGGCGATCGGGACGGCCCGCAACACCGGCCTCCACTGATCACCAGAACCCCTCTTCATACCCCAGGACCACGCCGGGGAGACTCGGCGGTCGGCCCTTCACTTGTTGAGGGATTCGTGAAAGCGTTCACATTCACAAGCAACCTGCACGTAATACGTTCAGAGAACCTAGGAGAGGTAGCAGCCATGGACTGGCGTCACAACGCCGTTTGCCGCGAGGAAGACCCCGAGCTCTTCTTCCCCATCGGCAACACCGGTCCTGCGCTGCTGCAGATCGAGGAAGCCAAGGCCGTCTGCCGTCGCTGCCCGGTGATCGAGCAGTGTCTGCAGTGGGCGCTCGAGTCCGGTCAGGACTCCGGCGTCTGGGGTGGTCTCAGCGAGGACGAGCGCCGCGCCATGAAGCGCCGCGCCGCCCGCAACCGGGCTCGTCAGGCCTCCGCCTGACATACCCACCCCTGCTGACAGCCTGAGCTTGGCGGCGCGTGCAGCACGCACGCATCTCCCGCCCCCGAGCCGCAGCGCGCAGTATCCCCCGATGCGCTTAGCCCTACAGCGGAGCAGCAACGAGCACAAGCCTCGGACCGACGGCGGTCCGGGGCTTTTTGCTGTCCTCCTGCGCCCCCGAACGCCCGGCCACGTACGGTAGTCGGGCTACTTCTGCGCCCGCACCGGAATATCGAGGATCACCCTGGTTCCCCGGCCCGGCGCCCGGACCATGTCGAACGATCCCCCCAACTCCCCTTCCACCAGGGTGCGTACGATCTGCAGGCCGAGGTTGCCCGAGCGGTGCGGGTCGAAGTCCGCGGGCAGGCCGACGCCGTCGTCCTGGACGGTGACGAGCAGGCGGGCCTCCTTGGTGGTGCCGCCACGGACCGCGGAGACCTCGACCGTGCCGGTGTCGCCCTCGCGGAAGCCGTGCTCCAGGGCGTTCTGGAGCACCTCGGTGAGCACCATCGACAGCGGGGTGGCGACCTCGGCGTCGAGTATCCCGAAGCGCCCGCTGCGGCGGCCGGTCACCTTGCCCGGTGAGATCTCGGCGACCATCGCCAGCACGCGGTCGGCGATGTCGTCGAACTCGACCCGCTCATCCAGGTTCTGAGACAGCGTCTCATGCACGATCGCGATCGAGCCGACCCGGCGGACGGCCTCCTCCAGGGCCTCACGGCCGCGCTCGGAATCGATGCGCCGGGCCTGCAGCCGCAGCAGCGCGGCCACCGTCTGGAGGTTGTTCTTCACCCGGTGGTGGATCTCCCGGATGGTCGCGTCCTTGGTGATCAACTCGCGTTCGCGGCGCCGCAGTTCGGTGACGTCCCGGCACAGCACCAGCGAGCCGATCCGGGTGCCCTTGGGCTTGAGCGGGATCGCCCGGAACTGGATCACCCCGTCGTTGGCCTCGATCTCGAACTCGCGCGGCGCCCAGCCGCTCGCGAGCTTGACGAGCGCCTCGTCCACCGGGCCACGGGTCGGGGCGAGTTCTGCGGTGATCTGCCCGAGGTGGTGGCCGACCAGGTCGGCGGCGAGGCCGAGCCGGTGGTAGGCGGACAGGGCGTTCGGGGAGGCGTACTGGACGATGCCGTCGGCGTCCAGCCGGATCAGACCGTCGCCGACACGCGGCGAGGCGTCCATATCGACCTGCTGGTCGGGGAAGGGGAACGATCCTGCCGCGATCATCTGCGCGAGGTCCGAGGCGCTCTGGAGATAGGTCAGCTCCAGCCGGCTCGGGGTGCGGACGGTGAGCAGATTGGTGTTGCGGGCGATCACGCCGAGGACACGGCCGTCGCGCCGTACGGGGATGGACTCGACCCGTACGGGGACCTCTTCGCGCCACTCCGGGTCGCCCTCGCGCACGATCCGGCCCTCGTCGAGCGCCGCGTCCAGCATGGGCCGCCGGCCGCGCGGGACGAGGTGGCCGACCATGTCGTCCTGGTAGGAAGTGGGGCCGGTGTTGGGGCGCATCTGGGCGACCGAGACGTACCGGGTGCCGTCCAGGGTCGGAACCCACAGGACCAGGTCGGCGAAGGAGAGGTCGGAGAGCAGCTGCCACTCCGAGACCAGCAGATGCAGCCACTCGAGGTCGGAGTCGTCGAGTGCGGTGTGCTGGCGGACCAGTTCGTTCATGGAGGGCACGTCTGCGAGCGTACCCGCACGTTTGAACGTGGCTGAAAAACACCCGCGGGCCGCGGCGCCTGGAAGGGACCCTCAACCCTCCCGGCACCGCAGCCCGGAGCATCATCGGCCGTGGGGTGTGCGGTCCCGGTCGGCCGAAGGTCGAGGAGCCGGGGCAGTCAGGGCAGAGAGCGCCGGTTCCTCGATCCGCCTTCCTGTGCGGGGAAGACGGAGGCTTGTTCACTTGGATTGTGGACTAGACCACAAGGATGTGTCCATGGTCTTGTCGGCATGCACGAAGACTGCACGACAAGATGATGGCACCCGATGCCACGCAGCCTAGCCCGCCCGGGTCAGCCGCGGGGCCAGATGGCCATGGCAATTTCCCCGAGCGCCTCCAGCTCCTCCCGGCTCGCTCCGTCGCGCGCCTGCTGGGACATGCCCTGGATCATCGCGGCGGTGTGCCGGGCGAGAGCGGCGGCGTCGGTGGCGGCGGGGAGCAGCCCGGCGGCGACGTCCGCCCGGATCCGGGACTCGAAGGCGGCGGTGTTCGCCTGGCGCCGCTCCCGCAGCAACCGCTCCACCTCGGGGCTGGTGCAGTTGGTGGCGGCGTGCACGACCAGGCAGCCGTTCGGATGTCCGGGGTCGGTGTACTCGGCGGCGGCCTCGCGCAGGATGCGCGCCACGGCGGCGCGGGCGGTGGGCTCCTCGGCGAGGGCGCGGTCGCCGAAGGCGCCGTACGTGTCGCCGTAGAGCCGCACGACCTCCTCGAACAGGGTCCGCTTGTCACCGAAGGCCGCGTAGAGACTCGGGGCGCCGATGCCCATGATCCTCGTGAGGTCGGAGACCGAGGTGGCCTCGTAGCCGTGCCGCCAGAAGGCCATGAGCGCCTTCTCCAGTGCGGTGGCACGATCGAAGGAGCGCGGCCGGCCCCGCGTCCTGGAGGCCGCCGCCCGGGTTCCCGTCTCCTGACCGCTCACCATGAGGGTCATTTTATAGCGGGCCCTAGAGAAAAAGAGGCGCTCATCGAAGGACCCGATTCTGTTAGATTGGTCTAAACCACATAGACGCACAGAGCCCACTTCAGAACGGCAGGCCCAGCGTGGAAGTTGTCATCGTTCCGGACGCCGCGGCGGGCGGCGAGCTGATCGCCGAGGCCCTGGCCCAGCTGCTGCGACGCAAGCCCGACGCCCTGCTCGGCGTGGCCACCGGCTCCACCCCGCTGCCCATCTACCAGGCACTCGCCGCGAAGGTGCGCTCCGGCGCCGTGGACACCTCGCGGGCGCGCATCGCCCAGCTCGACGAGTACGTGGGGCTGCCCGCCGACCACCCCGAGTCCTACCGCTCGGTCCTGCGCCGGGAGGTGCTGGAGCCGCTCGGCATCGGCATGGACGCGTTCCTCGGACCCGACGGCACCGCCGCGGACATCCAGGCGGCGTGCGAGGCCTACGACCACGCGCTCGCCGAGGCCGGCGGGGTGGACCTGCAGTTGCTCGGGATCGGCACCGACGGGCACATCGGCTTCAACGAGCCCTGCTCGTCGCTCGCCTCGCGCACCCGGATCAAGACGCTGACCGAGCAGACCCGGGTCGACAACGCCCGCTTCTTCGACGGCGACATCGAGCAGGTGCCGCACCACGTCATCACCCAGGGCATCGGCACCATCCTGGAGGCCCGGCACCTGGTGCTGCTGGCTACCGGCGAGGGCAAGGCGGACGCCGTCGCCGCGACCGTCGAGGGCCCGGTCGCGGCCGTCTGCCCGGCCTCCGCGCTCCAGCTGCACCCGCACGCCACGGTGGTGGCGGACGAGGCCGCCGCGTCCAAGCTGAAGCTGGCGGACTACTTCCGCCACACCTACGCGGGCAAGCCGGACTGGCAGGGGATCTGACCGTCACCGGCGGGGTCCGGCAGGAGAACCGCGCCGGGCCCCGCCCGCCCCCGATGGACTAGACCAACACCGGGTGCGACGGTATACAGAGGAGATCACGGAGCGTGCGGGTGGACTCCTGACAGACGAAGCCGTGCCACGATGTGAGGCGCGGCCGATGTCAGGTCGGTCGCTTCGGCATTCGGAGCCGGGAAGGCAGAGCATGAGCACCGACGTCAGCAGTGCGGAGAACGAGGCCGGGACGACCGTCCGTACGGCGCGCGTGCCCAAGTACTACCGCCTGAAGAAGCACCTGCTCGACATGACGGAGACCCAGGCGCCGGGCACGCCGGTCCCGCCCGAGCGCACGCTGGCGGCCGAGTTCGACACCTCCCGCACCACCGTCCGCCAGGCCCTGCAGGAGCTGGTCGTGGAGGGCCGGCTGGAGCGGATCCAGGGCAAGGGCACCTTCGTCGCCAAGCCCAAGGTCTCCCAGGCGCTGCAGCTCACCTCCTACACCGAGGACATGCGCGCCCAGGGCCTGGAGCCGACCTCGCAGCTGCTGGACGTCGGCTACATCACCGCCGACGACCGGCTCGCCGGGCTCCTCGACATCGCCGCCGGCGGACGCGTACTGCGCATCGAGCGGCTGCGCATGGCCAACGGCGAGCCGATGGCCATCGAGACCACCCACCTGAGCGCCAAGCGCTTCCCGGCCCTGCGCCGCTCCCTGGTGAAGTACACGTCCCTCTACACGGCCCTCGCCGAGGTCTACGACGTCCACCTCGCCGAGGCCGAGGAGACCATCGAGACCTCCCTGGCCACCCCGCGCGAGGCGGGCCTGCTCGGCACCGACGTGGGCCTGCCCATGCTGATGCTCTCCCGCCACTCCCTGGACCGGGAGGGCAAACCGGTGGAATGGGTGCGCTCGGTGTACCGGGGCGATCGCTACAAGTTCGTGGCGCGGCTCAAGCGCCCGGCGGAGTGAGGCGCGCAGGACCCGTGGACGTTCGCTGAATCGATATACCGATATACGGACGAGGTCTTCCGCTGCCGCGACACCGTCACCTAGATTGCCTGCGCATTACACAGGTGATCAGTGAGGGGACGGAGAGCCGTGGCATGTCCGATACGCCTGAAGTGAGACCACCGGTCGTCACACCGGTCCGCGTGATCATCGCCGTCTGTCTCATCGCACCCTTCGTGGCGATGCTCTGGGTCGGCTCCTACGCGAAGACGGATCCCGCCTTCATCGGGATCCCGTTCTTCTACTGGTACCAGATGCTCTGGGTGCTGATCTCCACGGCGCTCACCATGACCGCGTACCAGCTGTGGCAGCGCGACCAGCGCGCCCGTACCGCTCGGAAGGGCGGTGAGGCGAAGTGAAGGGCGGCGTCAACGGCGTCGCGCTCGGCGTCTTCATCTTCTTCTTCCTGGCCGTCACGGTCATGGGCTTCCTCGCCGCACGCTGGCGCAGGGCCGAGAACGAGCACTCCCTGGACGAATGGGGCCTGGGCGGACGGTCGTTCGGCACCTGGATCACCTGGTTCCTGCTCGGCGGCGACCTGTACACGGCGTACACCTTCGTCGCCGTACCGGCGGCGATCTACGCGGCGGGCGCGTCCGGCTTCTTCGCGGTGCCGTACACGATCCTGGTGTACCCGCTGATCTTCACGTTCCTGCCGCGCCTGTGGTCGGTGTCCCACAAGCACGGCTACGTGACGACCTCGGACTTCGTGCGCGGCCGCTTCGGCTCCAAGGGCCTGTCGCTCGCGGTGGCGCTGACGGGCATCCTGGCGACGATGCCCTACATCGCGCTCCAGCTCGTCGGCATCCAGGCGGTGCTGGACGTGATGGGCGTGGGCGGCGGCGACAACACGAACTGGTTCGTGAAGGACCTGCCGCTGCTGATCGCCTTCGGCGTGCTGGCGGCGTACACCTACTCCTCCGGCCTGCGCGCCCCCGCCCTGATCGCGTTCGTCAAGGACGCGCTGATCTACATCGTCATCGCGGTGGCGATCATCTACATCCCGATCAAGCTGGGCGGCTTCGACGACATCTTCGCCAAGGCGGGCCACGCGTTCAGCCAGGTCAACCCGGCGACGGGCAAGCCGCGCGGCGCGCTCGCCCCGCCGGAGGCGGGCCAGTGGACGTACGCCACGCTCGCGCTGGGATCGGCGCTCGCGCTGTTCATGTACCCGCACTCGATCACCGCGACCCTGTCCTCCAAGAGCCGTGAGGTGATCCGCCGCAACACCACGATCCTGCCGCTGTACTCCCTGATGCTGGGCTTGCTGGCGCTGCTGGGCTTCATGGCGATCGCGGCCGGCGTCAAGGTCACCAACGGCCAGCTGGCCATCCCCCAGCTGTTCGAGGACATGTTCCCGGACTGGTTCGCGGGCGTGGCCTTCGCGGCGATCGGCATCGGTGCGCTGGTCCCGGCGGCGATCATGTCCATCGCGGCGGCGAACCTCTTCACCCGCAACATCTACAAGGACTTCATCAAGCCGGACGCCACGCCGAAGCAGGAGGCGCAGGTCTCCAAGTTCGTGTCGCTGCTGGTGAAGGTGGGCGCGCTGGTCTTCGTCCTCACCATGGACAAGACGGTCGCCATCAACTTCCAACTGCTCGGCGGCATCTGGATCCTGCAGACCTTCCCGGCCCTGGTCGGCGGTCTGTTCACCCGCTGGTTCCACCGCTGGGCCCTGCTCGCCGGCTGGGCGGTCGGCATGGTGTACGGCACGGTCGCCGCGTACGGCGTCGCCTCCCCGACCCAGAAGCACTTCGGCGGCTCGGCGAAGGAGATCCCCGGCATCGGCGAGATCGGCTACATCGGCCTCACGGCGTTCGTGCTGAACGTCGCGGTCACCGTGGTCCTCACCTTCGTCCTCAAGGCCGTGAAGGCCCCCGAGGGCCTCGACGAGACCAGGCCGGAGGACTACACGGCGGACGCGGGAGACCCGGGAGTCCAGGTGGAGCTGCCGCCGGCGACGGCGGGAAGCGTCCATTAGTCCCGATCAGCGCGACAGCGGGCCGCCGGAAAGCGCATGCGACGGCGGCCCGCTGTCGTACACACTCGCCCGCATGGACATCCGGATCCGGACAGCGGAACCCAGCGAGTACGCCGCGCTCGGCGAACTCACCGCCCGTGCCTACCTGGACGACGGTCTCCTCGACTACGGCGAGAGCGACCCGTATCTGCCCGTGCTCAAGGACGTCGCCGCGCGCGCGGCCGCAGCCGAGGTCCTCGTCGCCGTTGCGGGCGACCGGGTCGTCGGCGGCGTCACCTTCGTCCCGTCCGGCGGCCCCGTCGCCGACATCGCCCGCCCCGGCGAGGCCGAGATCCGGGCGCTCGCCGTCGTACCCGACGCACGCGGCCGGGGCGCCGGCGAAGCCCTGGTCCGCACCTGCCTCGAACGCGCCCGCTCCACCGAGGGCTGCACGGCCGTGGTGCTGTCGAGCCAGCGCAGCATGCACGCCGCCCACCGGCTCTACGAACGCCTGGGTTTCGTTCGCACGCCCGAGCGGGACTGGAATCCCGTGCCGCATCTGGACGACATCACTCTGCTCACCTACCAGTTGACGCTCTGAGACCGACGCGACACAACATCTGGGGGTGACGCGACAGCCCGGCACTAGATGTATGCTCATCCTCGCTGTCGCCGCAGGGGAATCCGGTGCGAATCCGGAACTGTCCCGCAACGGTGTACTTGTGTGCCTTCGCACGCCTGTGTCAGTCCGAGGACCTGCCGGCAGCGTGCGCCCGGCCGTCCGGCCAGGGTGCCTTCCGACGTCCGGGCCTCGTGGAATGGGCCGGTGGACGCGACGCCGTGTGCGCTCGTGGCTGCCCCTGCCCTCCGCAAGGCCCCCGTGCCGAGCGAGGGAGAGCCCCACGTGACCATCGCGCCAGCAGACCCGGCTTCAGCCAGCGGCCTGGAGACCGACGGTCCCGGAGCCGCGCTGCTGCGGACCCTGACCGAGCTGACCGCCGACCTCCCCGACGCCGACCCCGGCCGGGTCGCCGCCGCCGCGCTGCGCGGCCGGTCCGCCCGGGCCGACGAGGCGGAGTTGCGCGAGCTGGCCACGGAGGCCGCCGCCGGACTCATCTCCGACGATCCCGCCTACTCCCGGCTCGCCGCCCGGCTGCTGACCGTCTCCATCCGCGCCGAGGCCGCCTCGCAGGGCGTGACGTCCTTCACCGAGTCCGTGGCCGTGGGGCACCGCGAGGGGCTCATCGCCGACCGGACCGCCGAGTTCGCGCGGCTGCACGCCGAACGGCTCGACGCGCTGATCGACCGCCAGGCCGACGACCGCTTCGGCTACTTCGGCCTGCGCACCCTGCACAGCCGCTACCTGCTGCGACACCCGATCACCCGCAAGGTCATCGAGACGCCCCAGCACTTCATGCTGCGGGTCGCGAGCGGTCTCGCCGAGGACGACACCATCCGCTCCGTGGACGAAGTCGCCGCGCTCTACGGCCTCATGAGCCGGCTCGACTACCTCCCGTCCTCCCCCACCCTCTTCAACTCCGGCACGCGGCACCCGCAGATGTCGTCCTGCTACCTCCTGGACTCCCCGCTGGACGAGCTGGACTCCATCTACGAGCGCTACCACCAGGTGGCCCGGCTCTCCAAGCACGCCGGTGGCATCGGTCTGTCGTACTCCCGCATCCGCAGCCGCGGTTCGCTGATCCGTGGCACCAACGGGCACTCCAACGGCATCGTGCCGTTCCTGAAGACCCTGGACGCCTCGGTGGCCGCCGTGAACCAGGGCGGCCGGCGCAAGGGCGCCGCGGCGGTGTACCTGGAGACCTGGCACTCCGACATCGAGGAGTTCCTGGAGCTGCGGGACAACACCGGTGAGGACGCCCGCCGTACGCACAACCTGAACCTCGCGCACTGGGTCCCGGACGAGTTCATGCGCCGGGTCAACGCCGACGAGCAGTGGTCGCTGTTCTCCCCGTCGGACGTGCCGGAGCTGGTGGACCTGTGGGGCGAGGAGTTCGACGCCGCCTACCGCAAGGCCGAGGCGGCGGGCCTGGCGAAGAAGACCATCCCGGCCCGTGAGCTGTACGGCCGGATGATGCGCACCCTCGCACAGACCGGCAACGGCTGGATGACCTTCAAGGACGCCGCCAACCGCACCGCCAACCAGACGGCCCTGCCCGGTCACGTGGTCCACTCCTCCAACCTCTGCACGGAGATCCTGGAGGTCACGGACGACGGGGAGACCGCGGTCTGCAACCTGGGGTCCGTGAACCTCGGCGCGTTCGCCGACACGGCGACCGGCGACATCGACTGGGAGCGGCTGGACGAGACGGTCCGCACGGCCGTCACCTTCCTCGACCGCGTGGTCGACATCAACTTCTACCCGACCGAGCAGGCAGGACGGTCGAACGCCAAGTGGCGGCCGGTCGGCCTGGGCGCGATGGGGCTGCAGGACGTCTTCTTCAAGCTGCGCCTGCCCTTCGACTCGCCGGAGGCCAAGGCCCTGTCCACGCGGATCGCCGAGCGGATCATGCTCGCCGCGTACGAGGCCTCCGCCGACCTCGCGGAGCGCAGCGGCCCGCTGCCGGCCTGGGAGAGGACCCGTACGGCCCGGGGCGTGCTGCACCCCGACCACTACGACGTCGAGCTGACCTGGCCGGAGCGCTGGGCCGCCCTGCGGACACGGATCGCGTCCGTCGGCATGCGCAACTCGCTGCTGCTCGCCATCGCCCCGACGGCCACCATCGCCTCCATCGCGGGCGTGTACGAGTGCATCGAGCCGCAGGTGTCGAACCTGTTCAAGCGCGAGACGCTGTCCGGCGAGTTCCTCCAGGTCAACTCCTACCTGGTGCAGGACCTGAAGAACCTCGGCGTGTGGGACGCGCGCACCCGGGAGGCGCTGCGCGAGTCCAACGGCTCGGTGCAGGACTTCGCCTGGATCCCGGCCGACGTACGGGCGCTGTACCGCACGGCGTGGGAGATCCCGCAGCGCGGCCTGATCGACATGGCGGCGGCCCGGACCCCGTACCTGGACCAGGCCCAGTCCCTCAACCTCTTCATGGAGACGCCGACCATCGGCAAGCTCTCCTCGATGTACGCGTACGCCTGGAAGTCGGGCCTGAAGACGACGTACTACCTGCGCTCGCGCCCGGCGACCCGGATCGCCCGCGCGGCCCGGGCGCAGACCCCGGCCGCCATCCCCGTCCAGCAGGTCGCCGACCCCGACGCCGTGGCCTGCTCCCTGGAAAACCCCGAGTCCTGCGAGGCCTGCCAGTGATGTCCACCCGTAACACCAACCTTCTCGACCCGGGCTTCGAGCTGACCCTGCGCCCCATGCGCTACCCCGACTTCTACGAGCGCTACCGGGACGCCATCAAGAACACGTGGACCGTGGAGGAGGTCGACCTCCACTCGGACGTCGCCGACCTCGCGAAGCTGACGCCGGAGGAGCAGCACCTCATCGGCCGGCTGGTCGCCTTCTTCGCGACCGGTGACTCGATCGTCGCGAACAACCTGGTGCTGACGCTGTACAAGCACATCAACTCCCCGGAGGCGCGCCTGTACCTGTCGCGCCAGCTCTTCGAGGAGGCCGTGCACGTCCAGTTCTACCTGACGCTGCTGGACACCTATCTGCCCGACCCGGACGACCGGGCGGCGGCCTTCGCGGCCGTCGAGAACATCCCGTCCATCCGCGAGAAGGCGCAGTTCTGCTTCACGTGGATGGACTCGGTGGAGAAGCTGGAGCGGCTGGAGACGAAGGCCGACCGCCGGCGCTTCCTGCTCAACCTGGTCTGCTTCGCGGCGTGCATCGAGGGCCTGTTCTTCTACGGCGCGTTCGCGTACGTCTACTGGTTCCGCAGCCGGGGCCTGCTGCACGGTCTCGCCACCGGCACCAACTGGGTGTTCCGCGACGAGACCATGCACATGTCCTTCGCCTTCGACGTGGTCGACACGGTCCGCAAGGAGGAGCCGGACCTGTTCGACGACGATCTCCGGCAGCAGGTCACCGACATGCTCCAGGAGGCCGTGGAGGCCGAGCTGCAGTTCGCCCGCGACCTGTGCGGCGACGGCCTGCCGGGCATGAACACCGAGTCGATGCGGCAGTACCTGGAGTGCGTCGCCGACCAGCGCCTGACCCGCCTCGGTTTCGCCCCGGTGTACGGCTCGGAGAACCCGTTCTCCTTCATGGAGCTGCAGGGTGTTCAGGAGCTGACGAACTTCTTCGAGCGTCGCCCGTCGGCGTACCAGGTCGCGGTGGAGGGCACCGTCGACCTGGACGAGGACTTCTGACCGGCCGTTACCTCAGTTTCACCGCGTCCCCGGCCGACACGATCCGCGCGGTCGTCGTCGTGCCGGGGAAGTACCAGCGCCAGCTGCCCGCCGAGGTGGCGGTGACCTTGGTGCCGAGCTTCCCGGCGTCGCCCGTCCGCACCGTCCTGACCGCGCGGTAGTGGGCGGCGCCGTCCGCCCTGAACTGGAGCGTCACGTCCTGCCCGGTGAACCCGTGGTACTTCAGGCCCTCCCACGACGCACGTGGTGCCGGTCCAGTCGCCGAAGCCCGAGCCGTCGGCCTTGTCGAAGACGCTTGACGTGCGTCGGTCCCCTCACGCCCGAGTTGTCCCGGACGGTGATGGCGATCGGGTAGGTGACGCGCCGGGTGGTGCCGATCGTGACGTCCTTCCCACCGTTGACGACGGCACCCGTGACCCGGATGTCGCCCCTCCCCTCGGCGTGCGCACCGGTCGCCGTGAGCAGCGTCAGGGCTGCCGCCCCTTCCCTCAGGCGGGGTGCGCCGCCCCGTGTCGGCTGCGGGTGCATCCCTGCTCCGGCGCGCCCTCGTCTTCGCCGCGCTCCGCCTGCCTGAGCTGCCGGTCGACGCGCCACTCCCGCACGGCGCCGACCGCGGACGGGAGGATCATGAGGACGAGGATCCCGAGGGTGACGAGCACGCCGATGACGCCTTGGATCTGGTTTCCGTTCATGCCATCACTGTCGCGCGGAACACTCCTTACCGTGAGTGGCAGGACTGCCGCACACCCTCGAATTACTGCCGCCGACGCGGCACACTGGCAGCATGCTGAAGAACGTGGCCGCCGTGCTGCTGGACGGGGTGCATCCCTTTGAGCTGGGTGTCGTGTGCGAGGTGTTCGGCATCGACCGCAGCGACGAGGGGCTGCCGGTGTACGACTTCGCCGTGGTCTCCGCCGAGGGGCCCACCCTCGCCACCCACTGCGGGTTCACCGTGTCCACCCCCTACGGGCTGGAGCGGCTGGAGGAGGCCGATCTGATCGCCGTGCCGGCCGGGGAGACGTATGCCGTACGGGAGTACCCGGAGGAGTTGCTGACCGCCCTGCGCCGGGCCGTCCAGCGGGGGGCCCGGGTGCTCAGCGTCTGCTCCGGGGTGTTCCTGCTGGCCGCGGCCGGGCTGCTGGACGGCCGGCGGTGCGCGGTGCACTGGCATCACGCGGAACAGCTCGCCCGCCGGTATCCGGGGGTCACCGTCGAGCCGGACGTGCTCTACGTCGACGAGGACCCCGTGATCACCTCGGCCGGCACCGCCGCCGGGATCGACGCCTGTCTGCACCTCGTACGCAAGGAGCAGGGGCCCGAGGTCGCCAACAAGATCGCCCGCCGGATGGTCGTACCGCCGCACCGCGACGGCGGGCAGGCGCAGTACATCGAGCGCCCGCTGCCGAAGGGCTCGTGCGACACCGTCGGCGAGGTGCTGGTGTGGATGGAGGAGCACCTCGAGACGGAGGTGACCGTCGAACAGCTCGCAGCCCGCGCCCACATGGCGCCGCGCACCTTCGCGCGCCGCTTCCAGCAGGAGACCGGGACGACTCCCTACCGGTGGATCCTGCGTCAACGGGTGCTGCGCGCACAGGAGTTGCTGGAGGGAACCGACGAGACGATGGACGCGATCGCCTGGCGCACCGGGTTCGGTACGGCCGCCGCGCTGCGCCACCAGTTCGTGCGGGCCCTCGGCACCACCCCGAACGCCTACCGGCGCGCGTTCCGGGGCCCTGAAGCCGCCTGAGCGCGCGTCGGTACCAGGAGTCCTACCAGGGCATCGGCCTCAGCCGCAGGTCATGCGGGCGGAGCGTGATGCCCACGCGGGTGGTGTCGTCCGACCCCGCGACCTGCTCGAAGCGGTACTTCGCCGAGATCGCCGCGGTGACCAGGCTCAGCTGTGTCATCGAGAAGTGGTCGCTGGGGCACTTGCGGTTGCCCGTGCTGAAGGGGCTCATGGCGTGCCTGGGCACCTCCTTGGCCCGCTCCGGCAGCCACCGGTCGGGGTCGAACTCGAGGTGGCGGTCGTAGGAGTGGGCGTCGCGCTGGATCGCGTAGGGGCTGTAGACGATGTCCGCCCCGGCCGGAATGCGATAGCCGCCGAGTTGGGTGTCGGTGACCGCGCGCCGCGTCAATATCCATACGGCCGGCCTGAGCCGCATGGCCTCGGTGACGACATTGTTGGTGTGCCTCAGTGAGCGGACGTGCTCGAATCCGACAGGTCGGCCACCGGTCACCGATTCGACCTCGGTCCGTACCTTTGCGGCGTGTTCCGGGTGTTCCGCGAGGACCTGGAGCAGCCACATGATCGTGGACGCCACTGTTTCGCTGCCGGGGGTGAGTATCGCGACGACCTGGTCGTGGATCTCCTGTTCCCCGATGGGGTCGCCATTGTCGTCCTTTGCCTCCAGCAATGCCGTCAGCAAATCGTCCGGCTTTTGACCAGACGCCCTCCGCTCGGCGACGATCTCGTTGACCAGCAGATGCAAATCGGCCAGCGCCCGGTTGAATTCGCGGTTGGCCGGAAACGGCAGCCGGTACAGCGGCCCGAGGGGGACGACCATCCTCCGGTACATGCCGCGGAAGACGGTGGCGAGGTCGACGCTGAGCCGCTCGGCGCGCTCGTCCATGTACTCTCCGCGCAGCAGGCAGCGGGCGGCGATGCGGACGGCGACCCGGAAGGACTCCGAGGTGCAGTCGATGGTCTCGCCGGGCTGCCAGCGCTCGGTCAGCGCGTGTGCCTCCTCCTCCATGACCGGCCCGTACTGGGGGATGGCGTCCAGCCGGAACGCGGGCTGGATGGTGCGCCGCTGGCGCCGGTGCCGGGGGCCGTTGGCCGTGGCCACGCCCTCCTTGCCGAGCAGCCCTTCGAGGGACTCCCAGAGGGGTCCGTCGATCTTGAAGTCGGTGCTGAGCGCGAGCGCGCCGGTCAGCTCGGGCGTGGTGACGGCGTACACCGTCTTGGGGCCGAGCTTGAGGCGTACGACGTCGCCGTGGTCGCGGAGCCGGGACATGAAGGCCAGCGGGTCGCGGACCAGTTTGAGGCCGTGCCCGAGACCCGGCACGGCACCTCCGGCCAGGGGCGGTTCGCGTAGTTCGGTCGTCCCGGTGGCTTCGGGGGTCACGGGCTTCACAGACTCGACGGTCATTTCTCACCTGCCGCTTCGTTCGTGACGTACGGGGGCGTGGACCGGTCGTCCCAGGTGTCGACCATGTACCGGCCGGATTCGTGGTGGAACCAGTAGACGGAACTGAACCAGTTCCGCATATTGCCGACGCAGGCGCGCACCGCGGCGCTCAGTTCCTTTCCACTGACCGTGCCGTCGGCGAGGCTGTCGGCGAAACGCAGCGCTTCCTGCTCGACGTCGACGAATTCACTGACGCATTCCTCGACGCGCCGCCTGACTTCGTCCACCGATTCCTCGAGAGTCAGTCCCTCATGGGTGATGAGACTGATACCGAGATTGTGGACCTCGTCACCCGCTATTTCCTTCGGGAGCGAGCACAGGTCGTTGTACCAGGCGGCGAATTCCTGGCTGAGCAGTGCCGCCCGGCGATAGGCCGGTTTTTTCCGTACCGCGTCCGGGAGTTCACATCCGGCGCTCGGCTCCAGCAGGTCCGTCCATATCCAGTGCGCGAAGGTGAGCCGGCGCAGGGCGAGGTACTCCTCGACGCCGGGTATGCGTCCCTCGCTGCGGTTGCGGAACTCGCGGTCGTAGGCTTCGATCACCGCGTGGAAATGCCGGGCGAAGCGCTGGTTCCAGGTGCTCGGCAGGAAGCCGAACAGCCGCAGCACGCTGTCCGCGAACCCGGCGACCAGCGGGTCCGGGTGGTGCAGATGGTGCCGGGGTGCGTCGAGTGCCGCGTGCAGGCGGTACCTCAGCCGCCGCCAGTCGCCGACCCGGCCCTGGACGACGTGCCGGTCGTGGCGGTCGTCCCAGACGAAGAACCAGGCGCTGTAGTCGGCGATGGCCTGCAGTACCTCCTCGGAGGCGCCGAGGTAGTAGCCCGCCATGAGGTCGGTGTAGCACAGTCCGTCGGCATATTCCCGCACCTTGTCCGCCGGCATCAGCCGCTTTTCCAGCAGCCACAGCCGCGTCTTCTCCTGCAGTCGCGGCCAATACGGGTGCAGTTGCCGAGGAAAGGCGGACTCGATCACCGGGAGTGCCAGTGAGGGTGGTACTACGACCGCCGTAGGCGTCGTTGTGGTGCTGTGTGGGAAAGCATGCACGTACAAACCCCTCTCCGCCGCCAGGAGCGCACACCCCTCCCGTCGTGCCGGGCGTGCGCCGTTGCGTATCCCCGCACTTCCATTCAGCACCACAACTGACCGTCATGGGAACGGATTTGCCCCACTCACTACCCCAAGGTGCCGAGAATCCCCCCTTGTGTGACCGATTGGGGATCATCAGGACCACAGAAGGGGCCGGTTGCACGACGCACGGATGAGCGAGGCCGGCTCATACGAAGGGCGCCCGACCGGGAGTGATCCCTGTCGGGCGCCCCAACGGCCCTGTGGCACCTAGTCGTTGGCGACCACCGGATAACGTGGCTCGTTCTCGGCCATCTGCCGCAGCGCGTCCTTGCGGTCCCGCTTGGACAGCCGGTCGATGTACAGATAGCCGTAGAGGTGGTCGGTCTCGTGCTGCAAACACCGTGCGAAGTAGCCGGTGCCGCGGACCTTGATCGGGTTGCCCTGCTCGTCCTGGCCGGTCACCTCGGCGTAGTCGGGGCGCGCGAGCGGGGCGTACGCCGCAGGCACGGACAGGCAGCCCTCGTTGCTGTCGTCCAGGCGGCGCCTGTCGGCCGGCAGGTCGACCAGCTTCGGGTTGCAGACGACGCCGACGTGCCGGACGCCCTCGTCGTCCTGGCAGTCGTAGACGAAGACCTTCAGGTCGACCCCGATCTGGTTGGCGGCCAGGCCCACGCCCTCGGCGGTGCGCTGGCTGGCGAACATGTCGGCCACCAGCTGCCGCAGCTCCTCGCCGAACCCGGTTACGTCCCTGCACTCCTTGTGCAGCACCGGGTTGCCGACGACGGTGATCGGCCGCGAGGTCCCGCGCTCCCGCCAGGCCTTCTCGCGCTCCTCGCAGTCCTCCGTGTCGACGACGTAACCCTCGTCGTCGACGGGGAGCACGCCCGCGTGCTGCTGATCGGTGTCCTGCTGCGCCATGACCGACGTACGCCTTCCTGCAAACCTGGGAAAAGTCTCGGGTACAGCCTAAAGGTGGCCGGTCATCGGCTGCTCAGCAAACCTCTTCGAGATCCCGCCAGTCACGCGAGTCCGGGCTGTCCGCGACCCACCCGTCCAGCAACCCCCGAACGAGCGAAGCCGGGGCGGCCACCCCGCACTCACGCTCGGGCACCCACAGCTGCCCGTCGGTGCGGTGCCCCAGCGGCCCGGGATGTCCCGGCTCGCTGTGGTCGTGGGGATCCAGATGCACCCCTTCGCCCTCGTCGGAGGGCATCCGGGACTCCGAACACATCCGGCACAGCAACCGCACCGAGGAGGACCAGTCCTCCGCGGCGAATCCCGCGTCGGCGGCCAGCTGCTCCAGCGCGTCCCGGTCCGCCTCCGTGGCCGCCTCGAGCAGAACCACCCAGGTCGGGACCGGTGAGGGCGCCCACAGCTCGATCTCGTCGAAGACGGGGTAGGCGTGCCCGGTGGACGTGGTGCGCTCGCCGTGCGGGACCCCGTCGTGCAGCACGACCTCGCCCCAGCGTCGCCCGGACGAGGGAAGCGGGATGGACAGCACCTCGATCCGCGCCGGGTCCAGCCTGCGGCCCCACACGACCTCGGCCTCGCCCTCCGGGGAGAGCCGCACGGCCGCGCTGCCCAGCTCCATGCCGGCCGGCTCCCCGGCCACGGCGGCGCCGCCGGGCACCTTCAGCCCGTACGCCTGCCAGGCGCGGCGGGCCAGCGACCAGTCCTGCAGGGCGGTGGCGGCGATACCGACGTTCCACCAGTCGGGCGCCCCGGTCTCCCGGTCGAGCAGGGCGACGGCGCGCAGTCCGGCCGCGCGGGCCTGCTCCCAGTCGTGCCGGAACTTGTGCAGCAGGGCGAGGTTGAACCAGGACTCCGACAGCCAGGGCTCCAGATCGGCGGCCCGTGTCAGCAGCTCGCCCGCGTCCTCGTACCGGCCGTCGCCGATGAGCGTGAACGCCCGGTCGGTGGCCTGCCGCCAGGAGGCGGAGGGCCGGTGCCGTCCCTTGCCGAAGATCCTCACGATTCCCGCCTGCCAGTTCCATTTCCGCACAGTGGGCTGGCTTGTGCCCCCGGACACCCTCTCCCTCGCATCCAACCACGTACGGCGGGAAAGGCGCTCATTACCCATGGGTTACCCAGCCGGGCGCGAGGTCAGACGGTGCGGTATCTCTCTCTCGCCGCCCTCCGCGGGCGCGCTCCTACGCCAGGCCCCCGGCTGGGCGAGCACCCGGCCGAGGGACTCCACCACCTCGGGAGCGTAGTCACCGGCGGTGCCGAGGCGCAGTTCCTCCAGTGCCCTCAGGGGTCCCTCGGGGCCGGCAACCCTGGACTTCTCCTCGTAGGCGTTCACGGCCCGGATGATCCGGGCGGCCACGGGCTGTTCACGGTAGGGATCCGCCTGCCGCTCCACCACCACGGCGACGGCGGCCGCCACCCCGGTCTGCCTTACGACGGCCCCGCCGAGCAGCGCGATGCGCCGCTGTTCCTCGGCGGGCAGGTCGGCGGTGGCACCGGCCGGGACCGGGTCGACCAGGCTGAGCTGGCCGATGTCGTGCATGAGGGCCGCGTACTCCAGGACGGTCAGTTCGCCCTCGATGAGGCCCAGGTCCCGGCCCACGGCGAGGCTGAGCGCGGCGACGCGGCGGGCGTGCCCGGCAGGGGTGCAGCCGGCTATCTCGGTGGCGCGGGCGAGGGAGGCGATGGTCTGCCGGTAGGTGGCGCGCACGGCCGCGTACCGGCGCACGGACAGCTGGGTGAGCAGCAGGGGCAGACAGAACACCGGCAGCGCCCACAGGCCGGCGACGGCGACCGCGAGCGCCATCACCGCGCCGGTCGCGCACACGGCGGAGCCGATGCCGAGCAGCCCGCGCAGTTCCTCGCGCAGCAGCGGGCCGAACGGCCAGCGGGTGCGGCAGTGGGCCAGCGCGGCGGCCAGGACTGCGTCGCACAGGGCGGTGAGGACGAGAAGGGCGACGAGCAGCAGTGCGTAGGCGGGGCCGCTCCAGGTCTCGAACACGCCCCTGTTGAAGAGGGGTTGGAAGCAGACGGCGGCGAATCCGACGGTCAGGACGCGGCGGGCGAGGTGGTCCAGGGTCGGGCGGCCGCACCAGATGTGCGGGACGCCGCCGAGCAGGGACGCGGTGAGGACGACGGTGACGACCTGCGGTGCGTCGTGCAGCGTCGGGTGCCCCGCGTCGGGTCCGAGCAGGGCGTACGACAGCGAGCCGGCGGTGGCGAGCGGGGCGGCCTGCCGTACCTGGGCGCCGCTCCACCGGGTCAGCTCGCCGACGGCTATGAGCACCCCGAAGGCGAGTGCGACGCCCCGGTCGGCGACGCCGGTCCACAGGACGTCGGCCAGGGACGCGGCCGCGGCGAGGGCGGCGGCGCCGTGGACGATCCGCAGGGCGTTCACCGGGGCGCCCCGGTGAACGGCTGCCGGTCCTGGGCCGGCCCGGGCGTCTCGTCGGCGGTGGCGTTCGGGTGCAGGCCTCCCCCGCTCTCGGCTTCGCCCGCTCGGGGGCACCCCCACCGCCCCAGGGCCCGGACGAGAGCGGTGACCACGCGCGGGTCGAACTGCGCGCCGGCACAGCGCTCCAGCTCGGCGACGGCCGCCTCGACGGGCCGCGCCCTGCGGTAGGAGCGGGTGGAGGTCATCGCGTCGAAGGCGTCGGCCACGGCGACGATCCGGGCGCACTCGGGGATCTGGGCACCTGCGAGGCCGTACGGATAGCCGCTGCCGTCGAGGCGTTCGTGGTGGTGCAGGATCGCGGCGCGGGCCTCGCCCAGGAAGGAGATCCCGCGGACCATCTCATGGCCGTACTCGGGGTGCAGCTCGATGATCCGGCGCTCCTCGGCGGTCAGCGGGCCGTCCTTGCGCAGCAGCCGGGTGGGGACGCCGAGCTTGCCGACGTCGTGCAGGATGCCGGCGAAGCGCAGCACCTCGACGCGTTCGTCGTCCATGCCGAGTTCGCGGGCGATCATCACGGAGGCCTGTCCGACGCGTTCGCTGTGGCCCCGGGTGTAGCCGTCCTTGATGTCGACGGCCTGCACGAGCGCGCGGATGGTGGCCTGGTGGGCGGCGCGTTCGCGGTGGTACTGGGCGAAGATCCACCAGGACACGCACATCGGCAGCAGCACCAGCAGCGCGGCGACCGGGCCGTACGGGCTGCGCCACAGCACGGCCATCATCAGCCCGGCGAGTCCGTGCACCGCGACGGGCGCGAGGGACCGGGACAGCAGCCCGCGCCAGGCCCGGCGCAGCGGGATGCCGAGGGCGACGGCCCGGATGCCGCCGTCGAGGACGGTGAGGACCAGACAGAAGGCGAGGACCGCCGCGCCTGCGGGCAGCAGGGCGTACGGGAAGTCGGAGGCGATGACGGCGTCCCGGCCGCCGAGCGTCCAGTGCACCGTGGCGGCGCCCCACACGGCGAGCGCGAGCTGCGCGGCCCGCCAGACGCGCCTGAGCGGCGCGGACCCGTGCTCGACCGGGGGGAGCAGGGCCGCGGGCAGCGGGACCAGCGCGGCGGCCGGCGGCGGCAGCAGGAACGCCCCGGCGAGCAGGACGGGGTGGAAGGTCCCGCCGAAGCGCCCGCGCACGACGTGCTCGCAGGCGGCGTAGAGCGCGCAGAGCAGGCCGAGCGCCCACCAGGGAGTGCGTATCGTCGGCAGCGGCAGGAGGCAGAGCAGCGCCAGCAGGGCGACACCGGCCACATAGCCGCGTGCTCTCGCCGGTACCGCCTCCATCGCGCCCCTCCCCGACCACGCCTGTCCAGGCTCGGAGCCTAGGGTGGGGTCGGGGGACGCGGCGCCCACGACCTGAGGATTAGCACGTTCGGGTGAAACGGCGCGCTGCCCAGCTCTCCTGGCGGGTGCTCCCGAGGGGTGTGCTCAGCTCTCCTGAAGGCGCTCGGCGCTCCTGGGCGTCGCCGTCACGTCGTGCTCGGGCACGGTCTGGCCGGAGCGGATCAGCTCGATCCGCCCCATGACCTTGGCGCGCAGGTCCGCCGGCACGTCGTCATGCCCGCAGCAGCGCTTGACCAGCTTCTTCACGGCCTGCTCCAGACCGTACTTCTCCAGGCACGGGGAGCATTCCTCGAAGTGGTGCTGGAACTTGTCGCGATCGACGTCCGGCATCTCGCTGTCGAGGAACTCGTACAGATGGTCCAGGACCTCACTGCAGTCCGTCTCGTGCGGCTCTCCGCAGCTCATGAGCCCGAGCCTTTCGCTTCGTTCGACTCTCCGGCGCCCGCCGGGACCAGCCCGCGCTCGCGGGCGTAGTCCTCCAGCATGCCGCGCAGCTGACGGCGGCCCCGGTGCAGCCGGGACATCACCGTACCGATGGGTGTCCCCATGATGTCCGCGATCTCCTTGTACGCAAAGCCCTCTACGTCCGCGAGATAGACGGCGATGCGGAACTCCTCGGGGATCGCCTGCAGCGCCTGCTTCACGTCCGAGTCGGGCAGGTGGTCGAGCGCCTGCGACTCCGCGGAGCGCAGACCGGTCGACATGTGCGACTCGGCGCGGGCGAGCTGCCAGTCCTCGATCTCCTCCGCGGCGGAGCGCTGCGGCTCGCGCTGCTTCTTGCGGTAGGAGTTGATGAACGTGTTGGTGAGGATGCGGTACAGCCACGCCTTGAGGTTGGTGCCCTCGCGGAACTGGTGGAAGGACGCGTACGCCTTGGCGTAGGTCTCCTGCACCAGGTCCTCGGCGTCGGCCGGGTTGCGTGTCATACGCAGCGCGGCCGAATACATCTGGTCGAGGAATTCGAGCGCGTCCCGCTCGAAGCGCGCACTGCGCTCCGCGGTGGACTCGTCGGTCGCCTCCGCGCTGATGCCCTGGCCCTCGGGCTGCTCCGCCTGGCCGTTGTCGGTCCCTGCGTCGGTCCCAGTGACCGGACCCACCTCCTCAAGATCCCGGGCAGGACCGAGACCGGTCCCACTCGATTCGGAGGATAGAACACGACCCGGGCCTGCCGCCCCTCGAATAGGAGCGGTCTTGGCCGCGTGCAGCACCGTCCAGTCCAGGTCGGCGCTACGCGTATGGCTCGGGCAGATGGTCGAACCCATGCGGCGGACTTCCTCTCCTACGACGTCGGTGCCGAGGCCTCAGCACTTCTGTCGGCCACAACAGTGGTCCGTCACGCAACATTCCCGGCCGTCACCCGAGTGACGCGACCCACTTCACGACACCCTCGGCGATGATCTCCACGGCCCGCTCCTGGGTGATCTCCGCGCGCTTGGGCACGGCGAAGCCGTGATCCCCGTACGGCACCTCGATCAGCTCGAAGTCGCCCCTCGGGAACTCCGCCGGCTTGCCGAAGGGGTCGTTGCCGCCCTGGACGACCAACGTGGGCACTCCCGCGCCGAGCAGTTCCTCGGCGCGGGACTTCTCCGGCTTGCCCGGCGGGTGCAGCGGGAAGCTCAGCGCGAGCACGGCGTGTGCGCCCAGCTCGGTCGCCGTGCGGCAGGCGACCCGGGCCCCGGCGCTGCGGCCGCCGGAGATCACCGGCAGTCCCGGCTTCGTGAGCGCCGGCCACACACCCCGCCAGCCGGCGTCCAGCGTCTTCGGCGCGGGCGCCACCCTCTTGCCCGCGACCCGCCAGGGCTGCTCGACGAGGGCGACGGTGACTCCGCGGCCGGGCAGCGCATCGGCGAGGGCCCGCAGGTCCCGGGCCTCGATGCCGCCCCCGGCGCCGTGGCCGGCGGCCAGCACGAGCCGGGCCTTCCGCGCCCGGTGCCAGGTGATCCGGGCGTCCCCGGCGTCCGTACCGACGATCTGTGTGGTCACGTCAGAAGAGTGTGCCCTCTTCCGGTGCCTCCAGCTCCTTCAGCAGCTCCGGGCCGTTGTTGCGGACGTTGCTGACGGCCGTGGAGACCGGGTAGGCGCGCATCAGGCCGGGCGGGGGCGGGGCGAGCAGGCCGCGCAGGTCGTCGGGGTCGGTGCGGCCGGGGTCGAGCCAGGCGTCCCAGCGATCCGGGGTGAGCATCAGCGGCATCCGGGGGTGGATGTCGGCCAGGGTGTGCGGGCCCTGGGCGGGCGCGACGGCCAGCGGGGTCCGCTCGGCCTCGGTGGTGATCACCGAGCAGGTGACCCACCAGGCCTGTGGGTGGTCGTCGGGCAGGGTCCGGTCGCGCCAGAACTCGTACAGCCCGGCCATCGCGAACACCGAGCCGTCGGCCGGCAGCACGAAGTACGGCTGCTTGCGCGGGCGCTTCTTCCTGCCCTCGACCTCCAGCTCGCGCTCCTGCGTGCCGGTGACCCACTCGTAGTAGCCGTCGGCGGGGATGATGCAGCGCCGGGCGGCGAAGGCACGGCGGTAGGCGGGCTTCTCGTGCACGGTCTCGGCCCGCGCGTTGATCATCCGGGCACCCCCCTCGGGCGTCTTGGCCCAGGACGGCACCAGTCCCCACTTCAGCTTGCGCAGCTGGCGAACCGGACGCGCAGAGGCCGCGTCTTTCAGGGGGCGGTCGAGGACGGCGAAGACCTCCTTGGTCGGAGCCACGTTGTAGTCCGGCGCCAGGGTCTCCTCGGGCTCTCTTCCCCAGCCGCTCGACTCCGCCCGCCCCGCGGGGACCCCCATCTCGATCTCAAAGATTCCTGCGAGATCCTCGGGCCTACGACTCGATGCATACCGTCCGCACATACGTGCCACACTGCCAGATTCCGTCCGGTGAAAGGGAGCCACCAGCAGACATGGACAGCCTCGCCGCCCTCGCGCTGCCCGACCTCTGGGACCGGCTCACCGGTACCCAGCCCGATCCCGACCTGTGGGTGGTGCTCGCCACGCTGGCCGCCGCGCTCGCCGTCGTCGTCCCGCACGGCCTGTGGCGGATAGCGCGCAACGCGATCACCATCGCGCACGAGGGCGGCCACGGTCTGGTCGCCCTGCTCACCGGCCGGCAGCTCACCGGTATCCGGCTGCACTCCGACACCAGCGGCCTCACGGTCAGCCGGGGAAGGCCGTACGGGCTGGGCATGATCCTGACGGCCGCCGCGGGGTACACGGCCCCGTCGCTGCTGGGTCTGGGCGGCGCCGCACTGCTGGCGGCCGGGCACATCACCCTCCTGCTGTGGGTGGCCACCGCCCTGCTGGTGGCGATGCTGGTGATGATCCGCAACGCCTACGGCGTGCTGACCGTGGTGCTGGCCGGTGGCGCCTTCCTGCTGGTCTCCTGGCTGGCGGGGCCCCAGGTACAGGCGGCGTTCGCGTACGCGGTGGTGTGGTTCCTGTTGTTCGGCGGGGTGCGGCCGCCGTTCGAGCTGCAACTGAAACGGTCGCGCGGCGGCGCGGGCGACTCGGACGCGGACCAGTTGTCCCGGCTCACGCACGTACCGGCGGCGCTGTGGCTCTTCCTGTTCCACGCGGTGACGGTGTGTTCGCTGATCGGTGGGGGGCGCTGGCTGCTGCAGGTGTGAGACGCCGCCGGACCCCACTCGGCCGCGCACGGAAAACGGCTGCGCGGCCCTCCTTATAAAGTGGCCCCATGGCCCCGAACACCGCCCCTCCCGCCCTCTGGCCCGCCCCGCACGCGAGCGGAGCCGTCGACGCGACGGTCCACGTGCCCGGGTCCAAGTCGGTCACCAACCGCGCGTTGGTGCTGGCCGCCCTCGCCTCCGAGCCCGGTTGGCTGCGCCGCCCGCTGCGCTCCCGCGACACCCTGCTGATGGCCGGTGCCCTGCGCGCGATGGGCGTGGAGATCGAGGAGGGGGTCGGCCCCGACGGCACCGGCGAGGCCTGGCGGGTGCTGCCGACGGGCTTGCACGGCCCGGCCACGGTCGACGTCGGCAACGCCGGCACGGTGATGCGCTTCCTGCCGCCGGTGGCCGCGCTGGCCGACGGCCCGATCCGCTTCGACGGCGACCCGCGGTCGTACGAGCGCCCTCTGCACGGTGTGATCGACGCGCTGCGCGTGCTCGGCGCCCGCATCGACGACGACGGCCGGGGCGCGCTGCCGCTGACCGTGCACGGCGGCGGGGCCCTGGACGGCGGCCCGGTGTCGATCGACGCCTCCTCGTCCTCCCAGTTCGTCAGCGCTCTCCTGCTCTCCGGCCCGCGCTTCAACCAGGGCGTCGAGGTCCGTCACACCGGCGCGACCCTGCCCTCCATGCCGCACATCCGGATGACCGTCGACATGCTGCGTGCGGTCGGCGCCCAGGTGGACACCCCGGAGTCGGGCGGCGAGCCGAACGTGTGGCGGGTGACGCCGGGCGCGCTGCTCGGCCGGGACCTGACGGTCGAGCCGGACCTGTCCAACGCCCAGCCGTTCCTGGCGGCGGCGCTGGTCACCGGCGGCAAGGTGCTGGTTCCGGACTGGCCGGAGCGGACCACCCAGCCCGGTGACCGGCTGCGGGAGATCTTCACCGAGATGGGCGGCTCCTGCGAACTCACCGAGTACGGGCTGGTGTTCACCGGTTCGGGTGCCGTCCACGGCATCGACGTGGACCTGGGCGACGTCGGCGAGCTGACCCCGGGCATCGCGGCCGTCGCGGCCCTCGCGGACTCCCCCTCGACCCTGCGGGGCGTGGCGCACCTGAGGCTGCACGAGACGGACCGGCTGGCCGCGCTCACCAAGGAGATCAACGGGCTCGGCGGTGACGTCACCGAGACCGCCGACGGCCTGCACATCCGCCCGCGCCCGCTGCACGGGGGCGTCTTCCACACCTACGAGGACCACCGCATGGCGACCGCCGGCGCGATCATCGGCCTGGCGGTCGAGGGCGTGCGCATCGAGAACGTGGCGACGACGGCGAAGACCCTGCCGGACTTCCCCGAGCTGTGGACCGGGATGCTCGGGCAGTAGGGACGGACGCCATGCGCCGCTACGGCAAGCACACCGACGAGGACGACATCCGCGCCCGTCCCAACCGCAAGGGCAACCGGCCGCGGACCAACCTCCGGCCCAAGCACGAGGACGCGGCCGAGGGCATGGTCCTCACGGTCGACCGCGGTCGGCTGACCTGCCTGGTCGGCGACCGGGCGGTGATCGCGATGAAGGCCCGCGAGCTGGGCCGCAAGGCGGCGGTGGTCGGGGACCGGGTGGCCCTGGTCGGCGATCTGTCCGGCAAGAAGGACACGCTGGCCCGGATCGTCCGCATCGAGGAGCGCACGTCGGTGCTGCGGCGCACGGCCGACGACGACGACCCGTACGAGCGCGTCGTCGCCGCCAACGCCGACCAGCTGGCCATCGTCACGGCCCTGGCCGACCCCGAACCCCGCCCCCGCCTCATCGACCGTTGCCTGGTCGCGGCCTACGACGGCGGCCTGGACCCCCTCCTGGTGATGACCAAGTCGGACCTGGCCCCGCCGGACAAGCTGCTGGAGCTGTACGGGGCGCTCGACATCCCGTACGTCGTCACCAGCCGCGAGGAGCTGGCGGACGGCAACGCGGCGGACCGGGTGCGCGAGTACCTGGACGGCAAGATCACCGCGTTCGTCGGGCACTCGGGCGTCGGCAAGACGACGCTGGTGAACGCCCTGGTCCCCGAGGAGCGGCGGCGTACGACGGGACATGTGAACGCGGTGACGGGCCGTGGCCGCCACACCACCACGTCGGCCCTCGCCCTGCCCCTGACCGGTGCGGAGGGCTGGGTCGTCGACACCCCCGGGGTCCGCTCCTTCGGGCTGGCGCACATCGACCCGTCCCGGGTGATCCACGCCTTCCCTGATCTCGAACCCGGCACGGAGGGCTGCCCGCGCGCGTGCAGCCACGACGAGCCGGACTGTGCGCTGGACGCCTGGGTCGAGGAGGGCCACGCGGACCCGGCGCGGCTGTACTCGCTGCGCCGGCTGCTGGCCACGCGGGAGCGCAGGGAAGGGGACTGAGCCGCCTTCGCGTTGTTTGCCGGGGCCCGGGGCCGGTAAGTGCATAATCGCACCGAGCCGGAGATCCGGATCAACGGGAGGACAGCGCATGGCGTGGCTGCTGGTGATCGTGGCCGGGTTTCTGGAGACCGGTTTCGCCGTGTGCCTGAAGCTCTCGCACGGGTTCTCCCGTCTCTGGCCGACGATCGCCTTCGCCTCGTTCGCCCTCGGCAGCTTCGGCCTGCTGACCCTTTCCCTGCGCAAGCTCGACGTCGGCCCCGCCTACGCGGTGTGGACCGGCATCGGCGCGGCCGGCACGGCGATCTACGGCATGGTCTTCCTCGGCGACCTGGTGTCCACCCTGAAGATCGTCTCGATCAGTCTGGTCATCGTCGGGGTGATAGGGCTGCAGTTGTCGGGGTCGGCGCACTAGGTGTGCGGTCCCGGTCATGGCCTCCGAGCCGGACACCGGTCCCGTCCGACACCGGAAGTACTGCTTCGAGCTGCTGTTCCGGCGCCGCCGGCTCACCTGTGGGGCGTGCGGGGCGAAGGCCGGGTGGACGGCGGCCGTGCGGGACGGCGGGCTGGTCGCGGCGCAGCCGGGCGGGACCGGGGACCCGTTCTGGACGAAGGAGTCCGGCCGGCGGACCGGGGTACCGGCCGGCCTGCAGCGACTGAGCCTCACACCGCCTGACGCGGGACGACCGCCCGGATCAGCTCCGCCATGCCGCCCTCCCCCGGTGGCGCCGCGACGCAGGACAGGGCGAGGCGTACGGCCAGTTCGCACGGGCGGGACAGCTCGGCGGAACCGGCGGCGCCGGCGGTGGGGCCCGTCAGGGCGGTGACCGCACGGTCCCGCACGATCCGCACGAAGTCGCGGGGCGCCGGCAGCGGCCCGTCGGCCCGGCGCTGCGCGGGCACCGAGGAGGAGGACGGTACGGCGGTGAGCGGAGGGGCGGGCAGCCGTTCGCTCCAGCAGCCGGTGAGCATGGCCCGTATCAGCGCGTTGTCCCGAGCGGCGGAGTTCGTCCACTCGGCCACGGCGGTGAGCCGCTCCCCCGGCTCTCCCGGCCCGGCGAGCGCCCGCTCCACTCCGGCGAGGTAGCCGTCGGCCTCCCTGCGCACCAGCGCGCGGGCCAGGCCGTCCTTGCTGCCGAACTCGTTGTACAGGGTCTGCCGGGACACGCCGGCCGCCGCTGCCACGTCGACCATCCGCACCGCGGACCACGGCAGGCGCACGAGGGCCGTGTAGGCGGCGTCCAGTAGGGACTCCCGGGCAGCAGGCATCATCGCCTCCCTGAGCGGAGCAGCTCTGCGCCCAGATTTGACGCACTTGTATGCACTGTCAAGGGTTCGCGGGGGTTCGGGGGCGCGCTCCGGCCGGCGAGGAATCCACGCAGCACGCCAGATCCGCCCCCGGCCGGCTTCCGGGCGCCCGGTGGGCCCCGCGCCCCACGTCACCCTCACCGCAGCACAAGGCCCCCGCAACGCCCTGTCCCATGCTGGCCCACGCCGACCACGACAGATACGGTTCTTCCATGCCGGACTACCTCGACGACCTGCGCCTCGCCCACGTCCTCGCGGACGCAGCCGACGCCGCCACCATGGACCGCTTCAAGGCACTGGACCTGAAGGTGGAGACCAAACCGGACATGACCCCGGTGAGCGAGGCGGACAAGTCGGCGGAAGAACTCGTCCGCGGCCACCTCCAGCGCGCCCGCCCGAGGGACGCGATCCTCGGTGAGGAGTACGGCGTCGAGGGCTCCGGTCCCCGCCGCTGGGTGATCGACCCCATCGACGGCACCAAGAACTACGTCCGGGGCGTCCCCGTCTGGGCGACGCTCATCGCGCTGATGGAGGCCGGCGAGACCGGCTACCAGCCCGTCGTCGGCGTGGTCTCCGCCCCCGCCCTCGGCCGCCGCTGGTGGGCCGCGAAGGGCCACGGCGCCTTCACCGGCCGCAGCCTGACCTCCGCGACCCGCATGCACGTCTCCCGCGTCGGCAAGCTCGCGGACGCGTCCTTCGCGTACTCCTCCCTGTCCGGCTGGGAGGAGCAGGACCGGCTCGACGGCTTCCTCGACCTCACCCGCCAGGTGTGGCGCACGCGCGCGTACGGCGACTTCTGGCCGTACATGATGGTCGCCGAGGGATCCGTGGACATCTGCGCGGAGCCGGAGCTGTCACTGTGGGACATGGCGGCCACCGCGGTCGTCGTCACGGAGGCGGGCGGCACCTTCACCGGCCTCGACGGCCGCCCGGGGCCGCACAGCGGCAACGCGGTGGCGTCCAACGGCCTGCTGCACGACGAGTTGCTGGGGTATCTCAACCCGCGCCACTGAGTCACCAGAGAAACCCGGGCACGCCCCTGAACTCACTCCACGCGCCCTCTTGTTGACTCCTGCTTTACCTGGCACTCTGAATCCACCCCCACTTGTGAATTTGTGAATCCCTGAACTATCACGGGATTCCTAGGAGGTGGCCCTTTCCATGCTCGTCCGAGACGCCATGAGCACGGTGATCCTCACCGTCGGCCCCGCCCACACCCTCCGCCAGGCAGCCGCCCTGATGTCCGCCCGTCGCGTCGGTGCCGCCGTCGTCCTCGACCCGGACGCCGGCGGCATCGGCATCCTCACCGAACGCGACATCCTCAACTCCGTCGGCCTCGGCCAGAACCCGGACACCGAACGCACCCACGCCCACACCACCACCGACGTCGTCTTCGCGGCCCCCACCTGGACCCTGGAGCAGGCCGCCGGCGCCATGGCCCACGGCGGCTTCCGGCACCTGGTCGTGCTCGACCGCGGCGAGGTCGCCGGGATCGTCTCGGTCCGCGACATCATCCGCTGCTGGGCCCCGGCCCGCGAGCCCGCACCGGCGCTCTGAGCAGGCGGAACGGGCCGGACCCGAGCAGCGTGGGGTCCGGCCCGCCCTGGGGTGCGCTCCCCCAGGCTCTTGAGGCACCGGGGGAGGCAGTGCCTCCGACTCAGCCACGCAGCGCCCGCACCGCCGCCTCCAGCCGCTTGCCGAACTCGGCGTCGGCGTTCGCGAAGTTGCCGATGGCGCGCTCGACGATGTCCTCGCGCGAGACCGGCGCGATCGCGCCCGCCAGGTTGGCGACGAGCCGCTCCTTCTCCTCCTCCGACATCAGCCGGTAGAGGTCGCCCGCCTGCACGAAGTCGTCGTCCTCGGCATGCACCGGCGTCGGGTGGCTGCCGGTGGAGCCGTCGACGGAGGTGGGCTGCCACAGCGCACGGCCGGTCTGCCCCGGCCCGCCGAAGCTGTTCGGCTCGTAGTTCTTCGCGCCGCCGTGCCGGCCGTCGTAGAGATGGCCGTCACGGGAGTTCGTGCGCGCCTCGGTGGCGTGCGGGCGGTTCACCGGCAGGTGGTCGGCGTTGATGCCGACGCGGTAGCGGTGCGCGTCGCCGTACGCGAAGAGACGGCCCTGGAGCATCTTGTCGGGCGAGGGGCCGATGCCCGGCACGAAGTGCGCGGGGCTGAAGATCGACTGCTCCACCTCGGCGAAGACGTTCCGGGGGTTGCGGTTCAGCTCCAGCCTGCCGATCTCGATGACCGGGTAGTCCGCGTGCGGCCACACCTTGGTCAGGTCGAAGGGATTGAAGCGGTACGTCGCCGCGTCCGCCGCCGGCATGATCTGCACACCCACGGTCCAGCTCGGGAACTCCCCGCGCTCGATCGCCTCACGCAGATCGCGCTGGTGCGAGTCGGGGTCCTTGCCCGCGAGCACCGCGGCCTCCTCCGCCGTGAGGTTCTTGATCCCCTGGTCGGTCTTGAAGTGGTACTTGACCCAGAAGACCTCGCCGGCCGCGTTGTTCCACTGGAAGGTGTGCGAGCCGAAGCCGTCCATGTGCCGGTACGACGCCGGGATGCCGCGGTCGCCGAAGAGCCAGGTCACCTGGTGCGTGGACTCCGGCGACAGCGACCAGAAGTCCCACACGTTGTCGGCCTCGGTGGAGCCGGTGTACGGGTCGCGCTTCTGGGTGTGGATGAAGTCCGGGAACTTGATCGCGTCCCGGATGAAGAACACCGGGGTGTTGTTGCCGACGAGGTCGTAGTTGCCCTCCTCGGTGTAGAACTTCAGCGCGAAGCCCCGCGGGTCACGGACGGCGTCCGCCGCGCCGAGGTTGCCGGCCACCGTCGAGAAGCGCAGGAAGACCTCGGTCTCCTTGCCGATCCCGGAGAGGAAGGCGGCGCGGGTGTAGGGCGTGACGTCGGCGGTCACCGTGAAGGTGCCGTAGGCCCCGGCGCCCCGGGCGTGCACGACCCGCTCCGGGATGCGCTCCCGGTTGAAGTGGGCGAGTTTCTCCAGCAGGAGCTGGTCCTGGACGAGGACCGGCCCGCCGACACCCGCCGTCTCGCTGTTCTGGTTGTCGGCGACCGGAGCACCGGCCTCCGTGGTGAGCGGTCCCTGCGTCACGCGCGCCTCCTGCGTCATCGCTGACTGTCCTGTCCCAGTCCTGTCCTGTGGCCAAAGCCGTTCTCGATCCTACATTGGACTCAATCTAAGTCAAATATTGATCCAAACTCACACCTATTCCCGTCCTGGTCCTCCCTGCTGTTAGGCTGGTGGACATGAGCGACCTTCTGGAACGGCTGCGTGGACGCGGATGGCGGATGACCGCGCAGCGGCGCGTCGTGGCCGAGGTCCTCGACGGCGAACACGTCCATCTGACGGCCGACGAGGTCCATGCGCGGGCCGTCGCGAAGCTGCCGGAGATCTCCCGGGCCACCGTCTACAACACGCTGGGCGAGCTGGTCTCCCTCGGCGAGGTGCTGGAAGTCGCGACGGACAAACGCGCCAAGCGCTACGACCCGAACGCGCACCGGCCGCACCACCACCTGGTCTGCGCCCGGTGCGGCGCGATCCGCGACGTCCATCCGACGGGCAACCCGCTGGCCGACCTCCCCGACGCGGAGCGCTTCGGCTTCACGGTGTCGGACGTAGAGGTGACGTACCGCGGACTGTGCCCGGACTGCGCGAGGGCCTGAGCGAACGCCGGAGAGGGGGCCACGAGCCCCCTCTTTTTTGCTGCGCTGCCCCTGGACACGACTGAGGGCCGGAACCCATCTCTGGATTCCGGCCCTCGGCCTTCAGTAGCGGGGACAGGATTTGAACCTGCGACCTCTGGGTTATGAGCCCAGCGAGCTACCGAGCTGCTCCACCCCGCGTCGGTGAACACGACATTACGTGAGGGGAGCGCCCGGAAGCAAATCGGTTACCGGCGACGTGGCGGGGCTCACTTCGCAGCCGACCGGGACGCGCGGGCCGGCGGGACGCATCCGCGGGAGCCCAGCGCGGCGTCACGCCGACAGTTCCTCTCTGAGGGCGTCTCTCAACCGCCCCGCGCGCTCGGAAACCTCCGCCGGCCCCAGCTCCACCGCCCTGTCGGCCCACCGCTGCCCCTCCGCGAGCTCACCCCGACGCGCGTAGACCAGGGCCAGCCGCAGCGCCGCCCGCCCGTGCCCGGCGTCCGCGGCCCGCGTCCACCACACCGCCGCCTCCGGCTCACTGCCCTCCCGGACCAGCAGCAGCCCGAGATTGAAGGCGCCGTTGCGCGACCCGGCCTCCGCGGCCGCCCGGTACCACCGCGCCGCCTCGACCACGTCCCCGCGCGCCGCCGCGAGCATCCCGACCCGCACCTGCGCCCGCCGGTGCCCCTGGGTCGCCGCCCGCTCGTACCACTCCTCGCACTCGGTCTTCTCGTGCACGATCTCGCCCAGCTCGTGCGCCGGCTCCGGCGGCCGACGCGCGTCGAGCAGCGCGGCCAGCCGGTACGCCGCCTCCGCGCTGCCGCCACCCGCGGCGCACCGCAGATGCCGCTCGGCCTCCTGCTCCTCACCCTCGCGCAGCCGGGCGATCCCGACCTGCAGCGCGGCCTCGGTGTGCCCGGCGGCGGCCGCCCGCTCGTACCAGCGCAGCGCCATGGCCTCCTCGCCGCGTCCGGTGTAGAGGATGCCGAGGTTGAACGCCGCGTCCACGCTGCCGGCCTCGGCGGCCTTGGAGAACCACGGCTCGGCGCCGGTGGCGTCGCCGCCCTGCAGCAGCAGGATGGCGAGCGCGTTCGCCGCCTCCCGGTGCCCGGCGTAGGCGGCGCGCCGGTACCACTGCTCGGCCTGCGCGGTCCGCCCCTGCTCGGCGCAGAGCAGCCCGAGGTTGTACGCGCCGTTGTCGTCGCCGGCGTCCAGCGCAGCCCGGTACCAGCGCTCGGCGGTCTGGGTCTCGCCGCGTTCGGCGTGCAGCGCGCCGAGCGCGTTGGCCGCGTTGCCGTCGCCGTCCTGGGCGGCCCGCAGCCACCACACCGCCGCGCTCTCGGTGTCCCCGGCGTCGCGCAGCAGGAAGCCCAGCGCGCAGGCGGCCCGGGCCTCGCCGTCCTTGGCGGAGGTCAGATACCAGCGCCCGGCCTCCTTCAGCTCGCCCCGCCTCTCCAGGATCGCCCCGAGGTGCAGCGCGGCCCGCCGGTGGCCGCGCGCGGCGGCCTGCCGGTACCACTGCTCGGCCTCGGCGACAGCGTTGTCGGCCCCGGCCTCCTCCTCGCGTCCGGCCGGGCGGTCGAGCGCGCGCGCCAGCCGGTAGGCGGCCTCCCGGTGTCCGCGCTCGGCCGCGGCCCGCATCCAGTGCTCGGCGGCGACGTCCCCGCGGTGCTCCAGCAGGTCGGCGAGCGCGTAGGCGCCGAGGACATGGCCCTGCTCGGCGGACTGGCGCAGCCAGTACTCGGCGGCGGGCTCGTCCCCGCGTTCGCGGTGGTAGCGGCCCAGCGCGTGCGCGGCGGCCGCGGAACCGGCGACGGCGGCGATGCGCCACCAGCCGGCGGCCTCCTCGGGGTAGCCCCGCTGGTGCAGCAGGACGCCCAGGTTGTTGGCGGCGGCCCGGTCGCCGGCCGCGGTGGCGGCCCGTAGGTGGGGTTCGGCTCCGTCGAGGTCGCCACGGCGCAGCAGCATGGCTCCGAGGACGCTCGCGGCCTCGGCGTCGCCGCTCTGCGCGGCGAGTCCGAGGCGTACCTCCTCGGCGGCGTCCCCCATGTCGGTCATCTCGTCACGGGACGGTTCCTCACCGGAAGGCGTCACAAATCGCCCTGACTCGAACAGAGTTGCCTTGTCCCCCATAACGTCCATCGTCGCACCACCTGCAACCTGGGTACACCCGGTATACCGCACCCCGTGAGGTCACTTCAGCGTTTTGTCGACATGCCCACAGGACGACAAGTCAAACACACGGTGCTCAACTCCCCACGACGGCGCGGCCGCCCCTCCCCTCAGTACATGAGTTCGCACACCACGAAGGCCCGGATCCCAAGGGATCCGGGCCTTCGACTGCAGTAGCGGGGACAGGATTTGAACCTGCGACCTCTGGGTTATGAGCCCAGCGAGC